>NZ_MOMC01000098.1 GCF_001983105.1 Pseudofrankia asymbiotica | reverse complement strand
TCCGATACGTCAGTATGCACCCCGAGCTGTTCACCTCCACTCAATCGGTCGCCCTGTCACCCACGCCTTTCGTTGGTGTACCGACCTTTCTCACCATGGATCCTCCAGACCATGCAAAGTACCGCCAAGTGATGAGTGCGGGCTTCACACCCAAGGCCGTAGCGGGGCTCGTAGACAAGATTAATCAGCGAGCCGCCAAGATCGTCGATGACGCCGTTGGAGCCGGCGATATCGAGTTCGTGAGCGCGGTCGCGGCGAAGCTGCCGCTACAGACCGTCGCGGACCTGATTGGAGTACCTGACTCTTTAACGGAGCATTTCGCTGATTTGGGCAACAAGTTGATCGGATCTCGTGATCCTGAGTTCCTGCCAGAAGGCACGAGCACCCTCGACTTCATGTTGGAGCAGGCGGCTGCGATCCAAGCGATGGGCGTCGAATTGGTGAGTCATCGACGCAAGCAGCCGAAGGAGGACATCCTCACAGCCTTGGGYACGGTGAGGATCGACGGGAAGGTGCTTAGCGAAGACGAGATCGGCGCCATTCTAGTACTGCTATGTGGCGCTGGCCTCGACACGACGAAACAGTCCACGACACTCACAGTGATCGCGCTTGAGAAGAATCCGCATCAGCGCGCCTGGCTCCTAGAAGACTTCGACGGTCGCATCGGCGCGGCCGTGGAGGAGTTCATCAGGCATGCCTCTCCGGTCATTGCGTTTTCTCGGACCGCCACGGCGGACATCAACCTGCGCGGCATCGACATCTGTGAAGGCGATAAGGTCGGTCTCTTTTATTGTTCGGGGAATCGCGACGAGTCGGTCTTCGACGAGCCTGGTGCATTCCGCCTCGATCGCTCCCCGAACCGTCACATTGCCTTTGGTGGCGGGGGAGTTCACTACTGCATGGGCAATGGCATCGCTAAGGCTCAGCTTAAGGCGCTCTTTCGCGAGATACTAACAAGACTTCCTAAGCTGCGGGTGGGTGAACCGGAGTTTCTTTACAGCGAGACCATCCACGGCGTGAAGCGCCTGCCTGCGAGCGTCAACTAACGTGGTGGCGGAATCCGATGAGACACAGAAAAAATTGCCCGGAAACAGGAGAATCCCTACTGCCTCCAACGTATCGGGCCGACCGCAGGAGCACAGTGTGCACACCGTCGTCGTAGATCGAGACCGCTGTGCGGGGAACGGAATCTGCGAGGTTCTTGACCCAGCTCACTTCGAGATCGGAAAGAACGGTGCATTGATTATTCTTTCGCCATCGGTGGCGCCGGCCGACCTTTCCCGAGTCCACGCCGCTGTTGAGGCGTGTCCTGCCTCAGCACTTCGAGTCGATTGAAAAGTGGCCGAAGGGGCGGCACGCTTTTTGACTTCAAGGCCGGCCGGACCCGCACGGTCATCCCAATGTGTTGCCGTCATTACAAATGCAAGGAGTTGGTTGTGACCACTGCGACAAATTACATCGACGGGCAGTTCGTTCCGTCTTCGGTGGACGCCAGGATTCCGGTGATCAACCCGACCACCGAGCAAGTAATTGGCAGCGTGGCGGACAGCAGTGCGGACGATATCGATATGGCGGCGCGAGCAGCAGACCGAGCCTTACCTGCGTGGGCGGCGCTTACGCCCAAAGAGCGAGCCGGCTACATTCGCGCTCTCGCTAACGCGCTATTGAAGCGTAGCGATGTTATTTCTCGTCTTGTTTCGGAGCAGAACGGCACTCCAATCGGCTTCGCGACGTTTGGGAATCAAATACACGTCGACTCGGTTTACCGCTACAGCGCTGATCTCGCGGACCGCTTCGAGGTCGAGACAGAAGTCGAAGCGCCTGACGGGACAACCACCATCGTTCGCCGCGAGCCTATTGGTGTTGCTGGTTTGATCGTGCCGTGGAATGGGCCAACAGCGCTCTTGGCATGGAAGTTGGGTCCTGCACTAGCGGCTGGCTGCACCGTGGTGATCAAGCCGTCTCCGGAGACGTCCTTGGATCTGATCCACCTTGCCGAAGCTTCGGTGGAGGCCGGATTTCCGCCGGGCGTCATCAACTATGTGACAGGGGCAGTCACCGCTGGCGAGGCGCTAGTACGTCATCCTTTGATCCGCAAGATCGCATTCACTGGATCAACCGTGGTAGGCAAGTCCATTGCACGGACTGCTGGGTCGCTCTTGAAGCCAGTCACCCTAGAACTTGGCGGCAAATCGGCGGGCATTCTCCTTGATGACGTGGAGGTCGAGACCTTCACTCGGAACCTCTCGACTTTCGTCATCCCGATCACCGGCCAGACGTGCTACTCGAACACGCGCATTCTGGCGCCGAGGAGTCGGTACGACGAAATGGTGGAAGCGTTGTCATCGGCCATGGATGAGATGACGATTGGCGACCCGTTCGACCCCGAGACGCAGGCGGGCCCGCTCACGAGTAAGAGTCAACTCGAACGGGTCACTGGGTACATTCAGGCAGGGATCGCCGAAGGGGCGCAGGTGACAGCGGGTGGTGGTCGCCCCACCAGGTTCGATCGAGGATATTTCGTCGAGGGTACAGTCTTCGCGAATGTGAAAAATGACATGAGAATCGCGAGAGAGGAGATTTTTGGCCCGGTCATCGCGGTGATCCCGTATGAGGGAGACGACGAGGCAGTTCGGTTGGCCAACGACTCGCCCTTTGGCTTGGGGGGGAGTGTCTTCACCTCTGATCCAGACCGCGGGCTCGAAATAGCCCGCAAGGTGCAGACCGGAACATTCGGAGTGAATCGCTACAACGTGGCGATCAACGCACCGTTCGGTGGTTATAAGGAAAGTGGAATCGGCCGTGAACTGGGCGCCGATGCGCTCCACGCCTATTCGCAGACCAAAGCCATCTACATCTAAGAGTCCGCGTACCGACATCCGAAAGGTCCCCCGTGCAATCGAGAGCGGCCGTCCTGTGGCAAGTAGGTACGCCATGGGTCATCGAAGATACCGAGATCGATCCTCCTCGTTTCGGCGAGGTCCGCATCAAGCTCGCCTCCTCCGGGCTTTGCCACACCGATGACCACGTCGTCAAGGGCGATTTGGAGATGACTCTACCCCTCATCGGTGGCCATGAAGGCGCAGGCGTGGTCGAGGAGGTAGGGCCTGGCGTCACTCGGCTGGTGGAGGGCGACCATGTGATTCTCGCTTTCATGCCTTCATGTGGCCATTGTCGCTGGTGTGCAAGTGGGTCGTCTCAATTGTGCGATTACGGCGCCGTCATCACAAATGGGCTTCCGATCACGGACAGTATGGCGCGCGTCCGCGCGCGCGGTCACGAGTTGCGCCAGTTCTCTATGCTTGGGACTTTCACGCCCGACCTCGTCGTTCACCAGGATTCGTGCGTCAAGATTGACAATGACATTGACCTGAAGTTTGCCTCATTCGTGGGCTGCGGTGTGGCTACGGGTTTCGGTGCTGCGGTCCACCGAGCTGGTGTTGAGGCTGGGGACACCGTGGTAGTCGTTGGAGCGGGGGGGATTGGCTCTAGCGCTATCCAGGGTGCTCGAATCGCTGGCGCCGAGACCATTGTCGCTGTAGATCCTTTCGATTTTCGGCGCGAACAATCGAAGGTCTTCGGCGCAACCCATGCCGTGTCGAGCATGGACGAGGCGCTGCCACTCGTTGGGGACCTGACACGGGGTGTAATGGCCGACAAGACCATCTTGTGCGCCGGCCTCATGACACCGGACATGCTTAAGCCGCTGTTGCTTCTGACGCGCAAGGGCGGCCGCGCCTGTTTGACATCGGTCCCTGTGGCGGGGRCAATGACAGCAGACGTGATCCTTGCCGACCTGGTCCTGTCGCAAAAGGAAATTGTTGGCAATCTTTTCGGCGGATGCAATGCGCAAAGTGAGTTTCCAAAATTGATGCGTCTCTACAAGAGCGGTCAATTGTTGCTGGACGAACTGGCCACGAAGACCTATTCGCTGGGCCAGATAAATGAAGGATATGACGATCTGTTGAGCGGTCAAGTCATGCGGGGGCTGGTTGTGTTCGATTAGCTTCCAACACGGCTGGCCGGTCCGGACGACCCGTGCCGGCAACCGGCGGCTCAACGCCGCGCTGCACCGCGTCGCGGTCACCCAGATCCGACTCGATGGCCTCGGCGACACCTACTACGACAAACGCCCCGCCGCCGAGACTCGAAGACCGAGGCCCGGCGCTGTCTGAAATGACGCCTGGTGCGGGCCGTGTTCAACGCCCTCAAGGCCGACCAGCAGACCAACCCGGCCTGCACTGACCGGACTTGCATCCTGGCCGCCGCTCTATAGGAGAAATCAATGATCACGTCGGACGCCATCACCTGGACCGCACCGAACGACTCGCATCCGGCCCGGATCGCGTCGCAGCGCTCCTACTCCGCGGTGGCCAAGGGGGACCTTGCCGAGTTTCTGACGGTGTACGCGGAGGACGCCGTGATCGAAGACCCGGTGGGGCCGTCGATGTTCGACCCCGAGGGAAAGGGCCACAGAGGCCACGAGGGGATCTTGGCCTTCTGGAAGCTGGTCATCGAGCCGCTCGGCAGGTTCGAGTTCGAAATCTACGAGTCGTTCGCCAACCCGGGCAGCAACGCCTGCGCGAATGTTGGCCGGATCAAGACCTCGTTCCCCGACGGGAGCCGCATGACGATCGACCTCGTGATGGTGTACGTCGTCAACGACGACGGTCGGGTCGCGTCGCTGAAGGCCTTCTGGGAGCCCGGGCGCGTCATGCCGTCCTTCGCGACGGGCTGACCGAGAAAACTTTGGCGCTTCCTTGAGCCAACGGGCGTGGGGCGTCAAGGGGCTCACGATGGAGCGTGATGTCCTCAAGCGATCCGTGCCCTCTGGGTGAACGAGGCGATGGGCCGGGCGGGCCGGCAGAGCTGACCGGGTTCATTGTTCCCAGCGGGCTGAGTACCAGGTTCCCTACCGGCTGTCGTGCCGGCTGCCGAACGTGTCGGAGTCCTGGTTCCACAAGTGGCGCCACGGCGATGTGTCGGTGCGTCGGGCGCGGCGCCGGGCGCTTGTCGAGACGGTACGCTGGCTGTTCCACTTGCACCGCGGCCTCTACGGCTCACCAAGGATCACGGCGGAGCTACGCACCCGGGGCTGGTCGGTGTCGAAGAACACTGTCGCGACGCTGATGGCCGAACTAGGCCTGGCAGCGCCCCGGCGCCGGCGCCGCCGGGGCCTGACCCAATGCCGTTTAACCTAGTTGGATCGTGACGGGTCGGCTGGGTCTGCTTGTTCCTGTTGGGTCGGTGCGGCGTGGCGGCGGTGCTGGTGGGTGGTTTGGTCACGATTTGTGACTTCGATGGTGACCCCGGACCAGGCGGCGGTTGGGGTGCTGGTGACGGCGGCGCGCAGCGCGCGGGTGGGAAGTTGCCGCCGCATGTGACGGCGTATCTGACGTTGGCAATACGCCTGTTCCCGACGACGACTACACCGAGGTCGCGGCGAAGGTCACTGGGTCGCTGGACCGGTTCGGTTGCTGGGACGCGGCGTGGACGCCACCGACGGCTGGTGGGATCACGCGGGTCCGTAAGCGGTTGGGCCGGGCGGTGATGGCCGAGCTGTTTGAACAGGTCGCGGGCCAGGTCGCGATCCTGGGCACGCGGGGCGCGTGGCTGCGGGACCGGCTGCTGCTCGCGATCGACGGGTTCGAGGTCGATGTGGCGGACACGAAGGAGAACGCCGTCGAGTTCGGCTACGCCTGGGAGAAGGAGGGCCGCTCGGTGTTCCCGAGTCCTCGGAGACGTCCGCCGCCCAGGGCGGCGGCAAAGTTGCTGGTTAGCAACTGGCCTTTTTGATCGTTTCGAGGGGTCGTTCGGGGTGGCGGGCGTGGTGGCGTAGGGCCTGGGCGATGTTGGTGGTGCCGGTGAGGCGCAGGATGGTGATCGCGAGGTTTCGGAGGCTGGCCATGACCTGGGGTGCGTTTCCTGTTCGGGCGCGGTGGTGGTCTTCGTCGTAGGTGACGTCGCGGACCCAGTGGAGCCTGTTCTCGATGGCCCAGTGGCCGCGGGCGAGGCCGGCGAGCAGCACGGGGCTGGCTTGGTGGGTGGGCAGGCTGGTGACGGCGTGGATGGTCTCGGTCGTGCTCTTCCCGCTGGTCAGGGACCTGCGGCGGCGGGTGATCCGGACGGCCTGGACCGCGTGCGGGAAGCCGAGGCCGGCGCGGACCTCGGTCGTCTTCACGGTCCGGTGTTCGAGCCGGCCGTGGCCGCGGCTGGTGGTCCGCGCGGTGGTGCGGACCTTCGTCCAGGGCAGGGCGGTGAGCTGGGCGTGGAGGGTGGGCTGGTTCGCCTTGACGATCAGGAGGTAGTGCGCGCCGCGGTCGGTGAGCCAGGTGGCGGTGTCGTCCTGGGTGTGCAGGGCGTCGGCGGTGACCACGACGTCGGTCAGGTCCAGGCCAGCGAGGAGGTCCCTGAGCTTCGGGATCTCGTTCGTCTTCGCGTCGACGGCGCACTGCGCGAGCACGACCGCGTGGCGCTGGTCGAGCGCGGCGAGCAGGTGCCGACCGGGGGCATCGCCGTTCCGGCTGCCGCGCAGGGTCTTCCCGTCAACCGCGACCCGGCGCTGTTCGCCCTGGCCGGGGGTGGTCCTGGCGGCGGCCCAGGCTCCCAGCGCCGTGTCGAGGGCGTCGGCATCAAGCCGGGCAAGGACCCGACGGAACGTCGAAGCGTCCGGGACCCGCACGATCCCGAGCAGGCCGGTGACCTGCTCGCCGGCGTCGGCGGCCCACTCGGCGATAGCCGTGAACGACCTGGCCCCGGCGAGCACCGCGCACGTCGCCAGCGTGAGCAGGACCGGGAGCCGATGACGACGGCCTCGGGGCTTTCGCGGGTCGGTGACCTGCTCGAACACGGCGAGCAGATCAGCCGGCGTGGCCTTGCGACCAACCGCCGGCCCTGAAGCGGCGGCCAGCTGATCCAGCACAGGGGCAGCCGACGATAATGGTGCGGCGGGCATGGCACCTCGGGAACATCACGGACGGCGTAGGAACCTCCATGATCACCAGGGTCATGTCCGCGCCTGCTTCCAGGGCCGATCAGCCACGCCCCGCCCGCTGCCAGGACCCGCCAGAAACCCTCAGCACGGGCTACGAGCCGCTACCAAGCAAACTTGCCGCCGCCCTGGTCCGCCGCCCGCGCGACCAACCGGATCCCGCCATGCCCGAACGCTCGCGCATCCGCTCCACCGGCCACACTCGAGGCCGATCTGATCGATCCGAGGACGATGCGGTTGGTCCTCGACGTCGCCTTCGAGCACGACACCAATGTCCTCGTGGCCGCTCTCGGCGCCCCGCCACGCGAGGTTGTCGAACGTGCATACGCCGCCGGGGTCATTGTTGGTGCACAGGCCGGATCAGTTGACTACGCGCTTCGGCACAAAGCGGCGGGGTCGACTTTGTCATTGCACGGGAACCGAAGCGGGCGGACACACCGGCAAGGTCGCGACTATGGTGCTGGCTCCCCAGGTCGTGGACGCAGTGGCCCGGCTGGCGGTGCTCGCCGCGGGCGGGATCGCCGAAGGCCATCAGGTCGCCGCAGCGCTGGCCTTGGGGCGGCCGAAGTGCGGTGCGGTTCGATGTGGCTCGGCACCCAGGAGGGGAAGAGTACCCCGGAAGCGCGACGGCTGTTCCTCCGAGCTTCCTCCCAGGAGGCGGTGGTGACGCGCTCGCTCACCGGGATGACCTGCCGGGTGCTGCGTAGTGGCTGGACCGACGCGTGGGAGCAGGCAGAGCACCGTCCCATTGCCGATGCCGATGCAGAGCAAGCTCGTCCACAACCCCCGTCGGTGGGTCACGCGTGTCGCGCACCACCCGGACTCGCCGGCGACCAGGCTCCTGAGCCCTGTCGTCGGCCAGGCCGTTGGGCAGATCCGAACGATCCGGCCCGCCCGTCAGGTGGTCGCAGAAATGATCGAGGACCTGCTCGCCGCAGTCKAGCGACTTGAGACCGCCATCAAGGCGGACTGAGCTCTGCGGTGTGGGTTGTCTGGTGGCGTCCGATCGGTCGGTTGGTGGTGGTCGCGGGAACGGTAGACGGAGCTGTCGCGCTCCGGTGTCTCGATG
>NZ_MOMC01000097.1 GCF_001983105.1 Pseudofrankia asymbiotica | reverse complement strand
CCACACACCGGTCGGTCGGTACCTGTACGCGGTCGGAGGCAACTCCGACGCGGCGCGGCTCTCAGGAGTGAACGTAGACAGATGGATCTGGGTCTCTCTTGCTCTCGGCTCCACGATCGGCGGATTCGCCGGTATCTGCTATGCATCGCTCAACGGACCGTCGCTGACCTACGGCGGCACGCTCCTGCTTCCGGCCCTCGCCGCGGTCTTTCTCGGGTCGACGCAGGTGACTCCTGGCCGGGTGAACGTCTTTGGCACCATGCTCGCCATCTTTGTGTTGGCGACCGGGATCCAGGGCCTGCAGTTCGTTACCGGCGCTCAGTGGCTCGACCCACTGTTCAGCGGGCTTGCGCTTATCGTTGCGGTCGCGTTCGCCGGATGGCAGCAGCGTCGGGCGCCGGTCGGCAAGAAACGGAGGCTGGGGTCGGCTGCCCCAGCGGAGCCGCCCGAGTCTGAATTCGCAGGGGCCGGGAAGGTGGTGTCATAACTACCGAGTCCTCCGGTCCGTAGTTGAGTCGACGGGGCCCGTCGCGTTGTGAAGATGCGGGGCGCGCGAGGCCCTGATCGGCTGGTCGGTCCGATCGGACGGGCGAACTGGGCGAGGGTAACCGGCACCCGCTGGCGGTGTTCGGTGTCGACGGCGTGGTTCGCTCACCGCTGACACGTCACCGCCATGGCGAGCGACAGCTTCGAGGACCTCGGCCACGAGTTGTCGTGGCGACCGGTCCGTCGTACGGACAAGCTCCCGGGACGGCCGTCCGTGCCCAACAGGATCCCGTTCGGTCCCGGGCTTCGGTCAGTCCGTCGGCGTAGACGGGCAGGGTGACGCCCTTGTCCGGTCGGGTCTCAGCCATCGCCCGGCTGCGGGCCGAGCCGAGGGACGCGAGGACGAGCCGGGTCCTTGAGTAGCAGGGCGTGCACTGCCGGCGGCGGCGTCGTGCCGTCCCAGGTCTCCCGCGCTGAACGCGAGGCGGCCACCGCGCAGCGCCAACGTGTCGATCCAGCCGCCAGTCAGAGCAAGCCCTCGGCGCAGTAGCCGCCCGGCGACCGAGAGGCCGAGACCTGCGCCAGGACCGGGCCGTGGGACTTTCGCAGCGCGCGCATCGCCGGGTCCTCTGCGGTGTGGGTTGTCTGGTGGCGTCCGATCGGTCGGTTGGTGGTGGTCGCGGGAACGGTAGACGGAGCTGTCGCGCTCCGGTGTCTCGATGGACTGTCGGCGGGGGTCGGTCGAGTGGCTTGTCACGTGGCGGCTGGGTGCCGCGGGGCGGCAGGTGTGTTGTCGCGGTGGAGGTCGAAGGCTTGCTGGGAATGGAACYGGGCAGGTGGTTTAGGGCCYGYTACGTGGGCGATCGACACCGGGGCTGGTCCCGATTTCGGTGGCCAGACCCCGAGCGGAAGCTGTGTGACACCGGATTGTCACGGATGGTCCCGGTGGAACTGGGAGTGAAACTMCTCCCGACCACTCGACCTGGGGTGTGGGTCGGACCTAAGGGGCGCTATTTACAACCGCCCGGTCGGACGATAGGTTCCACGCCACTGACCGGTGGTGGGCGGAAGTACGGGCGGACGTACTGGGCTTCGCGCATCCGACTGGCGCGATCCTGAGGGTTTTCGACAACTGGAGGCAACGGACATGTCGCGACGCTACGTAAGGAAGCCTTTCCGGAGGGCACACCGGCTGGCGGCGGCGACGGTCGTAGCCGTCGTCATGTCGGCGGTAGTGGCCGCGTGCGGCTCGGGTGGTGAAGACCCRCCGACGACGGGCAGCGGCGGTCCGGGCTCGTCCGCTGYGCTCGCAACGGCGCAAGCGGGGCTTGCTGCTGCCAAGCAGCCGGCGACCGCCATCGGAATCACCGCACCATTACCCCGCAAGCCAGAACCAGGAAAGACCGTCGTCTTGATTGCTTGCGACGTGGTCTCCTGCACCAACTGGAAGACGTCGCTCGAGGCCGCGACTGCTTCGGTCGGGTGGAACCTGACGACGATCCCGTCGAAGCTCGCGGACCCTTCGACGCTCATCTCCGCGTTGAACACCGCGCTGCGGATGAAGCCGGCCGCGGTCATCATGGCAGGCACGGATCCCAGCCTTTGGGCTTCGCAAAAAGACGCGTATGAAGCCGCTGGCGTCCCTCTGATCGTCTTCGGTCTCACCAATCCGCCGACTCCCACGTGGAGCTCGGGAATCCATGTCGTGCAGGGCGCCAAGAACTACACGAAGCAGGGGGAGGCCATCGCCAACTGGTTCATCGCCGACTCCAAAGGTGAGGCCAACGCGCTGGTGGTCAACGCCCCGCAGTTCCAAGTCTTCAAGACCCAGATGTCGGCCATCAAGTCCACGGTGGCAGACGGCTGCCCGTCGTGTAAGATTCACGAGCTCGACGTGACAATCGGGCAGTTGGGGTCGGGTTCGGTACCGCAGGCGATCGTCGGCGAGCTGCGCCGCAATCCCGACATCGACTACGTGGTCTCACTGACTGGAGACATGCTTACCGGACTCCCGGCGGYGYTCCAGGCTGCCGGTCTGTCTGGAAAGGTCACCGTCGRCACCACGCTTGCCCGCGAAGACAACATCGCGGACATGCTCGCCGGGAAGATCAAGGTCGTTACGAACCAGGCCGAATACGTCGCCGGGTACTACGCCCTGGACATCGCYTTGCGGCTGTCCGAAGGTGTTGCGGTGCCGGCGGCCGAGGAAGAACTCGGGCCGAAGGTGCAGCTTTACACCGCGGACACCATTGGCAAGGTCCGCCCGTCCGTGGACACGCCGGTCGACTACGCGGCGCAGTTCAGCGCGCTCTGGCAGGTCGGCTGACGGCGTATCGGACCGGACCGGCAGGATCATGATGGCCAAGCTCGAGAATCGTACGCCGCTGAACCTGGATCCCGTCGCCTTCTGGCCGGTAAGCAGCAAGGCTCAGCGAGAATCGAGATCACCGAAGCACCCGACCGCACCGCCGTCAGCGCGGTCCCTGTCGCTTACAATGACTCGTCCAACGACGGCGAACCGGTACTCGACGGGGACCGAACGCGTCACCGTGACCAACCCGTCGCTGACCACCACGTCACAGGTGAAGGCGTCCCAGACGTCGCGGGCGTTCTCGCTGGTCGCGGCGTGGCAGGCGGCGAGCAGCAGGCTGTAGTCGTCCACGATCTCGATCACTGTCGTGATGCAGCCGTCGGCCAGCGGGCGAGTGAACCCATCCATCTGCGACAGGTCGTTGCGGGCGGGGCCGACGAACCGGTGCAGTGCGCCGTGTCGGGGGCGCCGTCGCGGGTGGGACTCAAGCAAGACCGCGACGGGCGAGGACCCGATTGACCGTGGCCCGTGAGGGCACCGCCGGCCACTGCGCGGCCTCGGATGCGCTCTGCACCAGCAACTTTGCGGACGGGAGCCCAAGCCCCGGCGGTCGGGCCACGGTCGAGTTGCAGCGCACCTCAAGCGGATCACCCTGAGCTTGCCATCATGGTCGTACCCCGGCAGGCGCTGTGGCGTACGGCTCCGGGCCCGCCTGAACGGACGACAGGACGCCTCACGGCGGCGGACGCCACCACACCGCGCATGACGAGGCCGGGGTGGAGGCGCTCAGGGCGGCGGCCTGTCTGCGGCTCGCGGCCGGGCAGGGTGAGCTCGACCTGGGCCTGGAGGTGGCCGGTTCGGCGGGGGCGCCGCTTCCGATCGTCGCGTCGCGGATGGGGTATCTGTGGGATGTGCTGTGCCGGGCCTATTACGCGGTCGGCCTGGCCACGGCGACCGGCGGCGACCCAGTGTTCCGTGCCCTGGTCCTGGCGCGGATCATCGAGCCGACGTCGAAACTGGACGCGCAGCGGTCCTCGAAGAGGCCGGGTCGCCGCGGTGTCCTGCAGCCGCCATCGAGCTTGTCCTGCGCCGGTATGCCGCCGCTGTCTGGCGGCAGTGGTTGGCCCCGGCGTGCGCGGCCCACGTTGGGGTGGGACCAGTCAGCCTGACCTTGTATGACGTGACGACGCTGTACTTCGAGACCGACCAGGGTGACGGGGCCCGCGAGTCGGGCTACTCGAAGGAACGCCGCCCTGGAGCCGCAGGCGACGGTCAGGCTGCTCACGGACGCGGCGGGGTTCCGGCTGATGGTCGAGGCCTTCGAGGGCAACAAGGCCGAGACCCAGACGATGCTCCCCGTGTTCAAAGCGTACATGGCCACCCGCCGGCTKACCGATGTCATGGTCGTCGCCGGCGCCGGCATGGTCTCCGAGGCGAACCGCAAGGCGATCGAGGCCGAGGGGCTGTCGTTCATCCTCGGCCTGAAGATCCCCGACGTTCCCTACGTCCTCGAGGAATAGCGCACGAAGCATCCCGACACCGAGCCCGCCGACGGGCAGGTCTTTACCCAGCCCTGGCTAGGCGAAACCGACCAGCGCCGTGACCAGGTCATCTACTACCAGTACAAGGCCGACCGGGCCCAGCGCACCCTGCGCGGATCGACGAGCAGGTCGACAAGGCCGAGAAGGCCGTCGCCGGGAAGATCCCGGTCAAGCGCAACCGGTTCGTCCGCCTCGCCGGCGCGGACAAGGATGGGGCGCCTACCCCGCCGCCGCGCGGCACGGCAGGTGAACGCGGGTCTCGACAAAATTGGAGTCGGTCAGATGTTCTTAGGCAATAAGTGGCGGTTGTTACGACAGAAAGTCGCGGCCGCTGTCGCTTTGAGTATCCTGGGGTTGGTCGGCTGCGGCGCCTCGGGGGATTCCGCGGGAAACGGGCAGCCGGTCGACTGTACGGCGCCGGGTGTGACGGACACCGAGGTCAAAGCCGGCCTGCTGTTCAGCGACACCGGAGCGACCTCATCAGGCACGCTCGGGTTCCGGGCCGGCGTCGACGCCCGGCTGGGGGTCGCAAATGCCGAGGGCGGCGTACACGGCAGGAAAATCGTGTATTCCTGGCGGGACGACGGCTCGGACCCGCATTTGAACCTCGTTGGGGCCCGAGAACTCGTCGAGAGCGAGGAGGCCTTCGGCCTCCTCGAAGGACCAGCCGTGGCAGCCGGGTCGGCGCAGTACCTCGCCGGCCAGGACATCCCGGCCATCGGACTGGCTGCCGAAGCCGCCTGGAATGATTACGAGAACATGTTCTCCTGGTTCTATGTTGCGCCCAAAAGCGGTTCGTCCACCGTCTACGGCGAATTCGTCCGAGGCCAAGGCGGAACCCGGGCCGCCTTGGTGACCAGCGCACTGAACCCGGCCGTGCAGGCATTCCAGCAGCAGCTTGGCGCGAGCTTGCAAGCCGCAGGTGTCCAGGTCGAGCTGACCGTCGAGGCGCTCAACGACGTGACCAGTTTTGAGGCGTTGGCCGCGCGGATGAAGGCCGCGAATGTCGACACCCTTGCCGGTGTCCTGTTCCCGGACGTGCTTGCCAAACTTCTTCCTGCGGTCCGTGCCGCCGGCGTCAAGCTCAAGGCGGTACTCGTCCCGTTTGGCTACGACCAGAGGCTGCTGGCGCAGCTCGGCCCGGCCCTCGCCGGCACCGTCATCTACACGACCTTCGTACCGTTCGAGGCGGGCGGTCCCACGCACCGAGCGTTTCTCAAGGCGATGCAGACATACGCTCCGCAGATTCAGGCCCCGGCCCAGGACGCTGCCCTCTACGGTTGGCTGACCGCCGACCTGTTCCTCCACGGCCTGCAGGCCGCTGGCCCCTGCCCGACTCGCCAGGCATTCGTCCAGGGCCTGCGTGCGGTGCACAACTATGACGGGGGAGGCTTGTTGCCGGGGCCGATCGACCTCGCGACGAACCGCGGCAGGTCCTCCGACTGCTTCGACTTCGTCCGGGTCAGTGACGACGGCACCAGCTACCAACCGCTGGAACCCGTAATGCGGTGCGGCAGGCCGATCAGCTGATGCGTCGAGCCCGCGGTGGCCGCGCCCCGGGACGCCGGAGGTCCATGGCCGGGGCGCCTCGCAACGGCCTGACTCCGTCATGATCGCGACTTGATCGCGTCGGTGGGTCGCTGACCTGTGGGTTCGCTGATCGAGGTCGCTGTTTTTGTGCACTAACCCGGGCCTCTAGGCTGCGGGCTCGTGGCGTATGTGCGCACCGTGCGGACCGCGTCGGGCGCGACCGCGGTGCAGATCGTGTACTCGAACCGGCGCGGCTCGCGGACGATGGACCACATCGGGTCGGCGCACGACGAGGCCGAACTCGAGGCCCTCAAGGCGGTCGCGAACCAGCGGCTCGCGGCCGGGCAGGGCGAGCTCGACCTCGGCCTGGACGTGGTCGGCTCATCAGGTGCGCCGCTGCCGATCGTCGCCTCGCGGATGGGGCATCTGTGGGACGCGCTGTGCCGCGCCTACGACGCGGTCGGTCTGGCCACGGCGACCGGCGGCGACCCGGTGTTCCGTGCTCTGGTCCTGGCCCGGATCATCGAGCCGACCAGCAAGCGTGACACGCCACGGGTCCTCGACGAGGTCGGCGCGGGCCCCGTCGCCTACCGCACCATCGAGCGCCGCCTGCCGACCTACGCGACCGAGTCCTTCCGCCGTGGCCTGGCCGCGGCCTGCGCGGCGCACGCCGGCCTGGGACCGGCGAGCCTGGTCCTCTACGACGTGACGACCCTCTACTTCGAGACCGACCAGGGCGACGGGTTCCGCGAGTCCGGCTACTCGAAGGAACGCCGCCTCGAACCGCAGATCACCGTCGGGCTGCTCACCGACGCGGCCGGCTTCCCGCTGATGGTCGAGGCGTTCGAGGGCAACAAGGCCGAGACGACCACCATGCTCCCGGTGATCAAAGCGTTCATGGCCGCTCACCGGCTGGCCGTCGTCACCGTCGTCGCCGACGCCGGCATGATCTCGGAGGCCAACCGCCGGGCGATCGAGGCCGAGGGCCTGTCGTTCATCCTCGGCATGAAGATCCCCGAGGTTCCCTACGTCGTCGCGGCGTGGCGGCGTGAGCACCCGGACGCCGCTCCCGACGGGCAGATCTTCACCCAGCCCTGGCCCGCCGGCCTGACCGACCAGCGCCGCGACCAGGTCATCTACTACCAGTAAAGGCCGACCGAGCCCGGCGCACCCTGCGCGGCATCGACGAACAGGTCGCCAAAGCCGAGAAGGCCGTCGCCGGGAAGACCCCGATCAAGCGCAACCGGTTCGTCCAGCTCACCGGCGCCGGCAAGTCCGTGAACCGGACTCTCGAGGCCAAGGCCCGCGCCCTGGCCGGGTTCAAGGGCTACATCACCAACATCGACAASCCGACCCCGGAATTCGTCCTCGAGGCCTACAGGCACCTACTCAGCATCGAAAAGTCGTTCCGCATGTCAAAGAGCGATCTTGCCATCCGGCCGATCTACCACCACAAACGTGAGTCGATCGACGCGCACCTGACCATCGTGTTCGCCGCCCTCGCCGTCGTCCGCCACGTCGAGGAACGCACCGGCTGGTCCATCCGCCGGTTTGTGCGCACCACCCGGCGCTACCGCACCATCCAGATCCGCGCCGACGAGCAGTTCCTCACCGCCGAGGACCCCCTCTCGGCCGACCTGCGCACCGCACTCGCGCAGATCGTCTCACCGGGCAGTGCGCACTAATTTGGCGGAAGTCAGGGCTGACCTTCGTGGTGTTGCGGCTGTCTGCTACTGAAGTCGGACACACCCTCGCTAGAGGGTTGCAGCTCCCGCGTCCGGGCCGTCGCCGACCTCCGAGCGCGTTTGCTTGATGCGGGCAATCACAGTCGCGAACTCGTCATCATCGCGGGGATCCGCGGGCGGCGGAACGACGCACCCTGACACGCTCTCGCCGAGCCAGGCGTCGAGGCGCTCTGGCAGGTTGGCGTAGTCTGACTCCAGCGTCAGCGCGTCGAGCACCCGCGAGTCGACCAGTTCGGCCATTGCGGACCATTTTTTTTCGCGGGTCAAGGCGCGGAGGCGGTCGTGGATGTCGCCAAGTCCATAGCGATCGAGCGTCCACTTGTAGGACGGAGTGGAGAGCACAAACGCCAGTCGCTGTCGATGTTGTTCACGGGCCTGGGAGATCTCGGCGGGTGTGGCGCCAGTGATGATGCGGCAGCTCGCGATGACCGGCACATCTGACAGCCGGCGGCCAGCCTTCTCAGCGCCAGAATGCAACGCTGGCAGGCACACCTCGTCTATGTACTCGGGGGTCGTGTTCGTAGGGTGGGTGACGAGCCCATCGGCCACCTCGCCCGCGACGGACACCATGCCGGTGCTGACCCCGCCAAGCCAGATCGGCACATGGGGCTTGTCGATGGGTCCCGGGTTGAACACTGGTTGGAGGCGCCGAAATTGGTAGTGCTTACCGACGAATTCGAGTTCGCTTCCAGATTGGAACGCGGCGAAGATGGCCCGCATCGACTGCACGTATTCGCGCATCTGCCCGACCGGATCGCTCCAGGCCATCGAGAAACGATCGACGATGTTGGCGCGGATCTGGCTGCCCAGTCCAAGCTCGAAACGTCCGTGAGACATCCGGGCAAGGTCCCAGCTCTGCAGTGCCATGAGCATGGGGCTGCGGGTCAGCGCAACCGTGACCGCGGTCCGTACCTGCAGCGTCGTTGTATTTGCCAGCGCGAGCGCCGCCACCATGAGGCTGTCGTGGATGGTCTCAACGGCATGAACCCCGTCGTAGCCGATCGCCTCCATCCGAGCTGCGAAGGCGCCTGTATCACCGAGGGGGAGCTCTGAGTCGATCAACGCGTAGACCTGCATGTTCACACGCCTTGGGTTTGGGAGGACCCGGGAGAAACGGATGCATGCCCGTCACCTGGCTCGGCGATGCCGTAGTGCAGCGTGGTGATGAGCACCCGCCCGACCAGGCGCTGGCCTACGGAGAATTCACTGAGGTTGGTGACGAAGTAGCCGAGTCCCAGCTTGGTTTGCCGCAAGGGGCTGCAGCCCCTCAGTCCGGTGCTGATTGTGACCTGGTCGCCCGGGCGCACGGGGTCACCGAACTCTGAATCGGTAGAGACGCCGATGATCTCAGTCGCCGCCTTCATGCGATAGCCGCCGATCTCGGTTGCTGGCGGTTCGGGCCATGGCTCGTCGCTGGGGGCGCCAATATCCGGGTGACTGGTGTCAACGCCGGTCTGTGTGCCGCGTGGCATGCCCCAGGTCATGAGCATCGTCGGAGGGGCAATAGGCCCACCGAATCGGCCGGCGTCGGCCTCACTGCCGATGGCGTAGAGGGGATTGCGGTCGCGGACCATCTCACACCAGTAGCCGATCTGGGCTTCGCTCACGGGATACGGCGACGAACGGGTCTTGGCGATGCCGATCAGCGGTCGCACCTCGGCGGGGACATCATCCCCGACGACGGCGGGCTTGAGGGGCGTGAGGCGCCGCGGCCCGACGGGACCCGTTCTGGCCGAAGGCATGCTAACCACGGTTTCCGATCGGGCCGTCACCCGGTCGCCTGCGGTGATCCACAATGACAGTTCGACGAGTGACCCGGATGCGTCCTGCCATGTCCGGCCGATCCGACCGTGCACGATGGYTGTGTCATCGACGCACAGCTGGTCAGTCATCTGGAGCGACTGCGAGACGAGATCTGAATTTGGTCCCGTCCAGTCGGTTGTGAACCGTCCAAACAGCGCTTGATTGAACATCGTGTTGACGAACGCGTCGCGGGAGCCGGCGGACCGGGCAAACCTTCGATCATGGTGATAGGGCATGAAGTCTCGGGTCCCGGCTGCGGCGAGCACTAGCCCTTTCATCGTGATTGGGAACGCCAGGTCGGGAAGATCGTCGCCCGGCCGCACCTGGTCCCATACCAGACCAGTCATGCATGCTCGCGTTCGTCCACATCGTCACGGATGATCCGCGCGAATTGGGGGACAACATAGTCGTCGTCGATCTCTACGAACACCACCATTACCTCGTCGCCGATGGTGACCCCGGATGCTCCGGGGCCAACGATATTGCTGATCATCAGGGGACCTTCCGCCAATCGGACCAGGGCGACCACGGGCGGGGAGGTGAAGCCGGGYACGGGCGGGTGGTGATGGATCGTGTAGGTCTCCACGACGCCTCGGCCTGACATCGTGGCCGGCGTCCAGTCGAATGAATGGCATTTACCGCATGCGGGCGCTGGAGGGTGCCGCAGGGTGCCGCAGGGTATACACCGCTGCACGTCAAGACGCCCGGCGAGCGCCGCGTCCCAGAAGAATGCCGTGTCCTGGCTGATGTGCGGACGTGGTCGGTCCCTGTAGGTTCCGTTCACGTCACAGCTCCTTCGTCAGTACAAGGCCGCTGGTCGGTACGTGCGACCCGGACGTTACTACGATCGTGTCAGCATGGTCGACCTGGTTGACAGCGGTGCGGCGCAGCTGCCGGACTGCCTCGGCGATGCCATTGAAGCCGTGGATGTAGGCCTCACCGATCTGGCCTCCATGCGGATTGACCGGCAACGAACCGCCTCGGGACGTGTGACCGTCGGCGACAAACCCCGCGGCCTCGCCGGGCGCGCAGAACCCCAGCGCTTCCAACTGCATCAGGACGGCGAAGCTGAAGTGGTCGTACACGATCGCCGCGGCAATGTCCGCCGGCCCGATGCCAGACCGACGCCAGAGCTGCTCAGCGACCAATGACGTCTCGGGTGTTCGCGCCAGATCGCCATACGGGCTGGCCATGTTGACGACCTGAGGACCCATCCCCTGCGCCGCCGCCGCGATGTACGCCGGCGCCTGCCTGAGGTCGCGGGCCCGCTCGGCGCTGGTGACGACAAGGGCGACAGCGCCGTCGCTTTCCTGGCAACAGTCCAGCAGCCGCAGTGGATCGGAGATGAGCCTGGATGCCTGATGGTCGACGAGGGTAATCGGCTTGTCGTAGAACCAGGCGTTCGGGTTGGTCGCGGCAAAGTCGCGGGCCGCTACAGAGACCCGACCAAAGTCCTCGCTCGTCGCACCGTACTCGTGCATGTACCGCCGGGCGCTGAGTGCCATGGCCGTGGCGGCGGTGGCGCAAGCGAAGGGCGTCGCCCACGACAGGTCCGCCTCCCGGCTGGTGACGAGCCCGCCGCGACCTGAGC
Organism: Pseudofrankia asymbiotica; assembly: GCF_001983105.1. Classification (GTDB taxonomy): domain Bacteria; phylum Actinomycetota; class Actinomycetes; order Frankiales; family Frankiaceae; genus Pseudofrankia; species Pseudofrankia asymbiotica. The sequence goes on along the minus strand of NZ_MOMC01000097.1, from coordinate 14,404 downwards.
CTCCCGGCTTCGGTCGTCCGAAGCGCTGCTGGGACCGCTCGTTCATGGCGCGGAAGCAGACCACGACCTCGGCAGCACCGGTGGCGATGGCCGCGGCGGCGGCCTGTACGCAGCCGCACGCGCCCCCACCGCCCCATGGCACCTGCCAGAAGCACGACAGCCCAGGGATGCCGACGGCCCGGGCGACGGAGGACACGTCGTTGTTGTCCATGGTCACCGACACGATTCCGTCGACATCCGCCGGATCCAAACCGGAATCGGCGATCGCGGTAAGCACCGACTCCGTCGCCAACCGAAGTTCGCTGCGCCCCGAGTCCTTGGAGAACTCCGTGGCACCGATGCCAACGATCGCCGCTCCGGTCACTGGGCGCTCCTCTGCACGATTGCAAATCCTTCCTATCACAATCGACCGATCGGCCGAGCACTATCGACGACGCTTCACGCCACGCTGTGGGGTTCAGTCTTGTACTTGGCGAGTTCAAGTCGCGCGATCGTACGCAGGTGTACCTCATCCGGGCCGTCCGCGATTCGCAGCGCTCGCGACAACGCATACAAGCGGGCCAGCGGGGTGTCATCGGTGACGCCAGCACCGCCATGTCCCTGGATAGCCCGATCGATGACCCGGTGGGCGACGCCCATGGCGCTGACTTTGATCGCCGCGACCTCGGTACGGGCGGCCTTGTTTCCTACCGTGTCCATCAGCCAAGCGGCGCGCAACACGAGCAGCCGCGCCTCATCGATCTCGATTCGGCTTCGGGCGATCCACTCCCGGATCACACCCCTGTCAGACAGCGGAGCTCCAAAGGCCCGCCGCGCGAGCACCCGCCGGGTGAGCAGTTCCAGCGCACGTTCGGCCATGCCGATCGCCCGCATGCCGTAGTGCATGCGGCCCGGGCCGAGCCGGCCTTGCGCCAAGGCAAAACCCTCCCCTTCCCCTGCGAGGATGCTGGCGGCGGGAACCCGAACATCGGTGAATGTGACCTCGCCGTGCCCCATCCGGTCGACATAGCCGAAGTAGGGTAGGTCGCGAACGATCGTGACACCGGGCGAGTTCCTCGGCACCAACACCATGCTCTGCTGGCGATATGTTGGGGCGGCGGGGTCGGTCACGCCCATCACAATGATCAGCGCACACGCGGGGTCGCAGATCCCCGACGTGAACCATTTACGCCCGTTGATCACATAGCTGCCGCCGTCACGTTCAATGCTCGTGGCGATGTTGCGAGCATCCGAGCTGGCGACGTCGGGCTCGGTCATCGCGAAGCTCGACTTCATGTCCCCGGCGAGTAGAGGCCGTAGCCATCTGTTCTGCTGCTCCGGGGAACCGAACAATGCGAGGAGCTCCATGTTGCCGGTATCGGGTGCGGCGCAGTTGAAGACTTCGTTGCCCAGTATCGACCTGCCCATCTCTTCGGCGATAGGAGCATAGTCAAGATTGGACAATCCAGCGCCCCAGTCGCCGTGAGTCATTGCCAGGTTCCACAGCCCGGCGGCGTGCGCCTCTGCTTTCATCTCCTGCATGATCCGAGGTACCTGGTGATAGTCGGTCTGTTCGCGCAGTTGCGCCTCGTACACCGCCTCGGCCGGTATTACCTGGTCGGTCATGAAGTGGCGCACGCGCTGAACCAGTTCGTTCGTGCGTTGCGAGTACTCGAAGTCCAAAGTGGTTCCCTCTGCCATGGTCAGTTGCCCACGCGGGCAACGCTGGGCCACTTCTGGTGTCGCCGAGGCAATAGAGACCGGCGTATCAAGAACTGCCGACGCCCAGCGGCGCGCAGCGGGCGACGGGAACGAGTCGTTCACCGACCCGTGCCGTGCCGATGACGACCGACCCGCCCACGACGCCGGCCACGGCATCCTCGCCAACCAACAGCACAGGGAATCGCACACCTGGCCAATGCTCGAGTTCCACAATGCCGGTGGCGTATCCCTGGGGTCCGCGCAAGTGGCGYGGTGCCCGATGACGAAAATTGTCATTGTCACCTGAGACGCGAACGACACCGACGACGGTCCCAGCAGTGCCGGTCGGTGCCCATGCGAGATCTGCCGATCCGCAATGCGGGCAACGAAGTCTGGGCGGGAAGCACACGCCGGCGCACGCTCGGCAGCCCTGCACGTGCCAACCGGCTCCGTCGGCGGCCATCGCGGCGAAGTCGGCCGCCAACGCCTGCGTCCCGTCGTCGATGTGGCAGGGTATGGCGTCGGCAAAATGTTTGCCTGTCATGTCATATCCCATCGACGCAGGATCGCCCCAGATGTAGGGCCTACTTGGGCGCCCATGACCATGGCGATTTCGGCTGTGGGGACCTGGTTGTGGGCGCGACCGCTCACCTGCAACGCTGCCTCGTAGATATGGCGAAAACCGTGACTGTAGCCGCCGGCGAGATCGCCGCCGTTGGTGTTGGCTGGGCGACGCCCGGTCGCAGCTAGTGAATCAGGTTCGGCGACGAGCGCAGCTGCTTCGCCGCGTTCACATAACCGAGTCTCCTCCAGGTTGTGCAGAAAYGTGAAGCTGGTGCAGTCATAGAGGTGGGCCACGTCGATGTCGGCTGGTGTCAGGCCCGACCGCGCATAGAGCTGATCAGCGACATGTCGCACGGTGGTCTCCTCGGTGGATGCCAGGACGCGGGTGTCGAACCAGGCCATCGGCTGGTCGTTGTGGGATTGCGCCGTGGCGACGATTTCGCATCGTGGTCCCGATATGCCTAGTTCGGTCGCATGCTGCGCCGTCGTCACGATTACCGCGGAGGCGACGTCACCTACAGCGAAGTCGTCGAGGTCCGTAAAGGGGCCGATTTGCGGCGGGCGGTCCAGGTACTCGGTCATCGTCAGCGGTTTGGCGCAGGCTGCGGCCGGGTTGAGTGCCGCGTTCCTGCGGAGCTGCCGCACGACATGGCCCAACGCTTCCCTGGTGGTACCATGACGGGCCTCATGTTCGGCGTACATGCAGGCGAACGTGTGCAGGTAGCMGGTCCATCCCGCCGGCCGCAGATAGTTGACCGTGTCCATGTAGTAGGGACGGACTTCGTCGGGCTGGTTCATCCGGGTGACCCAGTCGTTGCCGACGATGGTGCGATAACACAGCACCGAGGAGGCCGCACCGGATGTGACCAGGGCCTTGGCGGCGTCTAGCAGGGCGGCCCCGCTTCCGCCGCCATTGTTCACTTCAAGGCCGAAGCGCAGTTCCTCGCACCGCAACGTCGCTGCCAGCGCCTGTAGTGCCATGGACGTGTCGTGGCTGTACTTGATGATCGCGTCGATGTCAGACGTTGCGATATTGGCGTCGGCGCAGGCGGCCGCCACCGCGGTCAGCGTCAGCGCCTCAGCGGTGCGTCCGGAACCACCAGGTGTCGGGGGGGCCTCGCCCACGCCTGCGATGACGGCCATCTCCCGCGCGGTCACGACGGCACCTGACCTGTCGCCGCGGTGCCGGCCCGGGCGATGGTAGAGAACCGCGGCGCCTTCACCGTGATGCCGGCTTCTTCACGATCCCAGGTGTCGGGGCCGATGCCCTGGGCTCGCAGTTCGACCTTGCGGAGCTTGCCGGTCGGAGTGCGGGGCAGCTCGTCAACGAATTCGACGTAGCGCGGCACCATGTAGTGCGGCATCCGGGGGATGACAAAGTTGATTAGGTCTGCCGCAGAGAGTTGCTCGCCGTTGTTAAGCTCCACGAAGACCAACACTTCATCATCGGAGCGTTCGGAAGGCACGGCGACGGCAGCCGCGTCACCGACCGCTGGGTGGGCCCGGACCTCCTGTTCGACCTCGAGCGAGGAGATGTTCTCCCCGCGGCGGCGGATCGAATCTTTGGCCCGATCAACATAGACATATGTTCTGTCAGGGCGGCGTACGACGATATCGCCTGTGTGAAACCAGCCGTTGCGCCAAACGTGGGCGGTCGCCGCCGGCATGCCGAGGTATCCGTGGGTGATAGTCCATGGCCGTCGATGGCGGACGATGAGCTCTCCCGGGTGCCCATCGGGTACTTCCTGGTCAAATACGTCCACCACCCTGAGGTTCCACTCGGGTGATGTCTCGCGACCCAATCCGGTGATGTCGCCGTCGGGGAAGTCTGCCCGCAGCGGTCCAGGCACTTCGCTCATCCCGAATCCGGCCCACAGCCGGACGCCGAACCGGCGAGCAAAATCTGGCCACGTACTCATCCAGGGAGTGGCCAGGGCGATCCGCAATCCGTTGTGCGTGTCGTCGGGCCGTTCCGGTTCCTGGAGCAGGAAGCTGGCCATCGCGCCGACCATCGTGCACGTGGTCGCGCCGAGCGTCGCGACGTCGTCCCAGAATCGACGCGTCTCGAATCGATGCGGAAGGGCCAGCGAGGCACCCCACGTGAGTGCGGCGAAGACCCAGCCCGTCCCGCCGACGTGAAACAGCGGAAGCAGGATCAACGCTCGGTCCTGAGCGCCGAGGTCACCGACGCTGAACCACTCCGCGTACGACGCGTGGTGCAGGTAGGAGCAGCGCACGCCCTTCGACGGTCCGGTCGTGCCCGACGTGAAGATGACGACCATGTCGTCCCACGGATGGCGATCACATTCGGCTGGCAGTTCCGTGCTGCTCGCACCCTCCAGGTCCGCCCAGGAGACCTGGTCGAGGTTCGCCCCCGCAACGTGCGCAGCGTCACCGCCGACTACCACGACCGAGCGAAGATGCGGATGGTCAATGTGCTCCAGGTGCCGGACGAGCTCAAAATGGACAATCAGTACCTTCGCCTGCGACAGGGACAGGGCGTGCTCCAGCAAACCTCCTCGGTACGCCGTGTTGAGCGGCACCTGGATGGCACCCGCCAAATTCACGCCGAACAACGACAGCAACGCCTCCGGACCATTGGGCAGCCATGAGGCCACATGGTCGCCAGGCTGGACACCTAGTGCGCGGAGTCCGTTGRCCACAGACCGGCTACGGTCCAGCGTCTGCCGGCATGTCCAGGAACCCTCGGGGAAGGCCACGAAGACCTTGTCAGGCGTCCGAGCGGCATTGTGTGAAAGGAGTCCGGCGGTGGTTGCCTCGGCGCTCATCGGATCCAGGATACCTGCGGCACGACGCTCACTCATGGACCGCCGTCCCATCGGACTTCATCAGCGCAACCCGGGCCGTGCCCTCGACGGTGAATTCGTCGTTGGCCTCGATCCAACACTGCACGTCAGCGGCACCCCAGACCGTGGGGTCGAGCGCAGCCGTAGATTCCTCGGCGTCGAGTTCGCCGATGCCGGTGACCCGCCCGCCAATTCGYAGCACAGAACCAGCCGTGTTGAAACGACGCATCCGAAAATCGAGTTCCAGCACACGCCCCTCGAGTCCGATCCAGTTACGCAGTCCCGCCTCTAGCAGCGCCATAAGCATCGACGTGTTCGCATACGGCGCTGGCGCGCCCGACGCGACAGCCAGCGCCGGATCATGATGGGTTGGGGTGAAGTCACGATTGACGCTCGCCTCGATCACTAGGCGCTGCAGCGTCAGTGGAAGTGAGGTCACTGGCATCTCATCGCCCACGGCGACGTCGGCGAGCCGGAGGCTACCGCCGACCCGTGCGGAAACGATCGGGTTGGCTGTCATGCGACCTTTTCCTCGGGAGTGTAGCGGAAGACGGTCATGTCCTCGGTGGCGACCGCCTCGCCAGTGGACTTCGAGTACTCGGTGCGCACAACCATAAAGGCGCCATCACCGATCTTGAGTCGTTTCCGCGTCACGCTTATCAAGGTCGAACGAGAGGCGATCCTGTCGCCCGGGTACATCRGCGTGTGATAACGTGTGCGGCAGCCTGCGGCGAACAGGACCGAACCGGGCGCGGGAATCCGCGGGAATGGATAGTTCGGCATCAGGGCGGGATCGCCCGGCTCCGGCGGGCCGTCGCCCGGGCTCCAGTAGGCCGGCAGACACCACACAATGTTCATTGTCACCGGGCTGACTACCCCGCTGAGGCCGACCGACCGTGCGGCAGCCTCGTCGTAGTGGATCGCGCTGTCCCAGGCCAGCACTTCCAACCGTCGGCGAATGTCGGACAGGTTGACGGGATCGACCCCGACCGTAGATGAGATCACGGTGCCGACAAGGGCTTCAGCGTCTTCCCACGTGCCCGGCGTGACCTTCCACATCGGCTCCACCACRGCCTTCCGCTCCTTTGCATACCCACTCCGGGCCGCACTTCCAACCGTCCGGTCGGTCGAGCAGCTGTTCTCTTTGAGGTTGTCATGGGCCTAGCGGAGCGTCAAGCTCATGACTCCCTGCGGCTTATGGGCCGTCCGCGTCCTACGCCATACGGGCGATAACCCGCGCGGCCCGGCCGTGGATCAAGCTGATACGACCGGTGGAGGTCGGGTCAATCGTCGGATGTGTGACCAAGCTCGGGAACACGACATCGGTGACGCCAGCATCGGCCAATCTTTGACATCGATCTATAGCGATGTCTCCCTTTAGGAGTGCGACGATCCTGGACGGCTTGTCGCCCGCACCGATCCTCGTGCGCTCGGCCTCGAACTGGCTGATCATCGGTGCGACGTCGGCCGGGGTGCGGGGCGAGGTGATCCACCCGTCGGCTCGCGCGGCTCGGCGCAGCGCAGCGGGTGTCTCGCCGCCCACGATGATGGGCACGGGGTTGGTCGGGACAGGCGATATCTGGACGGGTTCGAAGTCGTGGAAGCGGCCGTGGTACTCGAACATGCCGCCCCGCAGAAGTCCCTGGATAATCTCGATCATCTCGTCCGCTCGTGCCCCACGCTCCTCGAAGCTCTGTCCTGTAAGCCGGAACTCTTCTCGCATCCAGCCCACGCCGACGCCGAAGGTGATCCGATTGTGGGACAGGACGGCGGCCGTGGAGACGGCCTTGGCGGCGGTGAAGACGTCTCGGAGGGGGAGCACAAAAATGGCGGTCATGAACTGTAGCGTGGTCGTTACCGCTGACAGCGCCGAGATGACTTGCCACGGGTCGGGAAAGAGCGCCTCGGGATCCCAGGGGACCCGTCCATGCGGGGCGTACGGGTACCGGGACTTGACGTAGGCCGGCGTGACCAGATGCTCGCCAAACGTGACCCCGGTGTATCCCGCCGCTTCCGCTGCCTGGCATAGGGCGGCCCGCTCGTCGAGCGGTTCCATCGTCATTGCCTGCCAGAAACGCATCCGAGTATCCTCTCGCCATTCGGCCGTCCAAGCACAACGCAAGATCTAAGCATTGGACGAGTGCGGACCCGATCGCCGAGTCATGACTAGTCTGACGGTGCACGTCGTGCAGCTGCCGAGCCGGCCCGCCGACCGAAGAAGAGGCCATCGCCCAGCGAGGAGCCACTGCAATAGCCCCACGCCGGAATGCCCGACGCCGCGCGGCCAGYGGCATAGAGGCCGTCGATGCTCGTACCGGCGAAGTCGCGTACCCCGCCGTCGAGCGTGGTGTCGAGCCCGCCCAATGTCATCGAACGGAACGTGTGCTGGCGCATGTCCAACGCCCCGAACGGCGCCGCCAACGGTCGAAGGTAGCGTCGGTTCTTGCGGAACTGTGGGTCGATCCCGAGTACTGCGTTGCGGTTATATTCGCCGATGGTGACCTGAAGTGCACGTTCTGGCAGTCCGAGGTCGGCCTCGAGTTCCGCAACGGTTTCCGCGGCATGCGTGGGTTTGGGCGGGAACATGTGGGCGATCGTGGGCGGTAGTCCAGCAAGCTTTGGGTCGATGGAATCGATCGTCTCCTCATCGAAGACGAGAATGACGGCACCACCCTGCTGCCAGAACGCGTGCTGGCCGACTCGCCCAGGGTAGGTGTCCTCGTTGATGAACCGTTGGCCGAACTGGTTCACCAGGACCGACCGCATCAGAAGGGCAGGGATAGTGAGAATGGTCGTTTCGCCACCATCCATACGCCGCACGCCGGCCCGCACAGCCTGCGCCATTCGGATCCCGCTGCCGTCGTCAGTCTCTTGGCCGACCTTGGCATTTGCGAGCAGACGCGGGGCATGCCTGGCGAGCATCTCGTCGTTGAAGATAAATCCACCGGTGGTGAGCACTACCCCGCGGTCCGCCCGAACGGTCACGTCCGCGCCGAAGCGCCTACCGACCATGCCGACGACGGCGTCGTTCTCGTCGACCACCAGCTGCGCGCCGCGTAGGTCATACTCGAACCGCACGCCGCGCTGCGCAGCCGCGGTCGCGAGCTTGTCGATGAGGGTTCGACCCGGGGTCTGGTTGCCGTCGGCGGTGACGCAGTGTGCGCGTGGGGCGGGGTCGGCGATCTCGTTGAACGGATACGCGTTCTCGCCGCCTGAGTACATCAGACCTTCGCTGTCGAGAGGCTCCCACGACGGGTGGTCCAAAAACTTCTCGTTGAAGCGAATACCAGTGGATTCCAGCCAATGGTAAAGGTCTACGCTGTCGTGGGTGAACACAGCCAGCTTGTCCTCATCCACGCCCGGACCGCAGGCGGCGCGGAGGAACTTAGCCATGTTGTCCGGGGTGTCGGCGAAGCCGCACGCGGTCTGGAGCGGCGTGCCGCCACCCAGGTAGATCATTCCCCGCGAGACCGCGGAGACGCCACCGCTGCCGCCCGATCGCTCCACTACCACGACGTTCGCGCCGGCATCTACTGCCTCGACCGCGGCTGCGAGGCCGGACGCGCCAGCTCCGACGACCACGACGTCGGCCTGGACATGCCAGTCGGTGATCTCGGAGGATCGAAAGAACCCGTGCTCGCCCATCGATCCCCTATCAGTTCGGGAGCGAGCCCGCGACGACCTCGCCACTCTTTATCACCGTGATGATATTGGCTGGGTCGCCCATGACCGTAATGTCTTCGACCGGATTTCCTTTTACGATCACTAGGTCCGCGATCTTCCCCTTCTCGATGGTCCCGAGTTCGTCGCCGCGCCGGGCCAGTTCGGCACCGTTGCGAGTCGCCCAGCTCAGCACCGCCTTGGGCGGAATGCTTGTATTCCGGACGTAGGAAAGTAGCTCCATGTTCTGCAGGCCGTGGGGAAAGCCACCGGCTCCATAATCATCACCGACGGTCAACTTCACGCCACCCTCGTGCATCATCATCAAGGCTTCCCATCCCTCTTCGAGCACGCGTTTTACCTTGATTGACACCTTGCCCCCCTCAGGCAGCGAAGGCCAACGCCACTCCGCGAGAAATAGGCTGGGGACGACGAAAACGCCGGCGTCAACGACTGCCTTCATCGCGGTCTCATCGATTCCGTCGGCATGGTCGACGATGTCGATACCCAGGTCGACGGCCATCAGGATCGCGTCGCGGTTCGCGATGTGGGCGCGGACCAGGGCACCGCGGGCATGGCCGGTCTCGATCGCTGCCTGAAGTTCGTCGCGTGTCATCTCGTTCTGGGTCGCCGGCGCATGTACTCCGTGCCCACCAGTCAGGAAGAGCTTGATGACTTTGGCGCCGCGCTTTATCTCCTCGCGGACCCCAAGTCGGAACCCATCGGCGCCGTCGCAGATGCGGGTGGCGCCGGGCGCCTCGACGCCCCAGTACCAGGGAGTCCAGTCGTTGCTATGGCCGGTGGTGGACAGTTCCCGGGAACATGGCAGGACACGCGGGCCGACGATCACTCCATCGTCGATCGCCCGCATGAGCGAGGAGTCGATCTCGTGCGCGGCGCCGGCGCTGACCGCGCCGGTGTAGCCGGCTTTCAGCACGGCCTCGCAGGCTCRCATCGCGAGCAACGCGGTGTAGGCCGGCGGATACTGGTTACCGAACGGATGCGCGGTGGCGAGCTCGTGGTAGGTCGAGTGCCAGTGCGTGGTCGTCATGCCGGGCATCAGCGTGTAGCCGTCGAGGTTCACGATCTGATCGGCCGGGTCCACACGGTCGAGCGCGCCGCCRGCAACCACGTCGCCGATCCTGCTGTCTTCCACGGACACCGTCGAGCCGGATGCAACGTTTGTGCCGTCGAACAACATCGCGTCAGAGAGCACAAGTCGGCCCATACCAATCCCCTTCGTTCGCCGAAGGGAGCCTATCGACCTTCCGGACGGTTGTCAACGGGCTCCGAACCAGTCCATCGCCCGAGGCAAACCCCTGCTGCTGAAGGTCTCAGCCGACTGCACGTGGCCGAGCTTCGACCAACMGGCTGGTCGAAAGGGCTTGACAGGACCCCCGGGTCAGGGTTCCGTAGCATGTGCCTTAAGTCGCTCGCCCAGGAGTGAGCGATGACCACCCGTTGGAGGTTGCCGTGAGCCAGACTGAGGACTCGAATGCGGTGTGTCCGGCGTTCCCCGCCAGACGGGAAGCCCCCTTCGAGGTTCCGGCCGAGTATGTCGGCTGGCGGGACAGCGGACCGCTCAAGAAAGTCACCCTCCCCAGCGGCGCCCCAGCCTGGGTCGTGACTCGCTACGAGGAGGTCCGCACCCTACTCAGCGACATTGAGGTCACCAACGGGGTCACCGCCAATCGTCTCAGTCCGCACTTTCCGAACACACGCAGCGGGGTCATCGGAGTCGACCAAGCGTCCAACATTGTATTCATGGACGAGCCACAGCATGGCAAATTGCGTCGCGCGCTCGCGTCGTCGTTCTCCGCCAAGACCATCAACAGTATGCGCCCCGGGATCCAGAAAACCATCGATGATGTGCTTGACCGCATGCTCGAAGCTGGCTCACCGGCCGACCTCCACCAGGCGTTCAGCCTACCCATTCCCAGCGGCATGATCTGCCAGCTCCTCGGCATGCCGTATGAGGACCACGAATTCTTCGAGACGGTCACTGTCAAGCTTCTCTCCAGGACAACCACCGCCGAGGACCATGCCGCCTCACAGCAAAGCCTTTTCGACTACCTGCGGAAGGCTGTCCAGGAGCGGGACGCCAATCCTACGGAGGACGACCTCATTGGGCGTTTGATCATCAACAACGTCCGCAAGGGCAGTATGACCCTGGACCAGGTTGCGGGCCTATCTCTGGTCATGCTTATCGCCGGACACGAGACGACCGCCAACTCGCTCACGATGATCACGGCGCACTTGCTGTCGCACCCCGAACTGACACAGATGCTGCTGGCCGATCCTTCCGTCGTCACCGACCTGATCGAGGAAGAGCTTCGCGTCACGTCGATCTCGGACGTCATTATGGCCCGGCAGGCGGTGAGGGATTTTGAGCTCGGAGGGTGCCCTGTCAAAGCGGGCGAGGGCATCATTCCACTCGGCGGCGCAGCGAATTACGATCCGCGGGTTTTCGAGGATCCAGCTGTGGTCAACTTGAGTCGCGCGTCGCGTAATCATCTCGCCTTCGGATTCGGCGTTCACGCCTGCATCGGTCAGAACTTGGCCCGCGTTGAACTCGAACTCGCACTTACCACGCTCCTGGCGCGAATTCCCTCGATCCGACTCGAGGTCGCCGTCGACACCATCGACTTCAAGCATGACGCGATGGTGTTTGGGGCATATGGCCTGCCTGTGGCCTGGTAGAGCAGTTACCCCGACCTGGCCGTCAATCACAACTCCCGCGCACCCGAGAGGACGCCCACCATGCTGCGAATTCTGCATGACGCAGTCAGGTGCCAAAGCATCGGCGTTTGCGAGTCGCTGGCACCGGCCTACTTCGAACTCGACGATGCCGCAGAGTTGCAACTGCTCACAGCCGGCGCGGTGGACGACAACGAGATCGACATCGTRCGCAAGGCGGTGGCGAGTTGCMCAAACGTCGCCTTGCGCCTCATTGAGCAATGAGCACTGCTATGAAGGCTGATATCGGACCAGAGGATCAGGTTGTCATCGGATCCACGACGGGCGCGGTAGCGGCGGATCGGTCGGAGTCCGAATGGTCAGTCCGAGTGAGCGCGGTGAAGCGGGAAGCCGAGGGAGTCGTCAGCCTCGAACTACAGGAGATCATGGGTCAACCTTTACCAGTGTGGTCCGCAGGGGCACACGTCGATCTGATCATCGGCGACCTGCCGATCCGCCAATATTCTCTGTGCGGCGATCCCTCGAATCGGTATTCCTATCGGCTCGGCGTCCTTCGCGAACCCGCTGGCCGCGGCACGTCGCTCTATATCCACGACCAGATGGCCRCAGGATCAGTAGTCAAGATTCGCGGCCCGCGCAACAATTTTCCACTCCAACCGTCCCCGCGCTACCTCTTCATCGCCGGCGGGATCGGAATAACGCCCATCCTTCCGATGATCGCCGCCGCCGAAGACGCGAACGCTGCCTGGCGGCTCTTCTATGGCGGCCGCCAACGCGTATCGATGGCGTTCCTCCCCGAGCTCGACCGCTACGGGGCCAAGGTATCCACGCGCCCCCAAGACGAGGTAGGACTGCTTGATCTAGCAACGATTCTGGTCTCACCCAGGCCAGACACCCTTATCTACTGCTGCGGACCCGAGCCGCTGCTCGCCGCCGTCGAGGCACACTGCGTGACATGGCCCAGCGGCGCTCTGCACCTAGAGCGATTTGCGCCCAAGCCCACGGAGAAGCCCGTTCTCGACACGAACTTCGAGGTGGTGCTTCAACGAAGCAACGTCGCCCTCACCGTGGCGCCAGACGACACGATCTTCGACGTCGTCGCAGACGCCGGTATCGACGTGCTGGGCTCCTGCTTCGAAGGGACATGCGGCACCTGCGAAACGACCGTTCTGAATGGCGTTCCGGACCATCGGGATTCGGTCCTCACCAAGCAGCAGCAAGAGTCCAACAGCACCATGATGATCTGCGTGTCCCGATCCCGTACCCCTCGGCTCGTGCTCGACCTGTAACGGCACCGGCCGAGTCGGGTCCAAAGCGCTGTCGCCGCAAGGAACTCGATCCAAGCGTGATCTTCGGCGTTGTCAGCGGTGCCTGAAGAGGCGATGCGCAAGGTCGACGCGAAGGGAATCGCCCCGCCGACAGCGGGCGAGGCCACCCGTTGTGTCTGGGTGATCACGGCGCGCCTGGGCCAGGCTCTAGCGGGGCTTGTTCGCCTGGACGTCTCTCCCTGTCGACACGGCGCCGGCTTCGCCGCCGGCGATTCGACCCAGGTGTGAAGAGGTTCCCTGCGGTCGAGCTGGCGCCCGACCCGGCCAGTGCTTGACCGACCGTGGGCGGTGAAGATCGAGGACACGCACCTGTCCCACAAGTCTCTGGTCACCACCATCACTGGAGTCATGCGTGCGTCGAGGCTAGAGGCCGGCGCCGAGCATGGCCTCTCCTCGATTCCGTGTTCGCGCCTTCCTCTAGGCCTCGGGAAGAAGATTTCGAGTAGAGGTCAGATCGTCGACTCTTATCTACCCACATCGGACGCCGCCTCCGACGGGCGGTCCGGGCCCCGTCGGCGCCCGCACGCGATGAGCGATCTGAACGCATCCGAGCCCCCGTTGGACCACCCGTAGACAACCGACCGGTCGGACGATAGTATCGCGATGTGGGTTTCGAGTTCCTTTCCATCGCCACGACCGGCTGTGTCGCGACAGTGACGATGTGTCGTCCCCCGGTGAATGCTGTCAACCTACCGATGTATGCAGAGATCAAGGGAGTGTTTTCGAAAATCCGTGAACTCGCGCCTGAGGCAAGAGTGGTGATCCTCGCTGGCGAGGGGAAGCACTTTTGTGGCGGTAACGACCTGGCGGAGTTCGCCACCATGACCCCGGACAACGCCCCGATCCGAATGCTGCAGGTCCGTGAAGCCTTCATTTCGATCTATGACTGCGCGCTGCCAGTGATCGCCGCCGTTCGTGGTGTGGCTGTCGGCACCGGTGTGGCGCTCGCGGGGTCGTGCGATCTGGTCGTTGCGGGCGAGAGTGCCCGGTTTAGCCTTCCCGAGATCCAGGTTGGCGCCATGGGCGGTGCAAAGCATCTGTCCCGGCTGGTACCGCAAGGGGTGGTGCGACGAATGCACCTCACGGCGGACCTCGTGACCGCGGCAGAGCTGGCCCCATACGGCGGCATCGTGAGCGTCGTGGCGGACGCGGACATGATCGAAGAGGCTCATCGCCTCGCCAACCGGATCGCGCGACACAGCCCGGTCGCTATCCGCATTGCCAAACGGAGCCTCAACCAGATCGAGTATATGGACCTCCGGTCCGGGTACCAGTTCGAACAGAGCCTCACCGGCGAGCTGTCGGGATACGACGACGCCAAGGAAGCGGTCGCGGCCTTCTTCGAAAAGCGCGAACCCCGCTACACAGGACGATGAGGATTTCATGACCGACCCACCACACGATCCGACGCTGGCGGACTATCGGGCGTCGGTCAGAGACTGGCTCGCCGCCACGGACATCCCCAGCGTGCCCCTCGATCTTGACCACCGTTTCGAGGTGCTCAAGGCCTGGCAGGGTACCCTCTACGACGCCGGCTGGGTGGGCATTTCCTGGTCCCGCGAGTCCGGCGGACAAGGGCTGACGCCCCTGCACCAGCTCGTCTTCTCTGAGGAGCTCGCCCGGGCACGGGCTCCGATGCCGATCGGCCTGATTGGCCTGGACGTCGTC
>NZ_MOMC01000096.1 GCF_001983105.1 Pseudofrankia asymbiotica | reverse complement strand
GTACCGCTGGACCCGTCCGACGACGGGTCGTTGTCGGATCCTCCGCAGGCGGCGAGGGCGACGGTCGCGGCGACCGCGAGCGAGACGCCGCCTAAGATACGCCGCCTCATTGCGGGGTGTCTGGTCACGATGTGTCTCCTTAGCGGTGGGTCGTGGCCAGGACGCCGTTCACCCTGTGACGGCCATCACTGGATCCAGGACGCAGGTTAGACCTACCTGTATCCAGGAGTCAATGTTCATGAAAGGTGGCCGTTTGCCTGGCATGGCGGCGGATCGGTTCCCCGGCAGGGACCCGACGTGCGGAAACGAGAATATGATCAAGAGTCGAACGCCATGGGCGCGCTAGGCCGTGGCGGAGACGACGGAGCGGCAGCGGGTCGAGGTGTGCGAGAAGGTTCTCGGCGGCCTTCAGATCCGGGAGGACGTCTCCACCCTCGTGACCTCCCCGTTGGCGCGCGTRCTGTCCGCCTGGAGCAAGGAACGTACCTGGGATGTCTGGGCCCGRCCGAGCCTGGAGCTGAAGAGCCRCTGCCTGGTGACGGTGGCGATCCTCGCCACCCTCGGCCTCGAGCGGGAGCTCGGCTTCCACATCCGCGGCGCGCTCCGCAACGGCGCGACCGCCGACGAGCTGGTGCAAGTGATCATGCATGTCGCCGCCTATGCCGGCATGCCCAAGGCGACGGAAGCCATGCTGGTGCTGGTCAGGACCGTCGACGAGTACGAGTACGAGAAGGAGCGGGCCTCCGCGTCGGCCTCCTGAGCCCGGGCGGGCCCGCGTGACCAGCCGCGAGCCGGCGCGCGGGCTGCGGGCTTCGTGCCCGCGAAGTGACCGGGGAGCTCGGCCCTGGAAGCCGACCAGGTCGCTGAGCCGCCCGGCGATCGGGGTGGCGACCGCGCTGGCGATCAGGAAGCCCGTGAAGGCCCAGGTGACCGCCGTGGGGCCGGCGCCCAGGTCGTGCTGGATCGAGGGCAGCGCCGGGATGACGAGGTTCTGCAGGACCGCGTAGGCGAAGGCGCCGGGTAGCAGGACGAAGCAGAGCAGCGCCCGCGGCCCGGGCCCAGGCCGCGCCGGCCCGGCTCCGTCGGCTGTGCGCTCGGTCGCGCCCGGCCCCGACGGGCCGCTGACGGACCGGCCGGGATCCGAGGGCTCAGCCGGCATCGGGTTCATTCGGCGCGGCGAATGCAGGTGGTGGGCGGCTGTGGGGCATGGTGAACCTCGGTCTCTCGTCCGATCTGACGACGACGAGCCTGGGGAGCGGCCCGGCTGTCGAGGAGGGATCCCGAATCCGGCATCCAGGATGTTGGTATGGCCAGACGATGGGCGCACCGATATCCTGGATCCCGCGTACAGTCGCGGTCCAGGATCAAAACCGGCGCCGTGGACGCGACGACCCGCGCCGCGCGATCGCGCGGCTGTCGAGACCGGTCGGGGCGGTCGACCGCGAAGGGGAGTACCAGATGGTGTTGCCTGTATCTGGCTCGCGCGTCGTTCCCGTGCCAGGCGTGGGCGACCCGTCGCCGCGTCTCGCGGACCTGGGCCGGCCCCGCCTCGCCGACGAGGTCGCCGGGGTGCTCCGGGACATGATCCTGCGCGGAGAGCTCGAGCCGGGCACCCCCTTGCTCCAGATCCAGCTCTCGGGGCAGCTCGGCGTCAGCCGGACCCCACTGCGCGAGGCGTTCCGCATGCTCGAGCGGGACGGGCTGGTCCGGATCTCGAACGGCAACAAGACCGTCGAGGTGGTCCAGCTCGACATCGACGCGATGCTCGAGAGCTACGAGGTGCGCGAGGTGATCGATGGTCTCGCGGCCCGCCTGCTCGCGTCGGGCGGCGCCTCGCCCGAGCTGCTCGCCGCGCTCGAGCGCTGCCTCGTGGAGATGGAGGAGTCGACCTACGACTCGGCCCTGACCCGGTACTCCCACGCGCACAGCGCCTTCCACGGGAGCATCGTCGAAGGCTGCGGCAACTCCCAGCTGCTGCACTTTCTGCCGCTGGTCCGGCTGACCTCGCACATGCAGACGTCGCGRCTGGTCCAGCGGGTCCATGTCGCGCACCCGAGGGTGGCGGGGCCGACGGACACGGTGAAGATGCTGTGCGTCGGCAACGAGGACCATCGGGYGATCTACGACGCCGTGCGCGAGCGCCGGCCGCGGGACGCCGAAGCCGTCGCCAAGCGCCACATTCGCAAGGCCGCGCGGCTCACCGCGGACCTGCGCGACCGGCTGCGGACGGTCGACTCGACGGCGACCGTCTGACGGCCGTCGACCGCGCCGGCGCTGCCGCCCGGAATCCGCGGGTCGCGAGCCATCCCGCAGGTCCGCGGTCCTTGGGATCGGCGCGGGAGAAACCAGGCTTGCTGCTTCCTGGATCCAGGATTTAGGATGGTTCGACAGGTCGCGACACCCGACCCGTCAACGGATCGCGCTCTGGTGCCTCGACCGCTCCCGCCGGCCCGACGGGTCGGCGGCGATCGCGGCCGCGTCGGCATCGAGGAGTGCCTTCCAGATCGTCTACGCCCCGCTCGACGCACGGCGGCGGCCCGGCGGGTGGGCCGCCCGACCGTCCGCGCAGCGCTGTGGAAAGGACACCGACCTTCATGGCAGAGCCCGTCAACGCCCCGCTGACCTTCGGCATGTTCATGCCGCCGTACCACAACCCGCGCCGCAACCCGAGCCTGCTCCTGCAGGCCGACCTGCGGCTGGTCGAGCTGCTCGACGCGCTCGGGTACTCCCAGATCTGGTTCGGCGAGCACCACAGCGGCGGCTACGAGTACATCCCCTCGCCCGAGCTGATGATCGCGGCGGCCTCCCAGCGGACCAGGCGGATCCAGCTCTGCTCGGGCGTCATCTCGCTGCCCTACCATCACCCGCTGATGGTCGCGGACAGGATGATGTTCCTCGACCACCTCACGATGGGCAGGGTCCGCTTCGGCATGGGCCCGGGCGCGCTGGTCGCCGACTCCCAGATGATGGGGATGGACTACAACTCGCTGCGCCGGCGCATGGAGGAGTCGCTGGACGCGATCCTCGAGCTGTTGGACACCCCGGGCCCGGTCAACCGCAAGACCGACTGGTTCGAGCTGGTCGACGCCCGCCTGCAGCTGCGCAGCTACACCTACCCGCGGGTGCCGTTGACCGTCGCCTCCGCCCTCTCGCCGTCCGGTCCCAAGCTCGCCGGGCGCCACGGGCTCGGCCTGGTCTCGATCGGTGGCACCGGCGACGCCGCCACCGAGCTGCTGTCCAACACCTGGTCGATCATGACCAGCGAGGCGACGGAGCACGGCAAGACCGTGGACCGCCGCGACTGGGCGATCGTCGGCAACGTCCACGTCGCCGAGACGATGGAGCAGGCCATCGAGGAGACCCGCTACGGTCTGCAGGAGTTCATGGAGTACCGGCACGTCGTCACGCCCATGCAGATGATCAAGCCGGGTGAGGTCGTCCCGCACGAGGAGCTCGTGGAGCGGGTGAACTCGTYGGGCTACGGGTGTATCGGCACGCCGGAGGCCGCGGTCGAGTACGTCAACAAGCTTCTGCTGCGCACGGGCGGCTTCGGGACCTTCCTGCTCACGACGCACGACTGGGCGGACCCGGCGGCGACCGAGCGGATGGTGTCGCTGTTCGCACGCGACGTCATGCCGCAGTTCACCGGGCACACGGTGGCGCCGCTCGGCTCCTACATGTGGACCAAGGAGCGCAAGGAGGGCTTGGCCGACCGGTTCCACGCCGGCATCGCCAAGGCCAAGGCCGACTACCAGGCCGAGAAGCAGGTGGAGCAGCCCGCGGGCTGAGCCGCCGGGGCCCAGGCGGACCGTCCCTGTCCGGCGGAACGTGGTTCGCCGGGCAGGACGACGCCAGGCGTCGGGCGGCAGCCCCTCGGTGATCGGCGCGACCCTGGCGCGAGCGCTTCTGGGAGTTCGGGATGAGATATTCGCTGTCGCTGTTTCCGCTGGACGGCTGGTCGTCGCTCGACGAGATCGTCGAGGTCGTGCGGCGTGCGGAGACCCTCGGCTTCTTCGGGGTGGGGCTGGCCGAGCACCTGGTCACGCCCCTGGAGTCGCAGTCGGGACGAGAGGCGGCAACGCCGGGGGCCTTCTGGGTGGACAACTTCGCCTTCGGTGCGGTCCTGGCGCGTGCGACGAGCCGACTGCGGCTGATGTTGAGTGCGCTGATCGTCCCGTACCGGCATCCGCTGCACGCCGCCCGGTCGGTGGCGACTCTCGACTGGGTCTCGGATGGGCGCCTGGACGTGACGACAGGTGTCGGCTGGCTCGCGCCCGAGTTCGCCGCCCTGGGCATCCCTTTCGCCGAACGCGGCGCGCGCACGGACGACGCTCTGCGGGCGATGGTGTCTCTCTGGACCGAGGAGCATCCGTCGTACCACGGCAGGTTCTTCTCCTTCTCGGACCTCTCCTTCGGCCGCGGCTGTGTGCAGCGGCCGCATGTGCCGCTGCTGATCGGCGGGGGCGGGCCCGCGGCGCTGCGGCGCGTCGTCGAGTTCGGGGCGGGCTGGGCACCGATGCTCGCCACGCCCGAGACCGTCCGCGTCGGGATGGCCCAGCTGGCGGACGAGCTCGGCGCGGCCGGCAGGGACGCCGCGGACCTGCGAGTCTTCACCCGGATCGCCATCCTGGGTGGCAACCAGGCGATGCGCCGAGCGTTGGACTCCCACCCGCCGTCTGGCGCCCGTGCGCCCGTCGGCTCGATCGCGGCGAGCGCGCTCGACTCGTCGGCCAGTCAGCAGGTGATAGACGCTGTCAGCCGCTACGTCGAGGCGGGCGTCACCGAGATCGGCCTGTCGTTCCCCTGGCGCGACGCCGCTGAATACGTCGACCGTCTGGAGTGGTTCGCGGCGGAGGTCATGCCCGCGACGGCGGGCTGGCCGGCGGGCCACGCGGGTCGATGACAGCGTGACGCCCGAGGCCATCCGCGCCCGGCTGTGGCACGTGGGCCTGACGGTGAGCGATCTGGAGGCGTCGATCGCGTTCTACCGGACCGTGCTGGGTGCCCGCGTGCGGCACCGGCAGGAGGAATGCACCGACGACTTCGACCGGCTCTCTGGCAATTCGGGCACCCATGTGCGGGTCGCCTGGCTCGAGGTGGACGGCGGCGCGTTCGTCCTGCAGCTCATCCAGTACCTCGCGGGCGGTGACGGGCACCTGGCCCTGCGGCACGCGCGCGTCGGCACGGCTCACCTGTCCTTCTATGTCGCGGACGCCGACGCGGCGTACGCCCGGCTGGCGGCCCTCGGCACCGTCACCCTGCCGGGCTCCGTGAACGCGATGGGTACGCACGGCCGGTCCTTCTATCTCCATGACCCCGACGGCGTCCCGGTCGAACTCTGGCAGTCGACCGAGCCACGGGATCGGTTCAACCGTCCTGGCTGAACGGCTGACCGCCGGACAGTGACCGAAAGTGATTGCCGAGCGGCGCCGATCATGGCAAGCTGCAACTTGTCTCCTGGATCCAGCATTCAGCAAACGCGGGGAAGGTTCTCATGCGCAAGCGAAGCCTGGCAGTGTTACCGCTGGCGGCGGCCCTCATACTGAGCGCCTGCGGCGGCAGCGATGACGACAAGGGGGTGTCGCCCACCAGCACGGTCACGGCCGCGACTGGCGCGCCGATCAAGCTGGTGAGCATCGAGGACGAACTCACCCGTGAGCACTACTCCGCCGGCATCCGGACGGCTGTCGACTACATCAACAACCATGGTGGGGTGAAGGGCCGGCCGCTGCAGGTCACCATCTGCCCGAACAACGACGACGCGAACGTCGCGGCCTCCTGCGCTCGCAAGGCGATCGCCGACGGCGTCGTCGCCGACGTCGCCAGCGCCAACAACTTCGGTTCCAACTCCAACCCGGTCTATGAGGCCGCCGGGGTGTCCGTCTTCGGGGACAGTCCGCTGACAAGCGCGGACTTCACCTCGAAGGCGGTCTTTCCGCTCCAGGGCGGCTCGATCTCGTCGGTCGGTGGCCAGGTGGCGCTCTCGATCGACGTGCTGAAGGCCAAGCGGGTCGCGGTCGCCTACCTCAACGTGGCGGCCGGTGAGACGCTGCCGCCGCTGCTGGACAACGCGGTCCTCAAGCCCCGCGGACTGTCCCTCGTCGCGAAGGTCGCCGTTCCCCGGACCGTGACCGACGTCGCGCCGCAGGTGGCGAACCTGCTGCGGGCCAACCCCGACGCCGTCGTCGTCGCGCTCACCACGGACCTCGCGTCCAAGTTCATCCGGGCGGTGCGTCAGGCGGGCTACAAGGGCACGGTCACCCTGCCGTCACCGGTCTACTCGGAGAGCCTGGTCAAGTCGCAGCTCTCCGGCGCGACGGACAACCTCTACCTGGTCGGCTTCGCCAACCACGCGGCGCCCGCCTACGCCGACTTCGTCGAGCAGATGAAGGCGGCCGGCCGCGACGACTTCATCGACGACGCCGCCGCGATGGCGTGGATGGGCGTCAACGCGTTCGCCAAGATCGCCGCTTCGATGCCGGACATCACCCGGGAGGCGTTCACGAAGCTGCTCCCGACCCTCACCGCGGTGGACACCGGTGGCATCACTCCCTCCGTCGACCTCTCCAAGCCGGGGACGGCCCTCGGCGGGCAGCTGCCACGCCTGTTCAACACGACCACCTTCGCTTCGGTGGTCAAGGACGGCAAGATCGTCGCCTTCGACAAGTCCGGCAAGCTCGCCCCGTTCGCCGCGCCACAGGGCGGATGATCCGGATGCCGGCGGGCGGGCGCCTTCGGGAAGTCCTGTGATGAAGGGCCGTACGGACAGCTCCGGCTACGACTATGTGATCGTCGGCGGAGGTTCGGCGGGCTGCGTCCTCGCGGCGCGCCTGTCCGAGGATCCCGCCTGCCGCGTCCTCCTGCTGGAGGCCGGCGCGTACGACCTCAACCCGCTCATCCACGTCCCCGCGGGGGTCAAGCAGCTCAGCCCCAGCACGAACTGGCGGCGGGAGGCCGAGCCCGACCCGAGCCGTGGGGACATCGTCGAGCCGTGGGCCGCCGGCAAGGTCCTCGGCGGTAGCAGCTCGATCAACGGGATGACGTGGGTGCGTGGGCATCCGGCCGACTTTGACAACTGGGCGGCCGGCGGCGCGGAAGGCTGGGACTTCGCCAGCGTCGAGCCCTACTTCCGGCGTACCGAGACCTACGAGCCAGGCGGCGGGCCCGAGCGTGGCCATGACGGCCCGCTGCACGTCACGCCCGTCCGGATCGACCACGTCATGACCGACGTCTTCCTGCTGGCCGCCGAACAGGCCGGCCTGCCCCGGCAGGAGGACTACAACGTGGGCGGGCAGACCGGCGTCGGGTACTCCCAGCTCTCCCAGCGGCGCGGGTTCCGGCACAACACGGCGCGGGCGTACCTCGGCTCCGCGAGACGGCGCCKGAACCTGACCGTGCGGACGAAGGCGCTGGCGCACAGCGTCCTGATCAGGGACGGCCGGGCGGTCGGCGTGCGGTACTCCGTGGGTGGTGAGGCGCGGGAGGTGGCCGCGAGCCGGGAGGTGCTGCTCTGCGCGGGCACCATGGGCTCGCCGGCGCTGCTGATGCGCTCCGGGATCGGGCCGGAGCGGGCGCTGGCCGACCACGCGATCCCGGTCGTCGCGCCGAGCCCCGGCGTGGGCCGCGACCTGCAGGAGCATCCGATCACGCTGTTCCTGCACAAGGTCAACGTCCGGACGCTCAACCGCGAGCTGACTGCCAGCGGCGTCGTGCGCCACGGCGTGGACTACCTGCTGCGCGGGCGGGGCGCGGTCGCGAGCCCGGCCTGCCACGCGCTGGCCTTCGCCGGCACGACCGAGACCGGGGCGAGCGCGTTCCAGGTCATGTTCAGCCCGTTCGGGATCGTCGGCCGCCCGTCCGCCACCCAGGTGAGCGACGAGGACTCCTCCGACCTCGTGCCCGGGACGTCGGGACGGCTCACCCACGACGTCAACGCCATGCAGCTGCTCAAGCAGTTCTCGGTCACCACCTACCCGTGCGTGCTGCACCCGGTGGCTCGCGGCACGGTCGAGCTGCGCTCGGCCGACCCGGAGGCGCCGCCGGTCATCCGCCACCAGATGCTCGGGGAGAAGGAGGACGTCGTCGCCCTCACCGAGGCGGCGCGGCTGGTCCGGGAGATCTACGCGACCCAGGCCGCCCGTACCTACGTCGAGGAGGAGATGCGCCCGGGCCCGGCCGTCCAGACCGACGCCGAGTGGGTGGACTACCTGCGCACCCACACCTTCCGTGCCGACCACTCGGTCGGCACGGCCAGGATGGGCGGCGACGACGGGTCGGTGGTGGACCCCGCGCTGCGGGTGCGCGGCGTCGACGGGCTGCGGGTCGTGGACGCCTCCGTGTTCCCGACCCTGGTCAGCGGCAACACGAACGCGGCCGTGGTCATGGTCGCCGAGCGGGCCGCGGACCTCATCCGCGGTCGCGTCACCCCGTGAGCACATGAACACCCGCTGGCGAGGACCGGCGCGCGGTCCGGCGTCGGACGTCCTCCCGAAGCGGGCGGAGACGTCCAGGCGCCGGGCCGCGCGCTGTCGCATGGACGGAGGCGGCCGACATGTGGCCGTCGCGGCGGCGCCTTGCGGAAGGCCGGGATCCGGCTCAGGGTCGGTAAGGACATGGTCCTCTGACCTCCTTTCGAACCGGGGCGTGGGTCAGCGGTTGTGCCAGACGGGGCGGCGCTTCTGGGCGAACGCGGCGACGCCCTCGATTACGTCCTCGCTGACCATGACCTCGTCCAGCGCCGTGCTGCGGTGCTCCACCGCGTCGATCACGTCGGGGATGGCCGCGGTCTCGGCCATGACACTCAGCGAGGCGCGCACCGAGGTCGGCGAGCCGTCGAGGATCTCGGTCGCCAGCGCCCGCGCGCCCGCCAGCGCCGCGCCGGCCGGCACCACCCGGTTGACCAGGCCCGCGGCCAGTGCCTCGTCGGCGGACAGCCGCCGCCCGGTGAGGATCATCTCGGTGGCGAGCTTGGGCGGGACGGCGCGGGGCAGCCGGACGAGGCCGCCGGCGCCCGCGACGAGACCGACCTTGACCTCGCTGAGCGCGAAGCGGGCGGCGGCGTCGGCGACGACCAGGTGGCAGGCGAGCGCGATCTCGCAGCCGCCGCCCATCGCGAAGCCGTTGACCGCGGCGATGACCGGCTTGGGCATGTCCCGCCGGCTGGTGAGGCCGGCGAAGCCATTCTTCGGTATCCACATGGGCTTGCCGGAGGCCGAGTAGACGAGGTCGTTGCCGGCGCAGAACGCCTTGTCGCCGGCGCCGGTGAGGATCGCGACCCACAGGTCGGGGTCGGCGAAGAAGGCGTCGAACACCTCGTCGAGCTCGTCGTTCGTGGGCGGGTGCAGGCTGTTGCGGGCCCGCGGGCGGTTGATCGTCACCTCGAGGACGTGGCCGTCGCGGCGGACGAGGATGTGCTCGTAGGCGTCGCGCAGGCCCGGTTTCCGGGGCGGGTGCAGCTCGTTCATCCGGTCCTCGGTCGTGGTGACCTGGTTGCCGACGCCGAAGGAGCGGGCGAAGACGCGGGCGCCGATCGGCTCGCCGGTGGACAGCAGGTCAAGGGTCTCGGCGTCGGCCGGGTCCACCCTGGCGAGGAACCGGCGGTCGTCGGCGGCGAGACGGCCGACGACGACGCCGGTGCGCGACCCGTCGCGGCCGTACGTCACGGTGTAGGTCTCCACCGTCGCCCAGCCGTCGGCGTGGACCGCGAGCGCTGGCGCGGCCCAGGAGGCGATCTCGGCCTGCAGCGCGGCGGAGCGGTCGCGTCGCCAGCCCGTCGGCGTGGTCGAGTAGACGCCGGCCGAGTACTTGCTGAGCGCGCCGCCGTTGGCGCCGACGAAGCCGTAGGCACCGGGTTCGGCGCGCATCCGCCGCACGGTCTCGGCGATCGCGTGCATCGAGTAGTTGTTCCCGGCGCCGCCGAAGAACGGCAGCCCGCCGGTGAGGGTGAGTCCGCGCGGGTCGTCGGGCGCGAGCCCCAGCCCGTCGCAGATGTTCGACACCGCGATCGGGAAGCAGCTGTACAGGTCGAACGTGGCGACGTCGTCCGGGCCGATGCCGGCCACGTCGAGGGCGTGCCGCGCGGCCATGACCGAGGCGGGCCCCGCGCCGAGGTCCGCCCGGTCGAGCAGGTCGCGCTCGCGCAGGTCGGCGTGGCCGTGCAGGAACACCCAGCGGTCGCGGGGCACGCCGAGCTCCTCGGCGGTGGCCACGGACATCACGAGCGCGGCGGCGCCCTGGTTGACCTTGTCCCGGGAGACGACGTACCGGGTGTAGGGATCGGCGATCATCCTGTTGGCGGCGGTCGGCGTGACCAGCTCCTCGGCGCCGATCTCGCGGGGCGCGGCCGCGTGCGGGTTGGCGGCCGCGACCTTCGTGAACGGGGCGAACAGCCGGCCCATGCCGTGGGCGTACTGCTCGCGGGACTCCTTGCGGCGGGCCCGCCGCGCGTTGTCGAACAGGGCGTACTGGCTCGGCGCGCCGGTGAGCCCGTGCATGGTCTGGTACCTGCTGACCAGCCCGGCCAGCCCGTAGCCCCGGTCCTCCAGGTCACCGTCGACGTGTTCGGTGAAGTCCGGGCGGTCGGCCGTGGGAAGGGCGGCGAGGTGCTGGGCGGTGGAGATCGCCTCCGCGCCGAAGACCAGGGCGGCCCGGCTGGCACCGTCCGCGATGGCGGTGGCGAGCTCGGTGACCAGGTGCTGCGGGCCCTGCCCGCCGGCGACCTCGAGGATGGYGCGGGCCGGGATGGCGCCGAGGCGGGCGGCGACCGAGCGGGGGTAGTTGTCGGAGCGGCCCAGCGGGGCCGGCGCGCCGGGAGTGGAGATCTCGAACTGCCGTACCCCCGCGACCGTGTCGATCACGGCCGCGACCGCGGCCGGGTCGGCTCCCGTGTCGGCCAGCGCCTCGCGTGCCGCCGCCGCGGCGAGATCCACGGCGGACCGGGCCTGGTAGCCCGGCTGGTCGACCCGTTCGGACGCCTGCCCGACACCGACGATGACGGGCGTGCTCGGGTCGACGGCGGGGTGGCCGGCGGTGGTCACAGAGTCCTCCTGGCGGCGTCGCGGGGCCACCGAGGGGTGGCATTGACCGCTGAAAGGGATACTGGATTCAGGATTCCAGTCTCGGTACTGTCTCACATCGGCGGCCGGCGGGGAGGTGGCCATCTGACTCGTCCAGGCAGGGGGCCACATGAACCTGAGCCCGACCGAACTCGCCGCGTTCGGCACGGCGATCGAGGGCCGCCTCCGGGAGGCCTGGCCGGACCCGCGGGCCGCGGAGCGCGCCGACACTGATCCCGTTCTAGGGAGTTGCCTACATGACGACCGCCGCGGCCTCGCGCCGTGACCTTGACGCCCTGCTCCGGCCCAAGTCGGTGGCCTTCGTCGGTGCGAGCGACAAGTCGACCTTCTCGACCATCGCCTACGACCTCCAGCGACGCTTTGGCGCGGCCGACCGCACCTTCCTGATCAACCCGAACAAGCCGGTCGTGCACGGCCAGGCGACCTACCCGAGCGTCGCCGACGTCCCTGGCGGCGTCGACTGCGCGTTCGTCATGGTCCCCCAGCGCGCCGTCCTGGAGTCGATCGAGCAGGCCGCGGCGGCCGGCGCCCGGGCGGCGGTGGTCCTCAGCGCCGGCTACGCCGAGACCGGGCCGGAGGGGGCGAAGCGGCAGGCCGAACTGGTGGCGGTCTGCGAGCGCAACGACCTGGTGCTGCTGGGTCCCAACCATCTGGGCTTCGCCAACATGGTCGACGGGCTCGCGGTCTGCTCGCTGCCCGGCCTCACGCCACGGCCCGGCCCGCTCGCGGTCGTCTCGCAGAGCGGCGCGCTCGCCGGCACCATGTCGCTGTTCGCCGCCGACCACGGGATCGAGTTCAGCTTCGTCGTCACCACCGGCAACGAGGCCATGGTGACGGCGGAGGACGTCCTCGCCTACCTCGTCGAGGACGAGACGACCCGGGCCGTCGCCGTGTTCGCCGAGGCGATCCGCAGGCCCGACGTCTTCCTCGGCGCGGTCCGCCGGGCCCGCGCCCTCGGCAAGGCCGTGGTCATGCTCAAGGCGGGGTCGAGCGAGCTGTCGGCGCGCACGGCCGTGGCGCACACCGGCGCGCTGGTCGGCGACGACGCGGTCGTCGACGCCGTGCTGCGCCAGGAGGGCGTCATCCGGGTCGGCCACCTCGAGGAGCTCCTGCTCACCGGGCACCTCGCCGCTCGGACCGGCCCGTGGACCGCCCCCGGCGTCGCCGTCGTCTCGATCTCCGGCGGAGCCTGCGACATCGTCGCAGACCAGGGCGAGAAGCTGGGCCTGCCGCTGCCGTCGCTGGCGCCCGAGACGGAGGCCCGGCTGGGCACGGTCGTCTCCGAGCTTGGCCACGCGCAGAACCCGCTCGACGTGACCGGCGCGGCGCTGATGGACCACGCCCTCATGGGCCGGGTCGTCTCGATCCTCGCCGAGGACCCCCAGGTCGGCATGGTCCTCGCGGTCGGCGTGCCGGATCCCTCGTTGCCTCGCGTGCGCGCCGCGCTGGACGCCGCTTCGGTACCCGGGGCGGTGGCGGCCACGATCGAGCAGGCGCTCACCGGGCCGCGCGGGCGAGCGACCCTCGACGCCGGGATGTCCGGCCTGACCTACCTGCCGAGCACCCGCGACGCCGTGCACGCGACCGCCGCGGTCTCCCGGTGGTCGGCCTGGTACGCCACGGCGCGGGCGGACGCGCCCGCCCCGGCCGCGCCGCCGCGGCCGGCCGTGCGGCCGGGCGTCCCGCTCTCGGAGCACGGCGTGCGCACGCTGCTGGCCGTGGCGGGTGTGCCGGTCGTGCCCGGCGTGCTGGCCACGAGCGCGGACCAGGCGGCGGACGCCTTCGACGGCCCGGTCGCCCTCAAGATCGTGTCGCCGGACGTCCAGCACAAGACGGACATCGGCGGCGTCCGGCTGGGGGTCGCCGGTCCGGACGCCATCCGGGCGGCCTACGCGCAGGTGCTCGCCAGCGTGGACGTGCTCGATCCCCGCCCGGCCGTCGAGGGCGTGCTCGTCACCCCGATGCGTTCGGGCGGGCTGGAGCTGCTCGTCGGCGTCGTGCGCGACGACCAGTGGGGGCCGATTCTCGCCATCGGGCTGGGCGGTGTCTTCGTCGAGGTGCTGCGGGACACCGCGCTGCTGCGGCTTCCCGCGACGGCGCGCGAGATCGCGGAGGCGCTGGCGAGCCTGCGGGCCGCCCCGCTGCTGCGCGGCGCCCGCGGCGTCCCGCCGGCGGACCTCGACCGGCTCGTCGAGGTCATCCTCGCGATCGGCGGCCTCGCGCTGAGCCTCGGCGACGACCTCGCGGAGCTGGAGGTCAACCCGCTGCACGTCCACGGCTCGACGATCGAGGCCCTTGACGGCCTGCTGACCTGGCGGGGCCGCTGACAGCCTCGGCGGTTCGTGCCGGCCAGCCCTGTTCGGGGGGCATGGCGAGGGCCGGCCCGTCGCACCGCGACGGGCCGGCCCTGGGGGTCCTGGGCGCGTCCCGGCGCGCTCAGGCCTGTCGACCAGCCTCGGTCAGCCGGAGATCGGCTGCCAGAAGGCGCAGTGGTGGTCGGTGCTGAAGGTGGTGCTCGAGATGGTCTTCGCGGTGGTGCTCAGCAGTGACTGGATCTTCGAGCCGGGGCTGAAGGCGGGCCAGTACGGCTGGAAGAGGCTGTTGGGGTCGCCTCGTTTGGCGAAGGCGGTCCAGTAGTCGATGAGCCGGTTGGCGGAGGCCTGCTGGGTGGCGTTGAGAGGGGGAGCGCCGAGGTTGAACAGGTAGTACAACTCGACACCGTGGGTGACGCCGAAGGGGAATCCGTCGACAGGCGGTGCCAGCGACGGCGCCGCGGTGTCGTTGAACTCGTACTGGTAGACCTTGGTCTTCGAGGACGCGAGCTCGCTGGCGCGCAGTGCCCGGCAGGAGAACTGGCTGTCTCCCAGCACGGTCGCGACCGCGAGTGCCGGGCTGGGGTAAGCGGTGAGCGGGTACTGGGCCACGACGGCGTCGGCGGCCCAGGGCCACAGCAACTGGATCACCTGTTTGTAGTTCGCGGCTGTGATGGTGCCCAGCGCTCCGGTCCCCACGAAGATGCGGCCCTCGTCATGGTTGGATCCCTGGAGCAGGGGGACCCTCGCGAACGAGCCTCTGGCGAGCAGATTGGCGACCGTGTCGGGTAGGGCCGCGCCGCCGTAGAGGGGGGCGAAGCCGGAGGCGAGGCCGGCGGCTTGCCTGGCCATCAGCTCGTCGACGGACTTGCCACGCAGGCAGGCGACGACGTCGCCGGTGGTGCAGCCGACGGCCTGGGTGAGCGCCGTACCCCTGGCCTCTCCCTGGGAGAGCGAGGTGGCCGCGAGATTGCAGCCGCTCTGCGCCATCGCCTTGTCGAACAGCCCCTTGGCGGTGGGCGAGACGAACTGGACGCACGCGCTGCCCGCACCGGCCGACTCACCGAACACGGTGACGTTCCTCGCGTCTCCGCCGAAGGCGGTGGCGTTCGCGCGAACCCAGCGCAGGGCTGCCTGCTGGTCCTCGATTCCGTACAGGCCGGACTTGTGGGCGCCACCCTCGGCGCTCAGCTGGGGCAGGCCGAGGAAGCCGAACACGCCGAGCCGGTAGTTCAGGGTCACGACGATGACCTTGCCCCGGTCGACCAGCGGGGCGGGGTCATACATCGAACCCGATCCCGAGGTAAAGCCGCCGCCGTGGATGAACACCATCACCGGGAGCTTCCCGGTGATGGTCTTCGGGGTCGTGACGTTCAGGTACAGACAGTCCTCGTTGTTGCTCGGTACCGACCCCAACTCGCCGCTGGCCTGGGGGCAGGAGCTGCCGGGCCGGGTCGCCTGGCGGGTGCCGGTCCAGGCAGCGACCGGCGCGGGCGACTTCCAGCGCAGCGGGCCGACGGGCGGCGCCGCGTACGGGATGCCCTGGAAGGAACGCCGGGTCTGGGCGTAGGCGCCGTGGATCCTGCCCTTGTCGGTGGTCACGACCAGGGACGCCTGAGCTGTCGTGGCCTGGCCGGCGGCCGCGGCTGGACCGGCCGCTGTCGTGACAGCCGATGCCGCCGTAGCCAGCAGGCCCGAGACGGCCAGGACGGCCAGGACGGCGCGCCACCCACGCCGCCGCGGGGTGGGTAGTAATCGACGTCGTGCTCGTGTGCTCATCATTGTCCTTTCTCGAAGGCTGAACCAAGGGGCGGACGACTCCGGGAAACCGTCTGCCCGAACTGCCGTGAGAAGTGACTTCCTGACGCGCGAAGTGAGAGTGTCGGAAGGCACGGGAGAAGAACCGGCGCTCCACTAGGGACCCGTGGGACGGGCTGGCTGGCGGCCATCACGGACAGGAACGCGTGGGCGAGCATGGCCATGACGGTCCAGCGGTGCCAGAAAGTCCAGCGTCGGACCTGGTGTTCGTCGAGTCCGGCGAGTTCCTTGCTGGACTCGCCGAACACCTGCGCATCAGGTCGTACGCGGAGCGACACGTGAGGTCGAACGCAGGACACCGGGGTGTCCTGCGCTCGACGTGTCGGCTGTTGAGGATGCGGCGTCGTGGTGCGTGCCGGCCGGGCGGAACTGGCCTGATGGGAGCTTGGGTAGAAGCCCCGTCACAGACATGTCGCCCGCCCGGCCGGTTCGCTCCACGTCACATCGGACGCTGACAGCCGGTCAGCCGGTCAGCCGGCCCAGCCGGTCAGCGGGCCCCGCTGGGTGCCATGTGGCCGGCGACGATCTCGTACGCCGCCGACTGGGTGTTGGCGGGGTCGCGGGTGCTGTCGCGGAAGAACGCGGCCCACAGGGTGCCGTCAGGCGCGTAGCTGAGCCCGCCGTGCTCGATCAGGTTGTAGGGGAATGCCTGGGGAGGCGTGCCCGGCGGGAGGATCATCTGACGCGAGCCGCAGCATCGGTAGGGCATCAGCGGATTGTCGGGCGCGCTGACGCGTGCCGTTGCGATGGTGCGGGCTCTCGGATTGTCCGCGCGCTCTACCACGGCCATGTAGCCGTGCCAGTCCCTGCTGCCCTGGCTCTGGCCGAGGTAGGACAGGCCGACCTGGCCGTTGCCMCGCGCGACGATGGAGGACCACACCGTGAAAACTCCCGGCACCGACACGATCGTGGACTCGGCCCAGGACTTCCCGCCGTCCGCCGACACCGACAGCCTCAGCCCGTCTTTGTTGTGGATGAAGTAGAGCGTRCCCTTCGCGTCCAAAGCCAGTCTCTGCTGGCCGTACAGCTGGAAGACCTCGGGGCAGCCGGCGAAGGCGACAGAGCCGGCGCAGCCCGGGACGTTCGCCTGTTGGTCGGCCAGGGCGGCCTGGTCGATTTCATTGCGCGCGCCGGGAATCGGGTTCCACGTGAATGTCTTGCCCGCGTCCTTGCTGACCCCCACGACCCACTGACCGCACTCGGACATGGGCAGGTACACCGTGCCGTCCCGGGCGACGACGCCCCGGTTCGGGATGAGGACGCCGTTCGGAGGGCAGTCCGCGGTCGCTCTGCTGAAGGTCGGCGCGGAGGGGCGCTGGAAGCTCTTGCCGCCGTCCAGGGAACGCCAGCACTGGGCGTCACTGGTCGGGGAGCTCGGCTGCGGCGTGAGGTTGCAGGTGTAGACGACGTTCGGGTAGCCCGAGGTCTTCGTGCCCTTCGGGGGCGGGCCGATGAAGATCGACCCCAGGTCACCCAGCGTGTCGGGTTCCCCGTTGGCGGCCCCACCGATCCGGGTGACGTGCCAGGTGTTCCCGTCGTCGTCGCTGTAGCCGATCGGGTTCGTCGTGCCAGACCCCGGCCCGGTTTGCGAAGGGCGGGCGATGCTCGTGTAGAAGACCCGGTTCGTGGCCGGGTCCACCTGCACGTAGCCGATGATGTCCCAGAACTCGATGGGCAGCGTCACCCGCTGCCACGTCTTGCCACCATCGCGTGAGCGCGCCAGACCCGCGTGGCCGTCCTTGTCCAGGACGGCAGCGGCCTGGAAGATCGTGCCCCGGCTGTTGACCGCGTTGCTGCCCTCGATGCCCTGGATGCCGCTGCGCGAGTTGCAGGCCTCCCAGGGCGCGGGCAGACCGTTGGTCCAGGTCGCCCGCTGCTCCTCGGCGCAGCCGGGGATGTCCCGCACGGGCGCCGTCCCGGCTGAGGCAGCGGCCGGGTCGGACGACGCACTGGCCGACACCGTCGCCGTGACCGTGGCCGTGCCCGCGGCGAGCAGCCCGGCCGTGAGCGCCACCACCGTCACCCGCCGACGCCCCACCGCCACCAGCCGCCGCCCGGCACGCCACCGGTGCCCGTCCTCCCGTTCGCCCAGGCCTAAGGCGAGGAGGGCTCGTTTCGATCTCGATAACTCATCCGTGGACTTCATGGTTCTCCTTGATCGGACGGACATGGTTCTCCTTTGATCGCAGGGAGCTAACGCGGGCCGCCTGAACGTAGGATCAGGCGGCCGGACCCTCGCCGAGGATCTCGTCGAGGACGGGTAGCAGGTAGGAAGCGAACGCGTCGGGGTCCTCGGACATGGGGAAGTGGCCCATCCCGGCCATGCGCTGGTAGCGGACGCCCTGGATCTGCTGGGCCGTCGCCTCGGAGTAGGGCACGGTGACGTAGTCGTAGTCGCCGGTCAGCATGTAGACCGGGCAGCGGGCCGTGTCGATGAGATGCGCCTGGCCGCGCAGGTCGTGGTCGTGCGAGAAGTAGTGGATGTCGCCGGGAAAGACACCCGGCGCGCCCTGCGCGTAGTGCAGCCGGGTCTCCTGCCGGTACGCCTCCGGTGCCGTCGCGCCCATCCAGGACATCATCTGGGCGGCGTGCAGCGCCGGATCGTGACCGAGGTCCGCCTGCTCCGGCGCCGGGGCGTCGGCGTCGGCGTCCATCGTGAACTCCTCCGTGGACGTCGCGCCCTCGGCGCCGAGGAACAGCGCGCCCTCACAGGCGATCACGGCGCGGAAGTCGTCAGGGTGGTAACGGGCGAGGTCGAGCGCGAGCATGCCGCCGACGGAGGAGCCGATGAACACCGGCGCGTCCAGCCCCAGCACGGCGGCGAGCTGGGTGGGCACCCGCGTCAGGAAGTCCCGGGTGAGGGTGTATTGCTCGGCCCACCAGGCGCGGCCGGCGGGCGGCAGGGAACGGCCGTGCCAGGGCAGGTCGTAGGCGATGACCCGGAAGCGGGATGTGATCCGCTCGTCCTCGAGCAGGTGGCGCCACTGCCGGCCGTCGGAGCCCGCGGTGTGCTGGCACAGCAGCCCGACGCCGGATCCGGCCTCCTCGTAGTAGACGCGGTAGTCGTCGCCGGCCAGTTCCAGGTGGACATAGCGGCCGACGGCCGCGTCGTGCCGGCCATGCCGCGACGGCGCCGGCAGCGGGACCGGGCGAGGGTCGGTCTCGTGGGCCGCGTGGCGCAGCAGCTCACCGAAGCGGCGGATCGCGAGGTGACGCGCCCCGTCGGCGGGCGCCGGCTCGACGAGCACTCCGTCGTAGAAGGCGGCGAACACGTCGGTGAAACCGGGCGGTGGCACCGCGGTCAGCAGCGACCGCCAGTTGGCGTCGTTCGCGGTGACGACGACGTCATCCGGGGCCGGTGACACGTCCGTGGCCGGCGCGCTGGCCGGCTGCCCGGGCACACCGCGGGTGATCGGGATACTCCAGGCGTCGTCCTCGTTCACGATGGTCAGCGAGCCGGTCCAGCTCGTGGCGTTCAGCTGGAACTCGCCGTCATCCGCCGCGAGTTTCGCGGCCCCGCTCACCGTCGTCTCGTCCACCGTCGTGCTGGTCACCAAGCCTGCCCCTCGTTCCTCATTTCTAGGATCCCGAATCCAGGATTCGTGTGTGCAATATAGAGTGGGCTGTGGCACCCCGCAAGCGATCGACTCCGGCGAGCATTTCGAACGTCCGGTCCAGCCGGAGGACCACGAGGAGGCGCCATGCACCTAATGCGGTTCGCGTCGGCCGAGAGTGGCGCGGCAGGGTGACGCCGCCGACCGGCCGGCTGCGCCACGTCGCGCGGGGCGCGCTCGCGTTCGGCTTCGCCGCCCGCGGCCTGCTGGCTGCGGCCGGGTGACCTCATGCGCCGGGACGAGGACGGCTACTTCTACTTCGTCGGCCGGCTCAAGGAGGCTGGTCCGGGCGGCGCCTGGCAGCCCGGAGACGGCCGGGCTGCCGCCGGCACGGGACCGCCATCGCACAGGGTCGCCGACGTCAGGGCAGGACCGGTCGAGGGCTATCTCGTCGCGAGCGTGGAGGCGGCTTCCCGCCCGGCTATCCGGCCGAAGGTGAGGGATCGTAGAACGGAGGTACCGGACGGGTAAAGGCCGTAGAAGATGCCGGTGATCTCGCCGGCCGCCCACAGGCCCGGGATCGGCCGGCCATCCGTGTTCAGTACCCGGACGTCCCGTCGACCCGGAGGCCGCCGTAGGTGAAGCAGATGTTCGCCTCCACGGGAACGCCCTCGTACGGCGGCGTCAGCAGCGGCTGGGCCCAGTTCGACTTGCGGGGTGTGATCCCGACGGTGGACTGCCCGTCGAAACGCGTCGGGTCGAACTCGTTGCCCTTCGCGCCCTCGTTGTACTGCTCGATCGTGCGCCGCAGGGGGTCGRCCGGAATTCCGATTAATGCGGCGGTCATTCCAGTCAGCTCCTCGTCGCGGCCGCCACGCGCGGTTCGTTCCTGCGACGCGCGGCGGCGTCGTCGAATTGCGTTTTGTGCGCCGAAGGGCATCCCGCGAGATGGCTCGCCGCTGATCTTGCCCATGTTCGCGGTTGCGGCGCGCTGAGGTCTCTGAGCGGTTCGGCCGCGGTGACGCGGTGCCCGCCCGATTCCGCATCGCTAATGGAGGCAGTGAAATCCCGTGGAACTGGTTCTTACGTCTCGTCGCGCGGTGTGGCGGACTCCGGTCACACGTCCGGAGGTGATTCGCCGAACAGCGTCGAATACCAGGAGCGTGCGATCTCCCGCACGGCGGTGGGCCGGTCGACCGGCATTCCGTGCACGAGCCACAGGGCGAGGAAACGCTCGGAGAGCGCGTGCAGGAGCAGAGCCTGTGTGCTGATCTCGGCGTCGCTGCGCTCGTCGCGATGGGATGTCCGGTGCAGCAGGCCCACGTCGGTCCACCGCTCGAGGGACAGCGTCACCTCTTCCACCGCCGCGTGCGCGAGCTCGGGCTCGACCACGACGGCCTGATGCCAGGCGCGCAGGAGGAGCCTGTTCTGCTCGTACAGCTCGACGTAGTTCTCGACCCAGGCGCGAAGCTCCTCGAAGGTGGGCTCGTGGCCGGCCGGCAGGGACGCGGTGAAGTGCTGCAGGCTCGATCGCCAGGAGGCGACGGCCTCCTTCATGACGGCCGCCTTGCTCGGGAAGTGGAGATAGAACGTGCCGCGGCTCGCTCCCACGCGCTCGGCGATCTCCTCGACCGTCGTGTCCAGGTACCCGAGCTCCTCGAAGACCTCCCGCGCGCCCTGGAGGAGGCGCGCGCGGGTGAAGGTCTTCTGGGCCTCGCGCAGCGAGACCGGCGCGTCCGCGCGGACCCGGGGCGCCTTCTCTGCCGCCATCACTCCCCGTCTCCGACCTGGCTGTCGATCCCACCCGGACAACGGGCGCCCGGAAGGCGCTGGGGACCGCTGCGATCGTATGGGATGGCCACTGGTGTGGACGTGGTCGTCCGGTCTCGCGGGGGAGGGCGGCGGCCGGTCATCGCATGACCATCCCGCCGTCGACGTGCAGGGACTGGCCGGTGATGTAGCCGGCGCTGTCCGAGGCCAGGAAGAGGCACATGTCGGCGATCTCGTCGACCGTGCCGAGGCGGGGGATCATCACCAGCGGCCGGCCCTTCGGCACGCCGTCGCGCTCGGTCATGTCGGGTGGGTAGTCGGTGGGGTCGCGGGTCGTGTCGGTCCCGCCGGGGACGACGACGTTCGCGGTGACGCCCGCGTGCCCGTACTCGAAGGAGATCGCCTTGACGAGGCCGGTGAGCCCGGCCTTGGCGGTGACGTTCGCGGCGCGGTGGTGCCAGCCGAGGTAGCCGTCCGGTCCGCCGATCGCGATCACCCGCCCGAATCCGCGCTCCTTCATGCCGGGCAGCACGAGCCGGGACAGGTAGAACAGTGCGGACAGGTTCGACCGCAAAGTGGAGTCCCACTCCGCCGGGCTGATGTCCTCGAAGGCGCGGAAGCGCCGGGCGGACGCGTTGCTCACCAGATAGTCGATCGGGCCGAGCTCGTCCCGCGTGGTCCGCACGACGCGCTCGCACTCGTCGGGGTCGCCGACGTCGCCCATGACGACGGCGGCCCGGCCGCCGCCACGCCGGATGGTGTCGACGACGGCCTCGGCCTCCCGCGTGCTCGACCGCGCGTTGACCGCGACGGCGATGCCGCGGCCCGCGAAACCGAGGGCGATCGCGCGCCCGATGTTGCGGCCGGCCCCGGTGACCACGACCGTCGAGCCGCGCAGCCCCGCGGCGGCCATCAGATCACCCCTTCCTCGGCCAGGGCGTCGACGTCGTCCTTCGAGATGCCGAGGAACTGCTCGTAGACCTCGTAGTTGTGCTCGCCGTACACCGGGGCACCCTTGTCGATCGGGCCGCCGGCGTGCGGCGGGGTGCGGCTGAGGTCGAAGGGGACCTCGGCCACCGGCCAGGTGCCGACGGCGGGGTTGGGCACCTCGGTCAGCCACTTCAGGTGCGCGAGCTGCGGGTCGTGGTCGCAGCGGTCCTCGGCGGTCTGCGCGACCCCGGCCGCGACCCCCGCCCGCTGCAGCTCCTCCATCGCCGCGTACGGCTCGCGGGTGACCGTCCAGGACTCGACCAGCCGGTCGATCTCGTCGTGATGGCGCCGGCGTCCCGCGAGCGTGCTGAATCGGCTGTCACGGGCCCACTCCGGATGGCCGGCGACCCGGGCCAGCGCCTCCCACTGGTCGTCGCCGGCGCAGGTGACGGCCAGCCAGCGGTCCTCGCCCGCGCAGCGGTACACCCCTTGCGGGGCGGCGGGCCGGTAGGGGGACCGGTTGCCGTAGCGCTGCCAGGGCCGTCCGTTGCCGGACCAGTCGAGGACGGACAACGCCGTCGTGAAGAGGCCGACCTCGGTCTGCGAGGCGTCGATCCACTGCGCCTCGCCGGTGACGTCACGCTGGTAGATCGCGGACAGGATCGCGAGCGAGAAGCTGTACGCGCCGAGCCAGTCCAGATATGAGTAGCCCCACCCGGTCGGCAGCGCCGGTTCGGGAAGGCCCCCCATGTCGGTGAGGCCGGACAGAGAGCCGGCGATCGGCCCGACCGCGCGGAACCGGCCGTAGGTGCCCTGGCCGCCCATGCCCGACTGCTGGGCGTAGATGATTCTCGGATTGATCGACCGTAGGGCGTCCCAGCCGAATCCCCAGCGTTCGAACACGCCCGGGGAGAATCCCTCGGCGACGATGTCGCAGCGGCGCAGGAACTCGTGGGCGATCTCCCTGCCCTTGGGGTGACGGACGTTCAGCGAGATACCCCGCTTGCCGGGGTTCTTGTTGTTGAACTGACCGCTCATCGGTCCCGTCGGCGGCGCCGTGAGTGGCGCGGACGCCTGGCGCCGTGCCTCCCGCCCGCCGGCGGGGAAGCCGCCGCCCCGGGTGTCGGGGTGCGCCTTCCACTCGACCTTGATCACGTCGGCGCCGAGCGCGGCGAGGAACCGGGTTCCGCCGGCGGACGCCAGGAACCAGGTGAAGTCGAAGACGGTGACGCCCGACAGGGCGAACGGCTTGCCATGCACCGAGAGCCGCTCGGCGGCGAGCGGCGGTCCCGGCCGGGTGGCCGTCGTCGCGACGGGTGCCGCCGCGACGGGTGCCGCGGCCGCGGGCGCCTCGGCGGCGCCGAGCTGGTCGTCGCGCGGCGCGGAGGCGTCGGTCCCCGCAGCCAGCTCGGCCAGCACCTGGCCGGTGTCCTCGCCGAGCAGCGGGGCCCGGCGGCCGACCTGCCAGGCGGAGCCGGTGGCGATCCACTTGCTCACCGGGTAACGGAACGACCGGCCCAGCTCTGGATGCTCGATGTCGGCGTAGGTGCCGCGGGCGTGCCAGTGCGGGTCCAGCGCGTTCTCGTGCGGCTTGCGCACGGGAGCGCACAGCAGGCCCGCCTCCTGCATCTCCTGCCAGGGCAGGGTATCGAAGGTGAATCGCCGGACGAGGCGTTGGATGATCTCGACGTTCGCCGAGGCCGCCGGGGTGGTCCCCGGAATGCTGCGGCTGCCGACCTCCAGCTCCACCTTCTCCTCGGCGAGATCCTGGCCCAGCCCGTATCGCTGAAGGAACGGGCCGAGCAGGTTGCGGTCCCGCGCGCCGATGCTGATGACGTTGAGCCAGCGGCCGTCCTTTGTGTACGCGAGGGTGATGTCCTCGCCCACTCTGGCGCCCGCGTGACGGGCGGTCTGGCGGAAGTACGGTTGCCGCTGCACGACCCACGCCATGAGGTCGGTCTCGGTGTTCTTCGACACGGCCTCGTGCACGGCGCAGGACAGGCGCTGCCCGACGCCCGCGCGCCGCCGGTACACCAGGGCGGCGACGATGCCGAACGCGACCTGCTCGCCGGTGATGTGCAGGGAGTGGAACGCCTGCGGTGCCATCGGCGCCACGTCGTAGTGGCCGTCGGGCCTCGGGTCGTAGCCACAGTTCATCAGCGGGCCGCCGAGCGCGAGATGCACCAGGTCGGACGCGGTGTGGTCCGCCCACGGCCCGTCGTCGCCGAACGGGGTGATCCGCGCGATGACGAGGCGCGGGAAGCGCCGCTCGAGCGTGTCGCCGTCGAGCCCGATGCCGGGGAGGAACGGCCTCGGGGTCGAGTCGACGAGGACGTCGGCGGACGCGAGCAGCCGCTCGAGCGAGGCCCGGCCCGTGTCCGTGCCCAGGTCCAGGACGACGGACCGCTTCCCGCGGTTGTACGCCCAGAAGAACAGCGACCGGTCCGGTCCCTCCTCGTCGTCCAGGAACGGGCCGAACCGGCGGGTGCTCGCCCCGTCCGGCGGCTCGACACGGATCACGTCGGCGCCCAGGCCCGCGAGCGTCAGCCCGCAGTACTCGCCCTGCTCGTCCCCGATCTCGACGACGCGGACACCGGCCAGGCTCCCGGGCCTGGGCTCGGGTCCCGCCAGCGGTGCCGTGCCCAGCTCGGAGTCAGTCATTGTGGTCTCCAGATGATCCGCCGCCGTTCTCAGGTCCCGGGGATTCGGTCACCCAGCGCAGCAGGGTGACTGTCGGCGAGACGTCCTCGTACCGCGCCGTCATCCGGGCTCCGACCTTCAACGTGTCGACGGGCCCGGAGATACGGGAAAGGAGGTGCGGTCCGGCGTCCAGGGCGACGACGCCGACCGCGTACGGAATCTCGTCGGCGAAGGCCGGCGACAACGCTCGCCGGTAGACGACGTAGCTCCACAGCTCGCCGTCGGCGGCGACGTCGGTCCACTCGGCGCCCGGGGCCAGGCACTCGGGGCAGATCGGCGCGGCCGGCCAGCGCAGCGCGCCGCAGCGCCCGCACCGCTGGATCGTGAGGCGTCGTTCGCGCAGGCCCTGCCAGAAGGGGCGCGTGAGCGGGTCGTCGACGTCGGGCAGTGGCTTGTCGTAGCTCATCAGCGGTGCGTCGAGATGATCGACGCTGCCCCCTTCGTGAAGGTCATGGTCGAGCAGTACATCGCCACGTCCGCGTTCGGCACCTGGCGCGGCCCGCATTCGCCGCGAAGCTGTCGGACCGCCTCGCACAGATGCAGCCAGCCCCACATGTAGCTCTCGGAAAGCTGGCCACCGTTGGTGTTGACGGGCAGGTCGCCACCCGGGCGGGTATGGCCCTCGGCCAGGAAGGGACCGCCCTCGCCGAGTCCGCAGAAGCCGTAGTACTCCAGCATCTGCAGCACCCAGACGGCGGTGGGGTCCTGGATGTAGAGCGCGTCGATGTCCTCCGGCCGGAGCCCCGCGCTGGCGTAGACGTCACGCGCGACGTTCGCCAGCCACGGACGCATCAGGTTCTCCGGGTCGCGGTCGCCGCGCAGC
Organism: Pseudofrankia asymbiotica; assembly: GCF_001983105.1. Classification (GTDB taxonomy): domain Bacteria; phylum Actinomycetota; class Actinomycetes; order Frankiales; family Frankiaceae; genus Pseudofrankia; species Pseudofrankia asymbiotica. Next base: position 7,960 of record NZ_MOMC01000096.1, on the reverse strand, counting down.
GCGGTCGTCTCCGCGATCCCCAGGACGTACACGGGAGCCTTGGGAAAGTCCCGCGCCCGCTCCGCGCTGGTCAGCACGAGGGCCGCGCCGCCGTCCGAGATCATGGTCACGTCGTCGCGGCGCAGCGGTTCGACCAGGTAGGGCTTGGCGAGGTAGTCCTCGATCGTCAGCGGCTTCGTGAAGATGGCGAGTGGGTTCATCCGCGCCCACTCCCGCTGGGAGACCGCGATCTGCCCGAACTGTTCGTCGGTCGTGCCGTACAGCGCCTTGTGGCGCTGCAGCGCGAGCCCGGCGGGCCCGGCGATGTGCACGTAGCCGGAGGCCGCCGCCAGGTCGACGCCCATCGGAACACCGAAGTTGACCCGCTGGCTGCGCTGGGTGGCGCCGTAGGCCAGGACGATGACGTCGGCCAGTCCGGCCATGATCGCCATCGTGCCGAGGTGCAGCGAGAAGTTGCAGGTCCCGTAGTCGAGGGTCGCGCTGTACCGCGGATTGATGCCGAGCAGGGAACCCACCCCGGTGTCGACCCCGCCGCGGCCCATGCCCGCGCGGCAGGTGATCAGGCCGTCGACATCCGCCTTGGTCAGGCCGGCCTCGTCGAGGGCGAGGCTGATCGCCTCGACGGCGACCTCGTCCGCCGACCGGCCGGGCAGCTCGCCCTGCTTGGTACTACCTACCGCGACGATCGCGGCCTGGCCACGCACCGCCACCGCATCGACCTCCYTGTTCGTGGCGCGAGCTCCGCGCCGTTTGACGGCTGCCGCCGTGCAGGATGACTGAACACGGTGTCATGCGACTAGTCAACAAGATGATTATGTTTACTTTGAGATTAGTGAGATGTAACGTCCTCCGAACGAGTGCGACCTAGGGTGTCCGGAGGAGAGCCGTGCCCGATCGTCATGACCACTGGATCGCGGGCAAGAGCACAGCTCCCGTGGCCGGGGACTACCTGCCGTCGACAAGCCCGACCACCGGCGAGATCGTCGCCGAGGTTCCGCGAGGAACCGCCCCGGACGTGGACGCCGCCGCCCGCTCCGCCCGGGACTCGCAACGAGCCTGGGCCGCGCGGACGCCGGCGGAACGGGCCGGCGTCCTGCTGGCGATCGCCGCGTCGATGCGCGCGGCCGTGACCGAGCTGGCGGATCTCGAGGCCGCCGAGACGGGGAAGATCGCCCCCCGGTACGAGATCGAGGCGGCCGCCGAGTACTTCTCGTACTACGGCGCGGTCGTCCGGGCGCTGGCCGGTGAGTCGCTCGACCTCGGGCCTGGTTCCGTCGCCTTCACCCGGCGCCAGCCCTACGGTGTCGTCGGCGTGATCACGCCCTGGAACGGCCCGCTGAACCAGGCCTGCCGCGATGTCGCCCCGGCGCTGGCCGTCGGCAACGCGGTCGTGCTGAAGCCGTCGGAGTTCACCTCGACGTCGAGTCTCGCGCTGGGCCGCCTCGCCAGCGAGTGCGGGCTGCCGGAAGGCGTCCTGAACGTCGTCACCGGCCTCGGCCCGGAGGCCGGCGCGGCGCTGGTCGACCACGAGGACGTCCGGAAGATCGCTTTTACCGGGTCCGTGGCAACGGGACGGGCCGTCGCCGCCGCGGCGGCCAGGCGGATCGTGCCGGTCACGCTGGAGCTCGGCGGGAAGTCGCCGAGCGTCGTGTTCGCCGACGCCGACCTCGACCGCGCCGCCCGAGCGGTGGCGCAGTCCTTCACCGCCAACACCGGCCAGGTCTGCGCCGCCAACACCCGGCTGATCGTCGAGCGGTCGGCGCATGACGAGGTGGTCCGCCGGGTGGCCGAGATCGTCCGGGGGCTCGAGCCGGGCACCCGCCTCGGCCCGCTCATCACCGAGCCGCAGTTCGCCAAGGTCAAGGAGTACTTCGGCATCGCCGAGGCCGAGGGGGCCACTCTCGTCACCGGTGGCCAGGTCCGCGCCGACGGCGACCTCGCGCGCGGGTACTTCGTCGAGCCGACGGTCTACACCGATGTGCGGCCCGAGACGCGGATCGCCCAGGAGGAGATCTTCGGGCCCGTCCTGTCGGTGCTCGCGTTCGACGACGGCGACGAGGAGGCGGCCGTCGCTCTGGCGAACGGGGTCGAGTTCGGCCTCGTCGCGAGCGTGTGGACCCGTGACGGTGGCCGCGCGCTGCGTGTCGCGGAACGGCTCGAGGCCGGCCAGGTCGCCGTCAACGGCGGCGCGCTGGGCGTGGAGACCCCCTTCGGCGGGTTCAAACAGAGCGGCATCGGGCGGGTGAAGGGCGTCGAGGCCCTGCACACCTACACCCAGCTCAAGACCATCAGCATCGGAACCACCTTCTGACCCGGTCCGTCACAGCGTTGTCGGATAACGGTTGTCCGACTGCTGACCACTGTTCTCTCGATCGCCCGCGATGCGGGCAGGGAGGTTTCCGCCATGGCGCTCCCCGCAGACGGCCCCTTCGCGGGCCTGAAGCTCGTCGACACCGACTCCCACTACTCCGAGCCATATGACCTGTGGACCTCGCGCGCACCCGCGAAATACCGCGACGTCGTTCCGCAGGTGCGCACCGACTCCGAGGGCAAACTTCGGTGGTGGCTTGGTGACCAGCCGCTTTTCATGGCCGGCGGCGCCAGCTTCGTCGACAAGGCCGGGCAGAAGACGCCCATGTACAAGGTCGACATCACCCAGGGCATGTCCTGGGACGACATCCACGTCGCCTCGTACGACGCCAAGGCTCGTCTCGAGATCCTCGACAAGATGGGTATCTGGGCCCAGATCGTCTACCCCAACACGATGGGCTTCGCCGCCTACGCGCTGATCCAGAACCTGGACCACGACATCGGCGCGGCCATCGTCTCGATCTTCAACGACGCCATGGCCGAGTGGCAGGCACAGGGTGAGGGACGGCTCTACCCGATGGCCGTCCTGCCGTTCTGGGACATCGAGGCCTCGGTCGCCGAGGCCCAGCGCGTCAAGGACCTCGGCCTGCGCGGCGTCACCATGGCCGGCAACCCGCATCTCGGCGGCCTGCCGGATCTGGGCCAGCCCCACTGGGAGCCGCTGTACGAGGCTCTTTCCGACCTGCGGCTGYCGATCAACATCCACGTCGGCTCTACCAACACCACCTCCGAGGACAACCACGGCGCGGCCTGGCCGTCGCTGGAGAAGCGGGCCGTCAAGCCGGTCAACTCCGTCCAGATGGAGCTCGCCAACTCCCGCTTCATCTCCAACCTCGTCGTCAGCGACGTCCTCCTCAAGTACCCCGACCTGAAGTGGGTGTCGGTCGAGAGTGGCGTCGGCTGGATCCCGTATGTGCTCGAGCGCATCGACTACGAGTACCGCGAGCAGTTCCCCGGCATGCCGGAGCCGACCAGGCCGTCGGCGTTCGAGATGTTCCGCAAGGGGATCTACGGGACCTTCTGGTTCGAGCACGCCGGCGCGGTGCTCCTGCTCGACTACCTCGGTGCCGACAACGTCATGTGGGAGACCGACTTCCCGCACCCGACCTGCCTGTACCCGTCACCGGTCGAACGATCGGCGGCCGCGCTCGCGCAGGTGGATCCCGCGTCGATCAGGAAGATCATGCAGGACAACGCCGTCAAGCTCTACAATCTGCCGCTGGATGACGCCTGACCGGGCGGCGCCAGTAGGGCGGCGCTGCTTTCCGGTGCTTTCGTTCACGTGACGCCACAGCGCCGGCACCCGGCCCATCAGGGCAACCAAAGTAATCGGCACTAGCGCTGGAGCGCACCTTGTCACTGAGCGATACGACCACGGTCGACCTTTCGGACCCCGTGACCTTCGAGGGTGGGGTCCCCCACGGCTTCTTCGACCAGTTAAGGCGATCGTCTCCGGTCTACTGGAACCCGACCACCAGCGGCGCCCCGGCCGGGGGATTCTGGGCACTGACACGTCACGCGGACGTGAGCGCGGTGTCGCGGGACACCGCCACCTTCACCTCGACCGAGGGCATGCACTACCCCACCAATCCCGCCGAGATCCCCGGCATGCGGGACAACGTGATGTTCAACGACCCGCCTCGGCACACCCGGATCCGCGCGCTGGCGTCCCGCGGGTTCAGCCCACGGGTCGTCGCCCGCTTCGAGGACTGGGTCCGCGAACGCGTACGCCTGATTCTCGACTCCCTGCCCGCCGACGAGGCGTTCGACGCGGTGCCGTTGATCGCCGCGGAGCTCCCGGCGCAGGTCATCGCCTCGGTGATGGGCGCACCGGAGGAGGACCGGCACCGCATCGTTCGCTGGGCGTCGGACATCTTCGCCCGGGAGCAGCCCGGGGGGTTCGAGCGGGCGCAGGCCGCTCTGGGGCAGGTCTTCGCCTATGCCGACGAGCTGCGGGAGGTCAAGCGGCGTAACCCGGCCGCCGACATGATCACCGAGCTGGCCGACACCGAGCACGACGGCGTGCCGATCACCGACAACGAGTACCGCCAGTTCGTCATGTCCCTGCTGATCGCCGGCTTCGAGACCACCCACACCCTCATCGGGCAGAGCCTGCGACTGATGATCGAGGACCCGGAGATCGACGAACAGGTCCGGACGGCGGTGGCGACGGTGGGATCGCAGCGCCCGGTCGAGGAGTTCCTGCGTTACGTCACCCCGGCGATGCAGATGGCCCGGGTCGCCAGGGTGGACACGGTCGTCGGCGGCACGACGATCAAGGCGGGCGAGATGGCCGTGATGTGGTACGTCGCGGCCAACCGTGACCCGGAGGTCTTCCCCGACCCCCATCGTTTCGACGTCTCGCGGCGACTCGCGGCCCACACCTCCTTCGGGGCGGGTGGCGCGCACTTCTGCATCGGCAACCACCTCGCGCGTCTCGAGGGCCGGGTGCTGCTCGACGAGATCGTCCAGCGCGACCTGCGGTTCCGTCCCGCGGGCACGCCGAAGCGTGGCCACACGGTGTTCATCAACGCGCTCGTGGAACTGCCTGTCGCACTCGCGTGAGGGCCCACGACCTCCCGCACGCGTCCGCCGCACACCCGACAGCCGAGAAGGACACGGAGAGCCCTCGATCGGGCCGCGGAGATCGAACGAGCCTTCGACCGCCTGACCGCCTGACCGCCTGACCGGCGTGACTGCCGCACGCGGAGTAGGCCACGGGACAGACAGGGCCACTGGACAAAGAGAGAGGTGTACGTCGGTGAAGGTGGGTGTGCGCATTCCGCCGTGCCGGCCGGTGCGGGAGACCGCCGGTCTCGCGGCGACGGCGGAGCGCCAGGGCTTCGACTCGGTGTGGTTCCCGGATTCGCAGCTGCTCTGGCGGGATGTGTGGTCGACGCTGACGGGCGCGGCGCTGGCGACCGAGCGCGTCGGTGTCGGTGTGCTGGTGACGAATCCGATCACCCGGCATCCCTCCGTCACGGCGTCCGCCGCGCGCACCGTCGAGGAGCTTGCTCCCGGCCGTACCCGGGTGGTGCTGGGCGCGGGCGACAGCGCGATAACGCACGCCGCGCTGCCGCAGGCCCGCACCGCCCAGCTCGCGGATGCCGTGGACGTGATCCGGACGCTGCTGCGTGGCGACACGGTCGGTGACGTCCCGACCTATCGCCTGCACGATCCGGGCCCGCGTCCCGTGCCCGTCTACATCGCGGCGTCGGGGCCTCGCAACCTCGCCCTGGCCGGCCGCCTGGCGGACGGGGTCGTGGTGGGCGGTGCCGCGATCGAGCGCGACCTGGCGCTGGCCCAGGCCGGCGCGAAGGAGGCGGGGCGCGACCCCGCGGACCTCGACGTGGTGGTCACCAAGCTGACCGTGGTCAGCGATGATCCGCGAGCGGCGTCCGTGCTCAAGCCGTTGTGCCTGCGGATCGCCCAGATCGGCGGCGCCCCGATGTTCGCCGCCGCAGGGTTCCCCATCGACGCGCCCCCGCACGACCTGTCCCACGGCGACCTCGGCCATCCCGAGGACTGGGACGCGGCCGTGGAGGTGGCGTCGCAGTGGGTGTCGGACGAGGCGGCACAGTGGTATGCCCGCACGCGCTGCCTGTTCGGCACGCCCCAGGAGATCGCCGCCCAGCTCCTCGACCTGGCACGGGCCGGCGTCACGGAGGTGTCCCTCGCGCATCCGGGAGCCTTCCAGCAGCCCGTCGACCTGATCAGCACGGTGGGCGCCGAGGTTCTGCCGCTGCTGCGAGCCGCGTCCGAGTGACCCGGCCGGCCCCGCTGGGCCGTCCGGACGCGGCTCGGGTGGCCCGGGAGGTTCCGGGCCACCCGAGCCGCGTGGCGGTGACGGTCAGACCGACTGGAGCCAGGTGAGCGTTGTCGAGGTGGAGTCGCGGTGGACCTGCGCGCGGCTTCGCCCCCGGGTCTCCGCCCGTCACCAGCTCCGGCGCCGCCGTCAGTGCAGGACCTGGCCGCCGTCGATCGTCAGCAGCGAACCGGTGGTGAACCCGGAGCGCGGGGAGCAGAGGAACACCACGGCGTCGGCGACCTCCTCGGGGGTGCCGACGCGGGCCAGCGGCACCGTCTGCATGAGGTGGTCCTCCAGCGCCGGGTTCTCGGCCATCGCGCGCGTCACCATCTCGGTCCCGATCGGGCCTGGCAGCACGGCGTTGACCCGGATTCCCACCTTCGCGTACTCCATGGCAGCCGACCGCACCAGCTGGTTGATCGCGGCCTTCGTCGCCGCGTAGGCCGCCGTCAGCGGCACGCCGAGCAGCGAGGTCGCCGACGAGGTGGCCACGATGGCGCCGCCGCCGTGTGCCTGCATGTGCTGGATCTCATGCTTCAGGCACAGCCAGGTACCGGTGAGGTTGACCGCGAGTGTGCGGTCCCAGCTGGCGCGGCTGATCTCGGCCAGGGGCACCTGGCGCTGGCCCAGGCCGGCGTTGTTGTGCGCGCAGTCGAGGGCGCCGTAGCGCTGGACCGTCAGCGCCACGGCCGCCGCGACCGCGTCCTCGTCGGCCACGTCGCAGGGGACGAAGAACGCCTCACCGCCCTGCTTGGCGATCAGGCGGACGGTCTCCTCGCCGCCGTCGGCGTCGACGTCGGCCACCGCGACGCGCGCGCCCTCGCGGGCGAAGGCGAGCGCCGAGGCCCGCCCGATGCCGTTGGCGGCGCCGGTGACCAGCGCCGCCTTGCCCTCGACCAGTCCCGTCATCCGTGTCTCCATTTCCTCGCCTCCGGCCTAGCTAAGGGGAGTGAAGCTGCCGTAGGCGCCGCGGTGGAACACCAGCGGCGGCCCCTCGCTGGTGATGCCGAGCGCGCGGACCCGGCCGGTCACGATGAAGTGGTCGCCGGCTTCCTGGACCGCGGCGAGGTCACAGTCGATCCAGGCGACGGCCGCGTCGATGATCGGCGCCCCGGAGCCGGCCGGCCGCCAGGCGATCTCGGCGAACCGGTCGATGCCCTTGGTCGCGAACAGCCGGCAGATCCATTCGTGGTCCGCGCCCAGCACGTTGGCACAGAAGGAGCCCGCGGGCTGGATCTTCGGCCAGGTGGTCGAGGCCTGGTCCGGGAAGAAGGCGACCAGCGGTGGGTGCAGCGAGACGGAGGTGAACGATCCCACCGCCATGCCGACCGGCTGGCCGTCGGTACCCACGGCGGTGATGACGGTCACTCCGGTGGGGTGCTGGCCCAGCACCCGGCGGAACCAGGCCGGGTCGATCGCCTGGTCCGCCGTCTGTTCCGGTGTCATGCGGCCCTCCTGCCACCGGTTCGCCAGCTCTCCGCGCTTGTCGGGCGCGGACTGGGTGATCCGGCGGACTGTTCCAGCGCCTATTTGTCCGTCGGGTGGAAGCCAAAGGTGTCCGTTGGGTGGAAGCCAAAGCCGTTTTCGCGCCGCCACTCACGATCTCGGGCCCATGAGAAGTCGATTCGGATCCTGGATTCAGGATAGGAGTGAGGGTTGGCCCCGTCAATGTCAGCGCGGGGGCATGCGGATGGCGCCGTCGAGGCGGATGACCTCGCCGTTGAGCATCGGGTTGGCGACGATGTGCTCGACCAGCGCGGCGTACTCGTCCGGGTCGCCGAG
>NZ_MOMC01000095.1 GCF_001983105.1 Pseudofrankia asymbiotica | reverse complement strand
CGACCCTGGTTACCGTCGCCGGCCGCCGGTGGGGTATAGAGGAATGTTTCCAGTCGGGAAAGAACGAGGTCGGCCTCGACCACTACCAGGTCCGGCTCTATCACGCCTGGTACCGGCACATCACCCTCGCGATGCTCGCCCACGCCTGGCTCGCTGTCACCGCGGCGAAAAGCCGCGCCAGCCATTACCCATCCGAACCAGGAACGACGGCCGCGGTCGGATACCAGCGTCTGGACGGCGGAATTCCTATCACGCGGCAGGCKGTCCCGGGCAGGAACACGATGATCCCGTTCAGCCTCAACGAGATCCGTCATCTCATCGCGCTACTACGTGAGGGAAAGCGACCGGGAACGGTCATCGCCTGGTGGTCGAACTGGCGCCGGCACCACCAGGCGACCGCCCGCCACTACCACTTCCTCCGACGCATCCGCGCCGCACAGCCAGCCGCCACGCTGACCTGACCCAGCCGACACCACGAAAAGATCACTGTTCCTGTAGTACTAGCGTGACCGCGGCGTTGGCTCAATATAGCCGGACTACCCCGGCTCACCCAACAGCCGCCGCCCCGGTCGACTCCTTCAAAGGCGTATCAAAGTCGAGCTGCGCATCCAGATCATTCGGACAGGAGAGGCCCTCTCGAGGCCGCGGCGCGGTAGTCGCCAGGCTGGACGCACGGCTGGCCACTCTGGTCATCTGTTCCGGGGCATCCTGCCACAGCTGACATGTCCGATCGGGCCGGGCCCGGTGGGCGCTCTTCTCGAGCGCGCCCACCGGCGCGGGAACCGGCCGAGAATCCCGGGCCCGGTCCGTACGCGTCCCGGCCGGCCCTGGCCAGGCCGACCGAAGCCAGGTCAGAGTGCGCTGGCCAGGCGGTCGGCGAGGAGACGGGTAAAACGGGCCGGGTCGCGGAGTTCCCCGCCCTCGGCGAGCAGTGCCATGCCGTACAGCAGATCCGCCGTCTCCGCGAGGGCGCCGGAGTCGGCGTCCTGCTCGTGTGCCTTGCGCAGCCCGACGACCAGCGGGTGGGTGGGGTTGAGCTCCAGGATGCGCCGGGAGTGTGGCACGTTCTGCCCCATCGCGCGGTACATCTTCTCCAGGGCCGGGGTCAGGTCGAACGTGTCGCCCACGAGGCAGGCCGGCGAGGTGGTGAGGCGGGTGGAGAGGCGGACCTCCTTCACGTCGTCCTGAAGCTTGACCGCGAGCCACGGCAGCAGCGCGGCGAAGTCCTTGAGCTGCTGTTCCCGCTCGGGCTCGCTGCTCTTCCTCTCGTCGTCCGTGTCGAGGTCGACCTGGCCCTTGGCAATGGACTTCAGCGGTTTCCCGTCGAACTGCGCCACCCGTTCGACCCACACCTCGTCGACCGGGTCGGTCAGGATCAGGACCTCGTAGCCCCTGGCCTGGAACGCCTCCATGTGCGGCGAGTTCTCGATCATCGCCCGGGAGTCGCCGGTCAGGTAGTAGATCTCGTTCTGGCCGTCCTTCATCCGCTCGACGTACTCGCGCAGCGTGGTCGCCTGCTCGGCGTCCCGCGTCGAGCCCACTGAGAGGATCTCGAGGATCGCCTCCTCGTTGTCGCCGTCCTCGACGAGGCCCTCCTTGACGGCGGCGCCGAACTCCTTCCAGAAGGCGCGGTAGCGCTCGGCGTCGTTCTCCTGCAGGGCCCTGACCGAGGCCAGCACCTTCTTGACCAGCCGGCGGCGCACCAGCTGGATCCGTCGGTCCTGCTGGAGGATCTCCCGGGAGATGTTGAGCGACAGGTCATGCGCGTCGACGACRCCCCGGACGAAACGCAGGTAGTTCGGCAGCAGCTCGGCGCAGTCGTCCATGATGAAGACGCGCTTCACGTACAGCTGCACACCTCGCCGGGCGTCCCGGGTGTGCAGGTCGAACGGCGCGCGTGCCGGGATGAACAGCAGGGCCTCGTACTCGAAGGTCCCCTCGCCCTTCATGTGGATGACCTCGAGCGGGTCGGTCCAGTCGTGGCTGAGGTGCCGGTAGAACTCGTTGTACTCGGCCGCGTCGACCTCGCTGGACGGCCGGGCCCACAGCGCCTTCATCGAGTTCAGCGGCTTCTCGTCGGCTTTCTCGTCGCCCTCGCCGGCCGCCCCAGCCTCATCGCCGGCCGCGTTCTCGCTTTTCTCGCCGGGCGCCGGGACCAGCCGGATGGGCCAGGCGATGAAGTCGGAGTACCGCTTGACGATCTCCCGGATCTTCGCCTCGCTGGTGTAGTCGAAGAGGCGGTCCTCGCTGTCCTCGGGCTTCAGGTGGACGGTGACCGCGGTGCCCCGGGGCGCGTCGTCGACCGCCTCGATGACGTAGGTGCCCTCGCCGTCGGACTCCCACCGGGTGCCCCCGCTCTCGCCGGCCCGCCCGGTGAGCAGGGTGACCCGGTCGGCGACCATGAAGGTGGAGTAGAAGCCGACGCCGAACTGCCCGATGAGGTCGGAGGACGCCGCGGCGTCCTGGGACTCCCTCAGTTTGCGAAGCAGTTCTGCCGTGCCGGACTTGGCGATGGTGCCGATGAGCCCGACGACCTCGTCGCGGGACATCCCGATGCCGTTGTCTCGCACCGTCAGCGTGCGCTGCTCCCGGTCGGCCTCGATCTCGATGCGCAGGTCGGTGGTGTCGACCCGCAGGCGGTCGTCGACCAGCGATGCGATACGCAGCTTGTCCAGCGCATCGGAGGCGTTGGAGATCAGCTCCCGCAGGAAGATGTCCTTGTCCGAATAGATCGAATGGACCATCAGCTGCAGAAGCTGGCGCGCCTCGGCCTGGAACTCCAACGTCTCGACCCGGCTGCTCACGGGGCTCCTCCTCCGAACACGAGCAGTCTGTAGGACAGTTGCCGGACCGGACCGGACCGGTCCGGTGCGCGGCGGCCGGCGCGGCTACATGTGTGCTCGCCCTGTGTGGCCGCCTCCGCCACAGTCCGGCGACGGAATCGCAGAATGGATCATATCGGGTCRTCGGGCGTATCCGCGACGTCGCGCAGCCATGACATCGCCGGGCCGCGCCGGGTCGAAGTCGATCAGTCGTACCTCCCAGCCCGCCGCGGGCGTGCCGGCGAAGTCGGCCAGGATGGCGGGCAGCCAGGCAGATACGGAGGCGTACTCCACGCGAGTCAAGGTACTGACCTGGTTTCGAGGAGCGACAGGTCTACGCGGAAGCACCCTATGTGCAGCCCGGGGGTGGTTACCCATCGTGCCGGCGTAGATCAGGCGTCTCACCAGCGTCTCTAGGTAGTCGGGCCGACCCTTGGTCCGCACCCGTGTTGCGCATGTCGCACGGCTCGGGCGCGGTACGCCCGCCGCCGCGCGCGATGCCGGGCGAACGCGCTCTATGGTCGTCGTAGGGGGTTGTCCGCAACGACGGCCGGGAGGCGTCCTGTGACAGAGCCGTTGTACGAGCACGCGGGCGGGGACGAGGGCCTGCACCGACTTGAAGAGGCGTTCTACGCGAAGGCACTGGCCGACCCGGCGCTGCGGACACTGTTCACCGAGCGGGTGCCGACCCATGTCGATCACCTGACGTGGTTCACCGCCGAGTCGTTCGGAGGGCCTGACCGTTTCACCAGGCAGCTTGGCTTCCAGTACCTCATCGACGTGCACCGCGGCCTGAAGATCAGCGACGAGCAACGGGACAGGTTCGTCGCCGCATATCTCGAGGCGCTGGACGAGGTCGGGATGCCAGACGACGCGCCGTTCCGGCGGGCGTTCCGCGAGCATGTCGAATTCGGAGCCCACGTCGCTCAGCAGAACTCCCACGCCGTCACCGACGCCGATCTGCACCCCATCCGCGAGGTGCCGGCCTGGAACTGGCCGAAGGACTGACAGAGACCACCCACGTGGGCCGGGGGAGCCTGGCTCGCACGTGTGCAACCAAGGGGTGGTACCGATCGGGCTGACGCACGACTAGGCGTCTCACCAGCATCTTTTGGCAACCGGGCCGACCCTTGGTCCGCGCCCGCGTTGCACACGCCACACAGCTCGGGCGCAGTCCGCCGGTTACCACGGCGCCAGACCCGGGTCTACGGGCGTGCGCGCGTCGGTCAATTCAGCCTGCGTGGCTTGGGGGAATCGCGAAGCCGAACTCCTCGTGCAGCGCACGTACGTCGTCGGCGAGGTCTTTCGGAGCGGGCGGGTAGGCCGTCTTGAAGCGAAACATCCACTCCGCGGCGATGCAGCGGACCGGAACATCGCCCAGCGTGGCCTGTCCGGTCAGTGACTCCTTCGGGTAGGCGATGCCGTAGCGGAGACTGCCGTCCTCGGCGAACTCGAAGACGTGAACGTCGACCTGTCGGCCGGACGCGTCGCCGAGTACGAAGTTCGCCGGCGTTGCGCCCGGGCGGGGTATCTCGACGTAGCCGCCCGCCTTGAACCATGCGCGCAGCCGTTCCTCGTCCGCTCGGGCTATCGCGATGTCGAGGTCCGCGTGGAGGCGGGTCTGTCGTCCCACCAGCGCGTCCACGCACCAACCGCCGTCCACCCAGATCGTGATGCCCTCCTCCCGGAGGCCAGAGACGATCTCCGTCACGTCCTGCACCCGCATCGCGCCATGCTGACTCGGGCCCGGGATGCGCGCCAGCGTTTTTGAAGCGCGCGATCACAGCACGAGGGCGTGGTCCTCAGCCACGCCGCGCCGCACCGCGCTGACCAGGAGCGCGAGAACAGGCCTAGAGCCAGGCGCTGACGGTGACCGAACAGGTCGCTGACTTCCACGAGTTGTTCTGCGCCGATGTCGACGCGGGGCAGGCGGCCGCCATGGCGTCGGGGCAGGTCAGCCGGCGACGGCGGGCCGGCCGCGGTCGAACTGACCCTGCTCGCGCTGCTGCGGATCCTGCTCGTACGTGCCAAGGCGGTATGCCCCGGAGAGACCCCGACCGGGCACACGACCATCCGCCGCGCACGATCCAGCGGCCACCGTTAGCCACCGCGAGCCCGGCGATGCGGGCCGGGTCGGGCGGGCTGTGGCCGCCGCGAGATCACCTGTCCGATGTCCGATGATCCACAGCCCGCTCGACCCGAACAGATCTGCCAGCGCTCGGGCGCCCTGGGGTCAGCAGGTAATCGGCACCCAGGGGGTGGAATATGCGCCGACGCTGGTATTGGTCGTAGGCGTGGCCAGGGTCTTGATATCGAAATTCCCGTGGTAGGTGCCGCAGTTGCCGTTCCATGAGACGAAGTCACTTGGGGTGTTGCCGGGACCGGAGGCGGTGTTCAGATGCAGGACGGTGCTGGAAAGTGTACTCAAGCTGCCATTGCTGGCCCGTTTTACGATCGAAGCCGCGACGTCAAACTGACCATTTCCCGATGTACAGCCGAGGGTCACATAACCCTCCCAGTCAAAGTGATCCGTGGGGATTTTGTTTGGTGGCCCCACGTACAGATGACACGATGTCGTGCCGAGCGGACCTGAATCATTTGGCTGGGTGTTCGCAAGCGCTGAGGTCGGATTCAGCATCGAGAGGGCCGCGCTGCCGCACGCACCGACGGCGGCGGCCGCTCCCAGGCTCCTGGGACGCATGTTCTCTCCTTGGGGAGGGCGATGGGTGAGGCTCCGATGAAGTCTCGGCGCCGACTGACAGTGGCCGACTATGTCCCCCTGTGGTCCTGGCCGACAAGCTCCGCATAGAGCGCGTCTCGTGCACAATTCGCTGGCCTGCGGGGATGAGTCGACGAGCCCGCGCAGGTTGGCTCCCTATCGCGGCCTTAGGTAGGATTTAGGCCGCTATGAGACTCTTGGCGGAGCTGGTTCTGGCCGGTACGCGGGCGTCGGGAGACGTCCCCTGAGCGAGACTCGGAGTACGGAGCCGTCGCGGCGACGGGGCCGCAAGCTGCGCGCCCTCGATCCGACGGCGGGGCCGGCGCAGAGCTTTACCGCGCAGCTGCGAGAGCTACGCGAGGATGCCGGCGCGCCGTCGTTCGCGGAGATGGCCCGGCGCGTGCACTGGGGCGTGTCCGCGCTGGCGACGGCCGCCCGGGGCGATCGGCTGCCGACGTGGGAGGTGACGGAGGGGTTCGTCCGGGCGTTGGACGGCGACGTCGCCGTGTGGCGGCGACGGTGGGAAGCCGCGCACCGGAGGGCGCACGGGCTGGCGGCGGAGCCGGGCGACCTCGAGAGCGTCGACCAGCCGGCGCCTGCCGCCCCAGTCGCCCCCGCCGCGGCGCCCGCCGCCCTGGTCACGCAGGGCGGTCCCGCTGGTCGCGGCGGACCGCGGCCATCCGCCGCGCGCACAGACGCCGGGCCCGCGGCTCAGGACGCGGCGCTCGCGCTGTGGCCTCCCCTCGACGTCCGGAACGACGAGGAGCACCGGAACGACAAAGGACAGGCGAACGGCAATGACGGGAACAATGATGACGGGAACAGTGATGATCGCGCCGGTGCCAGGCGAGCACCGGCTGGAGCACGGGCCCCTCGCCGCCTCTACTGGGTCCTGGCGGCGCTGACCCTGCTGGTCGTGTTCGCGGCGACCGCCACCGTCGGCCTGGTCGGGAAGTCCGTCGGTGACGAAGGCGGCGATGCCCGGATCGCCTCCGCCGAGGCCGCCCGGCAGTCGGATCTGATCCGTGCCGGGGATCCCGCCCTCGCCCTGCGTCTTGGCTTGGCCGCCTACACGCTGGCACCGACCGCTGAAGCGCGCGGCGCGCTGTGGAGCGGCGCGGCGGCCGCGTATCCGACGCCCCTGCCCGGCGGGCTCGGCGCGTCGGTGGGTTCCATCTCCTCGAGCGCGGACGGGGGGACGGTGGTCGCGGCCGACCGCGGCGGGACGGTGGCGCGTATCTGGCGAGTCCCGGACCAGGGCCGCCCGACACTCGCGTCCGAACTGCGGCTCGGCGCCCGCGCGCCGGCGGTCTTCAGCCCGGTGGGGCATCTGCTGGCCGCGGCCGGACCGGACCGGACGGTGTACCTGTACGACGTCAGCCGACCGGACCACCCGACGCCGGTCAGCGCGCTGGTCACCGACGTCGACACCGTCGACTCGATGGCGTTCAGCCCGGACGGCCGCACGCTCGCCGTCACGGTCGGCCGAGACCGGACGATCCGACTGCTCGACATTTCCGACCAGTCCCGT
Source organism: Pseudofrankia asymbiotica (assembly GCF_001983105.1). GTDB lineage: Bacteria > Actinomycetota > Actinomycetes > Frankiales > Frankiaceae > Pseudofrankia > Pseudofrankia asymbiotica. The sequence goes on along the minus strand of NZ_MOMC01000095.1, from coordinate 25,907 downwards.
CCCGCGATCGCGGGAGTCCTCACGGCGGCCGACGGAACGGATTTCTCGATCGTGGCCTTCAGCCGCGACGGTCGCACGATCGCTACCGCCGACAGCGCGGGGCAGGTAGAGCTGTGGGCGGTCACCGACCGTCGCCGGCCGCGGCTGACGGCTACCTTGCCCGCCCACGGAACGACCACGGCGCTGGCGTTCAGTCCCTCCGGTCCCGTGCTCGCGGTGACCGGCGAGCGGACCTGCGAGTTGTGGGACACGACCGACCCCGCGCACCCGGTCCGGAAGCTCCGGTGGTCCGCGGTGACCGGACAGACGGACCTCGATGTCGTCACCGCGATGGTATTGCGGATGGACCTACCGCGGGCCCGCCGAGGTGCGCCCCGACTCGGCCTCGAACATGATCGGGGTTTCTGCCCTCTCGGGGTTGCGATCTCGCCCTGTCTACGACCGGCCCCCGAGGGCACCATCCGCGATCACGCATGGGGGGCCGATGTTGCCGGCGTCCGGTGAGGTCGTCAGGGGCGGTTGAGGGCCCAGGCGGCGGCCAGGGCCAGGCCCGTGAAGACGAGCACCAGCGCCACCCCGCCGAAGAAGAAGAACCCGACCGTCTTCAGCAGCGCGACGGTGACCGGGACGGCGGCGGCCAGGACGAGGAAGCCCCGGGCGGTGACCGGTGCCCGCAGCAGCGTGAACCACGTCCTCGCCGTGCCCTGCCCTTCCTCGCTGAGGTCCGCCATCATGGCCGGGACCAGCCGCAGCGTCCCCCAGGACAGCGCGGCGAACGCGGCGGACAGTCCGAGGGCGTACAGGAAACCGATCGTGCCGCCGAACGCGTTGAACGACGCGCCGGCACCGACGGCGGTGCAGACGAACGCGAGGTACCAGGGCACGGTCCGGTCCTGCCGGGCCTGGCCGGCCAGGCGGCGGGCCTGCGCCAGGCGCTCGGCGCGCCGAGCGCCTCTCGAGGAACCCGCGACGTCCATGGTGATCTGCTCCCTCCGCGCGGCTCACGAATTCACTGGTGCTCGACGTCCATCGTCTCTCCCCGGGTCCGCGGACGCAGGGAATCAGCCCACGACGTCGGCGGCGATGGAGATGGACTTGAGGTCGAGGTAGCTTTCGAGGCCCTCGCGGCCGAGTTCGCGGCCGTAGCCGCTGGCCTTCACTCCGCCGAACGGTGCCGCCGGGTCCATGGAGTAGCCCTGGTTCACGCCGAAGGTCCCGGAGCGGACCTGGCTGGCGATGCGGAGCCCGCGGGCGGTGTCGGTGGTGAAGACGGAGCCGGCGAGGCCGTATTCGGTGTCGTTGGCGATCCGGATCGCCTCGTGTTCGTCGCGGTAGGGGAGGACGACGATCACCGGGCCGAAGATCTCCTCGCGGGCGATGGCCATGGCGGGGGTGACGTCGCTGAAGACGGTGGGCTGGACGTACCAGCCGGTGTCGAGGCCGGCGGGTGGGGCGCTGCCGCCGGTGGCGAGTCGGGCGCCTTCGCGCACGCCGGTGTCGATGTGGCCGCGTACCCGTTCCCGCTGGCGCCTGGTCACCAGCGGGCCCATCTGCGTGTCCGGGTCGGACGGGTCGCCGATTCTGATGGTGGAGAGTTCCGCGGCGAGGGCGTCGGCATAGTCGTCGAGGCGGCTGGCGGGGGCCAGCACGCGGGTGAGAGCGTTGCAGATCTGGCCGGCCATGCCCATGCCGGAGAAGCGGACGGCCTTCGCGACGGTGGCGGGGTCGGCGTCGGCCAGGGCGATCGCGGCCGACTTTCCGCCGAGCTCGAGGCTGACCTGGGTGAGGTTGGCGGCGCAGGCGGCGGCGACCTGCCGGCCGGCGGCGGTCGAGCCGGTGAAGGAGACCTTGTCGATGCCGGGGTGGCCGACGAGGTGGGCGCTCACGTCCCGGTCGGCGGGCAGGACGCTCACGACACCGGGGGGCAGGCCGGCCTCGGCGAACAGGTCGGCGAGGAACAGGGCGTCCAGCGGTGACTCGGGTGCCGGCTTGAGGATGACCGCGCAGCCGGCGAGCAGCGCGGGGATCACCTTGGTGACGGTCAGGAACTGCGGCATGTTCCAGGGGACGATCGCGGCGACGACGCCGACGGGCTCGCGGCGCAGGACGACGTCCTGCCCGTAGACGCCGGGGCGGTTCTCCTGCCAGGGGTAGGTGGCGGCGATGTCGGTGAACGCGCCGATCATCGAGAACGGCAGGGCGACCTGGGCGCGTCGGGCGAAGGAGATCGGGGCGCCCAGCTGGGCGGTGATGATCTGGGCCAGCTCGTCGCGGCGGGCGCCGTAGAGCGCGGCCAGCCGGCGGATCGTCTCGACGCGCTCGGCCGGGTCGGTGCGCGGCCACGGCCCCTCGTCGAAGGCCTGGCGCGCGGCGGCGACGGCACGGTCGACGTCCGCGGTGCCTGCCGCCGCGACACTTCCGATCGGCTTCTCGCTGTGTGGGGAGATCACCTCGATGCGTGCGCCGGTGCTCGGGGTGACCCATTCGCCGCCGATGAACAGCTGTCCGTGCTCCTGCATGAGCGCTCCCTGGCTCGGGGCCTTGCGGCTTGCGCCGAGCCTATGTTAGTCACTTGGAGAACGTTAGTCAGTCGTAGAAAGCCCTCGACCGGTGATCGTGAGCGACCTCAACGGAGGACTGGGCCATGGCACGTGCCACCAAGCCGGCGGAGGCCAGCTGGACGCAGCGCTACCCGGGGCTGGGCACCGGCCTCGTGTCGTACGAGGACTCGATCTCGCCCGAGTTCTACGAGCTGGAGCGTGAGGCGATCTTCCGGCGGGCGTGGCTGAACGTCGGCCGGGTCGAGCAGCTCCCGCGCAAGGGGAGCTTCCTCACCAGGGACCTCGCGGTCGCGAAGACGTCGGTCATCGTCGCGCGCGACCTGGACGGCCGGGTCCGCGCCTTCCACAACGTATGCCGCCACCGCGGGAACAAGCTTCTGTGGGAGGGGACGCCGAAGGGGGAGACCAGCGGTGTCTGCCGCCAGTTCATGTGCAAGTACCACGGCTGGCGGTACGGACTGGACGGTGAGCTGAACTTCGTTCTCCAGCAGGAGGAGTTCTTCGACTTCGACAAGGCCGACTTCCCGCTCGTGTCGGTCCACTGCGAGGTCTGGGAAGGGTTCATCTTCGTCAACCTGTCCGACGAGCCCAGCCAGACCCTGCTGGACTTCCTCGGGCCGATGGTGCGCGGCCTGGAGGGCTACCCGTTCGATCTCGTCACCGAGCGGTACGCGTTCAAGGCCGATCTCAACAGCAACTGGAAGATCTACCTGGACGCGTTCCAGGAGTACTACCACGCGTCGATCCTGCACTCGCAGCAACAGGTGCCGAGCCTGCGCAGCTTCGAGTCCGGCTTCAAGGCGCCGCACTACCAGATCGACGGCCCGCACCGGATGATCAGCACCGGCGGCTGGAAGGGCGTGCCGCGGCACCTGCTGCCGCACGACCAGATGTACCCGATCGAGCCGCTCACCGAGGCCGGCCTGATGGGCCCCTGGCAGCGCCCGGACATTCCCGCGCTGGACCCGGCCAACCTGCCGGCGGGGCTCAACCCGGGCGGGCTGGACCCCTGGTCGATCTCGAACTTCCAGATCTTCCCCAACTTCGTGATCCTGATCTACGAACGCGGCTGGTACCTCACCTACCACTACTGGCCGACCGGTCCCAACACGCACGCGTGGGAGATGTCGTACTACTTCCCGCGGTCCCGGACGGMCAGCGAGCGGATTCGTCACGAGGTCACCGCCGTCATCTCCAAGGAGGCCGGCCTCCAGGACGCCGGCACGCTCGACGGCACCCAGATGGGCCTGGAGTCCAGGGTCATCGACAAATACCCGCTGTCCGACCAGGAGATCACCGTCCGGCACCTGCACAAGGTCACCGGTGACTGGGTCCAGTCCTATCTTCGAGACGGAAAGGGGGTCCGGGCATGACCGACTCGTTACTCCCGGAGGAGTTCGCCGACCTTGAGCCCTTCGCCGCCAGGTGGTGCATTCCCGGTGAGCCGGCCAGGTACACCGCGCGGCTGAACAGCACGATGACGGACATGCAGGCGTTCTATGACGCCGCGTTCCCGCGGGTGCGGGACGCCATGACATATCTCGACCGGTTCCCGCTGGACGAGCTGCCCGAGCGGGCGGAGAACCTGCTCCACCTCGTCTACTCGTTCGTCATGGTCTCGCTGCCGGTCGAGGTCTGGCACCAGCCCAGGGTCATCGACGCCGGCACCGCGTACTTCGACCGCTACCTGGAGCCGACCCCGTGACGACGACCATCACCTGTGAGCCGCTGGCCGCCACCGTCGGCGCGGAGGTGAGCGGCGTCGACGCCGAGCAGCTCGCCAAGGACGACACCGCGGCGGGAACGATCCTCGACGCGCTCGAACAGTTCGGTGTTCTGGTCTTCCGCGGCCTGCACCTCGACCCGGACAACCAGGTCGCGTTCTGCCGCCGGCTCGGTGAGATCGACTTCGAGCCGGGGCACCACCCGGTCGCGGGTATCTACCGGGTGAGCCTGGACCCGTCGAAGAACTCCTCGGCGGGCTACCTCAAGGGCACGTTCGTCTGGCATATGGACGGGTGCACGCCGCTGCACGGAGAGCCGCCGCAGAAGGCGACCGTTCTCAGCGCCAGGCAGGTGGCGGCGAACGGCGGGGAGACGGAGTTCGCCAGTACCTACRCCGGCTACGACGCGCTGTCCGACGTGGCGAAGGAACAGTTCGCCTCACTGCGGGTGGTGCACACCTTCGAGGCGTCCCAGCGCATGGTCTACCCGGACCCGACCCCGCAACAGCTCGAGAAGTGGCGCGCCCGGCCGACCTCGACGCACCCCCTGGTCTGGACGCATCGCACCGGCCGCAGGTCGCTGGTCATCGGCGCCCACGCCAGCCACGTCGTCGGCATGGACCTCGACGAGGGGCGAGCGCTGCTGGGGGAGCTGCGAGACCACACGACCGCGTCCGGGCTCACCTACCGCCACGCATGGTCGGTGGGGGACACCGTCATCTGGGACAACACCGGTGTCGTGCACCGGGCGGCGCCGTATGACGCGTCCTCACCGCGCGAGATGCTCCGCACGACGGTCTTCGGGGACGAGCCGATCCAGTGACCGCGGCGGCCGGCCGATGCCACCTCTGGCGACGTTGGCCCCGTTCGGTCGCGGGCATGATCGAGATTTCGGCCCTCAGGTGGTCGTAGCCGCCGCGGTTGCGCAACCACTGGAGAGCGCCATCGACGATCATGCCAACGGGCTGATCGCGGCGATCGTGGCGATCGGGGCCTCAGCTGGCGCGGCGGCCGGCGACGGTGTCGACGGCCTCGTCGTCGGCCGGGCGGCGATCCCCTTCGAGGGCGCGGATCTCACGCTCGACGACGGCGATCAGCTCGCGGTGGCCGATGTCGATGTCGAAGGCCTCCTCGATGTGGAGGAACCGGGAGATCGAGGCCATGGCGAGGATCAGCGAGGCGGGCGGCCAGCGGTCGGAGTCGACGCCGTAGCCCTTGAGCACGTCCGAGAGGGTCTCCAGCTGCAGCCGCCGGAATGTCCTCGAGTAGGAGGCGATCTCGGCGCGGATCGCCTTGCGGTGGTTGGCCAGCGCGGTGAACTCCATCGTGCGCGCGTTGTTCGAGGACTCCTGGACCAGTTCCCAGAGGGCCCACAGCGGCTGCGGGGAGCGCAGCGCCGCTCTCAGCCGGTCCAGGCTGCGCTCGGCGCCGCGGCGGAACAGCTCGATGAACAGGCCGTCCATCGTGCCGAAGTAGTAGTAGACGAGCCCGTTGTTGACGCCCGCCCTGGTCGCCAGCCGGCGGGTGGTGACGGCGGCGTAGCCCTCCTCGAGCATCAGGGCCTCGGTGGCGTCGAGGAGCGCCGTGCGCGTGACCGAGTCGTCGACGGCGCTCCGCCGTGCCCGCGTCATGTACGTCCTCCCGCTGTGCTCGCTGTTTCCGCTGCTACCGGTGCCTCTCGCCAGTCCCAGTGTCGCCCCTGCTGGCCCCAGCGCGGCTCTTGCCCCGGGCCACGCTCCATGTTAGTCATGTGAAGAACGGTGTTAGTCGATCGAAGAACACTGATGTCCGAGCATGTGCCGGCGGCGAAGGGTAGTGATGCGCGTCCGCGAGGCGCTGACGCCGGAGGAGGTCGACGAGGGCTGGKTGCTCACGTGCCAGGCGGTGCCGGTCATCCCGTCATCGAAGTCGTCTTCGAGTGAGGAAGGACAGAACGATGCCGCGTAGCAGGGCGCGACAACCGCGCGTGRCCGTGGTCACCGGCGGAGCGTCGGGTATCGGTGAGGCCACCTGCCATCACCTGGCCGAGCGTGGCCATCGCATCGCCGTGCTCGACCTCGACGGCCATGGCACGCGGCGGGTGGTCAAGGAGCTTCAGGCCGAGGGGAGCGAGGCGCTCGGCTTCGCGGTCGACGTCACGGACCGTCCCGCGCTCGACGCCGCCTTCGCCGAGATCCGCTCGGCGCTGGGCCCGACGGAGATCCTGGTGACCAGCGCCGGCCTCGTGGACTTCCAGCCGTTCGAGCGGATCACGCTCGAGCAGTGGAACCGGGTCGTCGAGGTGAACCTCACCGGCACCTTCCACTGCTGCCAGGCGGCGGTGCCCGACATGGTCGCGGCCCGGTGGGGCCGGATCGTGACGATCTCGTCGTCGAGTGCCCAGCGGGGCTCGCCGCAGATGGCGCACTACGCGGCGGCCAAGGGTGGCGTGATGACGCTGACCAAGTCGCTCGCTCGTGCCTACGCCTCCCACGGCATCACGGTCAACTGCGTTCCGCCGTCGGGGATCGAGACCCCGATGCAGCACCATGACCAGGCCGCGGGAAACCTGCCGTCCAACGAGGTGATGGCCGCGGGCATCCCGTTGGGTCACCTCGGGACCCCGGACGACCTGGCGGCGGCGGTCGCCTTCCTCGCCTCGGAGGAGGCCGGTTTCATCACGGGCCAGGTACTCGGGGTCAACGGCGGGTCCGTGCTGTGAGACCTGCCTTCACCCCGCGGATGGGGCCGCTGCCGGTGTCGGAGTGGACTGAGGAGGACCGCGAGCTGCTGCGCGGCAACCTGCCCCGTGCCGACCGCTACCTGTCGGGGGAGGCGGACGCGCCGCCGATGCCGGCGATCCTCGGCCTGTTCGCCCGCCATTCCCGGGTGGGTGCGCCCTGGCTCGCGTTCAGCGGGACGCTGCTCGACGACGGCGCGCTCGATCCGCGCGACCGCGAGCTGCTGATCCTGCGGGTCGGCCATCGGACGGGCTGCCGCTACCAGTGGGCACAGCACGTCGGCATGGCGCAGGCCGCCGGGCTGACGCTCGAGCAGATCGCGGCCGTGGCCGCGGGCTGCGTGGCTGATGGTGCCGACGCGGCCGGCACCGCCGGCGTGTGGACGGACCGCGACCGTGACCTGCTGCGTGCCGCCGACCAGCTCGTCGACAACCACGTCATCGACGACGCCACCTGGGCGCGCCTGGCCGCGCACCTCGACGAGCGCCAGCTCCTGGAGCTGACCTTCGTGGTGGGCAGCTACGTGTGCCTCGCCATGGTGCTCAACAGCGTCGGTCTGGAACCCGCGGCCCTACCAGACCCGGACGACGCGAAAGACAGCCGTGCCGTTCCCGACGCCGCGCCGATCCCCTGAAGGAGGCAGCGCATGCCACGTTTCCCGAAACCACCGGAAGGCAGCTGGACCGAGCACTACCCGGAGCTCGGCACCGGCCCGGTGTCCTACGAGGACTCCATCTCGCCCGAGTACTTCGAGCGTGAGAAGGAGGCCATCTTCAAGCGGGCCTGGCTGAACGTCGGCCGGGCCGAGCAGCTTCCGCGCGTCGGCAGCTACTTCACCAAGGACATCAAGGCCGCCCACGCGTCGATCGTCGTCGTGCGGGACAGGAGCGGCCAGATCCGGGCCTTCCACAACATGTGCCGCCACCGGGGCAACAAGCTCATGTGGACCGACGACCCGAAGAACGAGAGCCAGGGCGTCTGCCGGCAGTTCACCTGCAAGTACCACGGCTGGCGCTACGACCTCGACGGCTCGCTCACGTTCATCCAGCAGGAGGGCGAGTTCTTCGACGTCGACAGGAGCCAGTGGGGTCTGGCGCCGGTGCACTGCGACGTCTGGGCGGGGTTCATCTTCGTGAACTTCTCGCGGGAGCCGTCGCAGTCGCTGCGGGAGTTCCTCGGGCCGATGGTGACCGACCTGGAGRGTTACCCGTTCGAGCGGATGACGGCCCGCTTTGGGTACAGCACCACCGTCGGGGCGAACTGGAAGCTCTTCATGGACGCCTTCGCGGAGTTCTACCACGCCCCGGTCCTGCACGGGAACCAGTCGCCGGAGAAGTACTCGAAGGCCGCCGTGCAGGCCGGTTTCGAGGCGCCGCACTACCAGATCGAGCGCCCGCACCGGCTGGTGAGCACGTCCGGCGTCCGTTTCTGGGAGATGGGCGCCGACATGATCAAGCCGATGGAGGCGATGACCCGCGGCGGCCTGTTCGGCCCCTGGGACAAGGCCGAGCTCGGCGAGATGCCGAAGGGCCTCAACTCGGCGAAGTGCGACCCGTGGGGGCTGGACTCGTTCCAGCTCTTCCCGAACTTCGTGATCCTCATCTGGAGCCAGGGCTGGTACCTGACATACAACTACTGGCCGACGTCGCACAACACGCACGTCTTCGAGGGCAACGTCTACTTCCTGCCGGCGACGAACGTCCGTGACCGGATCTCCCAGGAGATGTCGGCGGTGACGTTCAAGGAGTTCGCGCTGCAGGACGCGAACACGCTCGAGGCCACCCAGATGATGCTGGAGACCCGGTACGTCGACCGGTTCCTGCTCAATGATCAGGAGATTCTCTGCCGCGCCCTRCACGCCGAGGTCCGCGACTGGATCGACACCTACGAGGGAGCGGCCCGGTGAGTGGGGGAGCAGGCGCGTTACTGCCGGCCGAGTTCGCCGACCTCGAGCCGTTCGCCGTGAAGTGGTGCCTGCCGACCGAGCCCGAGCGGTACAGCACCCGGCTGGCCAGCACCACCGAACAGATGCAGGTCTTCTACGACGCGATCACCCCGCGCCTCGAGGACGCGATGTCCTACCTGGAGAAGCTGCCGTACGACGCGCTGCCCGACGACGCCACGAACCTCCTGTACCTGCTGTACTCGATGATCCAGGCGTCGTTCCCCGTCGAGATCTGGCACCAGCCGAAGGTCCCGGACACGGGCGCCACCAGCTTCGACTGCTTCGTGGAGCCGGCGCCGTGACCACGCCGACCACGCCGACCACGCCGACCACGCCAACCGCATCGACCGCATCGACCGCATCGACCATCCTGCGGGCCGAGCGGTGGCTGGACATCGACGCCGACGAGGTCCGGTCACCCGCGGTGATCCTGATCGAGGGCAACCGGATCGCGGCGGTCAACCCGGCCCAGCTTCCCGCCGGCGCCACCGAGATCGACCTGGGCGACGTGACGTTGCTGCCCGGGCTGATGGACATGGAGCTCAACCTCCTGATCGGCGGGCCGGAGACCCCCACGGGCCTGCCGTTGCCGATGCACGGCGTCCAGGACGACCCGGCGTACCGGACGTTGCGCGCCACCATCAACGCCCGCAAGACCCTGCTGGCCGGGTTCACGACCGTGCGCAACCTCGGCCTGATGGTCAAGACGGGCGGGTATCTGCTGGATGTGGCGCTGCAGCGCGCCATCGACCAGGGATGGGTGGAAGGCCCGCGGATCGTCCCCGCGGGGCACGCGGTCACCCCCTACGGCGGCCATCTGGACCCGACGGTGTTCCAGCGCCTCGCACCGGGGATCATGCCGCTGTCGGTCGGCGAGGGGATCGCGAACGGCGTCGACCAGGTGCGCTACTGCGTGCGCTACCAGATCCGCCACGGCGCCAAGGTGATCAAGGTGTCCGCGTCGGGCGGTGTGATGTCGCACAGCACCGGTCCCGGTTCCCAGCAGTACTCCGACGAGGAACTGGCCGCGATCGCCGACGAGGCGCACCGGGCCGACATCCGCGTGGCCGCGCACGCGGTGGGGGACCGGGCGGTGCGGGCGTGCGTCGAGGCCGGGATCGACTGCGTCGAGCATGGTTTCCTGGCCAGCGACGAGACGCTGAAGCTGATGGCCGAGGCGGGCACGTTCCTGGTGTCCACCACCTACCTGACGGACGCGATGGACGTCGCCAGGGCGGCGCCGGAGCTGCAGGCGAAGGCCGCCGTGGTGTTCCCCCAGGCCAGGGCCATGCTTCCCCGCGCCGTCGCGGCCGGCGTCAAGATCGCCTGCGGTACCGACGCCCCCGCCGTTCCGCACGGCGACAACGCCAAGGAGCTGGCCGCGCTGGTGACGCGCGGCATGACCCCGGTCCAGGCGCTGCGCGCGGCCACCGTCACGAGCGCGGAACTCATCGAGCGCGACCACGAGCTGGGCCGGCTCGCCGAGGGTTACCTCGCCGACGTCATCGCCGTTCCCGGCGACCCGACCCGGGACATCACCGTCACCCAGGACGTGCGGTTCGTCATGAAGGACGGCCGCGTCCACAAGGGTGCCTGAACGCCAACCCGAAAGAGTCTCACGACTTGTTAGGAGCTCCGCATATGGCCAGTGGCGTGCTCATCGTCGAATCGCGCCCCGCCTCACCCGACGAGCTGGCGGCATATCACGACTGGTATGACCACAGGCACCTTCCCGAGATCCTGAAGGTCGAGGGCTTCGTCTCCGCCCGGCGGCTGGAGTCCCTCGACACCGACACCTTCATCGTGATCTACGAGATCGACGGCGACGTCGAGGYGGCCAGGGCGGCGCTGGGCGAGGCACAGGCCGCGGGCGCGCTGTCCCGGCCGGAAGGCGTGCAGCTCAGCCCGCCACCCACCGTCCGCTACTTCCGCCAGATCAGCGCCGCCGAATAGCCCGCCCGCGCCCCAAGCCCCGCATCGGCCCCGGCGCCCGACGGCCCGCCGCCCGCGGACACCGTTTCCAGCCCGGTCGGACGAGGCCTTCCCGTACGTCGGTGTCGGCGTGCGGGAAGGCCCGCGTCCGGTCGGGCGCCGAGCGGCCTGGCTCAGCTGAGCAGGGCCTGCGCGAGGCGGGACTGCCACGCGGTCGTCGCGTCGGCGTCGCTGTCCGCGGGCAGCCTCAGGCCGAGCACCACGTGGTCGGCCCCGGCCGCCTGGTACTCGCGGATCCGCGCGACGATCGACTCCAGGCCGCCCCACACGGTGATGCCGTCCACGAAGGCGTCGCTGAGCCCGGTGATGTCCGCCTCGCCGAATCCCATGCGGACGAAGTTGCGGCGATAGCCGGGGCGCGTCGTGAAGAAGCCCACCGAGGAGCGGGCGAGCTCCCGGGCCGCGTCGGGGTCGGAGAGAGGAATGACCGGCACCAGCACCGCGAGCGTCGGGTCGTCCCCGAGCAGCTTGCGGGCCTCGGCCACGTAGTCCGTGGTCACCAGGTAGGGGTAGGCGCCGGCCGCGCGGCCGCGGGCCAGGTCAAGCATCCGCGGGCCGAGCGCGGCGAGGATCCGTTCCGACGCGGGTACCGGCGGCGTCGCCGTGTCCAGCGCGTCCAGGTAGGCGTTGAGCGTCGGCAGCGGCTTCGGGCCGTGCGCGCCGCCGAGGCCGACGACGAAGCGGCCGGGATGGTCGGCCGCCAGCGCCGCGTGGGTGGCCACGACCTCGGCGGCCGGCACCTGGGTGACGCCGACGATGCCGCTCGCCACCCGCAGCGACGAGGTGCCGCGGACGACCCGGTCGATCTGCGCGAGATTGTTGCCCTGGCCGCCCGGCAGCCAGAGTGTCTGATATCCCAGTTCCTCCAGCCTGGCGGCGGCGTCGATCTCCGCGGCCGGTTCCGCTGTCGCGTCGAGGGCAAGGCCGGCGATACCGATTGGTCCCGCAATGGTCATGACCAGCGCCAACGGGCCTCGCCGGCGAACTGTTCCCGGCTCGGACAAAGTTGGGTCGAAAGTTTCGCCGCGTTTTCCGGGTGGGTGATCCACCGCTGGTCGGTGACACAGGTTTGTGTGCGGACGGTAAGTCTCCGATTAATTGTCGCGGCGATGTGCCAGGAGCCAGCCGGCCGTCGCCGCCGCGGCCGCCGCGCCGCTGGTGGCGGCGGCGAGCACGCCGTGATGCTGGGAGGCCCAGAGCTGGGGGTCGTGGCTGTGGGACCGGTCGTCGAAGGATCCGTGCGCGCCGAAGTCGCGCCCCCCGGGTGCGTCGGCGGGCTTCCACAGGTTGCCCGGCTCGTCGGGGTCGTGCTCGGCGTCGGTCTGCTGGGCGTCGAAGCCGGTGCGGGCCAGGTAACGGTCGAGCAGGCCGGGCGCGACCGCGTTGGCGGCCAGGGTGGCGGCGGTGCTGGTGCCGACCCAGTACTCGCGCCGGCGGGGGTGGTCGGCGGCGTGCAGCACCGCGCGGGCGGCGAGCTCGGGCTGGTAGATCGGCGGCACCGGCTGGGCCTGGCGGGGCAGCCGGGACAGCAGCCAGGTGAACTGCGGGGTGTTGACCGCCGGCATCTGCACCATCGTGACGCGAACGTTCGAGTGTTCGTGCAGCAGCTCGCAACGCAGCGCCTCGTGGAAGCCCTGGATGGCGTGCTTGGCACCGCAGTACGCGGTCTGCAGCGGAATGCCGCGGTACGCGAGAGCGGAACCGACGTGCACGATCGTTCCGTGGTCGCGCGGCTTCATGTACCGCAGCGCGGCCATCGTTCCGTAGACGTAGCCGAGATAGCTCACCTCGGTGGCCCGCTGGAACTCGGCCGGCTTTATCTGGCTGAAGGGCGCGAACACCGAGCTGAACGCGACGTTGACCCACACGTCGATCGGGCCGAGCTCGTCCTCGACGCGCCGGGCCGCCTGGGCGACGGCGTCGGCGTCGGCCACGTCGACCGGTATCGGCAGCGCCCTGCCACCCGCGTCGGCGACCTCGCCGGCGGCGGCGAGCAGGCCGTCCTCGCCCCGGGCGAGCAGGCCGACCGACGAGCCCCGGGCGGCGAACGCCCGGGCCGTCGCGCGCCCGATGCCGCCGCTCGCGCCGGTGACGACCACCGTCCGCTGATCGGGCCTTCCTCCCTTACGGCGTCCGTTCCACAGAGGCATCGGTGTCGGCTCCCTTCCCACGGATTCCCGTGGATTCCTGTTCCGCGGAGGCCAGCGCGGGCACCTCGTCCCTTGGCGTCCCTGCCGGATTCCCTTGGCGTCCCTGCCGGAACTTCCCCTGTCGGCCCGGTCGGAATCCTCAGCCGCGCCGGGCCAGCCGGAACCAGCGATAGCCGTACCGGCCCAGCTCGACGCCCTTCAGGTCGCTGCCGGGCGGGGCGTAGCCGTGGTCGGCGAACAGCTCGACCGGGTCCTGGTCCTGGCCCGGCTGGCGGCCCAGGTCGACGGTCACCGGTTCCTCGGCCAGGTTGTGGATGAACAGGACCGTCCCGCTGTCGGCGTCGAACCGGACGGCGAGGACCGAGTTCGCCTTGACGGGCAGGACCTGCCACCGGCCGAGCCCGGTCTCGGGGCATTCGCGGGCGGAGCGGATCATGCGTTCGAACCAGGACAGCAGGGAGTCGGGCTGCGCGCGTTGGTGAGCCACGTTCACCGCCGGKTATCCGAACTCCCCGCCGCTGACCACCGGCCGCACGAGCGCGTCCGGTGAGGCGGACGAGAAACCGCCCCCGTCCGAGGCGGACCACTGCATCGGGGTGCGGATCGCGTTGCGCTCGGGCAGGCTCAGGTCGTCGCCCATGCCGATCTCCTCGCCGTAGCGAAGAACCGGGGTCCCGGGCATGGTGAACTGCAGCGAATAGGCCAGCTCGATGCGGGCCCGGTCGCCGCCGAGCATCGGCGCCAGGCGACGGCGGATGCCCCGGCCGTAGAGACGCATCGACTCCTGCGGGCCGAACGCGTCGAAGACCTCGGCCCGCTCGGCGTCACTGAGCCGGCCCAGGTCGATCTCGTCGTGGTTGCGCAGGAACGTGCACCACTGGCCGCCGGCCGGCGGCACGGGGAGGTCGGCGAGAGCCTTCCGCAGCGGGCGGGCGTCCTGGCGGGCGAGCGCGAGCATCGTCGCCTGGTTCAGGCCGAACGCGAAGATCATGGGCAGGCGGTCGGCGGACTCGCCGTCGCCGAAGAACCGCCCGATCTCCTTGTCGGGCACGTTGGCCTCGGCGAGCACGACGGCGTCGCCGCGCCGCCAGGCGATATGCCGGTACAGCTCGGAGAGCATCGGGAAATCGAGCGGGGGAGTGGGCTCCCCGGGCTTGGTCTCCTCGATGACGAACGGTGCCGCGTCCATCCGGAAACCGGCGACCCCGAGCTGGAGCCAGAAGGCCACGATCTTCTTGATCTCGGCGCGGACGGCGGGGTTCTCGCTGTTGAGGTCGGGCTCGAAGTCGTAGAAGCGGTGGTAGTAGTACGACGCGGAGTGCCGGTCGTAGGTCCAGGTCTCCTTCTGCACGCCCGGGAACACCATTCCCTGGTGCCGGTCGGGCGGGGCGTCGTCCGACCACACGTACCAGTCCCGGTAGGGCGACGCGCGGTCGGCGCGGGCTTGCGCGAACCACGGATGCTCGTCGGAGGTGTGGTTCACGACGAGATCGATGATGACCCGGATGCCGAGGTTGCCGGCCTGGTGGATCAGCTGCGCCAGGTCGCCGGGGCTGCCCAGCCGCGGGTCGACGCCGTAGTAGTCGGTGATGTCGTAGCCGTCGTCGCGGTTCGGGGTGGGGTGGATCGGGTTGAGCCACAGGCAGGTCACGCCGAGGCGGGACAGGTAGTCCAGCCGGCTGACCAGTCCGGGCAGGTCGCCGACACCGTCGCCATCACTGTCCTGAAAGGTTTCTACGTCGACGCAGTAGATCACTGCCTGCCGGTACCAGCGATCGTTCACGTCGCCGCTGTGCCCGGGCACGAAGACGCCAAACCGGGGCGTTCGTGATGGGGCGGCGACCGGGGTGCCGTCGTMGCCTCGGGCTACCGCGAGGACCCCGGGCCCTGAGCCGCGGCCGCCGAGAAGCGACGGGACCTCGCCCGCGGCCGGCTCGTTCCCGACGATGATCGGCCGCGCCCAGGAAGCGGCTCGAGACGTTTCATGCCGGAGTCCGTGAGCGGTTACCCGCCGGCTCAGTCGAACAGTGAACTGACCGACTCGCCGTTGTGGATGCGTCGCATGGCCTCGGCCAACGCGGGCGCGATGGACAGGATCTTCAGTTTGGAGACCTGCTCCTCGGCCGGGATGGGAACGGTGTTGGTGCAGACGATCTCGAGAACGTCGGGCTGGTCGCCGATGCGCTTGAGCGCGCCGCCGGCGAACAGGCCGTGGGTGCAGGCCACCCGGATGGAGCGGACACCGATGTCGCGCAGCCTGTCCAGCAGCTCGAGGACAGTGCTGCCCTTGGCGATCTCGTCGTCCAGGATGATGATGTCGCGGTCGGCCACGTCGCCGATGACCGCGCTGATGGCGACCCGGTCGTCAGCGAACCGCTGCTTGGCACCGGCCGCGACCCGGACTCCCAGCCGCCGGGCGAAGCTCGCCGCCTCCTTGGCGTTGCCGAGGTCGGGTGAGACCACGGTGGTGTTCGAGAGGTCATACTGGCGGAAGTGCTGCGCCAGCTCACGCAGCGCGTGGAGATGATCGACGGGGACGCTGAAGAAGCCGTGCACCTGCGGGGCGTGCAGGGTCATCGCGAGGATCCGGCTGGCTCCGGCCGTGACCATCAGGTCGGCGACGAGCCRCCCGCCGATGGAGATCCGCGGCTCGTCCTTCTTGTCCGACCGCGCGTACGAGTAGTGCGGCATGACAACCGTGGTACGCGCCGCGGACGCGCCCTTCGCCGCGTCGATCATGAGCAGCAGCTCGACCAGGTTCTCCTGGACCGGCCGGACGAGCGGCTGGACGATGAAGATATCCCGTTCACGGCAGTTCTCCTGCAGCTGCACCTCCAGGCAGTCATTGGCGAAGCGGTTGACGCGAACCGGCGACAACGGCGTCTGGAGGTGTCGGCACACCTCCTCCGCCAGCTGCCGATGTGCACTTCCGCTGAACACGACAATCTCTCGCACGAACCACCCCTGACATTGGTGCGACGCTGCGGGCAGCCCCATCATACAGGTGGGATCTTGCTGACCTGGCCGATCGGCTGCCCGGTGAGGATCCGGAGCGCAATCCCAGCCCCGTCGTCACGGCGGGATCGCCGGCCGGAATATCGCCAGCAGATTCCGACAAACAAACGAGGTGGACGCGGCGGTAGGAGGATTTGATTTACGCCGTGAAACAACGTCCGGCCGGCGCCGCACTCCGGTGCGACGTCACGGTGCGGTGACACGGCACGTCACGGTGCGGTGCAGTGCGGTGACACGGCACGTCACGGTGCGGTGCGGTGACACGGCAACGCAAGGCACGGTGCGGTGCGGTGGCGCGACGCGGTCGCTGGGCAGCCGGTTGGGTGGGTCGCCGCCCGACGATGGGACGATCCCCAGCGTGCGGCCGAGCAGACGGACGGTACTGCTGGCGGCGCCGACGTTCGCGGCCGGCGCTGTCGGCGGCGCGCTGTGGGCGAGACGCTCCGGCGACGCCGCGGCCGGTACTGCGGGCTCCGCCTCGGGTGGCGACCTGCCCGGGGCGACGGACGACGTGGGCGGCGGCGCGCCGGGTGGGGTGGCGGCGTCGACCGGCGACGGTACGGCGGTGATACCGCGCGGACCGGCGGTGGTGACGCGGACGACGTTCCGGAGCGCCGCCCGGGGCCGGGACGTGTCGATGGCGGTCGTCTCGCCGGTCACGGGCGCCGACGACCTGCCGGTGTGCCTCGTCCTGCATGGCCGTGGCGACGACGCGCCGCGCGGAGTAGCGCTGCTTGGCCTGGATACCGCGCTCGCGGACGCGGCGCGGGCCGGAGTGACGCCGTTCGTCGCCGTCGCGGTCGACGGCGGTGAGACCTACTGGCACCCGCGGGCGTCCGGGGACGACCCTGAACGGATGATCCTGTCCGAGGTCCTGCCCCGCCTCACGGATCAGGGGCTGCGTACCACCCGGCTGGCGGCGATGGGCTGGTCGATGGGCGGCTACGGCGCCCTGCTGCTCGCCCAGCGCCACCCGGACCTCGTTGTCGCCGTGGCGGCGAGCAGCCCGGCGATGTGGCGCGCCTCCGGCGCCAGCGCGGCCGGCGCGTTCGACTCGGCCGCCGACTTCGCCGCCCATGAGGTCCTGGGGAAGCCGCCGGCGCCGGGCGTGGCCTACCGGATCGACTGCGGGCAGAGCGACCCGTTCTACGCGGTCTCCCGCCAGGCCGCCGACGAGCTGTCGGCCACCGAACGCGGATTCGGGCCCGGCGGGCACGACCCCACGTTCTGGCGCTCAGCCCTCCCTGCCCAGCTCGCCTTCGTCGGCCGCGCGCTGGCGCCCGCGGCGTCCCCCTCACCCCCACCGCCCGCATCCCGACCCGCCGCTGGATGACGCGTCTGACCAGGCTGTCGCGCCCGGGCGGCCGGGTGCCGAGCCGTAAGGCCAGCGCGGCGAGGTGAGTCCGGCGACGATAATTCCGGTATGTCGACGATCCACAACACCACCATGGCCCCGTCAAAGCTGGAGCTGCTGACGGCCTGGCTCCCCGGTCAGCCCTGGTACCTCGACTCCGGCCAGACGCCGCGGCTCACCAAGGCCGGCGGGTTCCGGCTCGACGATCCGGCCGGCGAGGTCGGCATCGAGTTCATGATCGTCACTGACGCGGCCGGCGGCGACCCCGTGAGCTACCACGTGCCCATGACCTACCGCGCGGAGGCGCAATCCGGCGCGGAAGCCGGCCTCATAGGCACGTCCGAGCATGGCGTGCTCGGTACCAGGTACCTGTACGACGCGACGTACGACTGGGTGTTCGTCACCCAGCTTGTCGCGCTGATGCAGGGGCAGGCCGCCCCGCAGGCGCAAAGTCTCAGCGACACCCCGGATCCGACCGTGCGCAGCCAGCCGGTCCTGCCCGGCCCCGGCCTCGTCGTCACCGGCTGCTCGCTCGCCAGCAACGGCCCCGACGGTACGAGGCTGCGGATCTCGACGACGGACGCCGACGACGTCCCGACGGACCTCCTGCTGCGCGTCGTCCGCGCCCTCCCGGCCCGCCCGGTGGCCGTGGACCAGTCCGGCGGCCACGTCCAGGTTCCCTGGCGTCAGGGGGACGGGACCGAGTCGAGCGCCGCCATCGTCACCGCGTCCCCGGCGGTCGACTAGCGCCGCGGCCGGCGACCTCGGCTCGTTTCGGGATAGTCCCTCAAGATCAGTCAGACGTTGCGTGCCGCCGGTGACGCGCAACGTCTGACCGATCTTGATGTCGACGGTGCCCTACCGGATAGAGCCTGCCGGGTCGTGGCAGGCGGCAGGTGGCGGTGACAGGTGGCGGGTGTGCCTCGGTACTCAGGTGAGGTCGGCGAAGAACTGCCGGAGGTCGTCGGTCACCAGGTCGGGGTGGGTGGTGTAGGCGAAGTGGCCGCCCCGGTCGAACTCGGTGTAGCGCACGACGTTGTTCGCGCGCTCCGCGAATGCCCGCACGGTCCGGTAGTCCTCGGGGAACACCGCGACCGCGGTCGGCACCTTGTTCGGCAGCTCGCGGTAGCCCGCTCCGCTGCGCGCGTCCTCGTAATAGTGCCGTGCGCTCGACACGCCGGTACGGGTGAACCAGTAGATGCTCACGTGGGTCAGATAGGTGTCGACGTCGAGGTGGTCGGCGTAGTCGCCCCAGCCGGTCCAGAGTTCGGCGTTCCACGCCAGCTGGCCGATCGGCGAGTCGGTGAGCCCATACCCCAGGGTCTGCGGCCGGGTCTGCTGGATCTTCTGATAGCCGGCCTTGCTCTGGAAGTCCGCGGTGCTGCCGGACAGGCTCTCCCGGTCCGCCTCCGACAGCCCGGCCAGCTCCGCCGGGTCGCCGGACGGGAACGCGAAGATCTGCAGGAGGTGCACCCCGAGTAGCCCGTCCGGCGCGAGGATGCCGAGCTCTCGCCCGACCAGGGCGCCGGCGTCGCCGCCGACCGCACCCCACCGCTGGTATCCGAGCCGTTCCATCAGCGCGGCGAACGCGCGGGCCATCCGTGCGCTGTCCCACCCCCGCTCCGCCGGGGGGCCGGAGAAACCGTAGCCAGGCAGCGAGGGCACCACGACGTGGAACGCCCGCGCGGGGTCGGCGCCGTGTGCCCGCGGGTCGGTCAGTGGCCCGATCATCCCGAGGAACTCCACCACCGAGCCGGGCCAGCCGTGCAGGAGCAGCAGGGGCAGCGCACCCGGTTCGGCGGACCGCACGTGCAGGAAGTGGATGTTCTGCCCGTCGATAGTCGTCGTGAACTGCGGGATCTCGTTGAGCCGCGCCTCGTGCGCCCGCCAGTCGTAACCGGAGCTCCAGCGCTCGGCCAGCCTGCGCACCACCCCGAGAGGCATGCCGTAGTCGGTACCGGCGCCCGTCACCTCGGTCGGCCAGCGGGCGGCGGCCAGGCGCGCGGCGAGATCGTCAAGGTCGTGGCGCGGGATGTCGATACGAAACGGCTGGACGGCTGGTGAAGTGGTCATGTCCCGACCGTAGGAGCGATTCCGGCCGGGTCTTGACCTAAAGCGGCGCCGGCGATCCTCGGCGCCGCGGCAGCGATGATCCCTCCCGCGCGATCATTCATGATCGTGACGGCCGTGTTGTCGCGGTCGTGATTTGACCGGGTCCACGACCGCGGCGACACGGTGGCGGCGATCTACCGGCCGCGGGCGGGTGGTCGCCAGTCGGCATGGGGACCGGCGTCCGGTCGCGTTTCGACTGCCACTTCAGCGAGGATCCGCGAGAAAGGTCTCAGCTCGGGACGCCGCCAGCGGTCGTGATGCTTGTGGACCCGCCGCTCTGGCGGATGTCGCCGTGTACAGGTACGCAAAAATTCACCTATTCGCTGACCGTTTGCGCCGGCGTTGGCGATCGGCGCGCGCCAATGGGCCGCGGGCTCGTCGACGGGAACCCGCGGGTCCCGGAAACTGTCATACCTGCCCGCTACCGTCCTTCGCAGGACACGCAGGGGTGTCCGTCAAATGTGCGGGAGGTGGTCGTAATGGCCGAGTTCACGTCCTACGAGCCGGGAACGCCTTGCTGGGTAGATCTTGGCAGCCCGGATGTGGAGGTCTCCAAGGCCTTCTACGGCAGCCTGTTCGGCTGGGAGGCGAACGTCTCGCCGGATCCGGCGGCGGGCGGCTACACGTTGTTCACCTTGCGCGGCAAGCAGGTCGCGGGCCTGGGCCCGCTGTTCGCCGAGGGACAGCCGGCCGCCTGGAGCACCTATGTCCGGGTCGACGACGCGGACAAGACGGCCGAGGCCGTGGTCAGCGCCGGCGGCCAGGTCGTCGTCGCGCCGATGGACGTTCTGGACGCGGGCCGGACGGCGGTGTTCCTCGACTCCGGCGGTGCCGCCATCTCCGCGTGGCAGCCGGGGGCGCACAAGGGAGCCGAGCTGGCGAACGAGCCGGGTGCCTTCTGCTGGAACGAGCTGGACACCCGCGACGTGGCCGCGGCGAAGGCCTTCTACCCGGCCGTCTTCGGCTGGACCACGAGCGACTCGGGGGCCGAGGGCGGCCCGATGGAGTACTACGAGTGGAAGCTCGGCGGCGCCGTCATCGGCGGGATGATGCCCATGCCCGACCTGGTGCCCGCCGAGGTGCCGTCATTCTGGTTGACGTATTTCGCCGTCGCCGACACCGATGCGGTCGCCGCGAAGACCGTGGAGCTCGGCGGGTCGGTCATCCTCGGGCCGACCGACATTCCGATTGGCCGGTTCGCGATTCTCACCGGCCCCCACCAGGAGACGTTCGCCATCATCAGGCTCTGACCCGACGGATGAGCCAGCGGTAGGGAGCGGGCGGTGGGCGTGACGCCGCCCGCCCGGCTGCCTGCGCCGCCTGCCGTCGCCCGCCGCTGCCGGCGAGCGGCGGCAGGCGGTGGACCTACGCGGACCATCGTGTTGGCCGTAGGCTGGGCGACGTGACTGTCGTGAAGATCAATGCGATCGAGGTTCCCGAGGGCGCCGGCCCCGAGCTGGAGAAGCGGTTCGCGAACCGGCTGCACGCGGTCGACGGGCAGCCAGGCTTCGTGTCGTTCGAGCTGCTGCGGCCGGTGAAGGGCGACAACCGGTACTTCGTCGTGACGCACTGGGACAGCGAGGAGTCGTTCCAGGCCTGGCTCACCGGGCCGGCCATGGAGGCCCACTCGGGGGAGCGCGCCCGCCCGGTGGCGTCCGGCTCGTCGCTGCTGGAGTTCGAGGTCGTCCAGCGCTCGGTGGCGGGCGGCTCCTGACGGGTCCGTCTGACCGCCGTACCACCGCTGCCTTTGACATTGGCACCCGGATCGTCCTGACTGCCGTGGGCAGCCGTGCGCCGAGACGGGCCGTACGCCGCTGAACTGGGAAAATCGGGCTGTGGTACCTATTGTTCGCGCCCGCTTGTCCCGGCGGCTTTCGGGAAGGGCCGACTCCGAGCCGGAGTAGCCACCGCCACTCGCACCGCCGGTGGGGCAAGGCAGCCGAACGAGGCGACACTGCGGTCGGACGCGAACACATCTGAGGAGACGGTCGGGTCGTGGGCGGCACACAGCTGGTTATGGGAGCGAGTGGCTTCCTGGGTTCGCACGTCACGCGGCAGCTGGTGGAGCGCGGCGACGACGTCCGGGTGTGGATCCGTCGAACCAGCTCGACGCGAGCCTTCGACGACCTGTCCGTGGAGCGCCACCACGGCGACCTGACCGACGACGACGCGATGCGCGAGGCGATGAACGGCGTCGACACCGTGTACTACTGCGTCGTCGACACCCGGGCCTGGCTGCGCGACCCGGCGCCACTGTTCGCCACGAACGTCGACGGCCTGCGGCACGCACTGGACGCCGCCCTCGAGGCGAAGGTGCGGCGCTTCGTCTTCTGCAGCACGGTGGGCACGATCGGCCTGTCGCCGGACGGCGGCACGGCCAACGAGGACCATCCGCACACCTGGCAGCACCTGGGCGGCCCGTACATCCAGGCGCGCGTCGCCGCCGAGGAACTGGTGCTGAGCTATCAGCGCGAGCGCGGGCTCCCCGCGGTCATCATGTGTGTGTCGACGACCTATGGGGCGCCGGACTTCGGCTCGCCGCACGGCCAGATGGTCGCCGGCGCCGCGCTGGGCACGCTGCCGATCCACTTCGGCGACACGTCGATGGAGGTCGTCGGCATCAAGGACGCCGCGCGTGCCTTCCTGCTCGCCGCGGAGAAGGGGCGCGTCGGCGAGCGCTACATCATCAGCGAGCGGTACATGACCTGGAGGGAGCTGGTGACGACCGCCGCGGAAGCGGGCGGCGTGAAGCCGCCCCGTTTCGGGATCCCGCTTCCCATGATGAAGGCGATGGGCCGCGTCGGAGACGTGGCGGGGCGCGTGCTGCGCCGCGACATGCCGATGACCAGTGTAAGCGTGCGGCTCACGCACTTCATGCCGCCGCTCGACCACGGCAAGGCCACCCGGGAACTCGACTGGCACCCGTCCCCGACGCCGGACGCCGTCCGCGAGGCCGCGAGGTTCTACGTCGAGCAGAAGCGGAAAAGCGCTCCCTGACCGTAACGCGTGACCGCCCGGTCATCGTGGAAAGCGCCGGGAGAAATCCGCCGCGAAGTGCGTCGGCGTACGCGCCGCAGGTCCGCGCCGGGGCGTCCATCCTCATGGATGGACGCCCCGGCACCTGGCCGAGTGTTCAGCTCTCGCAGGCCGTCCCGTCATCGTCCCTGTCGAGTGCCGCTCGATACCCGGGATCTCCCCGGTGCAGCGGTGCGGCGCCGGCGGCCCGGGCGGCCGAGCAGTTCTCGTAGTACACATTGGCCGGCTGCGGGGCGGGCTGCTGCTCCTGTTGCGGCGCCTGCTGTGGCGGCGGCGCGGCCGCCGCCGGCGGTGGCGGGTCGGTGTGCACAGGCTGGTTCTGCGCTGGCTGGTTGGCCGCCGCGGGTGCTGCCGGTGGCTGCGTCGTCCTCTGCGCGGCCAGGCTGGCCGGGGCCGGTGCGGACGACGCTGTGGCGGGCGCCAGCGGCGCCGCCGGTGGCGTCGTCGCGGCTGGCACGGTCGACGCTGGCGCGGAGGGCGTCGCGGTGCCGGTCGAGACTGTCGCCACCGGAGTAGTTGTCGTCGCCGTATCCGCTACCGTGGCCTTTTTGTCTGATTTGGGCAGCGCAAGACCGAGTACCAGCAAAAACAGAAACAGTCCGCCGATGGCGCCCGCTGTGATCTTTGCGATTCGTCGCCAGTTTCGCCCCGGTTGACCGGGACCCCCGTATGCCATTTCCAACCCCCCTGTTGGTGAGGCCGGCAGTATATGGGTGCCCATCGAGCAATCCGATGGAGGGTACGCCGTGTCTTCCGGTTTTCGATGAGCATCCGGGACGAGCGGCGTGCTTGCGGGTGTCCGGAGATGTCGTCGAGACCCGGCGGTGGCCGACGCGTTATCACCGCCTGCCGACGGATGGTCTGGCGTTGTGTGTGCCGAGGCCCAGAAAATCATTGTGATGATTGATGAATCGCTGCGGCGTGACGCGCGGCGATGCCTGACGGCCGCGTTCGCCGATCTGGTCGGTATCGCCTGGCGCCCCGGCGCGCGCGAACAGGCGCCGGGACGCTCGCGGATCGAATGCGGGGAGTGGCATCTGCCGTTACCGTCAGGCCCCTGTCGCCCGCGCGTCCTCGTCCGATGGGCGGCGCTGGCCTAGGAAAGGGAGTGCCTGGATGGGCGGGCCGCTGGACGGCGTGAAAGTGGTCGAGCTGGGGGTCGTGGTGGCCGGGCCGGCCTGCGCCGGGATCCTGCTCGACTGGGGCGCCGAGGTCGTCAAGGTGGAACCGCCGGAGGGCGACCCGCACCGCGGGAACACCATCACCGCGTTGTTCGAGCTGGACAACCGGGGCAAACGCAGCGTCTGCCTCGACCTGAAGAACGAGGCCGCGCGCGAGGTGCTGTTACAGCTGCTGGCGGGCGCGGACGTACTGGTCACGAATCTGCGGCTGGCCGCGCTCGCCCGGCTGGGCCTGGACTACGAGACCCTGTCGGCGCGGTTTCCCCGGCTCGTCTACGCCGCCGCGACCGGATACGGCGTGACCGGAGCCCGGAGCGGGCGCGGACAAGCCCGGGTACGACATGGGCGCCTACTGGTCGCGCGCGGGAATCGCGTTCGCGCTCACCCAGGAGGGAACGCCGCCGCCGGTCTCCCGGCCGGGCCTGGGTGACCATCCGACCGCGATGGCGCTCGCGGCGGGTGTGTGTGCCGCCCTCGTCGAGCAGCGCACGCACGGCCGCGGGCAGTTCGTGACGACGTCGCTGCTGCGGACCGGTGCGTACACGATCAGTTGTGACCTGGCGAGCCATGCGCGGGGCCAGCTCGCGACCCCCGGGCTGAGCCGGATGATGTACAACCCGATTCTCGCCGTCTACCAGGCCGGCGACGGCCGCTGGTTCTGGCTGCTCGGGCTGCAGGGCGCCCGGCACTGGCCGAACATAGCCCGCGCGGTCGGCCGCCCGGACCTGGCCGACGACCCGCGGTACGCGACCATGGCGGCCCTCGGCAGGAACCGCGGTGAGGTGCTGGCGTTGCTCGACGAGGCGTTCGGGCGTGAGCCGCTCGACCACTGGGCGGAGGCCTTCGCGCGGCACGACGTCTGGTGGGACCCGGTGCAGACCTTCGACGAGGTGCTCGCCGACCCGTTCGCGCACGCGGCCGGCGTCTTCCGGCCCGTCGCCGCCGCCGACGCCGTGGGGGACGCCGCCGGAGACGGGGACGTGACCGGTGAGAACGACGCCGCGGGACCGACAGGCGACCGCCAGGTCGTCACCGTCGCGACCCCGGTCGACTTCTCCTCGTTCCAGCCCGGTGACGCCCCGCGCGCCCCGGAGATCGGCGAGCACACGGAGGAGGTCCTGCTCGGCCTCGGCTTCGACTGGCCGCGGATCATCGCCCTGAAGGACGCGGGCGCCATTCCCTAGGGTCCTGGGCTGTCCATGCGCGCGGTAGGCGGCGAGGGTATGGAGAACCCCGGGGTCTCGTCCGCGGGCCCCGGGGGGTTCTGTTCGCGCTCTTGGCTCAGATGAACGACGTCAGCCGAGATGACGCCGCTGGGCCGACTACCACGGCGGGTCCTCGGCGCGTCGCCGGAAAAATCCCACACGTTCAGCCCGGACTGGCCAGCCCATCCTGGCAATCCCGCGCGCGGTCTTCTTCGGGGAAAAGGGCCGGAACAGGAGGCCGACCGGGTCTTCATTCTGATCGCAGAAAACTATCAGCGTCTTCCTGGGGAGCACCAGGCGCACTCGTTCGCAGCGAACGTGCGAGACCCGATGCCGAGGGACGGCGATCGGTTCGCGGAGGGGGCGCCACTGTATACACCTGTCTGTCGCGACGAACAGCCGGTGGTTCCACAACCGCTGGAGTCGAAGTATTCTTTCGGAGTCGAACGCCCCCCCAGAAGCAAGGCTCCGGCACGCTCGCGTTCTGACTGGACCTGTCCATTGATGTTCGATGTTGGTGGTTTGTCCGGGTTGTCATGGGAAGCCGTGGAGGTCGAGCGCGGCGGTGGCGGTCTTGTGGGCGCGGYGGCCGGCGGGGACRCTGCGATGGCCGACGCGGCGCAGGGTGTCGGCGACAGTGCTACGGAAGATCGCGAGTACGGCCGGGCCTCGGCCGGTTCGGCTGGTGCTGCTGTCCTCGCCGAAGGTCACGTCGCGGACGTAGTGCTGCTTGACCTCGATGTGCCACTGGCCTCGGGCGAGGTCGGCCAGTAGCGCGGGGCTGGCCTGCTCGGCGGTGGCGTCGGTGATCGCGTAGACGGTCTCGCGGCTGGCGTCGCGGCCCTTCTCTCTGCGCCAGCGCTGGACCCTGATCGCCTGACAGGCGTGGGGAAAGTCGATGTTGTCGATGGT
>NZ_MOMC01000094.1 GCF_001983105.1 Pseudofrankia asymbiotica | reverse complement strand
ACCAACAAGACCGGCCGCTCCCTCGAACTACACCCCCACCACACCGTCCTGGCCCAGGCCCGCGACCAGTGGAGAACCGASCCCGGCCTACGCGAGACCTACCGACAACACCGCCCCATGGTCGAACGCTCCATCGCCTGGTTCATCCACCAGGGACGCCACCGCCGACTGCGCTACCGCGGCGCCACCGCGAACAACCACTGGTTCCAACTCCGGATGGCCACCGTCAACCTCACCCGACTGACCACCCTCGGCCTGACCCGCACCCCCCAGGGCCGCTGGGCCCTCGCGACCACGGCCTAACCCGCAACCCCCGCCCGGCAGACCCGATAACCACCAGCACCCGACCCCTCCCTGACCAGACACGCCACCACACGCCCAGCCAGGGAAGAACCCAAACCCGCCTTGTTCAGCGGTCTCCTAGACGTCGAGGGCTGGGGAGACCTGCAACCCGAGCTCAACGCCCTGTCCAAGCGTGGCGAATGGGCCGCGATGACGAAACTGATCGACGACGACATGCTGCGCACGCTCGCCGTGCACGGCACTCCCGACCAGGTGGCGGCCGAGATCGTCGCCCGCTACGGCGACTGCGACCGTGTCTGCGCCTACTTCCCCGGCTACCAGGCCGGCGACGACCTGATCGCCGACTTCGCCGCCGCGCTCCGAGTCGCCTCGCGCGGGGCCGACGCGGCGAGCCCCGCCGACGTCTGACCACCTGTTTCCTTAGAACGGAGCGTCTCCCCGGCGCAGAGGAGGAGCGAGATGGCATCCACGCGGCTGGTGGACCTGAAGGTCGCCGTCGCGGCCGCGGACGGCGCCGACGGCTGGCACGTCGCGGCGAGCGTCCACCTCCCGGCGGACGAGGCGCTGGCGGCGGCCCCGCCGGTGCTCGTCCTGATGCCGGCGGTGGGTACAACCGGCGCTACTTCGACCTGCCGGCCCCGGGATTCAGCCAGGCCGCGCACCACGTCGCGCGCGGGACGGTCGTCGTCGCGATCGACCATCTCGGCGTGGGGGACAGCACCGGGCTACCGACGGAGATCACGAATCTGCCGACGGTGGCCGCGGCGAACCACGCCGCGGTCGTGACGATCCTCGACCGCATGCGTGCCGGCTCCCTGGCCGAGGGCATCGCGCCGTTTCGGCCGGGGGCGGTCGTCGGCGCGGGGCAGTCGCTGGGCGGCCACGCGCTCGCCGGCATGCAGGCCTACCACCGCACCTTCGACGCGGTCGCGATGCTCGGCAGCAGCATGGCGGGCACGAACCTGCCGCTGCGGCCGGGCCGCACCGTGCCCGTACCGGACGGCGCGACCGCCGAGCAGGCGACGCTCGCCCGGATGGCCGGCGCCGACTGGGCCTGGATCTTCCACTGGGAGGACCCGGGGGCCACCGCCCGGCCGGTCCCTCCGGACGGGGGCGACGACGAGGGCGCCGCTCTCGCCGTCCTCGTCGCGGCCGACATCGCCGCCGGGGTACCCGCCCGACACACGCCCCCGCCATGGGGCGCCGCCGCCTATCCCGGTTTCAGCCTGGAGTTGATGATGCCCGGGGCGTTGGCCGCGCAGGTCGCTCTCATCGACGTCCCGGTCCTGCTCGCCTCGGGCGAGCGCGACGTCTGCCGTTCTCCCGCCGAGGAGATCGCCGGCTTCAGGGCCGCCACCGACCTCTCGGTCCTCGTCGTCCGCCGCATGGCCCACATGCATAACTTCGCCCCCACCCGGGCCACGCTGTGGAACCGCCTCGACGAGTTCGTCAGTCACGCGGCAGGCTTCATCCATCGCGGCTGACGCCCGACCGATAATCCCGCCACACGCCGGGTGATGTGGCCGGAGGGCTGCTATACGGGTGATTCCCACGCGGCAAGGAGCTCGGCCGGGCGGTAGACGGCGACAAGACCGGTGGCGGTGACCTCACTGCGACTGACCGCGATCAGCGGGATCGGCTCATCGGTGAGGGCGGCGCGGTGCTTCTGCAACGACGCCAGGTCATGCGGGTCGAACGGGGCACGTTCGAACCACTTGATGGATCCAAGAAAGTGGATCTCCTTGGCTATCGGCTCGCGATCGGCCCCAACCACGTCGATCTCAATGGTGTTCGCCCGGTTCCAGTAACCGCCGACGGCGGGCGCCGCGGGGAGCACGTCGTCGGGTAGCAGACGAGCCAGGGACTCCCGAAGCAGCGGCTCGACGGCGCGGCCGCGCCAGGCGGTCCAACTGTCGCGGACGCGCGCCAAGGTTAGATCACCGCGCAGCCGCTCGATCTCGGGCAGGTTGGGTCCGACGAACCGTAGCCAGAACCGCAGGTAGGGGTCCGCCACTCGGTAGCGCCGTTCCTTCGACGGCCTGGTCCAGACCGGCAGGTCTGTCACGACGATCCGTTTGGCTGTCAGCACGTCGATCGAGCGGGTCAGACTGGTGTGGGCGATCTGCCCGGCCGCCTGGGCGATGTTGGTGAAGGTCCGCTCGCCCGCGCCGATCGCGGTCAGGACGTTGCGGGCGTTGGCCGAGTCGGGGAACTCGGCGGCCAGCGACCGCTCCGCGGACACCAGCAGCGCGGAGACGGGATTGGCGAGCTCCCGGCCAAGGAAGGCCCACAGGTCGTCGCCCGGCTGCCAGGCCGCGCAGATCAGCGRCAGCCCGCCGGTTACCAGCGCGGCGTCGAACGCGTCGGCCGGTTRCAGGCCGAGCATCCGGCCGACCTCGGTCGGGTTGAGCGGGCCGAGGACCATCTCCTGTCCGCGCTGGTGGAACGGTCGTCCATACGATCCCAGCGCCTCCATCATCGACAGATCCGAGCCGATGAGGATCAACAGTACCGGCTTGCGGCTCAGCTCCCGGTCCCAGGCGCGTTGCAGTATGCCTTCAAACGCGTCGACTCGGTCCATCAGATAGGGAACCTCGTCGATCACAATGACGCTGGGGCTGTCGTCGGGCAGCGTGCTGGCAAGTTGCCGAAAAGCCGCGCTCCAGTTCCCGGGCAGCGCGTCGTCGAACACCGCCCGATCCGGCAGTGTCGACGACGCGACCGCGTCCTGGAGGGCCTCGAGCTCAACGTCCGCGGCGGTCCCGGCCGCGGTGAAGAACACCGTCGGTACACCAGCCCGGTCGACGAACATCTCGACCAGGCTCGACTTCCCGATCCGACGTCGACCGCGGATGAGCAGGCAGCGACCGGGCTTGCCCGAACCAGCGGCAGCCCCTACGCCCTCTAGGAGGCCGCCGAGAGCGGCCAGCTCCCGCTCCCGGCCCACGAACGTGACCATCGCAGCCACCCATCCGAAGATCGCAATGTTAGTATCATTGATGATACTAACATTGGCGGTAGTATCGCGGCCGAAAGTATCGCTCGCGCGGTGCGACGGCGGGTGGCGTGGCTCGGCTACCAGGCGGCGGCCTGGAAGCCGGAGGCGAGGGTCGTCGGCCGGGCGCCGTCCTGGGAGACCTGAAGGTCGGCTCCCGACAGGTAGAGCAGCCAGTGCCCATCGGCGCTCACGGACAGGCTGGTGTGCCCCCGGTCGGTCAGGCCGACCGCGATCTGGCGGATCTGCCGGCCGTTCGCCGGATCGAATTCCGCCACGTCGACCGACGTCGTCTTCGGGGGGTATCCGGCGCAGCATTGCCGCACCGCGAACAGATGCCCGTTCGGCAGGAAGACGGCCTCGGGGTAGTAGTAGGTGTACCGGTCGACGCCCGCCAGCGGCACGTTGGTCGAGCCGTCCTCACGGAAGTAGGTCGTGTCCGTCGACGGGTTCATGAGGGACAGCTGCCAGCCCTCGTTGTCCTGGACCGCGGTGATCGACACGGCCAGGCGGGCGCCGTCCGGCGCCCAGGACAGGTGCCCGACCGGCGCGGGCAGCCCCGACTCGGCGACCTTGGGCGGCATCGGGTACTGCCAGGTCTTGCGCGTCGCCAGATCGAGGACCACGACCTGGAAGGTGGCGGCCACGTTGCCGCTCGGCGGAAGGCAGTCGCCGGCGGTGGTGGACCAGACGTACTGCACCGCGTAGGCGAGACGGGTGCCATCACGGTTCAGGGCGGGCACGCTGCCCTTCGAGGCGACCTTCGTCGGTGCCCCGCCGTCGATGCCGACCCGCCAGATCTCATGCTCGCAACCGGTGCCGACCTCGTAGTACACCGTTCTGCCGTCGGGGGTGAGCGCCACCGCGTCGCCGACGACGCCATCCTGGCGCAGGGTGCGTATGGCGTGGCCGGTCCGCGGGTCCAGCACCACCAGCGCGCCCTGGGTGGTGACCGCCACGAGCGTGTCCGGCCGGGCGGGCACGCCCGCCGTGGCCTGCGCCCTGCCCGCGGTGGCGGCGGTCGGCGGCGGGGGTGACGGTTGCTGGTCGGCGCCGGAGCAGGCGGCCACACCTGTCGTCGCCAACGCCGCGGCCAGGGCCATGGCCAGCGCGGGCCGCGGGCACGCCCGCGCGAGCCAGCGCCGGCGCCCGTGCCTGCGGCCGGCAGGGATGGCTCTCCGCGTCGTCGACCTCATGGTCTGTCCTCTCGACACCGGCAGGCTCGTTCTCGTGGCTGACGGGTCGCGCTGTCCCGACGACATTTCGCGCGCGCCACGCCCTTTTCTGGCCGATGGTCCCGAATTCGTGGCCGGCGGGCCAGAATGTATCGCCCCGGCACGGGGTGGAGTTCGGCGCCGGTCGCGTCGCCGGCTCCCGACTTCTCCTGACGCTCCCGATGGGTAAGACGCCGGATTGGTCGGCGGCGATGAGCTGGGCGTGGTCGCGGGCGCCAGCCTCGACATCATCCGCTGGTCGTCCGCCCGCGTCGGGAGGGACGGCGGCATCGGACCGGGCGATCTTGCGCTCCCCTTCGCCGTTCAGCCTCGGCGTCCGCGGCCAACGGTGGCCCAGAGCTTCGACCCGGATCTCTGGATCTCTGAATCTCGGACCTGTGGCGCCTGGTCGCCGGGGGCGGCGATATTTAATGAGCGGTTACTTAGCTGTGCTGGCCTGGCGGAGAGGTTCGATCTTGCCTGAGGTGGCTCCGCTCGCCGGAGTGCGGGTGCTCGAGGTCGCCACCCACGTGTTCGTGCCGATGGCCAGCGCGGTGCTCGGCGAATGGGGCGCCCGGGTCGTCAAGGTGGAGCATCCGACGACGGGCGACCCGTACCGGGCGCTGACCACCGTCGGGCTGCACAACGTCTACCGCGGGGTGGACGCCGCCGGCCGCACTGGCACCCGGGTCGACCGGCAGGCGGTCTGGAACCCGCTGATGCTCACCTACCGGACGGCCGACGACCGCTACGTCGCGTTGATGATGCTCTCGCCGGACCGGCACTGGCCCGGCCTGTGCGCCGCGCTCGGGCGCCCGGAGCTCGCCGCCGACCCGCGGTTCGCGGACCTGGACGCCCGTCGCCGCAACGCCGCCGCCTGCGTCGAGGAGCTCGACACCCTTTTCGCCACGCGGCCGCTCGCGGCCTGGCGGGCGGCGCTGGCGGGGTTCGCGGGGGAGTGGGCGCCCGTGCAGACGCCACGCGAGGTCCACGACGACCCACAGGTGCTCGCCAACGGTTACGTCGCGGACGTCGAGATGGGTGCCGGGTTCGGCCTGCCGATGGTGACCGCGCCCGTGCAGTTCGACGGCCGGCCCGGCCAGCCGACCCGCGCGCCCGAGCACGGCGAGCACACCGAGGCCGTGCTGCTCGAGCTCGGCCTGACCTGGCGGGAGATCACGGAGCTGAAGGAACGCGGCGCCGTCCTCTGACGGCGCGGATCTACACATGCGCTGTCCCGTACGGGGCGGCGGGCGCCCGGTTGGCCGGGTGCCGCCGCGCGCGGCTGGTCAGCGGCGGTTGCGGGCGCGGCGCGGGTCGAGCCGGCGTAGCAGCAGGGCCGTCACGATCAGGGCGACGAACCCGATGACCAGCAGACCTACCAGGTCACCCACGTAGGTCGACGCGGCGTGTTTCCACAGCGGGTCGACCTTGACGGCCGGGTTCGCCTCGGTGCCGGACAGCTGGATGGCGTTGAGGTCGGACGTCGACGCCGCCGCGGCGTAGCCCCACCGGCCGGGGAACAGCCAGGACAGCTGCTCCAGGCCCTTCGCGCCGGGCAGCACCAGCAGCGCCCCGGTGAAGACCAGCTGCGAGATCGTCARCACCACCAGCGGAGGCATGGTCTTGTCCGCGTTGTCCACCACCGCGGAGACGATCAGGCCCACCATCGTCGAGACGACCGCGGTGAGGCCGACGGCGATGAGCATCTCCGCCCACGCGGCGTGCTTGAACACCGCGCCCTCCGGTGGGAAACGGGTGACCAGCGCGATGGCCGTCAGCAGGGCGCCCTGCAGCCCGGTGATCAGCGTCAGGACGACGACCTTGGAGCCGAGGTAGGCGGTGGTCGACAGGCCGATCGACCGTTCTCGGCGGTAGATCTCCCGTTCCTTGACGAGTTCGCGGACCGCGTTGGACATGCCCATGAAGCAGGCCATCAGGATCAGCACGAGCAGCGCCCGCGGCGCGTCCAGGTTCGGTTTGCCGTCGCCCGGCAGGCCGAACTTGGCGCTTGTCTTGATCGTCCATGGGATCGCCCCGAGGACGATCGGGTATGCGATGAGCAGCCGCAGGTAGGACTTGTCGGAGGCGATGACCTTCATATATCGCCGGGACAGCGTGACCAGCTGGGACAGCACCGACTGCTGGCGGATGCTCGGCAGTGCCGCCGGCTCCGGCCGCGCGAACGGCACGACCGCGGAGCCCCGCATGAACAGGTCCGAGGACCGGAACCGGCTCGCGAGCGCCTTGGCGCCCTTGTTCGTCTGCAGGACGCGGAAGGCGTCGGCCCAGTCGGCCTCCTCGAAGAACTCCAGCGCGTGCTGCGGCGGGCCGAAGTAGGCGACGTGGCCGCCCTTGGCCAGCACCAGCAGGTAGTCGCACAGGTTCAGCTGGGCGACGCTGTGGGTGACGACGACGACCGTCCGCCCGCCGTCGGCGAGGCGGCGCAGCGTCTCCATGACCTCCTTGTCCAGGCCCGGGTCCAGGCCGGAGGTCGGCTCGTCGAGGAAGAGCAGGGTCGGCTGGGTCAGCAGCTCCAGCGCGACGCTCGTGCGCTTGCGCTGGCCGCCCGACAGCTTGGAGACCTGCCGGTCGGCGAGGTCACCGCCGCTCGTCGCGGACGCCGCCTCGTCGTCGTCGATGAAGCGCAGCCGCGACGCGTCGGTGCCGGCGAGCGCGTTCGGCCCGCCGGCCCCGCCCGAGCCCCGGTTCGTGAGACTGAGCTCGGCCAGCACCTCGTCGATCCGCCGGCGGCGCTCCTCGCTGGTCGTGTCCGCGGGGAAACGCAGCTTGGCGCCGTACTCGAGCGCCTGGCGCACGGTCAGCGAGGTGTGCAGGATGTCGTCCTGCGGCACGTAGCCGATCCGGCGGCGCAGCTCGTCGTACTCGGTGTAGAGGTCACGGCCGGCGTAGCGCACCGTGCCGACGTTCGCGGGCCGGAAGCCCGTCAGCGCACCCAGCAGCGTCGACTTGCCCGCGCCACTCGGACCGATCACGCCCAGCAGGGAGCGGGCCGGCAGCTTGAACGTCAGGTCGTGCAGCAGGCGGTTCCCGTCGCGGTCGACCGAGACGCCGTCGACCTCGAACTCGACGTCGCCGGTCTCGATGTGCTCGGACAGGTGCTGATCGGCCACATAGAACATGTGGTGGCCGATCGCGATCACGTCGCCGGGCTTGAGAACCGCCCGGTCGATGCGCTGGCCGTTGAGGAACGTCCCGTTCGCCGAGCCGAGGTCGACGAGCTGAGCGCCGCCCCGGCCGACCAGCAGCTCCGCGTGCTCCCGGGACGCCAGCAGGTCGTTGACCACGACGTCGTTGGAAAGGCCCCGGCCGATCGACATCCGGCCCATCCGCAGCGGGTGCGTGCGGCCCTGCCCGTCGCGGTCGTCGGCGTCGGCCCAGTCGGCTGGCGGCAGTACCGGGCCCACCTGCTGGCCGCGGGGGAACAGCGTGGGCCGTTCGGACCAGGGATCGTCCGCGTCCGGGTGCCGGGACGAGCTGGGAGCCCGCGGCGGTGCGGCGGGTGCGGCGGGTGCGGCCGGCGTGGCCGGTGCGGTGGCCGCCCGCGGTGCCGGGGTGCCCGCCCGCGCGGCGGGTGCGGCTGGCGCGGCGGCGCTCCCGTTCGCCGGCCTGGCGGGGGCCGCCGGCGCCAGGCGCGGCGGGTCGTCGGCCACCGCTGGCCGCGGCGCTGGCCTCTGCGCGAGGGCCTCGCCGCGCGCCGCGGGAGCGGCGCGCAGGTCGGTCGGGGCGGTGGGCGCGGACGCCAGCGTCACCACGATCTCCGGGCCGTCCACCGCGCCGAGCTGGAGGCGGCACTCCTCGCGGATGCGCACCCGGTGCACGCGCCGGCCGGACACCCACGTCCCGTTCGTGCTGATGTCGACGGCGGCCCAGCCGTCCGGCGTGGGCTCCAGCAGGACGTGGCGACGCGACACCTTGGTATTCGCGACCACCAGGTCGCAGGCAGCCGCGCGGCCCACGACGAAGGGCCGGTCGGGCGGCACGGAGACGACCTGGTCGCCAACGCTGATTGTCAGTCCCTCCGGCATGGCGTTACGCCGCCATGGACCGGGCGACCGGAAACGCGCCCGGCGCCGCGACTGACCATCGTATGGCGGGCGCGCCAGACCCGCTCACATTCGCGAACTGATACCGGCCACCGGGCCAGCCTTTTGCGTACGGCATTGCCGTCCCCCCTCACACCACCGACCCGGGGACCGTCGGGTCGCTCCCATGCTGGCGTGACAGAACCCCGAGCACCATCATTTTCGGGGTTTTCTCCGGTCTGTCATGCACGCGACAGCCGCGCCCGTCGTTGATGGGCTCTTCTTCGATGGTGGGGTCGACCTCGCCGCGCGCTTCCAAAGCGGGCTTGAGCCGGTGCGGGAGCGGAAGCACGACTTGGACGGGCCACCGGAATCGGGTGCGTCGACGGTGGCCGATGTAACCCCCGCTCCCGACCGGGATTTCCCGGATCCCGGTCGGGAGCGAGGCGTCCGAAACACCAGGTCGGCGCGGGCGCCGCCGCTGGCACGCCCAGTGTAGGAGGTCAGATCGGCGTGCAGAGCCGTCTGCTCACCTGCGACGCCATGCCACGCGCGATATGGCGTTTCGCCCGCATTGAGGACCGCTGCTCCACACCGACGAGCGCCACCAACCTGGCCGTGCTGGCCGTCCGGCGTGCTGGCCGTCCGGCGTGCTGGCCGCCTGACGAGCGGGCCGAGACCTGGCGCCGGCCCTCTGGCCCGTTGCCTGGGCCGGCTGGCGGACTTCCACCTACCCAGGGAGGGGTTGTCTGGCAGGGTGAACGGCATGTCGTCGTCAGCGGGGGAGCAGATGCGGGCGGGCGGGCCGACCGGCCCGGTCAGGGTGCTCGGCGTGGACGCGTGCCCCGGCGGGTGGGTGGCCGTCGAGCTGGCCGGCGGCGCGTTCGTCGGCGCTCGTTTCGCCGGCGAGCTGCGCGCGCTCGTGGACACGACGACGGTCGCCGTGATCGGCGTCGACATGCCCCTCGGCCTGCTCGACGAGGGCTGGCGGGCCGCCGACCACGCCGCTCGAGCGGTGCTCGGGCCGCGCCGGGCGAGCGTCTTCCTGGTCCCGCCGCGCTCGGTGTGGGGGTACGCGGACTTCGGCGCGGCGAACGTGCACTGCCGGGCGCTGACCGGCGCCGGCCTCACGCAGCAGACCTGGGGTCTGCGGCACAAGCTCCTCGAGGCCGACGTGCTGCGTGAGCGGATGCCCGGCCGGCTGTACGAGGTGCACCMGGAGGTGGCGTTCGCCGCGATGGCCGCCCGCCCGCGCACCGAGCCGGCCGAGGCCTGGCTGGCGATGGTCGCCGCGGGCAGGGAGACCGGTGATCTCATCCCCGGCGACATCCTGGGCAGCGACGTGCGCGCGGTCGTCGCTCGCGGCGGGGTCCCGGTGATGCCCGCGCACGCCCCGCTCGCCCACGCCAAGACGACCTGGGCGGGCGCGGCGCGGCGGCGGGCCCTGCTGCGCGCCGCCGGCATCGTGCTGCCCGACGACCTCGGCGGCGCGAACCTCGTCCCGCCGGTCGACGTCCTCGACGCCGCGGCCGTCGCGTGGAGCGCGCACCGGATCGCCACTGGCGAGGCCGGTCGGCTCCCCGCCACCGAGCCCGCCCAGCTCGACGACCGCGCGGAGCCGATCGTCATCTGGTACTGAGCCTCTTTTCTTTTCGGATCCCCAGCCCGGTCATCTGTCGGCCTCGGGCAGGTGCCCGGTGAGGCAGGTGAATGTCGAACGGACCAGGCCCTATACTCTGCCCGGTGTCCGATATGGATGATATAAGAGCGACGCCCGGATTTATCCGGCTGATGTTTGTGCTGAGTCCGGACGACATCGCGGACGCGGTGGCTGCCCGGACCCGCGGTCTGGTCGCCCGACAGCGGATCCTGCTGGTAGCGGTAGTCGCCATCGTGGCGCTGTTCGCGTTTACCGGTGAGGGCGACGCGGACGTGCTCGGCATCGTRCTCTCGCTGATCTTCGCGGTGCCRGCACTCGTCCTGATGTTCGTGCTGATTTCACCGCGACGGCTGGCCAGCATGGCCGTGCGCAACCAGCTGCGCGACAACCCCTGGCTCTCGAGCCCGATGACCATCGAGCTCTGGGCCGATGGACTACGCAGCCAGACGGTGACGACGACCTCGTCGATAAGCTGGCAGCACTACCCGTACCGGGTCGAGATTGACAGGTTCGTGCTGCTGCTCACCGGAACCGGCCGTTACGCCCAGGTGCAGATCCTTCCGCTCAAGGCGGTGGATGAGGCTTGCAGGCCGGCCTTTATGGCACTGCTCGCGCAGCACACCCAACCCATTCCTGGCRGCCGCGCGGGGCGTTCACTGTAATGCGCCGACGGTGAAGGTGGTGGCGGGCCCGGGTGCCGCGGGCATGCGGCCCTTCATGGGGACGATGCGGTAGGCCACGGTGACGCCGGGGAGCAACGGGTCGCTGGTCCAGCTGTAGCCGGTGACCGGTGCCGGGGCCCGGATGAAGTCCGGCTCGCCCCAGGAGACGGCCTTGCGCTCGACGAAGTACTCGGTCGCGCCTGGCGTGGCGGCCCAGGAGACGGTGACGCGGCTGTCGCCGGGCCTGGTCAGAACCACGGTGGGTCTGCGCCCGATCCCCGGCCACGGGATGTGGCCGGGCAGTGGCCCGTAGGGCGTGCCGATGCCCAGACCCGCGAGCGCGTCGGCGAAGCCGCGGGCGATGATCACCTCTCCGTCCGGAGTCGGGTGCGAGCCGTCCCAGGCGTCGCGCAGCGGATCCCAGCCGATGTCCGTGCGGGCGACGACCACCCGGGACGTCGGCGTCGACCAGCCGGGCGCCTGCGCGTCGAGGATCGCGTTGAACGGCGGAGCGGTCGGCAGGTTCATGCTGTTGTCGCGGAAGTCGGCCCTGGTGAGCACATGGCCGACGACGAAGGTCATGTTCGGGTTCACCCGGCGCGCGTTGTCGATGAGCTGCTTCATCAGCACGGCGGTGTCGGGCGGCTGGGTCCAGTAGGTCAGGTCGTTGGCGCCGAGCGCGATGAGCATGACGTCGGCCGGGTGTGCGCGGACGGCGGCCTCGATCTGCGGCACCTCACTGCGTAGTGAGATCCCCCAGCGGGAGTGGTGCTCGCTGTCGAAGGCGGGGTCGGCGTAGTCGTGCGAGCCGCCCTTGTCTGCGACGTTGTCCCAGATGTCGTCGCGGTCGCCGACGAAGTCCACCCGTCCGGGCGCCGTGCGGGTCAGGTGCTCGGCGAGCCGGTAGCGCCAGGTGTAGTCGCCGGCGGACTCGTGGGTGATCGAGTCTCCGACGATCATGACGCGCAGCTGGGGCGGCGAGGAGGTGGCCGACGCGCCGCCTCGGGCCGCCCCGTCGCCGGAACAGGCGGCGAGCAGCACGATGGTGACCAGCGAGAGGAGCGTGGCGAGCCGGAGGTGGCGCGCGGCGCGGCACCGCCCGGCTGTCCTGCGCACGCACGTCTCCTCGCGATGACCAGTCCGGCAGGCTCATTCTGCCTGCCGCCCGCCGCGGCGCCAGCCGGGGTCAGCCGCCCGGTCGCCGACGGTGACCGGCGTCTCAGCTGCCCTAGAAAACGAGGGCGGCGACGAGCCAGGTGAGGGCCGCGAGGACGCCGGCGGCCAGCTCGATGACCATGCCGATGCCGATCGCGACAAGGGCGGCCCAGGTCGAGCCGAAGGCCGCCCGCCAGTCCTTGAGCCGGACCACCTCCGCCAGGTAGATGCCGAGCAGACCGCCGATCAGCAGGCCGAGCACCGGAATCACGAAGAAACCGATGATGGCGCCGACGACACCTATGAGCAGCGTCGTCGGCGGCGCGCCCCGGCCAGCGGTGGCCTTGGCCGGCAGCACGTACTTGGCCCCCGTCCCGAGGGCGGCGAGCACCACCATCACCGCGAAGACCGCCCAGCGCGCTCCGCCGCCGTCGGCGATGGTCCACCACAGGCCGGCACCGAGGATGATCAGAAGTCCGGGCAGCACCGGCAGGACGACCCCGATCAGGYCGACGGCCATGAGGACGCCGACGACCACCTGCATGTCGACACTCAACGTGCCTCCTCTGGCACCAGGGGCGGCCTCGCTGCCCGGCCGCCCGCGCACCTTATCTACCCGTTCGGGTGCGGATAGCCCACATCGGGTGGCGCGGCGGAAATGGCCGAGCCGGCGACCGACGACCTGGCCGCGCCGTCAGAAGTCGTAGGCTCGCTCGCCATGCAGGGCGATGTCCATGCCCTCGCGCTCCTCGTCGACGGACAGCCGTATCCGGACGAACATGCGGATCACGTAGCCGATGACGAGGGTGACGATGAACGAGTAGGTGACGACCGCCGCGACCGCGATCGCCTGCTTGCCGAGCAGGTCGAACCCGCCGCCATAGAAGGCGCCGTCCTCGCCGCCGGTGTCGGATGAGCCCCAGAAGCCGATCAGCAGCGCGCCGAGGCTGCCGCCGACGAGGTGGACCGCGCCGACGTCGAGCGCGTCGTCGATGCCGACCTTGCCCTTGATCCCGGTGACCGACGCGCACGCGATGCCGGCGATGAAGCCGATGAAGATCGAGCCGACGGGTGTCACGTAGCCGGCCGCCGGCGTGATCGCGACCAGGCCGGCGACCGCGCCGGAGGCGGCGCCCAGGGTGGTCGCACGCCCGTCACGGAGCTTCTCGGTGAGGATCCAGCCGAGCAGCGCGCAGGCGGTGGCGGTGTTGGTGTTCATGAACGCGAAGCCGGCGAGGGCGTTCGCCTTCAGCGCGGAACCGGCGTTGAAGCCGAACCAGCCGAACCACAGCAGACCCGCGCCGAGCAGGACGAACGGCACGTTGTGCGGCCGGAAGTTGCCATCCGGCCAGCCACGCCGCTTGCCGATCACGATGGCGATGGCGATGGCCGCGGCGCCGGCGTTGGCGTGCACCACCGTCCCGCCGGCGAAGTCCTCGGCGCCGTGCTCGAACAGCCAGCCGGTCGGGGAGAAGACCCAGTGCGCGACAGGCGCGTACACCAGGGTGGACCACAGGACRATGAAGGTCGCGAACGGCCCGAAGCGGAACCGGTCCGCCGGTCCGCCGGTGACCAGCGCCGGGGTGATGATGGCGAACATCAGCTGGAAGGCGGCGAAGACGATCGGCGGGATGCTCTKCGCGAGCGGGCCCGCGTACCCGGGTACCTGCTCGTTCATGTGCTGCAGCCCGGCGAAGTGCAGGCCGCCGAAGTAGGCGTTCTGGCCGCCGAAGGCGATGCTGTAGGTACAGGTCACCCATAGCAGGCTGACGATCCCCATACAGAAGAAGTTCTGCATCAGCATGCCGAGGACGTTCTCGACGCGGACCATTCCGCCGTAGAAGAACGCCAGACCGGGCGTCATCACGAGTACGAGCGCGGAGCTGGCCAGCAGCCACGCGGTATCTCCGGTGTCGAGCGCGCCGACGTCGAACGGCATGTCCCGCCTGTCCTGGAGCTTGAGGGGATTCGGTGGCGACCGGCCTCCTGGACGGCGCGGTACCGGATCATCACACCGGCAGGGGACCCAAGGGGGCAGGTTGCGCACCAGCCGTTCCGATGTGGTGTCGCATCTATTTCCATCGCGTTACGACAGAGATTTGTGCTGTGTTTGTCTTGACCGTCGGTGGGCGGTGTGCATTGTGGGTGGTGTGGTTGCTCGTCCGGCGGCTTGGCGATGACGGGCGGTCACCGTTCGTCTCGGCCATCCCTGTCAGGCCGTGCGTATGCTGTCAGCGCCGTCCTCCGGCCGGGTCAGCGTGCGACCGGCTGACCACAGCGCGGGAGCGGGTCGACCGGGGTGAACCGCGTCCCGTCCGGGTTGACCTGGACGAACGCGAGGCAACGGGTGAGCTTGCCGAAATCGGCACGGAAGTCGATCGGCTGCGTGAGCAGCCCGTCCGCGGTGTAGCCGCGTACCGCCCGCAGCGCCGAGATGAGGCTGGCACGAGTCGGGCAGTCACTCGCCACCTGCAGGCCGCGCAGCATGATGTCGGTCGAGATCCAACCGGAGAGGGCCGCCTGCTGGGTGGCCGGCTGCGTCTCGGGGGCATAGCGGGACATCGCCGCCAGGAACTGGCGGTGCGCCGGGCGGCCTGTCTCGAACGGCAGGAAGTCGGCGACGAAGTACGCGCCCGCGATGATCGCCTTGAACACGTTGAGAATCCGCTGGTCATAGCCCGCCGGCGAGAGGATCACCTGAAGGTTCGCCTGGGCGCCGCGGGCGGCCAGCACCGCCTGCCCGAACGAGCTGCCGGTGACCGTGCCGACGAGGACGTCGGCGCCGCTGTCCTTGATCTTGTGGCCGAGGCCCTCGAGGTTGATCGGTGCGGTCGCGTCCACCGTCGCGACCACCTGGATACCGGCCGCCTTCAGGCTGGCGGTGAGTTCCGCGGCGAAGTCCAGCGATGTCTCGGTGTACTGGGAGACGACCATGACCGCGCTGTGCCCGCCATGGGCGGCGACGAAGTCGCCATAGGTGGACACCGACCCCGATTCCGACAGCAGGTTCGAGTAGCTGAACATGTTGTCGTAGATCGTCCAGGGCTCTTCCAACGACGTCCCCGCCACCGGTATGCCCTTGTCGTGCAGGAACTCGGCAGATCCGCTGGAGGCCGAAGTGGACTCGAGGATGGCGAAGGCTCCCCGGTCGACCAGCGCCGTGGCTCCGGCCAGGTTCGTCCTCGGGTCGGACGCGTCGTCCTCCCAGTCGTAGGTCACCTGCCGGCCGTGGACGCCGCCGGCGGAGTTGGCGACGCCGAGCCGGGCGTCCACTCCGGCACGGAACGACCCGAACAGCGACTGGGCGCTGCCGGAATCCGGGAAGAGCAGGCCGAGCCGAATGTTGCCGGCGGTGACGCCGGGTGACTCGCATGCGCCGCCGACCCGCGCGGAGCCGGTCTCGCCGGACGTCCCGCAGCCGGCGAGGGCGCCCGCGGCGGCGAGAAGCAGGGCGGCGAGCGCCCGGGCCCGGAGCCGGCGGGTCGGCCGGTGGGCAGCGGCCGGGCGGCCCGGATGCCGACGGTCGGGATGTCGCCGGCCCGGGGGTTGACGGCTCGAGGGGTGACGGTTCGAGGGCTGACGGGTCAGGGATCGGGACGGGTGGTCCAGGCTCGTCCTCACAT
Source organism: Pseudofrankia asymbiotica (assembly GCF_001983105.1). Lineage (GTDB taxonomy): Bacteria > Actinomycetota > Actinomycetes > Frankiales > Frankiaceae > Pseudofrankia > Pseudofrankia asymbiotica. The sequence goes on along the minus strand of NZ_MOMC01000094.1, from coordinate 17,860 downwards.
CTCTCACAATGGCCCGAATCGGGCCGCTGCGGTGCGGATCTGTAGGGATCGTGATGTCAGAGCGCCGTCAAGTGTGCCTCTGGTGGTGGTCCTTTGGCTTCTGTCAGCTTTCGCGCTGTGGTTGACGAGTGGAACTGGTCGACAGGGGAAGCGGCGATCGGAGCCTTCGATGGCGACCGTTCGCGGCCGTCGGCCCGCGGCCCGCCGCGCCGGACCTGGCCGCCTTCGGCCGGCGAGCGGCGGCGGGGGCCGCGAGCGCCGCCCGAGCTCGCGTGGCCGCGATGGGCGCGTAGCGGGTGGACGGGGCGCGTATGGTGGCGCGGCGTGGTCACGGGATGCTGCCGGCGACACGGGCGATATACCGGGAAATCGGCTCGTGACACGGCAGGATCCGCATGACAGTCGGCCCGGCGAAGGCCGCCACAGGATCGCTTCGTGAGGACAGCCCGGTGAGGATGGCATCGTGAGGACGGCACCATGAGGATGGGGTCGTGAGGGTGACGGTGCCGCGCGCGGAGTTCGCGGAGGCGGCCGGATGGGTGGCGCGCCACCTGCCAGCGCGGACGGTGCCCGGGCTCGCGGTGGGCGGCGGCGTGCTGGTGGACGCCGCGGACCGGTTGACGCTGTCCGCGTTCGACTACCAGGCGGCCGTGACCGCGACCGTGGACGTGACGGCGACGGTGCCCGGCAGGGCGCTGCTGCCCGGCCGGCTGGTCGCCGAGATCATGCGCAGCCTGCCCGACGAGTCCGTGCGTTTCAGCGTCGACGAGGGCTGGCTGCTGGTGCGTGCCGCCGGCGCCCACTACCGGGTGCCGACCCTGCCGCTGGACGACTACCCGGCGCTGCCCGCGTTCCCGCCGCCGGTCGGCCAGGTGGACACGCTCGGTTTCGCCGCGGCCGTCAGCCAGGTCGTCCCGGCGGCGGCCAAGGACGAGACGTTCCCGGTGCTCACGGCGCTGCGGCTCGAGTTCACCGGCCGCGGCCTCACGCTGGTCRCCACCGACCGTTACCGCCTCGCGGTGCGCACGATCCCGTGGCAGCCCTCGGTGCGGGCACCGGAGGCGGTGGCGCACGTGCCGGCCCGGATGCTTTCGGATCTCGCCCGGATCCCGACCGCCGCGTCCCGGCTGGCCCTCGGCCTCGGCGCGGACGACGACGGCGGCCCGCGGTTCGGGTTGTCGACCGGGTCACGGCGGGTGGTGGTCCGGCTTGTCGACGGCACGTTCCCGCACTACCGGCGGCTGTTTCCCGAATCGGTGCCATTGTCCGCGAGCGCCCAGGTCGCTCCGCTCGCGGCGGCGATCCGGCGGGTGTCGGTGGTCGCGCCGCGCACCGGCCCCGTCGTGCGGGTCACGCTCGCGGCGGGCACCCTGACCGCCGACGTCGGCCCGGACACGGGCACCACCACCGGGAGCGACTCCGACCCGCTGGGCATCGCCTCGGCCACCGACTCGGTGCCGATCGACTACGACGGACCCGAACTGGTCGCCTGGTACAACCCCGGCTACCTGCTGGACGGCCTGGGCGCGGTCGACGGCGACGAGGTGACGATCGGCTTCTCCTCCACCGACCCGGACGAGGCCGCCAGCTCGCCGGCCATCCTCACCGGCAAGGACGACCACGGCTACCGCTACGTCCTCATGCCCGTCGTCCGATCGGGTGGTTCCGCGGAACCGGGATAGGTCTGGCCCGCCGGCGCGACGCCGAGGTCGGCCGGCGCGGCGCCGCGGTAGATGTTGGGGGCCGGGCGGACGCCTGGGGGGAGCATGTCGGCCGCCGCCGCGTTGGCGACGAAGTCGACGAGGGTGGCGCGCAGCTCGCGGGCGGCCCGGGGCGGCTCGACGTCGCGCCTGTGGGCCAGGCCGATCGTCCGGTGCAGGCCGGGAGGGGCGAACGGCGTCGTCCGCAGCGGCTGCCGGAAGGCGACCATGCTCGGGATCACGGCGATCCCGAGCCCCGCCATGACGAAGCCGCAGACGGCGTCCATCTCCCCGCCCTCGACGGCGAACGTCGGATCGAAACCGGCCGCCCGGCACGCGCCCACCGTGAAGTCGCGCAGGTCGTAGCCCCGGCGGAACATCACCAGCGGGCGGTCGCGCAGGTCACTCACGGCCATGCGGGTGGCGCCCACCGGCGGCGGGCCGTCGGGGGAGGAGATGACGACGAGGTCCTCGCGCAGCAGCGGGGTGGTCGCCAGCGCCGGATCGCTGCCCTGCAGCGGCAGGATGATCAGCGCCAGGTCGAGCGCGCCGACGGCGAGCTCGCCGACGAGGTCGCGGGAGCCGCCCTCCTCGACGAGCAGCCGGATGCCCGGGTAGCGCTGGCGGAACAGTCGCAGCACCTCGGGCAGCATCCCGGTGCACAGGCTCGGGGTGGCGCCGACGCGGACCTTCCCGCGGCGCAGATCCGTCAGCTCCTGGACCTCGCGGCGGGCGGTGTCGGTGTCCGCGAGGATCCGTCTGGCCAGCGGCAACAGCGCCTCACCGGCCGCGGTGAGTGTGATATTCCCCCTAGCACGGTTGAATAGCGGGCTGCCGAGCTCGGTCTCCAGCGCGCGGATCTGCGCGGACAGTGACGGCTGGGCTACATGAACGCGCGAAGCGGCCCTGGTGAAGTGCTTTGTCTCGGCTACTGCGACGAAGTAGGCCAGCTGATGCAACTGCACACCAGGACGATAGCTCTGGACTATTGACACGAGCACTTTCATGTCTTGGACCCGTGCTTGGCCGACCCGTACCTTGCTGACTCGTGGCTGTAGCGACTCCGGCGACCCAGGTAGGGCGCACCTCGGCCGTGACGACCGTCTGGCGGTCGAACATCGGCAAGAAGGCAGTGATGGCCGTCACAGGCATCATCATGCTGCTCTTCCTCATCCTCCATATGGCGGGGAATCTCAAGATTTTCTTCGGCAGAGAGGACTTCGACTCCTACGCCCATTGGCTGCGCACGATCGGCACCCCCGTGCTGCACAACGCCTGGTTCCTCTGGATCCAGCGGTTCGTGCTCCTGGTCGCCATCGCGCTGCACGCCGTCAGCGCCTACCAGCTGAGCAGGCGGGACCTGAAGGCCCGCCCGGAGAAGTACGCCCACCGGCTGCGCCCGACCGCGAGCTACGCCACCAACACGATGCGCTTCGGCGGCATCATCATCGGCCTGTTCGTGATCTACCACATCCTTGACCTGACCGCGCTGGTCGCGAACCCGAACGGGGTCGAGGGCGCCGCCTACGACAACGTCGTCGCGGACTTCAACCACTGGTACATCGCGCTCGCGTACATCGTCGCGATGCTCGCCCTGTGCCTGCACATCGCGCACGGCTTCTGGAGCGCGGCGCGCACCCTCGGCGCGGTCACCAGCGCCACCCGCGCGACCGCGTACAAGGCGACTGCCGGCGTGCTCGCCGTCGTGATCACGCTCGGCTTCCTGTCTGTCCCGATCGCCGTCATGGCCGGTTTGGTGGATTGAGCATGTCTGACACCTTCGGATACACGGTCGGCACGGACCTCGCCGACAAGGCCGCCCCGGACGGCCCGATCGAGACCCGCTGGAGCCGGCGCAAGTTCGAGGCGAAGCTGGTCAACCCGGCCAACCGCCGCAAGCACCGCGTCATCGTCGTCGGCACCGGTCTCGCCGGTGGTTCCGCCGGCGCGACGCTGGCCGAGCAGGGCTACCACGTCATCCAGTTCTGCTTCCAGGACTCGCCGCGCCGCGCCCACTCGATCGCGGCGCAGGGCGGCATCAACGCGGCCAAGAACTACCGCAACGACGGCGACTCGGTCCGCCGGCTGTTCTACGACACGATCAAGGGCGGCGACTTCCGCGCCCGCGAGTCGAACGTGCACCGGCTCGCCGAGGTCAGCGTCCAGATCATCGACCAGTGCGTCGCGCAGGGCGTCCCGTTCGCCCGCGAGTACTCGGGCCTGCTCGACACCCGCTCGTTCGGTGGCGTCCAGGTGCAGCGCACGTTCTACGCCCGGGGCCAGACGGGCCAGCAGCTGCTGCTCGGTGCCTACCAGGCGCTGTCGCGGCAGATCGACGCCGGCAACGTCGAGATGCACGCCCGCACCGAGATGCTCGACCTGGTCGTCATCGACGGCCGGGCCCGCGGCATCGTCGCCCGCGACCTGGTCACCGGCGAGGTCTCGACGTACATGGCCGACGCGGTCGTGCTCGCCACCGGCGGCTACGGCAACGTCTTCTACCTGTCGACGAACGCCAAGAACTCCAACGCGAGCGCGATCTGGCGGGCGCACAAGCGCGGCGCGTACCTCGCGAACCCGTGCTACACCCAGATCCACCCGACCTGCATCCCGCGCTCCGGCGACTACCAGTCGAAGCTCACCCTGATGAGCGAGTCACTGCGTAACGACGGCCGGATCTGGGTGCCGAAGAACCCTGGCGACACCCGCAGCCCCGACGTGATCCCCGAGGACGAGCGCGACTACTACCTCGAGCGGATCTACCCGGCGTTCGGCAACCTGGTCCCGCGTGACATCGCCTCGCGCGCGGCCAAGAACGTCTGCGACGAGGGCCGTGGCGTCGGCCCCGGCGGCCTCGGCGTGTACCTGGACTTCGCCGACGCGATCCGGCGCCTGGGCGAGGCCAGCGTCCGCGAGAAGTACGGCAACCTGTTCGACATGTACCAGCGGATCACCGGCGAGAACCCGTACAAGGTTCCGATGCGGATCTACCCGGCGATCCACTACACGATGGGCGGGCTGTGGGTCGACTACGACCTGCAGTCGACGATCCCCGGCATGTTCGTGATCGGAGAGGCGAACTTCTCCGACCACGGCGCGAACCGCCTCGGGGCCTCGGCGCTCATGCAGGGCCTGGCGGACGGCTACTTCGTGCTGCCCCCGATGCTCGGCAACTACCTGGCCTCGAACAAGCTGGCCCCCGTCGACGCGTCCGCCCCGGAGGCGGTCGCGGCGCACACCGAGAGCACCGAGCGGCTCGAGAGGCTGCTCGCGGCGAACGGCGACCGGACCCCGGACTCGTTCCACCGGGAGCTCGGTGAGCTGCTCTGGGACAACTGCGGCATGGCCCGCAACGACGCCGGCCTGCGCAAGGCGCTGGCCCGCATCGGCGAGCTGCGCGAGGAGTTCTGGTCGCGGGTCAAGGTCCCGGGCACGGGTGCCGAGCTCAACCAGTCGCTGGAGAAGGCGAACCGGATCGCGGACTTCATCGAGTTCGGCGAGCTGATGTGCCTGGACGCGCTGCACCGCGCCGAGTCCTGCGGCGGCCACTTCCGGGAGGAGAGCCAGACCCCGGACGGCGAGGCGCTGCGCGACGACGACAGCTTCGCCTACGCGGCCGCCTGGGAGTTCACGGGCGTCGGCAGCTCGCCGGTGCTGCACAAGGAAAACCTCGAGTTCGACGAAGTGCACCTCGCCCAGCGGAGCTACGCATGAAACTCACCCTGCGCATCTGGCGGCAGAGCGGTCCGAACGCCCAGGGCACGCTCGTCGACTACGTGCTGGACGACGTCAGCCCGGAGATGTCGTTCCTGGAGATGCTGGACGTCCTCAACGAGAAGCTCATCCTCGGCGGGGACATCCCGGTCACCTTCGACCACGACTGCCGCGAGGGCATCTGCGGCGCCTGCGGCATGGTGGTCAACGGCGCGCCGCACGGCCCGCAGACCCTGACCACCACCTGCCAGCTGCACATGCGCACGTTCTCCGACGGCGACACGATCGTCATCGAGCCGTGGCGGTCGGCGGYGTTCCCGGTGGTCAAGGACCTGATGGTGGACCGGTCGGCGTTCGACCGGATCATCCAGTCCGGCGGCTACGTCAGCGTCACCACCGGCAGCGCGCCGGAGGCGAACACCCAGCTGGTGCCGAAGCCGGACGCGGACCTCGCGTTCGAGAACGCCGAGTGCATCGGCTGCGGCGCCTGTGTCGCCGCCTGCCCGAACGGGTCGTCGATGCTGTTCGTCTCGGCCAAGGTCTCGCACCTCAACGTGCTGCCGCAGGGCCAGCCGGAGCGCGAGTCCCGGGTGGTGAGCATGGTCGAGCAGATGGACGCCGAGGGCTTCGGCGGCTGCACCAACACCGGTGAGTGCACCAACGCCTGCCCGAAGGGCATTCCACAGGCGAGCATCGCCCGGCTCAACAAGGAGTACCTGCGCGCGTCGCTGGCGCGCCGGCGGTAGTGCCCGCGCGGGTCGCGCGGTCGGTCACCGGCCGCGCGATCCCGCGCGGCGGAACTGCCCGGTCACCCTCCGTGGAGTGGCTGACGCACTGGCCCATGGGTCAGTGCGTCAGCCGCGTCAGGAACCGAGGTGTGACCGGGCTGTTCCTGTCGGGGACGTATCTCTGGCGGCTACTGTCGGTACAGTCGCGTTGTACTGGTTGAGCGACTTGTGAATGTTGAACGAGTTCTTCCGTCGCCGACGGCCACGCGGGCCGCCTCCACGGCCGCGCGCCCGGAGGCCCCCTGCGGTTCGGAGGCTGGATCCCGCCCGTGGCGACTGCTCGGTCCGACGGGTCACCCGTGGCCGACGACAGGCGTGGTTCGCCTGCCGCCGAGACGGCCGACCCGGTCGACGGCGCCATCGCGGCCGGGGACGAGGTCGTCTCCGCGGCGGCGCGGACGGTCGGGGATGACCGCCTCTCACCGCGGGCGCGGCTCGCTCGCCTGGCCGGAGGCCTCGAGGACGAGCCGGAGCGGGCCGCGGAGACGGGGCCCGGTGGCGACGGTGCGCAACGCCCCGCCGACGCACCGGCCACGACCGCCCTACCGCGCCCGCGCCGCAGCCTCGCCGAGGGCGGCGCCAGGGCGGCGCGTGGCACGGCTGCCCGACCAGTTCCGATCACCGAGCCAGGCCGGCCCACGGAGCCGGCCGTGCCCGCGGAGCCGGGCCCGGCCGCGGCGAACGGCGCCGCTGGCGTTGCCCTGGTCGACGCGCCAGCTTCCGTCGATGTCGACAAGGCGGTCAGGGAGTCCGAGCCCGATGACGCGGCGACCGAGCCCGACGACGGAGACGGGGACGGGGACGGCTCGGGCCTTCCACCGGAACTGAGCCCGCGCGGGGAGAACGACGAGCGCCGGCGGCGCGGGCTGGCGAGAGTGCTGCTCCTCGCGCTCGCGGCGATCGTGTCCTGCGCGCTGTTCGTCGTCATCGGCGTCGGCTACGGCGCCACGAGGTACTACGACTCGCGGGTCGACCGGACCGATCTGAGCGACGGCGACGTCGAGGGCACCCGGCCGCCGCAGGTCCCGCATGGCCGGGAGACCTGGCTGCTGGTCGGCTCGGACGTGCGGACGGGCAGCGACGCGGCCAAGGTCGGCGGGGCCCGCTCGGACTCGATGATGATCGCCTACCTCGGCTCCAACGGGAAGACGACGCTGGTCTCGGTCCCGCGCGACCTGAAGGTCAAGATCCYGGCGTATACCGACTCCAAGGGCAAGCGGCACTCCGCGCGTACCGACCGGGTCAACGCCGCGTTCAACTACGGCGGTCCCGCGCTGCTGCTGCGCACGCTGGAGAACGTCACCGACATGCGTATTGATCATTTCGCCGAGATCGACTTCAACGGTTTCAAGCAGATGAGCGACACGCTCGGCGGCGTCGAGGTCTGTATGGTGCAGGACCCCTACCGGGATTCGTTCCTGGATGACAAGGGGCATCGGCGGGTTTCGACGAACCTTGACGACTCGATGGCCGGCTTCCACGGCCAGGCCGGCATGAACCTGCTGGAGGGCGACAACGCCCTCGGTTTCGTCCGGCAGCGTCACGGTTTCGCCAACGGGGACTACACCCGGGTGCAGCGCCAGCAGGCCTTCCTCGCGGCGGTCTTCCGCAAGGTCAAGAGCGGTGGCATTCTCGGCAACCCGGCGAAGCTCACCAGTTTCCTGAACGCAGTCACCGGCTCCGTGGTGGTGGACTCCGAGACCGAGGTGGACGATCTGAAGGTGCTCGCCGAGCGCATGCAGGGAATGAGCACCGGCCAGGTGGGCTTCACCACGATCCCGCTGTCCGGGGCGACCGGAGGCGACGGGCAGGCGTACTACGCGCTTTACGACCCGGCCATGGTGCGCGACTTCTTCCAGGGGATCGTCGCCGAGTCGGGCGCGCCCAGCGACTCCGCCGCGACAGGCCCGGCCGTGCCGTCGGCGGCACCGAGCCCGACGGTCGCCCCGGCCCAGATCAAGGTTCGGGTGCTCAACGGCACCGGGACCAACGGAAGCGCCAAGACGGTGGCGACCGACCTGAAGGCCGCCGGCTACGACGTCGTCAGCTATGACGTCGCCGACAGCCGGAACTACAGCGGCACCGAGGTGCATTTCGCCCCGGGCGACGCCGCGGCCGCGAGCCGGCTGGTCGCCGACGTCTCCGGCGCCCGCGCCGTGCCCGACGGGGGCGCCGGAGCCGGCGCCGGCGAGATCGTCCTCATCGTCGGCGAGGACCTGGTCCAGGGCGACACGGCCGTCGTCGCCACCCCGACGGCCAGTACGGCCACGGCGGACGCCACGGCGCCGGCGCCCTACTACACCCAGGCGCCGGTCTCCGCCGACAGCCGCTGCGTGAAGTAGGCCGGTGAGCCACGCGACCCTGGACCGCCCGGCGCTGCCGCCGGAGCTCGATCCCCGGTCCCGGCGAGGGCGGCGCTCGCTCCTGCGGCGTCTTTCCCTGACCGGCGGCGCGGTGCTGTCCGCGCTGATTCTCGTGATCACCGGCGGTGGCTGGTTCCTCTACGACGCGGCCAACAGAAACGTGCATCACGTCCCGCTGTTCGGCCTGGGGGGTGACCGCCCGGCGCAGGAGTTCGGCGTGGAGAACTATCTGCTCGTGGGCACGGACAGCCGCGCGGGCACCGGCGACGAGTACGGTGGCTCCGCGGTTCTCGGCCAGCGGTCGGACAGCACGATTCTGATTCACATGGCCAAGAACGGCGAAACGACGATGGTCTCGTTCCCGCGAGACACCCTCGTCGTCATTCCCGAGTACACCGACGCGGCCGGCAAGACCCACAAGGTACACAAAAGCAAGTTCAACTCGGCGATCTCCGACGGTGGCCCCTCGCTGCTGGTGAAGATGATCGAGAGCCTGACCGGGATGCGGGTCAACCACTACCTCTCCGTCGACCTCGCGGGCTTCAAGCAGGTCACCGACGCGATCGGCGGCGTCGACGTCTGCGTGACGCCCTCGGACTTCAAGGACCATTTCCAGGACGACGACGGCAAATGGCGCCTGAGCACCAACACCAACGACTCGATGAGCGGCTGGGTCGGCGGCCCGGGCGACGTCCATGTCAACGGCGAGCAGGCGTTGGCGTTCGTCCGTCAGCGGCACGGTTTCCTCGAGGGCGACATCGCCAGGATCAACCGCCAGCAGCAGTTCCTCGGTGCCGTGTTCCACAAGGCCATCAGTGGCGACGTGCTGACAAATCCGATCAAGTCGACGGCGCTCATCCAGGCGGCCGCCAACGCGCTCACCCTCGACGACGACACCTCGCTCGAGGACCTCAAGGCCCTCGGCCTGTCGATGAAGGACATGGCGGGGGCGATGCACGTCGAGACGCTGCCGACGCGCTCGCCAGGACTCGCCGACGGCGGAGATCCGGACCACGGAACGCTGCCCGTCTACGGCGCGGTGAAGCTCTACGACCCGGCCGACCTCGCGAAGATCGTCGTACCGCTGGGCGGGCATGTCGACGGTGTCACTCCCGCTGGCACCACCGCGTCATCCACGCCGGATCCTGGCGCGACCCCGGGTCCTGTCACGATTCCGCCCGCGCAGGTCAGTCTCGATGTCTACAACGGTTCCACGAGGTCCGGCCTGGCTTCGACGGCGGCGACCGCTCTGACGCGCGAAGGCTTCCACGTGGGAAGCACCCTCAACGCTGACCCCCGGAACTACACGACGTCGCGGGTGCTCTACGGACCCGGCCTGCAGCAGGCCGCGTGGACCGTGCAGGCGGCGGTCCCCGGCTCGATCACCCGCGCCGACCCGACCATCACCGGCATCCACCTCATTCTCGGCGCCGAGTACACGACCGTCGTCTCCCCGACGACCGCGGGCGCCACGCCCGCCGCCGGCACGGCACCCGCCGCCCCGCAGGGCCCACCACCACCCCCCGACTGCACCCTGTAGCCCGCGGCGCCCGGCGGACCCGTCCCGGCGCGCGGGTGGTCTCGTCGGCTGGTCGCGACGACGGTTCAACCGCGTTACGGTGTGGTCATCTACCGGCGGTGGACCCTGGCCTGGGTCAGGTATGCACGTCGGACCGGGGCGAGCGAGAGGAATCCGCCATGGCCGACGTTCCCGACGCGCTGTCCGCCGAGCAGATCACCGACGGGCTGGGCGGCCTGCCCGAGTGGTCGCTCGCGGACGGAATGATCCGCCGCACGGTGACGGCGCCGACCTTCCTGGCCGGCGTCGAGCTGGTCCGGCAGGTCGCAGAGGTGGCCGAGGGCATGAACCACCACCCGGACATCGACATCCGTTGGCGGCGGGTCACGTTCGCGCTCGCGACCCACGACGCCGATGGCATCACGTTCCTCGACCTGGAGCAGGCTCGGATCATCGACGGTCTCGTCGCCGAACTCACCGTGGCTGACGGCGCCAGCTGACGGTTCCCGCGGACGGCATCCACCGACGGCGGCGACAGGCGGCGGCGACAGGCGGCGGCGACAGGTGGCGCTGACGACGGCCCTGACGGTCGACGCCGCTGATGGCTGGTACCCCGCGCCCCCCCGGGAGAGCGCGGACCGAGAGATCGTCCGCCTGCAGGCAAAGGGGCGTCATGGGCGGATGGCCGCGGTCGCCGGCAATGACCACCGCCGAGCCCTCCGCTGCCACTGTACGTGCACGGACTTTTTCGRCCAGATGGGCCACGGGTGGGCGGCGTCGTCGGGCAATGGCTCGCCGTAGCCGGTCGCGGACGGTGTTGTCCCGCCGCTGTTAATGCCAGATGACGTACCTGAATCGCCGCCGACCGCATCGGTGTATCCACCGCATGTGCGGCTACTGTGAACCGTCTGTGCGGTATCTCTGCGCACGGAATCAACTCACGGAACCAACTCGTGGAAACCGGTCGGCCGGACAACGGCCGAGGGGGCCGGCGGCTAGGGGRACGACATGGGGGCGAGTTCGCGCGAACCGGGGGAGGAGCCCACCGGGCGGGATTCGGCGCGAAGCCAAATCTACACGAGTGTGGAAGACAACCGCTACTCCGTTGTAGACAACGGTCTGCGGGATCTCGACCGTACTAGTACTTCTTCCGGGGCCGGCTCTGGTTCTTCCGGGGCCGGCTTGTCGTCGTCATTCGTCGACAGTGGTCTCGAGGATCTCGGTGACTCCGGCGGTTCCTCGGAACCCTGGCCGGGCATGTCGTCGTCCTCGAGCCCCCCGCCCGCCGGGCACTCGCGGCGCCGCCATGCCGCGGCGGCCGGCGGGACGCCCCGGCGGCATGACTCGACAGGCGTGCGGCCCGGCCGGCGGGACACCGCGGCCGGCCGGAGCGCCGAGGGCGGCCCGAGCGGCCAGGGCGCCTCGGCCCGCGAGGCCGACCACGGCGGCGAGGCCCGGGGCGGCACCCGGCCCGGTGGCTACAACCCGGCGCTCGACGGGCTGCGCGCCATCGCGGTCCTGTGCGTGCTCGGCTACCACATGGCGGCGCTGGGCGGCGGCTACCTCGGGGTGGACGTCTTCCTCGTACTGAGCGGTTTCCTGATCACCGGCCTGCTGCTCGCAGAGCGGGACCGGACCGGCGGAATCTCGCTGAAGGCTTTCTACGTCCGGCGGGCCTTCCGCCTGATRCCGGCGTACTACGCGTTCGTCGTGGCCGGCGCCGTGCTGGTCGTGCTGCTCAAGACGCGCGCCGACCAGCTCGACTTCCTCGACAACGCCCTCACCTCCCTGCTGTACGTCAACGACTACTTCCGGGTGCTGCGGCCCGACTCYGGCGGTGCCTGGTTCGGGCACGTGTGGTCGCTGTCGCTGGAGGAGCAGTTCTATCTGCTCTGGCCGGTCGCGCTAGTCGCGATCTGCCGCCGCGAGGCGCTCGCCCGCCGGCTGCCCGGGATCCTGTTCGGCGGTGCCATCGTGGTCTGCGTCTGGCGGGCCATGCTCGCCGACCTCGGCGCCTCCGGCAACCGGACCTACTTCGCGCTGGACACCAGGTCCGACAGCCTGCTGATCGGCTGCGCGCTCGCGGCCTGGCTGCGCGCGTCGCGGCTGGCGGCACGGCGCAGCGAACCACAGGCGGGCGGCGCCACCGGCACCGGGACAGAGACAGGCGGGCGGGTGCTCGCGCGCATTCTGGCGGCGCTGCCGGTCGCCGGGCCGCTCGCGCTCGCCGCGCTCGCCGTGGCTGTGCTGACCGTGCCCGATAACGGCGCACGCACGACGATCATGGACCGGGGTGGCTTCACCGGTGTCGCGCTGCTCGCCGCGGCACTCATCCTCGCGCTGGACCAGGGCAGGCCCGCGTGGCTCTTCCGGTCGATCGGGTGCCGCCCGCTCGCCTGGCTCGGCCGGATCTCCTACGGCTTCTACCTGTGGCACTTCCCCGTCACCGGGTTCGCGGGCGACAAGCTGGTCGCGCGGCTCGGCCGCGGCCCGGCGACGGTGGCCGCCGGCGTACTGGCGATCGGCCTCGCCGCGGCGTCGTACTACCTGCTCGAGCGTCCCGTCCAGCGCCGGCGGCCGAAGTGGGCGTCCGGCCGGTCCGCTCCCGCCCGGGCGGCGGGGACCGCGGTGCTGGCGGGGACCGCGATGCCGGGGGTGCCAGCGATACCAGGGGTGCCAGCGGCCCGCCCGGCGTCCGTGGCCATGTCCGTCGGCGAGACAACCGTGCGCCTGTCGGGGCCTGTCGGGCCTGTCCCTGTCTTCAGCGAGACCACCCTGCGCCTGCGTCCGCGCCGGCGTGGAGACGCCGGCCAGGAGCGCCAGCCGTAGCGGTATGACAGCGCAGGCGCAGGCGCAGGCGCAGGCGCAGGCGCAGGCGCAGGTGCTGGTGGGCGTGGGCGTGGGCGGTGGAGCGGTAGCCGTGGCGGTAGGTGGCGGTGCGGGCACGGATGGCGGGTGAGTCCACCCACATCCGTGCCCACAGTCGTTCCGGTGCCACCTCGCGCCGGGAGCATGGTCGTCCGTGTCCGCCCTTGTCGTCCTGCTGGTGGGCCTGGCGGCGGGGATCGCCTTCCGGCGCACCGGCAAGGCCAGCGTGGACACGCAGCACGCCGTCACGTTCTGGGTGCTCAACATCGCGCTCCCCGCGCTCGCGTTGCGGGTGATGCACGAGGTTCACTTCCCCGGCAGCATCGTCGCCGTCGTCGCGATGCCCTACATCCTGTTCGCCGTCTCGGCCGGCCTCTACATGGCCATCGCCCGGCCGCTGCGGCTCGGCCGGGAGGCGGTCTACGCGCTCGTCGCCACGACCGCCGTGGCGAACACGTCCTTCGTCGGCATCCCGATGGTGACCGCGTTCTTCGGCGCGGGCGACGTGCCGATCGCCGTCCTCGTCGACCAGCTCGGCTCGTTCGTCCTGCTCAACACGGTCGTGACCACGCTGGTCGCGGTCGCGGCGTCCGACGGGACCCGGGTGGCGCCGCGTGAGATCGCCCGCCGGATCCCGACGGCGCCACCGCTGCTCGCGCTGGTCACCGGGCTCGCGCTGCGGCCCGTCGGCTACCCGGGCTGGCTGACCGAGGTGCTCACCCGGCTGGGCGACACGCTCACCCCGCTGGCGCTGTTCGCGATCGGCCTGCAGCTGGAGGTGAGCGCGGTCCGGCGGTGGTGGCGCGAGCTGGTCATCGGCCTCACCGTGAAGCTGCTGGTCGCGCCAGGGCTGGTGATCGCCGGTTACGCGCTGTTCGGCGCGCTGGGGGACCGGGCGCTGCGGGTCACGCTGTTCGAGGCGACGATGCCGCCGATGGTCGCGGGCGCTCTGATGGCCTCCCGGCACGACCTCGCGACACCGCTGCCGAGCATGCTCGTCGGTGTCGGCGTGCCCGTCTCGATCCTCACCTGCGCCGGCTGGTCCTTCCTCCTGCACCTGTAGGCATGCCCACCCTGTGGACCCGTCCTCCCGCGCCCTGTAGGCCGTCCTCCCGCCCCTGTGGTCCATGCCGGTGCCTCGTGTCACAGGCGGGAACCGGCCTGAACACTGAAGGAGCGGAAGGTGACATCTTCGCCGCCCTTGTCCACGGATGCCCCTGGCTGGTAACAATGGCGCCCGCTGCTCCGCGTACGCCGCTTCGAGGCATGGCATCTCGGGCCGGGCGGTGACGGCACGTCCGGCTGGTCACGGTGCCGCCGGATCCAGACGAGGAGGATGCGGCGATGGTCGGTGGGTGGCGGGCTCCGGCGCGCATGGTGTTGGCGGCCGGGGCGGCGGGCGTGCTGTTCGTCGGCGCCGCGGCCTGCGGCGGAAGCGACGACGACGGCGCGCCCGCCGCGGCGACGAGCGCCCCCGCGGTGGCGGCGACCAGCGCCGCGCCCGCGGCCGCGCCGCTGACGATCCTGGTGACCAACGACGACGGTGTCGGCGCCGCCGGTATCGACGCGGTCGCGAAGGCCCTCGCCGCCCTGCCCGCGGTGACGGTGCGGATCGTCGCGCCCGCCACCAACCAGAGCGGAACGGGCGGCAAGACGTCGCCGCAGCCACCGGCGCACCACGACGCGACCACGGCGAGCGGCACCGCCGCGACCGCCGTCGACGGCTTCCCGGCGGACAGCGTCAACGTCGCCCTCGACACCCTCGGGGTGAAGCCGAACCTGGTCGTGTCCGGCATCAACCAGGGCCAGAACCTGGGCCCGGTCGTCGACCTGTCCGGCACCGTCGGCGCCGCCCGGGCAGCCGCCACCCGTGGCATCCCGTCGATCGCCACGAGCATGGGCCTCGGGTCGGCCTTCGACTACGCGCAGGGCGCCGATCTCGTCGTCGCCTGGGTGACGAAGCACCGCGGCGAGTTCACTGGCACGGGCTCCGGCACGGCGCTGGCCAGCATCCCGAACCTGAACATCCCGAACTGCGGTACCACCAAGATCCGCGGCGAGCGTGAGCTGCCGACCGAGCCGACGCTGACGGACATGTCCAAGGCCCTCACGAACGGCCAGGACTGCTCGTCGACCGAGACCCCGGCTGACGAGGTCGCGGCCTTCAACGCCGGCTTCGCGACCCTTACCTCGATCCCCGTCAAGCCCGCGTCCTGAGCCAGCCAAGCCATACCTGGACCGGCGCCGCGCCGCGGCAGGCCACGTCGGCCGGTCGCGGCGCGGCTGGCGCCGCCGATCCGCCGCGACGCGAGTTCTGGAGGCGCGAGTTGTGGGTGGGCAGCCCCATGCCCTCGGCGAACCACGCCGGGTTGTTGTAGGCGCCGGCGATCCCGGCCACTGCCCGCAGCCGCGGATCGGTCGCCGCCGCCCGGACGGCATAGCCGCCGCCCAGGCACACGCCGACCACCGCCAGCCTTTCCTCGTCGATCTCGGGACGGGCCGCGAGCAGGTCCACGGCGGCCCGCAGGTCGGCGAGCTTGCCCTGGCTGTCCTCATGGCCCCGGCGTCCGCCGCTCTCGCCGAAACCTCGGTGGTCGAACGCGAGGGTGGCGAAACCGGCGGCGGCGAGCCGGTCGGCGTACCTGCCGACGACCTGCTCCTTCACGCCGGTGAACGGGCCGGTCAGCACGACGCCGACGGCGCGGGCGCCAGCGGGCGCCGCGTCATCATCATCGACGGGATTGGCGGCGTCGGCGGGCAGACGGAGCTCGCCGACGAGGGGGATGCCCTCGGCGGTGAACTCGACCCGCTCGACGTCGACACGACCGGTGCCGGTGCCGGTATCGGTGCCGGTGCTGGTGGTCTGTGTGCTCAGGGTGGAGCTCATCGGCGTCCTCGTCTGCGCGGCCGGAGGAACCGGCGCGAATGGCAGGGAATCGGCGGACAGGAGTCGCCGCGCCGTCACCGTAGGGCGCACCCGGGCGCGTCGGCCAGAAGGAACCTGCGGGTGCCTATGGACAGCTCCGGGCGGAACCAGGAGCAGTCGGACGTCGACGCCCGCCCGCGCCGCCGTTTTCCCAGGGCGGCGACCGCGAGATGCTGGGGACCGTCAAGCCCTGGATCCAGGCGGAGGAGCGGTCATGGCCCTTGTGGTCCCGGACGTGCTGGAGGAGTCCTGCGCGACCCGGCAGGCGCTGGAACGGCTCGCGGCGAAGTGGCGGGTGCTGGTCGTCTACACGCTGCTCGCCGGGCCGCGGCGGCACGCCGAGCTGCGCCGCCGGCTGCCCGGCATCACCCAGAAGGTGCTGACCGAGACGCTGCGCGGGATGGAGTCGGACGGGCTGGTCGCACGCACCGTCCTGCGCGAGGCCGCGCCCCAGCACGTCGAGTACGCGCTTACCGACCTCGGCCTGACCCTGCGTGAGCCACTGGCCGCCATCTGCGCGTGGGCGCTGGAACATCCGACTCCAGCTCCCGCTCCAGCTCTGGCCTCGGAGACAGAGACGGAGGCGGAGCCGGGCGCGGCGGGGGCGCGGAGCGGGGAGTCTCGGGCGCTCTCGCACGCTGCTGACGGTCCTGTCGACCGGGGCTAGGGTGGGTTGGATGCCACATCTCCGGGGGTTCGGGCCAGGCGGGTTGCGTCGGATGGTCACCCGGGGGTGACGTTCAGCCCATTTAGCTGGACGTCCGAAAGTCGGCCTTCCAAGCAGAGGAAAGTGGATGGCCCGGCTGAGGTTGGCATGAACGAGGAACCCGGGACAGTGCGCGCGAGCGGAGGAGGACTCCTGGTGGACGGCGAGCAGGTCGAGCTGTCGGCGGTCGAGCGGTTGGGTGTCGTCGGCTGCGGCCTGATGGGGTCCGGCATCGTCGAGATGGCCGCGCGGGCAGGCGTGGACGTGCTGGTGCGCGAGATCGACGCCGGCGCGGTGGAGGCCGGGCGGGCGCGGGTCGGCTCCTCGCTGGACCGGGCGGTCAAGCGCGGGAAGCTGTCCGCCGAGGACCGGGACGCGACCTGGGGCCGGGTGGCCTTCACGACCGACCTGGGTGACTTCGGCGACCGGCAGCTGGTGATCGAGGCGATCGCCGAGAACGAGCAGCTCAAGACCGAGATCTTCTCGACGCTCGACAAGGTCATCGCCGCTCCTGAAGCGATCTTCGCGTCGAACACGTCGTCTATCCCGATCATGAAGCTGGGCATGGCGACGAGCCGGCCGGAGCGGGTCATCGGGATCCACTTCTTCAACCCGGTGCCGGTGATGCCGCTCGTCGAGCTGGTCCCGTCGCTGCTGACCGCCGACGCCACCAAGGACAGTGCGCGGGCCTTCGTCACGGGTCCGCTCGGCAAGCAGGTCATCTCGTCGCAGGACCGCGCCGGTTTCGTCGTGAACGCGCTGCTCATCCCGTACCTGCTGTCGGCGATCCGGATGTTCGAGTCCGGCTTCGCCTCGGCCGACGACATCGACAGCGGCATGGTGCTCGGCTGTAGCCACCCGATGGGCCCGCTGCGGCTGTCCGACCTGATCGGCCTGGACACCGTCAAGGCCGTCGCCGAGTCGATGTACGACGAGTTCAAGGAGCCGCTGTACTCGTCGCCGCCGCTGCTCGCGCGGATGGTGGACGCGGGCCTGCTTGGCAAGAAGAGCGGCCGCGGCTTCCACGACTACCGCGGCTGACACGCCGCGCCGCCGGACCGGCCGCGGGGGGGAGCGCCGTGGCCGGCCTGGGTGGCTCCGGGGTAGTCCTGAGCGGCCCCCGATAGCAGGGCGAAGGCTTCACGAGCGAAGCAGGAAGAAGGCCGAAGGTGGACTCCACGTTCGATCTGTACCGGCTGCCGGACGAGCATGTCGCGCTGCGCGAGGCGGTGCGTGACCTCGTCGAGAAGGAGATCGTCCCGCACGCGGCGGACGT
>NZ_MOMC01000093.1 GCF_001983105.1 Pseudofrankia asymbiotica | reverse complement strand
GGTTAATGTCTAGATATTTCCAGCGAGCCGTGCGCGGCCGACCGTAGCGAGGCAGAGGGAAGCGTCACGTATGGACTTCCGTCTCAGTGACGAGCGGCCGGCCCTGCGCGACCCTGGGGGACGAAGGTGGTGAGCGGATGACGGGGACGACTCGGCCGCCCTCATACGGCACGATCACGTACGAGGTGACGCCCGACAAGGTAGCCACGATCACGCTGAACCGGCCCGACGCGCTCAACGCGTTCGACCGCCGGATGTGCGAGGAGATCCGGGACGCCTGGAAGCGGGTCAAGGACGACCCGGCGGTCAACGCGGTCGTGCTGCGGGCCGCCGGGGACCGGGCGTTCTGCGCCGGTCTGGACGTCAAGAAGAGCTACGGCCAGCCCGACGACGTCTGGAACCACGAGGACCCGGGCGAGCTGCTCAGCCCCAAGTGGCAGAAGGTCTGGAAGCCGGTCGTCTGCGCCGTGCACGGCATCTGCACCGCGGGCGCCTTCTACCTGGTCAACGAGGCGGACATCGTGATCTGCTCCGAGGACGCGACCTTCTTCGACTCGCACGTCAGCCAGGGAATGGTGCTCGCGCTGGAGCCGATCGGCCTGATGCGCAGGATCGGCCTCGGGGAGACGCTGCGGATCGCGCTGTCGGGCAACGACGAGCGGGTCACCGCCGCCACGGCGCTGCGTATCGGGCTCGTGAGCGAGGTCGTCGGGCGCGACCGGCTGTGGGAGCGGGCCCACGAGATCGCCGCCGGGATCGCCGAGAAGCCGTCGTCGGCGACCCAGGGCACGGTCCGCGCCATCTGGGAGTCGCTCGACCGTCCCTACCGCGCCGCCATGGAGCAGGGACTGATCTACACCCGGCTGGGCAACCCGATCGGCATGGCTGAGATCAAGGCCAACCCGCTGCCGAAACGTCAGCCGAGACTGCGATGACGAGCGGCGTCTGGTGGCCCCGCGCGCAGGGCCACCAG
The DNA here is from genome assembly GCF_001983105.1 of Pseudofrankia asymbiotica. GTDB lineage: Bacteria > Actinomycetota > Actinomycetes > Frankiales > Frankiaceae > Pseudofrankia > Pseudofrankia asymbiotica. Next base: position 32,803 of record NZ_MOMC01000093.1, on the reverse strand, counting down.
ACGCCGCGGGCTGGTGCCCGGGTCAGGCGGGCCAGCCGACGGTCTTGGTCTCGGTGAAGATCTCGAGGCCTTCGATGCCGCACTGGCGGCCGATGCCGGACTGCTTGTAGCCGCCGAAGGGGGCGTCGGCGCCGTACCAGAGGCCACCGTTGAGGCCGAGCGTTCCGGTGCGGATCCGCCGCGCCACCTTCTTGGCCCGTTCCAGGTCGGCGGACATGATGACGCCGGAGAGGCCGTATTCGGAGTCGTTGGCGATGCGGACGGCGTCGTCGTCGTCCTCGAAGCCGATGACGACGAGGACGGGGCCGAAGATCTCCTCCTGGGCGATGGTCATGCCGGGGGTGACGTCGGCGAACAGGGTCGGCTCGACGAAGTAGCCGCGGTCGAGGTCCCTGGGCACGCCGCCGCCGAGCACCACCCGGGCGCCTTCTGCGCGGCCCTTCTCGATGTAGCCGAGGACCCGTTCCTGCTGGCGCTTGGAGACCTGCGGGCCCTGCAGCACCGAGGGGTCGGTCGGGTCGCCGTACTTGACGCCCGCGAAGGCGGCGGTGGCCAGTTCGATGGCCTCGTCGTAGCGGGAGTTCGGGACGAGCAGCCGGGTTGGCATCGCGCAGCCCTGCCCGGCGTGCATGCAGACCATGGCGGCGCCCGGGATGGCCTGGGTGAAGTCGGCGTCGTCCAGCAGCAGGTTGACCGACTTCCCGCCGAGTTCCAGGAACGTCGGCTTCACGGTGGCGGCCGCGGCGGCCATGATGCGCCGGCCGGTGACGGTGGAGCCGGTGAAGGCGATCATGTCGACCAGGGGAGAGGTCGAGAGGACCTCGCCGACGAGGTGGTCGGCCGACGGGACGACGTTCACGACGCCGGGCGGGATGTCGGTGTGCTYGGCGATGAGGCGGCCGAGGCGGGTGGTGTTCCACGGGGTGTCCGGCGCCGGCTTGAGGACGCAGGTGTTGCCCATCGCGAGGATCGGGCCGAGCTTGTTCAGCGCGATCTCGATCGGGAAGTTCCACGGGGTGACGACGCCGACGACCCCGACGGGCTCCTTCCACACCTCCCGCGCCGACTGGTAGCCCATCCCGAACGCGTCCTTCGACCCGAGCGGCCGCGTCCACGGGAAGGACTCGATCTGCTCGGCGGGCCAGCGCAGCGCCTCCTTCAGCGGCGCGTCGAGCTGCGGCCCGTAGGTCGTGATCACCGGGCAGCCGACCTCGGCGACGAGCTCCGCGCGCAGTTCCTCGACCTCGGCCTCGATCGCGGCCTGCAGCTGCAGGATCGCCCTCTTGCGGCCGGCGTGGTCGGTGGCCCAGTCGGACTGGTCGAACGCCGCGCGGGCCGCCGAGACGGCCCGTTCCATGTCGGCGCGCGATCCGTCGGCGGTGACGCCGAGGATCTCCTCGGTCGCCGGGTTGACGTTGTCGAAGACCCGGCCTCCCTCGGCGTCGACGAGCTTGCCGTTGATTAACATTCGCTGCTCGGACATCACTTCTCCGGATTGGTCGGCGTCGGGACGATTTTTCTCGGCAGGGGGAGCGGGAGATCGGCGTAGGTCACGATTCCGGGAGGTGCGGCGACGACGGCGGGAATGGCGTGCACCGCCGGCGTGGCGGTCATCACCATGCCCAGAACCATGAAATCCGCGAAAGTGGTTCCCCGGAAGTCGGGAGGCGGCAGGATCTCGACCTTCGTCCGGATCGTCGGCCGGCCATGGACCTCGATGAGGTAGCCGGTGTCCATCTTCCAGTCGGGCTCCAGGGACTGGCCCTTGCGCCACCGGAAACGCAGGTCGACGACGGTGCGGCCGGCCACCCGGCCCTGCCAGCTGCCGGCGATGCCCGCGACGCAGCCGGCGGCGATCTTCCAGGAGCCGAGGTCGAGATCCTCGGTCGTCTTCGCGTACTCCGCCTCGCAGACCACCTCGTCGAACTCGACGCCGAGCGCCGCGCCGAGCAGGCGGACGGCGTCCTCGAACACCCCGGTGCCCCTGATGGTCATCGCCAGCAGGTCCGGGTCGTCGATGGGGCGGGCGAACCCGACCGGCAGCTCGGTGGCGGGGGAGTCGTAGCCGGTGGCGTCGGCGGTCTCACTGACCAYGATCTTGTCGACGCGGTCGCAACCGGCGGCGGAGACCATCGCGATCAGGTTCGCCAGGCCCGGGTTGATGCCGGAGCCGAACACAGAGGTCTGCCCCCGGGCGCAGGCCTCCTGGATGCGGCCGCGGCCCGCGCCGAGGGAGTGGCCGGTGATGAACCCCGCCGTGCTGACGATGTTCGCTCCCGACTCGAGGATGCGCACCATCTCGTCGACGTCGAGCCACATCGGGTTGTAGACGACGCAGTCGGGCTTGAGCGCGAGCAGGGCGTCGACGTCGTTCGTCGCGGCCACCCCGGCGGGCGCCGTACCGCACAGCTCCCCGACGTCCCTGCCGACCTTGTCGGGCGACCACGCGTAGCAGCCGACCAACTCCAGGTCCGGATGGGTGAGGATCGCMTCGACCGACTGTCGCCCGACGTTGCCGGTGGTCCACTGCACAACCCGGTAGGTCATCGCGCATCTCCGCTCCGGACGCGACAAGCTGGACAGGATGCTTGGCGTCCTGCTGAAGTTTCTACCGCCTGGGCGGCGAGTCATCTAGATGTATCGCGCATGTTGCTTCGCCTGATAAACATATAGATGTATGCGAACGAGCGCCACCAGGGTCGGCCCGGTGGAACCGAGGAGGGATGTCGCCGTGTCACCGGCCAGCCACATCGTCACCGAGCTTGGTCTCTCCGTCGCCATCGACGGCCCGCTGGCGGTGGGACGCGCCACGGTCGTCCCGGAGGTGTGCGTCCCGGGGAGCGTGGCGCTGCGGACCTCGGTCCTGGCCACCTGGGCCGACGTGATCACCGGGACGCTCTGCATCTCCGCCGTCATGCCGCGCATTCCGCTCACGCTCGACCTCGAGGTCCAGGTGTTCGAGCCGCCCGTGGAGGGCGACACGGTCACGATCGAGGCCAGCGTCGTCAAGCTTGGCCGGACCGTCATGGTGACCGAGGCCCGGTTCGCCGTGCAGGGGTCCACCGCGCCGGCCGCGCTCGCGCTGGCGTCGTTCATCGCCTCGCCGGACCCGAGCCACATCTTTCCCCCCGACTTCCGGCCGCCGCTGCGCCAGGAGCCCGGCCGGCTGTCGATGCCGTTCGCCGAGCGGGCCGGATGCGCGGTCAGCACCCCCGGGACGGCGGAGGTCCCGCGGAAGCCCGACGGGCTCAACTCGTCCGGCGGCATCCAGGGCGGCCTGGTCGCGCTGGCCGCCGAGGAGGCCGCGGCCTCGCTCGCCGAGACGGCGGTCTACCTGCGGTCCCTGATGCTGCGCTACCTGAGGCCGTTCGCGGTCGGCCCGGCCCGGGCGACGGCCGAGCGCCACGGCGACGCCTGCCTGGTGCACCTGGACGACGCCGGCGTCGACAGGCTGAGCGCCCTCGCGACCGCCCGTCTGGCCGACGCGCCCCGGCTGCGCCCCGCCCGGGCGTAGACCAAGAGGCACGGCGATGCCGCAGGGGCGTCGATGCCGAAGGGGCATTGAAGACGTATAGATGTATGGCCCGCTCTCTGCGAGCGGCGCCGGTGCCGCCGCACGAGGGAGGCCGCATGGACGACGAACCCCGCTTACCCGACGGCGGCCCTGGCGCGTCGACCGGCACCGGCAGCGGCAGCGGCGCTGGCACCGGCGCTGGCACCGGCAACGGCAGCGCCATCGGCACCGACAGTGTCGACGCGCGGCGGGTCGCCGCGTGGCTGCGCGAGAGCCTGGATCCCGACGTCTCGTCGGCGGCCGTCAGCAAGCTGCCCGGCGGCCACTCCAGCGGTGTGTGGCGCGTCGACGCCGTCATCGATGGCGACGTCCGGCCGATGATTCTCAAGGCTCCCGAACTGCCGAGCGTCGTGTACCAGCGGGACGCCTGCCGCGAGGCACGGATCCTCGCCGCCGTCCACGGGATGGGCGCGCCGGTGCCGGCCGTGCTCGCCGTCGACACCGGAACCGCCACCGGCCGGCGGTGCTTCGTCATGGAGCATGTCGAGGGACACGGGCTGGCCGACTCGTCGCTGGCGGGCCCACACGAGGACGCCTGGCTGCGAGACATGGGCCCGGATGCCCGGCGGGCGGTCTGGGACTCCTTCCACGACGCGCTGGGCGCCCTGCACTCGGTCGACGCGCGGAAGGTCCCCGACGCGAGCCACGGGCAGCGCGGCGTGGTCGACGTCCTCGACTACTGGCGGGCGGCGCTGCTGGACGCCGCGCCGGCGCCCTCGGTGCCGCGACAGCTGAGCGCCCTGGACTGGCTGCGGGACCACGTCCCACCGGGCGCCGACGACGCGCCGGCGGTCTGCATGGGCGACGCCCGCATCGCCAACTGCCTCCTCGCCGGGACCGAGGCACGGGCGCTGGTCGACTTCGAGGTCGCCTACGTCGGCAATCCGGCCGCCGACGTCGCGTACAGCGTCTTCTTCGACGGCCTGCACCGGGCGGGCGCGCAACAGCCGCTGGACGGGCTTCCGTCCGCGGCCGAGACCTGGGACCGGTGGAGCCGCGCGACGGGGCGGCCCGCGGACGGCCTCGCCTACTGGACGGCCTTCGGCGTGACGATCCTCTGCGTCACGGCCACCCGGGCAATGATCCAGTGGGGCCTGGCGGACCAGGGAATCGAGTCGGCCAACCCGATGGTCGCGCGCTGGGAGGCGTGCGTGGAAAGGGCAGCCCATGCCTGAGTCACCCGCTCTGCCCGAGTCCCCCGCTGCGCCTGAGTCCCCCGCTGCGCCTGAGCCACCCGCTGCGCCTGAGTCACCCGCCAGGTTCACGGCCGCCGACGAGAACCTCCATCCGGCCGACCCGGACGTGTGGTCGTGGAACGAGTCCTGGTACTTCTCCTGGATCGACCTGGACGGCGGGCCGGCGGGCTTCTTCCGCCTCGGGCTCCTGCCGAACCAGCGCCGGGCGATGCTGTGGTGCTTCATCCACATTGACGGCGCCTGGCTTGGCGTCGAGGAGTCCCGGCTCGAGCTCGACCATGTCGACCTCGCCGCCGGCCATTCCTATGACAGGTGGGCCCTGCGGTTCGGATGGCGCCCGGAGCTGCCGCTGGCCGGCGCCCGCTTCACCTTCGCCGGAACCCTGCTCACCAGGTCCGGTGCCGACGCGGGCGCCCAGGTGCCCGTCTCGATCGACCTGACCTGCGTGGCCACGAACGAGCGCTTCGGCGCGGCGCCCGGCGCGGACACGTCATATCCGGCGGACCGCTTCGAGCAGTCGCTCCGGGCGTTCGGGACCGTCGTCGTCGGTGGCGACGCCCGCCCGGTGCACGCCGGCGCGCACCGGGACCGGTCGTGGGGCCCCGCGAGTGGCGCCTGCCGTTCGCGATCGGCGACCTGCAGGGCGGCGACCGCCAGCTCTACTTCGTCGGCTCGCCCAGGCACGGCCGCGGCTCCGGATACCTGCGCGACGACTCCGCCGAGCCGCGGCGGCTGCGCTGGGCCGGCGGGACCGTCGGGTACGACGACAAGGCGCGGACCATCACCCCCGGAACGCTGCGCTTCGAGGACGCCGAGGACGCCGAGGACGCCGGCGGTGCCCCGATCGAGGTGGAGCTCGAACCGATCGAGCCGAGTGTCTGCTTCGACATGGCCCACGCCTGTCAGGAACCGGAGCAGTGGCCGTACTGGCGCACCCTCGTGCGGGCGAGGGTGCCCGGGTGGGACGGTCCGTGCCGCGGCTGGTTCGAGGCCAGCCGCTACGGATCCCCCTGACCCCTAGGCGGTCTTCTGGTACTCGGCGACGATCGGGGCGAGTTCCGCGGGGGTGGCGCCGTGCATGATGACGCCGTCGCAGCCGAGGGCGAGCTGGTTGCGGACGGCGGCGACGCACTGCGCCGGGGTGCCGGTCGCCGCGGGCGCGAGCCACTCCGACGGGATCAGCGTCGCGGCGTGCGCCAGCTGCTCGGGGGTACCGGTCACGTCMAGGCCGCGAATGCCGGCGATCACCGGGTCGCCCAGGAACCGCTCGAGCACCTTGAGGTCCCAGTTGTTGGTGCGCACGAGCAGCTCGCCGTATCCCTGCAGGTAGGTCCCGAGGCGCCCGACGAGCTTCATGAGCCGCTCGCCCTCCGGGACGTGCTCGCCGACCGTCGCGAAGCAGGACCAGACCTTGACCGAGTCGGGATCGCGCCCCGCCTCCTCGGCGGCGCGCTTCACCGTCGCCACCGCGCGCGCCGTGGTCTCGTCGGTGAAGAACGTGTGCAGCACTACCTGGTCGAACAGCCGCCCGCCGAGCTTCAGCGTGTTCGGCCCGAACGCGACGATGCCCATCGGCAGGTGCTCGTCGAGCGTCCCGTCCAGGTGGAGCACCGGCCAGGAGCCGGCCGGGCCGCTGTGGCCCATGATGACCTCGCCGCGGAACAGCCGGCGCATGAGGTTGGTGAAGTCCTCCAGCTGCGCGGTGGTCACCCGGGGGATGCCGTAGACGTCCTGCTGGAGCGGGACGCCGCGGCCGAGCCCCAGCACGAAGCGGCCGCCGGTGAGGCTCTGCATCGTGCGGGCGTAGCCGGCGGTCACCATCAGGTGGCGGGTGTTGTGGTTCGTGGCGCCGGTCGCGATCGTGATGCGCTCGGTGACGGCGCCCGCCGCGCCGGACAGCGTCGCGGCCTCCTTCTTGTTGAACCGCTCCGAGATGTAGGCGGTGCCGAGGCCGAGCCGCTCGGCCTCGACGGCCTCGACGGCGATGTCGTGCGACGACTTCGCCTGCCCGGCGAGCAGATAGCAGCCAAGCTCCTCGTGCACCTGGCCGGTGCCGCTCACGCCGTTCGTGGTGGCGGTGGCGGTGTTCATGGTTCGCTCCCAGGAGGACGTCAGACCGGCGCCAAAAAAGTCTAGATGGATCCCACCTCGGATCCCATCAGCGGAGTGCGGCTCGCGCAAGCCTCAGGCCATCTGGTAGCGGATGGGAACGCTCTTGGGACCGCCGACGAAGAGCGTCTCCACGTACTCGGCGGGGCCGGCCAGCTCGATGGACCGGATCCGGGGCACCAGCTCGGCATAGAGGGCCCGGCCCTCCAGACGGGCCAGGTGGGTGCCCAGGCAGTAGTGGGCGCCGAACCCGAAGCCGACATGCTTGTTCGGCGTGCGGCCGACGTCGAAGCGGTCCGGGTTCGCGAAGGCGGACTCGTCCCGGTTGGCCGACGGGTAGGAGAGCAGGACCGACTCACCGGCCGGGATCGCCACCCCGCGCACGACCGCGTCGCGCGTGGCGGTGCGCATGAAGTGCTTCACCGGCGACACCCAGCGGATCATCTCGTCGACCGCGGTCGGCACGAGCGACGGGTCCGCGGACAGCCGCCGCCACTGCTCCGGGTTCTGCAGCAGCGCGTGCATCCCACCGGAGATGGCGGCGCTCGTCGTGTCATGGCCGGCGGTCGCGATCAGCACGTAGTAGCCGACCGCCTCCAGCTCCCCGATCAGCGCCTCCTCGATCGTGGCGTTGGCGATCACGGAGGCCAGGTCGTCGGTCGGGTTCTCCCGGCGGTTCGCGATCAGCCCCTGGAAGTACTGGAAGAAGTCCAGCAGCGCCAGGGCGGCCGCGTCGTCGCTGGCGTCTCTGGCCAGGTCCGCGTCGTCGGCGCCGAACAGCTCCTGAGTGAGCTTGAGCATCCGGGGGAAGTCGTCCTCGGGCATCCCGAGCAGCGAAAGGATGACGTACAGCGGATAGTGTGCCGCCACGTCCCGGAAGAAGTCGCACTCACCACCGAGGTCGGCCAGGTGGTCGACGTAGCGCTTCGCGAGCTGCGCGATCCGGTCGGACAGCCGGCGGATGCCGGCGGGCTTGAACCACTCGGCGCTGACGTGCCGGTAGAGGACGTGGTCAGGGGCGTCCATCTGGACGAGCGTGCGCACCGGCGGCGCCGGGTCCKCCGGGTTCTGGTGCACGGTCGTGCGCGGCGAGTTGTGCCAGAGCTCCGCGTCGCGCGAGATCTCCATGACGTCGTCGTACCGGGTGACGGCCCAGAACGGCGGGTACTTGCCGTCGTCGACACGGTGCACCGGAGACTCGCGACGCAGTAACGCCGTGGCGGCATGGAACCGCTTCTCGTCCGCGTACGCCTTTGGGTCGGTGAAGACGCCGCCCGCCTCGTCCAGCTCCATGCTCAGCCCTTCTCGGCGCCGTCGACGACGGTGCGCAGGTATCCCGATGGATTGAGTAGCTCGCCGTACCTGGAACCTCGCCGTACCTGGAACTTCGTTGCACCTAGAACCTCGTCGCACCTAGAACGTTGTTCGCGTAGGTATTCGAGAGGGCGGTCCGGCGGCCACCGCGAGGGCCGGCCACCCGGCCACCCGGCCACCCGGCCACCCGGCCACCCGGCCAGCCGCGACGTCGTCGCCGAGCAGGTGCTGAGTCGGTGCCGCCGCGCGGCCTCGTGGGCGGTCGCGCCAAGTCGACTGGTCAGCCATCATGTCCCCCAACGTCGACAGCCCGATTGCGCGCGTCCGTGCGATCCTATAAAAACATATATAGGTATTCAACGGCTCGCCGTGGCGGGGCGCGCGTCTCTGTCCCTGCCCGCACCGTCCGGCCTGCCCGCACCGTCCAGCCCGCTCTGCCGTTGGTGCCCCTCGCCGGCCGGACCTCCGCCGTGAGCCACACCGGCTGGAGCTCTCTGCCGATGGTGCCTCCGCGCGGCTGATGTTCCACCGTCAGATGTGGCCTTGTCGGCGGAGCGGCTCTGCTGGTCGAGGGGCTCTGCTGGTCGAGGGGCTCTGCTGGTCGAGGGGCCCCGCGGGCCAAGGCGGCCCTGCCGCTCCGCTTGCCCACATACAGGCCTGGTTAGACCTGGTCGCGCCGACCGCCGCGGTCCGCGAGATGCGTCCGCCGCGCGATGCGCCTCGCGGACCCCGGCCGGTTGGCGACGAGGTGCGGGACCGGGCCCGGCGGGCAAAACCGCCCGCTTTACGGCGATGCCACGGGGCGCTGATCGAGGCCGATGCGCGCCGCGGAACGCGAAGGTCCGCGGGGCGTGAGCCGTCGTGTGGGTGGCGCCGTTGTGTGGGTCGTCTGGTGGCTGACCGCTCATGGCTGGGGATCGCGGGATCGTTTGTGCCGTGGGCGTGTGACCGCCTGCGGCATGCGGTGAGGCTAGGGGTGCCGGGTGTTGGCGGCTTGGCTGGTCGGTGCGCGCCGCGGAACGCGAAGATCCGTGGGACGCGGGTCGTCGTGTGGGTCTCCTGGTGGGTGCCGCTGCTGGCCGGGATCGTCGGAGCCGTTGTGTGCCGTGGAGGTGCGGCCGCCTGCGGCATGCGGTGAGGTCGGCGGCGATGGGTGCTGGGAGCGGGCCGCCTGGCCGGTGGTGCGCGCCGCGGAACGCGAAGATCTCTTCGACCCTGTTTGCCGCCCGTGTCGAGGTCGGTGTCGCGGCGGCCGGAGTGGGGCTGGCGTACGAGTGCGGGACGGGGGGTCTGTAGTGGAGTCTGGTCGGTCGATGCGGCCGCGTCATGAACCTGGCCAGTGGCGGCCTCGGCCGCTGCCCGTGGATCTTCGTTGGTCGGATGGGGGAGGTCTGGGCCGCACAGTGACTCGGAGATAATGATCTTGATGATTTCTGTGGAGGGGTGATGATCGCTCGCGGCGCATGGGAGCGGGCGTCCGGYTGACTGTCGAGAGCCGCTGCTGAAAGTGCTCTCCGGGAAGACCTGGGCCGGATGATGTCCGGTCGGGGGAGCGTGCGGGTCCCTGACCTGGGGAAACTGTCGGACCGGGGTGAGAGTGTCGCGGCATCGGTGGGTCTCCCATCGATGGACCGGTTCTGGGCCTGGCGCTCCTTGACCTCGGTGGTGGCGATGTCCGGCGAGAAGATCGACACGGAAGAGTTCGACACGGCTGGGTCCGGCTCGGCCGGGCCGGACCTGGAGACGGCTCCGCTGCCCGAGCTGGAGGCGGAAATCTGCGGGTGGGCGGGGCGGATCGCGGCGGGGACGTGCCGGATGTTGGTGGTGCTCGCGGCGTTCGACCGGCGGCGGGGGTGGTCGGGGCTTGGGATGGCGACGTGTGCGCAGTGGCTGTCGTGGCGCTGCGGCATCTCGGTCCGTACGGCGCAGGAGCATGTGGCGGTGGCTCGGGCGTTGGAGGGGCTGCCGGCGGTGCGGGCGGCGTTCGCGGCCGGGCGGTTGTCGTACTCGAAGGTGCGGGCGGTCGCGCGGGTGGCCGAGCCGGTGTCGGAGTCGTCGTGGTTGACGCATGCGCTGCATTGCACGGCAGGGCAGTTGGAGCGGCTGGTGTCGCGGTTCCACCAGCTCACCGCGGATCCGTCGGTGCGGGGGGTGGCGCGGAAGGTGTCGTGGCGGACGAGCTCGGATGGCCTGTTCCGGCTCTCGGCGGTGCTGACCGCGGAGGAGGGCGCTCGGCTGACGGTGGCCCTCGATGCGGCTCGGGCGGCCCTCGACGACGCCACCCCGCCGCCGACCGGCGGCGAGCCCGGCCCTGTGCCGGTGGACGGCGAGATCGTGGACGCGCCGCGTGATCGCCGCGCTGACGCAGACGCGCTGGTCGCGCTCGCGGAGGGGTTCCTGTGCCGGCCGGTGCCGACGTTGATGGATCCGTCGCACACGCTGACCGTGCATGTCGACGTGGAGACCCTGCTGGCCGATCCGCGGCTGGCCGCGGGGCGCGGCGGCGGGCATACCCCACCGCCGGGTGACAGCGCGGGCCAGGGCGGTGGCAGCTGGCCGGCGGCAGAGGACGGGTTCGCGACGGCGGCTGGGAGTGACCCGGTTGGTCGGCTGGCGCGTGGGTTGTTGCGGTGTGATGCCGGGCCTGGTGTCGGGCTGCCGTGGGCGGTGCTCTCCCGGCTCGGGTGCGACGCGCTCGTGCGCGCGCTCGTTCAGGATGAGGCGGCCAACCCGCTCGCGCTTGGCCGGCGCCGCCGGCTGCCGACCCGCCGGCTGCGGGACGCGGTCTACGCCCGCGACCAGGGGATCTGTCAGTACCCGGGATGCACCCACACCCGGTGGTTGCAGGTCCACCACCTGCGCGCCTGGGCGGAGGAGGGGGGCGCGACGGACCTGGAGAACCTGGCGCTGCTGTGTTCCCGGCATCACCGGCTGATCCACGACGAGGGCATTGCTCTGCGCCGCCGCGGCGACGGCAGGATCGTGGCGACGCTGCCGGACGGCCTCGAGATCGTCCCGGCGCCCCGCCTCGACCCGAACGCCGATCTGCCAGATCAGCGTGGCCGGTCCGGGGATCCCGATCCGGCCGGCTGGCTCGCCGCCGCGGCGCGACACGTCGCCGCCGACGCGATCCATACCCAGGACGGTGGTCGGCTTAGCTGGGACGACTCGCTCCTCGTCCTCATGCAACACCTACAGCCATCGGGCGCGCGCCAGGCCCGGTGACACCGGGCCATCCCCGACCCGGCCGCATGCCCCGAGAGCCGGCCGCGACGGTCGTGACGGCCGTGACGGCAGCGGCGGCGGCAGCCACCGAGGCGCGCTTCGGTCACGAGCCGAGCTTGGGGCCGGGGGTGAAGCGGACGGGTAGGTGGCGGGGGCCGGAGATGAAGTTCGACGCCAGCCAGGTGGTCGGTCCCGCGGGCTGGATGTCTGGCATGCGGGTGAGGATCTCGTGTAGTAGTGCGGCGATCTCGACGCGGGCGAGGTGGGAGCCGAGGCAGAAGTGTGGGCCGCCGCTGCCGAAGGCGATGTGGTCGTTGGGGGAGCGGGTGATGTCGAACGTCTGGGGGTTGGTGAAGGCGCGTTCGTCGCGGTTGGCGGAGCCGTAGTACATGGCGACCTTGTCGCCGGCGGTGATTTTCTGGCCGTGTAGTTCGGTGTCGGTGGTGGCGGTGCGGCGCATGTAGACGACGGGGCTGACCCAGCGCAGCATCTCCTCGATCGCGGTGTCGAGGTGGGCGTCGAGGTCCGCTGTGAGTGTGGTGCGTTGGTCGGGGTGTTCGAACAGGGTGTGCATGCCGCCGCCGACGAGCTGGCGGGTGGTGTCGCCGCCGGCGTCGATGAGCAGCATGAAGAACAGGTTGAAGTCCGTCTCGTCGAGGCGGTGGCCCTCGACCTCGGCGGCCAGTAGTCGGCTTGAGAGGTCGTCGCCGGGGTTTCGGCGTTTGGCTGCCTGTAGCTCGCTGGCGTAGCTGAACATCTTCATGGCGGCGTTGAGCTGGGTGCCTTCGGGCACGGTGTCGGGGGCGGCGTGGATGAGTTCGGTCAGCTTGTAGAGTTCCCGGCCGTCTTCCAGGGGCATGCCGAGCAGGTCGGCGATGACGAACGAGGGCATCTCGCCGGCGAGGTCGTCGACGAGGTCGCATTCGCCGCGTTCGATGACCGCGTCGACGATCCGGCGGGCGAGCGCCTCCACCCGATGTGCGAGCGGCTTCACGGAGCGGGGCACGAAGGCGGGGCTGACGAGCTTGCGGTATCTGCTGTGCCGCGGCGGGTCCATCATCAGCATCATCTGGTGCTCGCCGACGGAGGCGCCGTCGCCAGGTACGTCGGCGATCTGTATGGATGGCGAGTTGGAGAACGTGCCCGGGTCGCGGGCGACGTGGCGGATGTCGTCGTAGCGGGTGACCGCCCAGAATCCGGGGCCGTCGGACTCGTCGTGGCGATGTACCGGGTCGTGCTCGCRCAGCCAGGTGAACTGGTCGTGTGGCTGGCCGTTCGCGAACGACGCCGCGTCCAGCAGGTCGATCCTCGGCGCCGTGGCGGTGCTCCCCGCTGTCATGACTCTCCCCCACCTTCGATCCAGCGAAGACCGGCCGTGCGCCGATCCCCGGGACGCACCCTCTCAAAAACGCAGATGTCTTCGCATGGGTGCGTGGAAGGGCGCGCCGCCGCGAGCGGTGGCGCCCCGAGCCGTCGTGTCCGCTCACGAGGTCGCCTCCTGAGCCGGTATACGCGGACCCTGGGCGCCGGCCGCGGACGTCGAGGAACTACTGGCCTGCACGGCACGCTGCGATGATGCGGCGGGATATCGATGCGCGCGACGGCTCACGCCCTGCGCACGGACGTAGTTCGGCCATGTCGTCGCGGGCTGGTGATCGGGTGAATCGGGTGGCAGGGGCACCTACTGGCCGAAGGCGTAGCGCAGGTTGGCGTTGATCAGCTGGTTGAGGCGTTTGCGCATGTGGCCGGTCAGACCTGGGTCCGGGAGCGGTTCGTCGGCGTGGAGGGTCCAGCGCAGGTCGGTGCCGCTGTGGTCGCCGGGGGGAAGGTCGAAGTGGATGGTCGCGTCCGGGCGCTTCTGCCACAGCGACGACCAGACGAGGGCCGCGGGCGGTTTCGAGACGAGGACGCGGGGGCGCTRCTCGTCCTTCAGCAGCGTCAGCCAGGGGCGGGCGGGATCCCGGTCGGGTTGGGTCAGCGCCTCGAAGATCACATGCGGTGGGGCGGGCTGGTTGCGCCGACGGCTCCCGATCTCRACCACCGGCCGAGCATAGGGCGGAGTCTCCCGGCTGATCGGCCGACGGTGGTGCGGGAATGCGGTGAGGTGGGACTTCGGCGCTGTGCCGACTGGAAACCTGTTGGGTGTAGGCGGGTCGGGCTGGCAGAGTCGCGTCATGGCGAGGACGGACACAGACCCGGCGACGCATCCGCGGTCGGTGACGGAACTGGTGTCAGCCGAGGCGGCCGGCCGGCAGCTGACGTTCCGGTTCTTCTGGGGGCACCGGCCCCGGGCCGGAGGCGGGATCGGGCCGAGCTGCCTGAGCCAGTGGTGGCCGGTCGCGTTCACCGTTGACGGCCGCCGGTACTCCAGTGCCGAGCACTTCATGATGGAACGCAAGGCGGTCCTGTTCGGCGACGACGACATCGCTCGGCAGATCCTGGCCGCGCCGGACCCGGGACGGGCCAAGTCTCTTGGTCGCCGGGTCCGCGGCTACGACGACGCGACCTKGGAGCAGCACCGCTTCGCCATCGTCGTCGCCGGCAACACCGCCAAGTTCGCCCAGCATGGCAGCCTGCGCGGATACCTCCTCAGCACGGGCGCGGACATCCTGGTCGAGGCGAGCCCGCTCGACGCGGTCTGGGGCGTGGGCCTGGCCGCCTCCGACCCCCGGGCTCACCATCCCGCCGAGTGGCCTGGGCTCAATCTGCTCGGCTTCGCCCTCATGGACGTCCGCGCCGCCCTCGCCGCCCTCGCCGGCGTTGCCCGGTCCTAGCCCTCGTCGAGAGCGCTGCTGTTGGTGACGAGGTGATGTGGTGCCGCCCGTCGCCGGCCGCCGGCCGCCGGCCAGTGCCGTCGTGCCTATAGTCGCGAGGTGAAGCCGGGGGAGCTGCGGACCCTGGAGGCCGTGCGGGCGGAGCTCTCGCGGCTCGTGCGCTACGACGACGAGTCGCTGGTGCATGACGTCTGGATCAGACAGCGGTATGAGGGCGGGTTCGCCGGGACCTACGCGCCGGCACGGGCGGAGGCGGTGGCGACGGCCTGGCACGAGGCCGGGCACGCGGTGGCGGCGCTGGCCGCCCGGGCGCGCTTCAGCTCGGCGTCGATCCGCGCTGGCGCGCGCAGCTCCGGCCGGGTTCATGCGATCACCAGTGGCGGCGCGGACGAGTTCCTGATCGCGGCCGGCGGGCGGGTCGCGGAGGGCCTGCGCGGGTGGACGCTGCCGTCGTCGGACGCCGAGGTGCGGGCGTGGCTGGCGTCGTGGCGGGACGACGGCGGAGACGCACGGCGGTTCCGGGCCGGGCTGGCGGGAACCCGGTTCGCCGCCGACGAGGCAGCCGCCTGGCGGCACTGCGTGGACAGGCTGACCCCGCTGCGCCCGCAGATCCGCTCGCTGGCGCGCGGCCTCCTGGTCTGGCCGCGGCACCTGCCCTACGCGGTCGCGGCCGCACTCGCCGCCCCGGCGCCCACCGGCTGACGAGGTCCTAGCTGACGATGTCCTTGCGCTGGAAGTGCCACCAGGCGACGGCGAAGAACACCGCCGAATAGACCAGGACCAGGCCGCTTCCGCGCATCATGTTGTCCCATTGGACACTGGGCCCGACCGCGTCGAGCCAGGCGTACTGGAAATGGGTGGGCAGGAACTTCCGGTACGGGTCCAGGGCCGTGATCGAGTCGAGGATGTTCGACAGGACGACGACCATGGTGGCCCCGCCGACCGCGCCCAGCGGGGCGTCGGTGAGCACGCCGAACAGGAACGCGAGCGCCGCGACCAGCAGCGACTGCAGGCTGGCGTAGCCGACGACGATCAGCAGCCTCGTCAGCCCCTCCCCGGTGGTGAAGGAACCACCCAGGGGCGACTGCGCCGGCGCCCACCCGAAGAACATGCCGCCGATCACCAGCGCCCAGGCGGGCAGCAGGACGTTCGCGCCGAGGCTCAGCGACAGGGCGACGATCAGCTTCTGCCGCAGCAGCCGCGCGCGGGGCACCGGGATCGCCAGCAGGTAACGCAGCGAGGACCAGCTCGCCTCGCTCGCGACCGTGTCGCCGCAGAAGAGGGCGACCAGCACGACCAGCAGGAACGACGCCGAGGCGAACTCGGTGAACAGGGCGAAGTTGATGGCGCCCTTCGTCGCCAGCGTCGCCAGCAGCGGTCCCGAGAAGTTGCCGCTGTTGTTCCCGTTGGCGGGCCCGGGTGAGCTCGCCTGGAAGGCGAGCGCGATGGCCAGCGGCAACAGCAGGAGAATGAGGGCGACGACGTGGGTCCGGCGGCGGCGCAGCTGCCGGACGAACTCCACCCCTGCTGGCAGGGTGCGGCCGGGCCGGAAGCCGCCGTCGCGGGCCTCGGCCTCGGTCACGTCGATGTCCATCAGCATGTCGTGCGCGCCGCGCTGGGTGGGGGGCGCCCGCAGCTCGTCGGGGCCGCCGGTGGGTGGCAGTGTCATTGATCCGCGCCGACCATCCTGAGGAACACTTCCTCCAGCGAGCGTTGGGCTGGCATGATCTGCGACGTCATGCCGGCGGCGGCCAGGATGTGCTGCGCCTCCTCGGGATCCGCGACCGCGAGCTGCGTCCTGCTCGCGCCGACGATCTCCTCCACCGACCCGGCCGCGACGAGCCTCCCCTTGTGCATGACGACGACGTGGGTGCAGGTCTGTTCCACCTCGGCGAGCAGGTGGCTGGAGATGACCACCGTGCGGCCCGTCGTCGCGTAGCGCCGCAGGACCTCCCGCATCTCCGCGATCTGCGGCGGGTCCAGGCCGTTGGTCGGCTCGTCCAGGACCAGGAGCTCGGGCAGCCCGAGCATGGCCTGGGCGATCGCGAGGCGTTGGCGCATGCCCTGGCTGTACGTCTTCACCCGTCGCTCGACCGACGCGCCCAGCCCGGCGATCTCCAGCGCGGTGTCGACGTGCGCGTCCTGCGGCGGCCGGCCGGTCGCCGCCCAGAACAGGCGCAGATTGTCCCGTCCCGACAGGTGCGGCAGCAGCCCCGGGCCCTCGATGAACGTGCCGACCTTGGCGAGGACCGGTGCTCCCGCCTCCACGAGCTCGCCGAACAGGCGGACCGTGCCCGCCGTCGGCCTGATCAGCCCCATGAGCACGCGCAGCGCGGTGGTCTTCCCGGCCCCGTTCGGCCCGAGCAGCCCGACGACCTGGCCGCGCTCCACCCGGAAGGTCACGCCGTCCACCGCGCGGTAGCCGTCGCCGTACTCCTTGACCAGGCCCTCGATGACGACGGGCACCGCCGCCAGGTCGGCCGCCACGGCTCGCCGTCGCCGGTGCCGGAGCCGAGAGACCAGCGAGCCGGCCAGGAGCAACACCATCGCCGCGCCGCCCGCCACYAGCCAGATCCACGGCAGGCCGGACCCCCCGATGTGCCCGTCGATCGTGGCGACGGTCAGGTCGCCCCGCAACGTCCCACTGTCCATCGTGATGACGTAGCTGCGCGGTGAGGCCGGCAGCTGGTAGGCCGAGTCGGTGGTCCCGATGGCGACCACGACGCGGTGGCCGGCCGGTATCTGGGTCACGACGCCGGGCAGGGCCACGGTCACGGTCCTCGCGACGCCGGGTTGCAGGCCGGTGAGCTGGATCGGCGCGACCAGGCCGTTCGGGAGGTTGGGAGTCCCGTCCGGGGCCAGGTCGACCAGCGACGCGAACAGCGTCGCGTCGGAGGTGTCCCGCGCGGTCACCCGCAGGTCGATCGTCGAGGATCCGCCCACGAGCATCGCCGCCGGCAGCGGCTCGGACACGAACGCCGCCACCTGGCCGGGAATCGTGGCCAGGCCCGCCAGCCCGGATCCGGCCCCGGATTCGGACCCCGACCCTGAGATCGCCCCTGTCGACCTCGAGAGCGTGGCCGCGTTGGACAGCAGGTCGCCCAGGCCCGGGATGGTGCTGATGGCGGCCGGGCTGCCGCCTGCTGGCGCGTAGATGGTCTGGGGCGGTCCGGCGACGGTCACGCGAGCGGTCCGCCGGCTCGTCGCGTTGTCGTCCGCGCGGAGAATTCGGGGGACGGTCTGCCCGGTCTGGGTGGAGATGCTGCTGCCGGGCACGCCCACCTCGAACGAGGTGTCAAGCTGACCGCGCCCGAGCAACGTCGGAGCGAACCAGTTGTCCACGTTCCGGGCCAGGACGTCGGTCGACGTCGTCCCGTCGTGGCCGCCCGTTCGCCAGACCTCCTTCACCGGCGTGCCGTGGGCGGCGATGCCGCGGGCGTTCGCGTCCGCCTGGCCGAGGGAGAACAACGAGTCCCGCTCGCCCTGGATCAGCAGCGTCGGAGCTGCGATCCGGTCGAGCACGCCGGCTGGGCTGGAGGCTCGCAGCAGCGACAGGATCGCCGCGTCCGCCTGCCCGGTGGAGGCCGCCCGCTGGTAGGCGGCGCAGAGGTCCGGCGCGAACCGTCCGCACTCACCGGGCTGCCGCTGCGCGGCGGAGGTGAACAGCACACCGGCCCACTGCTTCTTGAAGACGCCCGGCCGGTCGGCGTCGGCTGGCTGGCCGTCGGCTGGCTGGCCGTCGGCCGGCTCGCTCGCGGTCGGAGCCGCCTGGTCCGCGGCGACGGCATTCGGGAACAGGGCCTGTGACAGGTCGTTCCAGGTGATGTCGGCGGCGACGGTGTCGATCCGCTTGTCATCGCCGGCCGCGAGCAGCCCGAGCGCGCCACCGTAGGACGAGCCGGCGACGCCCACGCGCGGGTCGCCGGGCGCGTCCTTCAGCACCTGCGGCAGCGTGGCCAGGTAGGTGATCAGCTTGGTCGCGTCGGCCACCTCGTACTTCGGCGCGTCCAGGTGGACCAGCCCGCCGGACCGGCCGAAGCCCCTCGCCGAGTAGGCGAGGACGAAGTACCCGCGCTTCGCCAGGGAGCGAGCCGCGTCGGCGAGGTCGTCCTTGGAGCCGCCGAATCCCTGGGCGAGCAGGATGGCCGGCGCCGGCGTGGCGCGCGGTTGGTAGCTGGTGGTGTCGAGCATGACCGCCGAGCCGTTCTCCGCGGTGCCCGCGACGAACTGGGACCGGGTCCGGATCGCGTCGTCGGAGCCGGGCACCACCACAGCGACCAGAGCGCCCACGATGACCAGGACCACCACCGCGGCGACGGCGACGAGACGCCGCCGCCCCCTGAGGCGGCCCCTGAGGCGACCCTGGAACGGAGCCTTCACCGCGGCTGGCTCTGCCGACGGGCCACGTGTGCCACCGGGATGTCACTCCTTCCGCCGCGGACGATGGTCAGACGTCGAGCATCTGGTCGTCCGGAACGAGCTGGCCACATCGACCGTAACGGCACCGGTGAAACCGGCATCACCCCGAGGGGGGTCCGACTACATACTCACAGTGGCATCAGGCCGTCTCGGCCTCTCGGCCTCTCGGCCTCTCGGCCTCTCGGCCTCTCGGCCTCTCGGCCTCTCGGCCTCTCGGCCTCTCGGCCGTCGGTCGGCTATGCGCGGCTGCCTGAAGGGCGGGTGTCGGTGTGCTCAGGACTGATGCTGGCCAGTAGCTGCGGGAGCTGGCCCAGCGTGACGGCCATGCCCAGGACGTTCTGGTACTCGCGCAGGTGCACGATGCGCCCGTCGCGGACCCTGAGCACCAGGATGAACGACTCCGACGCCTGACGGCCGGTGGTGGTCACGGTCCCCGCCAGGTCGTATTCGGCGATGATCACCTCGGGATCCGCGGTCTCGTGGATGACGACGTCGCGGAACCCCTCGAACCGCACCGGCAGAGCCGCCCCGGCCGCCGCGGTGAACGCGCGAAACGCGTCTCGACCCTCGAAACGCTTTGGCATACCTGGGCGGGCGAAAGGGAGCTCGATGACCACGTCCTCGGCGTAGAGGTCRTCCGCGAGCGCGGAGGAACTCCCGAGCAGTACCTCCTGGAAACGGGCGTAGGCGTCACGCGGGGTCCGATGGACGCTGGCGGACGGTGACACGATGTGGTTCCCCTTCCAGCTGGCCGAGGCGGGCGGCAGCCCGCGCCCCGGGGGCTTCCAACGTTCCGGAGCCTCGGGTGGAGCTAACATGAGTCGCTGCTCAGAATATGATGAGTAGCGACTCATGTTGTCAACGGTGGGAAGGGAGCCTCGCTCATGGCCGAGCGCACGCCCTCGTCGGCGGGCCGCGGCGCCGAACCGGCGAGTCAGGGGCTGCGCGTGGACGCCCGGCGCAACCGGGCGCGCATCCTCGAGGCCGCCGGGGCCGTCTTCGCCGAGAAGGGCGCGTCGGCGTCGACGGAGGAGGTCGCCCGCCGGGCCGGAGTCGCGATCGGCACGGTCTTCCGGCACTTCCCGACCAAGGAGGACCTGCTGCGGGCGCTCGTCGGCGATCTCGTGGCCCGGCTGGACGACGAGATCAGGGTCCTCGCCGACGAGGGCGATCCCGCGACCGGGCTGTTCGTCTTCTTCACGAGCATGGTCGAGCAGGCCGCGGCCAAGAAGACCGTCGTGGACCTTCTCGCCGCCGCCGGGGTCGACCTGCCGGTGGCCAAGCCCGTCGAGGCGCTGCGGGAACCGATCGACGCGCTGCTTGTCCGTGCCCAGCGCGCCGGCGCCGTGCGTGACGACGCCGGTATCAGGGAGGTGCTCGCACTGCTCGTCGCCACCTGCCAGGGAGCTCTGCGCGGTGGCTGGGACCACGACCTGCGAGCCGCGACGCTCGCCATCGTCTTCGACGGGCTGCGTCCCCAGGCGGGCCGATGACGCCAGCTCGACCCGTCCGAGCGATACGTCAGTTCGACTTACCCGGGCGACCCATCCCAACGAACGGCCGCGAGATGGGTCGTGTGTCGGTCTTCATGCTGACAGTTCTGACCGGTCCGGCCGGCGGGACGGCGCGCATGATGGGGTAATGGTGCTGCTCAGGGTGCCCAGGCTGCCCGTCGACGCCGGCGAGATCCGCTCGTGGGTCGGCGGCGAGGTCTTCGCGCGGGTCGCCGGGCCGGACGGCCCAGGCCGGCGCGAACGAATCTTCGAGGCCCCTGGCGAGCGATGGTTCGCGCAGGACCGCCCGATCCGGCGGGTGCACGGCGACTCGGCGATGTTCGTCGGCGGCCTGCGCGCGCTGCTGCTGCAGTCGCTGCATCCGCTGGCGATGGCCGGGGTCGCCGCGCACTCGGACTTCCGCGCCGATCCCTGGGGTCGCCTGCAGCGGACCAGCTACTTCCTGGCGGCGACGACGTTCGGGCCGGCCGACGAGGCGGAGCGGGCGATCGCCAAGGTGCGTGGCGTGCATCGCCGGGTCCACGGGACCGCGCCCGACGGACGGCCGTACGCGGCCTCCGACCCGCATCTGCTGCGCTGGGTCCACCTCGCGGAGATCGACAGCTTCCTCGCGGCCTACCAGCGCTACGGCGCGGAGCCACTGACCGCGGCCGAGAAGGACGAGTACGTCCTGGACACCGCTCTGGTCGCGGAGAAGCTCGGCATCGACGGCCCGCCGCGCACCGTGGCCGAGCTGTCCGACCAGTTGGCGGCCTACCGCCCGGAACTCGCCGGCACGCCGCAGGCCCGGCAGGCCGCGCGGTATCTGCTGGTCAGCGCGCCGCTTCCGCTCCCGGCCCGGGCGCCGTACAGCGCGCTGGCGGCGGCCGCCGTCGGACTGATGCCCGCGTGGACCAGGTGGCCCCTGCGGCTGCCGTACCTGCCGGTGGTCGAGGCGACCGTCGGCCGCCTGGCCGGCTGGGGCGTGGTGGCAGGTGTGCGCTGGGCGACGAGCCCGGCCGCTGGCACCGAGAAGGTCGACCAGCCGGCACCCTGACGGCGTTCCGTCAGGTCAGGGCGCGTAGCGCCGCGGCGGCCTGCGCCAGGCAGGTGGCGACGTCCGGCGGCTCTTCGACGGAGACCTCGGTGGAGAGCCAGCGCGCGAACCCGACCTGGAAGACCGTCACCGCGCTGTGGGCGGCGAGGCTGGCGGTGGGCTCGGCGACGCCGCGGGTGCGCAGCGCCTCGGCGGCCGTGTCGGCCATGGCCGCGAGCTTGAGCAGTTCGCGCTCCTGCAGGCTCGGGTTGGCCGCGATGATGCCGGACCGGCGGACGGCGTGGTCGCGGCGGCCCTCCAGCAGGCTGGCGCCCGCGACCATCCCGGCGAGCGCGGCGTCGAGCGGCGACAGGTCGGCCGGCGCCGCCAGGATCGCGTCGTAGGCCGTGCGCTCCATGGTCTTCGAGCCGTCGAAGAGGACCTCGCGCTTGTCGGCGAAGTGCCGGAAGAAGGTGCGCTCGGTGACGCCGGCGCGCTCGGCGATGTCGCCGGCGGTGGTCTGCTCGAAGCCGCGCTCGGCGAAGAGCTCCACCGCGGCACGGATCATCCGCCCCTGTGCGTCTGGCATCCACCGGCCCATGCCGATCAGTGTAGTGATGACAGCTACTGACATGACGTGCTACTGTTGATGTCAGTCACTGACATACCTGTGAAGGGAAGCCCACCATGCGCGTCTTCGTCACCGGCGCTTCCGGCTGGATCGGTTCGGCCGTCACCGACGAGCTCCTCGCCCACGGCCACGAGGTCGTCGGCCTCGCCCGCTCCGGCGAGTCGGGCGCGGCCCTTGAGGCCAAGGGCGCCACCGCCCATCGCGGCAGCCTCGACGACCTCGACAGCCTGGCCTCGGGCGCCGAGGCCGCCGACGGCGTCATCCACCTCGCCTTCAAGCACGACTTCTCCGACTACGCCGGCGCCGGCCGCACCGAGCACGCCGCCGTCGGGCGCATGCTCGACACGCTGAAGGGCAGCGACCGGCCGTTCCTGGTCGCCTCCGGGCTGGCGACGGGCGTCACCGGCCGGCCGGCCACCGAGGACGACGCCTCGCCGTTCCACGGCGTCGACGCGATGCGCGGCGGCAGCGAGAACCTCGCCCTGGAGTTCGCCGACCGCGGGGTCCGCCCGGTGGCGCTGCGCTTCTCGCCGACCGTGCACGGCATGGGGGACCACGGCTTCACCGCGGAACTGACGAGGATCGCGAAGGATGCCGGGGTGGCCGGCTACATCGGCGACGGCGTGACCCGCTGGGCGGCCGTGCACCGCTCCGACGCCGCGCGGCTGGTCCGCCTCGCGCTGGAGAAGGCCCCGGCGGGCTCACGGGTGCACGCGGTGGCCGAAAACGGCATTCCCTCCCGCGACATCGCCGCCGCCATCGGGGACTACCTGGGCCTGCCGACGGTCTCGGTCCCGCGGGCGGACGCCGAGGCCCACTTCGGCTGGATCGGGCGCTTCTTCGGCATGGACGCCATCGCGTCCAACGACCGCACCCGGGAGCTGCTCGGCTGGACGCCGACCGGCCCGACGCTCTTCGAGGACATCGCGGCCGGGGCCTACGCGGTGCCGGCGTGACCGCCCCGCGCTGACGTGACCCAGTCAGCATGCCGGCCCGGACCAGCGGGAGGCCGCCGGTCCGGGCCGGGGTTCGTCGGGCCGGGATTCGTCGGGCGTGACCACTCTTCGCCGGATGTTCACGCTCCTCTCTGCCTGTGGGTCTGGGTCAGCCGGCGGTTGTGGGGGACAGGCCGAGCGCGGCGGCCAGGACCGCCGTCGCCTCCCTGCCTTCCCGCTGGCTGACGGCCGCCTGCGCGGCGACTCCCGAGCCGTGGAACGTGCCGGGGTAAAGATGAAGCTCGACGGGCACCTCGGCGGCGAGCAGCGCCTGGGCGTAGGCGATGCCCTCGTCGCGCAGCGGGTCGAACTCCATCACCGAGATGTAGGCGGGCGGCAGGCCAGCCAGGTCGGTCGCCCGGGCGGGCGCGGCGTAGGGGGAGACGCCGGGCGTGCCCGGCAGGCCTTCGCCGAGATAGGAGTTCCAGCTGATGACCGCGTTGGGCCGGTTCCACACCGGGGTGTCGACGAACCGGCGCATGCTCGGGGTGTCGAGCCGGTCGTCGATCTCGGGAACACCCAGGAACTGGAAACACAGCGGCGGGCCGCCCAGGTCGCGGGTCAGCAGCGCGAGCCCGGCCGCGAGGCCCGCGCCGGCACTGATCCCGCGGACCGCGATCCGGGTCGGGTCGACGCCGAGGTCGGCGGTGCTCTTCGCCAGCCACTCCAGGGCGGCGTAGCAGTCCTCCAGCGGGGCCGGGAACGGATGCTCCGGGGCCAGCCGGTAGTCCACCGACACGACGACCACGCCCAGCGCGCGGACCAGGTCCAGGCAGGACCCGTCGTCAATGCTGATGTCGCCGACCACGAACCCGCCGCCGTGGATGTTGAGCACGCCGGCGGTGAGGTCGCCGCGCGTTCCGGAACTCGGGAGCGCCGGCCGGTAGACCCGGACGGGAACCTCGGGAGCGCCCGGCGGCCCGGGAACGCGCAGGTCCCGCACGTCGACCCCGGTCGTGTCGGTCCGCGTGCCTTTCCTGAACTCGACGATCCGGGCACGGAACGAGGCCAGGTCGGAGAAGTCGGGCGCCGGCAGCATCGGGATGACAGCCGCCAGCTCGGGGTCGAATCGGTAGGTCATCGCGGATCTCCCTCGGGCGGTGGCTGGCAGCGCTCTGTGACTGGCAGCACTCTGCCGGACCTGCCTGCCCCGGTCATCCGCCAGTCGTCGGACGTTCGCGCGCTGGTACCCGCCACCTGGCGACGGGTTCGGTGGCGGGGTCCGGTGAGGGGTTCAGAGTGTGGCGGCGTCGCCGAGGGAGGCCGTAACCTCCCGGTGTGCGAACGGCTGCCTGGACGAGCGGCGGTGGCCGGCGGTGAAGGGCCTGCTGCTGCAGCTGTCCGCGCTCGACGCGGACGCCGAGAGCGCGGTCCGGGTCATCGCGTACTTCGACGCCCTGGTGGCCGCCCGCGCGGACGTGGCCTCGCTGGTCCGCGCGACCGCCGCGCTCGCCGAGTGCGGCGCCGGCCTGGAGACCGCGGACACGGGCAGGGTGCGGTACCGCCAGGACGGCACGCCCGCGCCGTCCGAGCGGTCCGCGGCGCCCGAGCAGCCTGAGCGGTCCGAGCAGCCTGAGCAGCCCGCGGCGGACGAGTCCGCCGGGCTCGGGCACGTCTCCGGCTGGATGAGGCTCGACGACGACGGCGGCCGGGTGTGGCTGGAGCGGCCCGGGCCGCCCCGCCCGCTGGACGAGATCGTCCTGGAACGGATGGCGATCGCCGCGCGGGCCATCGGCACGAGGGTCCGCCCGTCGCTGCACATCGCCGACCCGGCCCTGGTGGAGCTGGTGCTCTCCGACCGGGAGTCGGCCGAGGACCGGGCCCGGGCGCTGCGCCTGCTCGGCCTGCTGCCCGACGTCGCGGTGCGGGCGGTGGCGATCTCCCCGCCAGCGGGGGCGGACGTCGGAGTGCAGGCGGTCGCCCTGATGGCCCGGGGCCGGCTTGGGCGGCGCACCGTCCGCGTCGCGGTCCTGGGCCGGATGGCGGCGGTGCTGATCCAGGACCGGGCGGTGGCGGCGAGCCCTGCCAGCGACCTGCGCCTCGCGCTCGCCGAACGCCCGTCCAGCCGGACAGGCACGACGGTCCCGCAGGACGGGGAGCGGGACGGGACCTCGCCCGGCGGGCGGCAGGCGGGCGCCGGCTTCGACCGATCCACCTCCGCCTCCACCGGCCACTGGGACGCCGCCGCGCAGCCGCGGGTGGGCATCGGCGGCCCGGTCGACGGGCTCGACGCCCGGGTCTCCTGGCGGCAGGCACGCCTCGCGCTGCGGTTCGCGGCCCCCGGATCCGCCGACGCGCTGGTCGTCGACTACGCGGAACTCGGCTCGGTCGCGCTGCTCGCCGACGTCCCCGTCGACCGGCTGCGCTCCGACCCGGACGTCCGGGCCCTCGACGTCCTCGCCCAGGGCCCGGCCGGCCCCGGTGACATCGCCGTCCTCGAGGCGTACTGCCAGGCGACCTCGCTACGGCAGGCCGCCGCGGTGCTCCACCTGCACCACAGCTCCGTCGCGGTGAGGGTCGCCAATCTGGAGGACGTCCTCGGCTGGCGCCTCGACGAACCCGAGGGACGCTTCCGCGCCCGCCTCGCCCTGCTCGCCCGCCGCCTCGCCACCGCGCCGTAGACCGGCCGGCCCATTCATCCTTAGGGGCTGGAGGCCGGAACCGGGAATTCTCTGGTGACGACGAGGATAAGTTTTCCAGGTTCGGCGAGAGGAAACCCGGCATCGCTTGTGGACACTATTCGCAGGATTCCTGACACTCTCTGTCTCAGCGTCTCCGCCGCGGATCCGAGACCGTCTCCATAAAACACCGTGGTCGTGGAAACATCGTAGGTGCTTACGTAGCCACCGAGCCGGTCGACCGTGAATCCCGCGGCTTCGACCGGCTCGCGGGCCTGATTGGCCAGCCCTTCGATCTTGGAATCGTTGAGGATCACGACCGGGGCGAACGCGGGCGATGACGACTCGGTCGGCGACAGTGAAGGGGTCTGCGACGGTGCGGGGGTGGCCGGCACCGTCGGTGTGTCGTCGCCAGTGTTGATGCCGCGAAGGGCACTGACGATTTCCTGCGCGTCCGAGAGGTCGTCGGCCCGGATGTCGGACTCGACGGCGGAGCGGTCCGGCTCGGCGACGTCGGAGATCGGCTGGAACACCGCGTGGGTGCTGGTCAGCACGCCCAGGCTCGGCACCCCCTGGAAGATGGCCACTCTGCCGTCGTGGACGCCGACGTAGTACTGGCCGCGCATCCATGCCCAGCCCGAGCCCGCGCCGCCAAGCAGCAGCGCCATGACGATCGCGCCGACGACGAGGATCCTGCGTCGTCTCGTTCCGAGTATCGCGCGCCGATGTCCCGCGCTGGCGCCCGGCGGGGAACCTTCGTCCGGGTCGGTCGTGGCCGGGGCTCTGGATGGGCTGACGGTCGGGCCGTCGGTGAGTCCGGTAGGGATGCCGGCGCCGCTGGGTGGGGCGGTTGGTGGCGGCGGGACGGCGAGGCGGCGGACGGGGTTCGTGAGGTGCAGTGGCACCCCCGTGTCAGCGAGCCAGCCAGGGCCACGGGCGGCGACCGCGGCGGCGGCGAGCGCCTCGGCGAAGGAGCCGGCGTCCGTGTACCGGTCGGCCGGATCTTTCTCGAGTGCCCGGAGCACGACGTCGCCGATCTGGCGAGGCACCCCGTGCATCGGCGGGGGAGGGCTGGTCAGGTGCCGCTGCCACAGCTCCGGCGTCGGAAGGGTGGGGTCGAACGGCGGCGCGCCGGTGAGCAGCTGGTAGAGCAGCACGCCGAGGGCGTAGAGGTCGGTGGCTGGGGTCAGCCGCCCACCGGCGATCTGCTCGGGCGCCATGTACAACGGGGTGCCGGCGCCGTGGCCGGTCGCGGTGACCCCGGAGCCGGTGAACATCCGCGCGATGCCGAAGTCGCCGAGCTTGACCATTCCGGCGGTGTCGAACAGGACATTGGCCATCTTGATGTCGCGGTGCAGAATTCCACGCTCGTGGGCATGGCCGAGGCCAGCGGCGATCGCCAGCCCGACCGCGCAGGCCTGAGCCTGATCGAGCGCGGAGCGGCGATGGGTCAGGGTGCCCCCGGCGAGTAGCTCCATCACGATCAGGCCGAGCCCGTCGGCCTCCGCGTAGTCATAGATCCGCACGATGTGTGGATGATCAAGGCTGGCGAGCAGCTCCGCCTCGACGGCGAACCCACCGCCGGCGACGGCTGGTTCGGCCGGGATGACCTTGACGGCCACATCGCGCTTGAGCCGCCGGTGCTGGGCTGCGACGACCAGACCGAATCCACCCRAACCCAGTTCGGCGCCGATCCTGTAGGCGGGCAGCGCGGCGGCGATTCGCTTTTGATTGACAATCACCTGGCCGACCGCCGCGACCAGGAAGACATGCCGCGTCGTCGCATCGTGAGCAGCCCCCGTACCCCGTACCCCGTACCCCGTACCCCGTACCCCGTACGACCGGTGCGACATCATCACCCGGCCGCGTTCCGTGTGCGTGCATCGTCCCAGAGACGCCCGATCGACGGAACGTGGGACGACCCGGCATCGACAGACGTCTCGAGGGTCGACACGGCGGCGCTGATCGCCGTCCGGCGGCCAGGAGCGGCATGTAAAGTTTTCTAGACATCAAGTCAAAGATGCTCTACCTTCGAGATGTCAAAGATTTTGGACATCGAGGGGCTGGGCATGACACACGAGCAGAAGAGGGCGTGGATCAGACTCGTCGTCGCCGTCGTGGCGTACGCGGCCTACGTGGTCGCCGTCGCGATACGGACCGACGCGCATCCGCTGGTTGACGTGCGATACGTCGGACCCTTGCTGTGGAGCGTCGGCGCGGCCATCGCCGCGTCGATCGTGGTGGAGATCGCGATCGGCGTGGCCAACCCGAAGGCGTCCCGGGTGGTGGACGAGCGTGACCGGGAGATCGGCCGGCTCGGCGAGCACGTCGCCCAGTCGTTCGTGGTCATCGGCGCGGTCGCCGCGATGCTCATGGCGATGGTCGACTGGGACACCTTCTGGATCGCCAACGTGATCTACCTGTGCTTCGTGCTGTCGGCGATCCTCGGTGGCGTCGCCAAGGTCGTCCTGTACGGCACGGGTGTCCCGCGGTGGTGAAGCCGACCCGCGTGACGAACCGCATCCGCGCGCTGCGCTTCGCCAACGGCGAGATGACGCAGGCGGAACTCGCGGAGCGTCTCGGCGTGACCCGGCAGACGGTCATCGCCATCGAGCAGAGCCGCTATTCACCGTCCCTCGAGACCGCGTTCCAGATCGCGCAGGTGTTCGGTGTCCGGCTCGACGACGTGTTCCAGTACCCGGATCCGGAGGAGAAGTAGCCGCGATGAAGGCGATCGTTCAGGACGCGTACGGCCCACCCGACGTGCTGATGCTGGGAGATGTCGACAGGCCGACGGTCGGTGATGCCGAGGTGCTCGTCCAGGTGCGGGCCGCCGGGGTCGATCCGGGTGTCTGGATCTTCATGGCTGGGCGGCCGTACGCCGTGCGGCTGGCGGCCGGGCTGCGCGGTCCCAAGGTCGCTGTGCGGGGCCGCGCCTTCGCGGGAGTGGTCGCGGCCGCCGGCGCCGGCGTGACCGGGTTCCAGCCGGGGGACGAGGTGTACGGGACGACCCCGCGTGGGACGTTCGCCGAGTACACGGCGGCGCGGGCGGACCGGATGGCCCACAGGCCCGCGAACGTGACATTCGAGCAGGCCGCAGCGGTACCCATCTCGGCCCAGACCGCGTTGCAAACGGTGCGCGACCGCTGCGGCGTCCGGGCGGGACAGCGGGTGATGGTGATCGGCGCGACGGGCGGCGTCGGGTCGTACGCGGTGCAGCTCGCCAAGGCGTACGGCGCGGTGGTCACCGCCGTGTGCGGGCCGGCGCGGGCGGATCTGGCGCGGTCGATCGGCGCCGGCGACGTCATCGACTACACCGGCCAGGAGATCGACTGCCACGGCCCGGTGTACGACGTGGTCATCGACACCGCGGGGGACCGCCCGCTGTCGCTGCTGCGGCGCGCCCTCACGCCCCGCGGAACGTTGGCGATCGTCGGCGGTAGCTACCGGCGGGGCCGGCTGCTCGGCGGCGTCAGCCGGCAGATGCTGCGCGCCCCGCTGCTGTCGACGTTCGTCGGCCAGCGGCTGCGCAACGTCACCGCGACCGAACGGGCTGCGGACCTAGCGGAGCTGACCCGGCTCATCGAGTCCGGCGCCGTCACCCCGGTCGTCGACCGCGCCTACTCCCTCGCCGAGGCGCCCGACGCTCTTCGCCACCTCACGGACGGGCACCCCGTGGGGAAGCTCGTCGTCACCGTCGCATAGGCGCCGCCAGCAGCGGGCTGAGGCATGGGCGTCGTACAGGACCGCGCGCCACGCCCGTGGACCTGAACCTGGACACCGCGAGACGGCTCGTCGAGGCTGATCTACGGGAGCTGAAAAAGTTTTGCCGGAGATTCGGGCGGCGATGTCGAGAACTCGTGACCGGCTCCGTCCCGGCGGTGAACGTGACCAGAGCGGGTCGCACCAGCACCGAGGAGATCATGATGGCCAAGTACCTGCTGCTCAAGCACTACCGGGGCGCTCCGGCGGCGGTCAACGACGTGCCGATGGACCGGTGGGCGCCGGAGGAGATCTCGGCGCACATCCAGTACATGAACGACTTCGCGGCCCGCCTCCAGGGGACCGGCGAGTTCGTCGACGGTCAGGCGCTCGCTCCCGAGGGGACGTTCGTCCGCTACGACGGTGAGKGACGCCCGCCGGTCACCGACGGCCCGTTCGCGGAGACCAAGGACCTCATCGCCGGCTGGATGGTGATCGACGTCGACAGCTACGAGCGTGCCCTCGAGCTGGCCGGGGAGCTGTCGGCGGCGCCCGGCGCGGGTGGCAAGCCGATCCACGAGTGGCTGGAGCTGCGCCCGTTCCTGCACGCGCCGCMCACCATCACGGAGTGCCTGGGCAAAGGATGATCCAGGTGCGGAGTGATCTGGGTGCAGAGTGACCTGGACATCGAAGTGACCTCTCCGGTGGACGAAGCTCTGCTGCGGAGCCTCACGCCGGGTGTGCTCGGGATCCTCGTCCGCCGCGGAGCTGACTTCGCGGCGGCCGAGGACGCCGTGCAGGACGCGCTGGTCGAGGCGGTCCGGGTATGGCCGGCCGACCCGCCGCGGGACCCGAAGGGCTGGCTGGTCACCGTGGCCTGGCGCAAGTTCCTCGACGCGACCCGGGCGGACACCGCCCGCCGCCGCCGCGAGGACCTCGTCGACGAGGAGCCCGCGCCCGGCCCCGCGTCCGCGGCGGACGACACGCTGCAGCTTTACTTCCTGTGCGCCCACCCGTCGCTGACGGCGTCGTCGGCGGTCGCGCTGACGCTGCGCGCGGTCGGCGGGCTGACCACCCGCCAGATCGCGCAGGCGTACCTGGTGCCTGAGGCGACGATGGCGCAGCGCATCAGCCGTGCCAAGCGCACCGTGGCCGACGTGCGGTTCGACCAGCCCGGCGACGTCGCGACCGTGCTGCGTGTCCTCTACCTGGTCTTCAACGAGGGCTACTCCGGCGACGTCGACCTCGCCGCCGAGTCCATCCGGCTCACACGGCAGCTCGCCGCCGCGATCGACCACCCCGAGGTGGCCGGGCTGCTCGCCCTCATGCTGCTCCACCACGCCCGGCGCGCCACCCGGACCGCGCCCGACGGCCGCCTGATACCGCTCGCCGAGCAGGATCGCGGCCGGTGGGACACCGCGTCGATCGCCGAGGGCGTCGCGATCCTGCAGGCGGCCCTCGCACGCGACCGGCTCGGCGAGTTCCAGGCCCAGGCCGCGATCGCGGCGCTGCACGCCGACGCGCCCACCGCCGAGGAGACCGACTGGGTGCAGATCGTCGAGTGGTACGACGAGCTCACACAACTGACCGACAGCCCGATCGTCCGGCTCAATCGCGCGGTCGCCGTCGGCGAGGCCGACGGGCCACGCGCCGGGCTGGCGGCACTCGCCGCGCTGGACGACTCCCTGCCCCGCCACACCGCGGTCGCGGCGTACCTCCACGAGCGCGACGGCGACCTGACGACCGCCGCACGGCTGTACGCCGAGGCGGCCCACAAGGCCCCCAACCTCGCTGAACGCGACCACCTGACCCGCCAGGCCGCCCGGCTCAACACCAGCCGAGGGCGCTGACGGGTCACGTCCGTCTATCCGATGGCGATAGAGATCGACCTGGCGTCGAGGTAACGTTCGCAGGCTGTCTACGTCGACAACGACCGTTACAGGTCGAGTCTCCACCAAACCCGGTGCTTGACACTCCAGGTGGTCCCGGCGGAGGCCGGCTGCGAGCGCGGGGCTCAGCGCAGCGTGAATGGGATGCGGGTGGCTGGGTCACGCGGCTGCCACTGGTCGAGCGTGAGGCGGGTACCCAGCCCAAGGTCGACCACTGAGGTGTTCAGGGAGAACACCGGATTCACTGTCAGCTGCGCCGTCGTCAGCGTGTCCGGCACGTCGAATCCGATCGGCTCGGGCGATCCCAGGCACCATGGTCTGAGCACGGACACACATTTCCAGACGTCGGCAACGCTCGGCGACACAACTTTGCCATCGTCGAGGGTCACTGAGAATATCCTGCTGGGATCGAAGGTCACGGCCTCCCCATTCAGAATTCCCTTGTTCAGCGGGTCGGACGCGCAGCCGGCCGTCAAGGTGATCCCGATCCACGTCATGGTGTTCGTGCCGCGGCCGGGATCGAGGACCAGGAGGGCGGTACCGGGCGGCAGGGGAACGGATGCGCTCGAAGGTACCAGCGTGAGGGTTATCTTGGTTTTCCAGTCACCCGACACCGGACACGCGCGCGGTTGTCCCGCATTGCCGAGGGCGCYGTTCATCGGAACTTCCATGGTGACGTCGACGGTACGGTTCTCGGCGGCCTGCGGAAGGTCACCGGTAACTTTCCCGGTACGCAGGTCTATCCGGTTGACGTGCCCGTTCTTCTGTATCTCCAGGGACACGGGGCCGTTCTTGGGGACTACGGCCTCGATCAGTTCACCCTTCCGCGGGATGGGGACGGCGACTCGGCCGGCCGCGTCTACCAGCGACACTGCTCCCGCCGGAAGATCCTGTTCCGGGGCACCCGACCTGTCCTCGTTGACCCGTGGAGGAAGCCAGGCCCCCACCAGCAGGACCTCGGACCCTTCCGGCGCGACGGCGTCTTGCAGACGTCCCCATTCGCCGTGCTGGAACTCCGTGTCGAACGTGGGCATCGTCCAGGAGGCGACGAGAAGCCGGTAGTCCTGGCCCCACACCTCGCCGGGACCGTGCGTCCAGCTGATGCCATTCGGATCATGCGGGCTGACACTGGCTACGACGTCCCCGAACGGCTCAGACGCTGTCGCGGAGCCGTTGTTGTGCGCCGAGACCAGTACATGCCATCCGACGGCACGGGTCGGCAGCGCCCGCGGGGCGCCCGCGTGCGTCACCTCGCACCCGGCCAAAAAAAACTGATGCGGCGGCGAAAGCCACCGCGGTCGCACTTCTGAGCGCGCCGCCACGACGGCGATATGTCGAATACCGAACAGGCCGCGGGCTCACCAGCTCTGCCTCACCAAGAGTGCTCGGCACGGGAACCCCCTAGTACTACAGGAACAGTGATCGCCGAGTGGTCTCTCGCCAGGGAGGCGGTGTGGCGGGTGGTGTGAGGCGGCCACCGCGTGGTTCTCCGTGGTTTTGTGAGAATCAACAGAGACGCCGCGGTGGCCGCGGTCGACAGCGTAGTCGGGGTGGACGTGGCGGTGTGGGAGGCGGGGCTGGAGGAGTTGCTCGGCCGGGTCGCGGGCTGTTTTGCGAACGAGCAGCCGAGGGCACAGGCGCGGGCGTATGTGGCGGGGTTGTTGTCGCGGACGGAGCGGAAGAACGGGTGGACGCTCGCGGAGTTCAACGGGGATCCCGGTCCGCAGAAGATGAAGCGGTTGTTGAACGAATATGCCTGGAACGCGGACGCGGTACGTGACGTGGTCGCGGCGTATGTGGCCGAGAATCTGGCGGAGCCGGACGGAGT
>NZ_MOMC01000092.1 GCF_001983105.1 Pseudofrankia asymbiotica | reverse complement strand
CGTTGACGCTGCGCGGCCCCGAGAACCACCCTCGGACCACCCGCTCGTCTGCCCACCGCTCACCCACGCACATCCTGGAAGGGACAGTTCCTCCGACGACAGGAAAGAACCGGCCGGGCCCGCACGCGGGCCCGACACACCGGGACGGGCAGGATAGAGACGTGGCGAAGATCCCCGAGACGGCCCGGGTAGTGCTGCAACACCGCCTACACACCCGACACACCGCCCGCTGGCCCCAGCTGCGCGACCTGACCATCCGCTACCGCGGCGACTTCGCCTACCTCGACGCGGTCTTCACCGACGACCCCGCCGACGCCAACCCCTACCCGTTGTGCCGGCTGCGCTACACCGGCCGGCCCGACCGGTGGGGCTTCGCGATCTACCTCGACAGCCGCGGCGCCTACGAGGACTCCTACCTACCGGACGGGCAGCCCACCGCCACCCCCGAACAGGCACTCGACTGCGCCTGCGGGCTCTACGCCGGCGACCCCACCGCCTGGACCAAATGACCACCAACCAGACCAGCAAGATTTACGCGCGGCTGCACTAGTGCGTTGTCCGCGAACGGGTGTCGACTTTTCGTGATCATGCGGCGTTCTGGGTGTGGCCCCAGCGGTGTTGGCGCTCGCTTCGGACGCGGGCGCGTTCGCGGCGTCGGGCTTCCAACACTGCTGGGTGGCGGCGGTGGGCGTTGCGCCAGCGCAGGTAGGCGTGCAGGTCCCGGGCGAGCGTCGGGTGGTTGGGCGGGGCGCTGTTGGCGAGCACGAAGCCGCGCAGCGGGCCGAAGTGCGCCTCGATCGGGTTGGCCCAGGACGCCTGGGTCGGGGTGAGACAGAGATGGACCTTGTGTCGCTGGGCCCAGGCGCGGATCGCGGCGGTCTTGTTCCCGGACCAGTTGTCCAGGATCACGTAGATCGGTGCGCCGTCCGGGCGGGYGGCGCGGATGCTTTTGAGGGCGGCAAGGGTGTGGTCGGCTCCTTTGCGTTCCCGCACGACGCCCCACAGGGTGTCCTCGCCCAGGGAGTAGCAGCCGTGGAGGTAGCGGATGCCGTGGGTGCGGTGGTAGGTGGCGGGCAGCCGGTCAGGGTGGCAGACCCCGGCCCAGCAGGTCCCGTGGCAGGGGCGGATGGACAGTGGGCCGAACTGGTCGAAGGCGAAAGCACCGGTCAGGGAGACGTCGGGCCACGTCCTCGATGCGGGCCAGCTTCGCGTCCGCGTCCGGGTCAGTGGTCTCCTTCCAGGTGCGGGTGCGCTGGAAGGAGATCCGGTGCCGGTGGAGCAGCTCGCCCAGGCGCTGCCACCGGACGATGACCGGACGTACCCCGGCCGGGGGGTGACACAGGTAGTCGGACAGCTTGCGCAGGCTCCAGTGGGTGAACGGCAGACCCAGCGCTCGCGGCCGTGTCCGGGCGACCTCGACGATGCGGGCCTCGTCGGTTGTGGTGATCCGCCGCGGACGGCCACCGGCCCACTTCGGGTCCAGACATTCCAGGCCGTGGTCGTTGAACGCGTGGATGACGTCCCGGACGGTGTCGGGGTCGGCGGCGACCAGCGCGGCGATCGCCTCGTTGGTGTTCCCCGACGCCGACGCCAGGATCATCATCGCCCGGCGGACCTTGACCGCGTCGTGCCGGCCCCGCCGCACCATCCGCACCAGGGCCTGTCCTTCCTCGTCCGTCAGCCGACGGGCGCGCACCGTCCTGGGCATCGCAGACTCCTTCCCACACAGGGGTAGAGACCTGCCCATCACCCAAAACCGAGATCGCCACACCTAACCGGCCGACGTTCACGGACAGCGCACTAGGTAGTGGGACGGGGTTGCGAGGTGGCCTACTGGCTGGCAAACGGCCTCGCTGCCGCGCCGTCCAGCTACCGCCGATACCATCGCGCGAACCTCAGCGGTTGACCCTCGTCGTCACGCAGCGGTTGAATCTCTTCGTCGGCGCCCGTGTCATCGGCCCACATCTGGCCTCTCGCCGGGCCGCTGACCACGAGCGCCTCCCACGACGAACAACCGCGGTGACAGAGATACAGCAGCCCGGAATCCCGCTGGTCGGACTCGTATCGCCGCCACCAGATGTTCTTGGCCGCGCCGAACTCCTCCGGCGAGTCGTAATCTTTCTCGTCGGGCTGGGCCGGCAGTTCGTCAAACGGGTTGAACGCCTCGACATGGGCAAAGGACTGGTGCGGCGTGCCCAGATCGGTCAGGTCGGCACCGGCCCCCTCCCAGCGCCACCTCGCATCAATCTGGCGGAGTGAAAACAGCCCGTACGCAGGCCCCGCCCGCCTCGTCCTGCTTCCAACAGGAATGACCGGTACTCACTCGGCAACTCCACCCGTGGCTGCGCCTCGACCCCGGCCAGTTCGGCGGTGGTGAGAGGCGGTTCAAGCAGCCACTCGTGAACGTCGGCGCCAAAGACCCTGGTGGCGTCCGGTCCGGCGGCCAGGCAGGCAAATCGCTCACGGACACCCGACCAGCCAGCGTGCGTCACGGCGCGCATCCTACGAGGTCGCTTCGACGACAAGAGGCCCGTCCGGACTACTGGTAGACGAGGGTTCAGCTGTCCGCGAGCATGATCGGTACCACCCCTCATCACCAGGCCGACCGTGGTTACCAGGCCGAATGACGGCAACACGTACGCGACAATCATCTGAGGTCGCCCATTCCAGTACCGCTGCGCCTATGCCGATATCTCGGCGCCGGCCAGCCGGTCGGCGGCGTCCCGGCCGCCGGCGCGGGGGCGAGGGCGGGACGGCAGCAGCGTGAACGCCGCCAGCGCCGCGACGCCGATGAGGACGCCGGCGACGAGGAAGGCGCGGTCGTAGCCGGTGGTGACGGCGGCGAGGCTGGCCGGCTCAGTCTGGTGGCGGGTGACGGTCGAGGCGACGGTGACGAGCACCGCCAGGCCGATGCTTCCCCCGCACTGGCGCGCGGCGTTCAGCAGGCCCGAGGCCAGCCCGGCCTCGTCGCGTGCGACGCCGGTGGTGCCGGCGGCGGTGTTGGTCACCATGCAGAGCCCGAGGCCCACCGAGGTGACCAGGGAGGGGCCGAGCAGGTCCGCGACGAAGCCTCCGTCCGGGCTGACCCAGCCGAACCAGCCCATCCCGACCGCGCCCAGCGCCAGCCCGCAGACCAGCAGCGGGCGCGGGCCGACCCGCGCCATGAGACGCCCGGCCACGATCGTGCCGGCGACCACGCCCAGGGCGAAGGGCACGAACGCCAGCCCCGTGCGCAGCGGGCTGTAGCCGAGCACGCCCTGCAGGTACAGCGAGGCGAAGTAGAAGGCGCCGAACTGGCCACAGGCGACGAGGAAGATGACGACGCAGGCCACCGACAGCGACCGGGACCGCAGGATCCCCAGCCGGACCAGCGGCGCCGCCACCCGCCGCTCGACGAGCACGAACGCAACCGCGAGCAGCGCCGCTATCCCGAGCGTGCCGAGCGTGCGGGCCGAACCCCAGGCGTAGGTGTCGGTGCGCACCACACCGTAGACCAGGACGACCATCGCGGCCGTGGCCAGCATCGCGCCGGCGATGTCCAGGCGCGGCCGGCGGGCCGTGCGCAGGTTGCCGATGCAGGCCATGGCGAGCGGGATCGCGACCGCGGCGATCGGGACGTTGACGAACAGCACCCACCGCCAGTTCAGGTACTCGGTGAGCACACCCCCGAGGGTCACGCCGACCGCGCTGCCGGCGCCCGCGACAGCGCCCCAGACCGCGAGCGCCCGGTGCCGGGCGGCACCCTCGGCGAAGGTGGTGGTGATGACGGTGAGGCTGACCGGCAGCAGCACCGCGCCGGACACGCCCTGCGCCGCACGGGCCGCGATCAGCTCCCCCGGGTTCTGCGCCAGCCCGCCGAGCAGGGACGTGAGCCCGAAAAGGCCGAGCCCGGCGATGGCGGCGCGGCGCTGGCCGGTCAGGTCCGCCAGCCTGCCGCCGAGCAGCAGCAGCCCGCCGAAGGTGAGCGTGTAGGCGTTCACCACCCATTGCAGGCCGCTGTCGCTGAACCCCAGGTCGGCCCGGATGGACGGCAGCGCGACGTTCACCACCGAGATGTCGAGCACCACCATCAGCTGACACAGGCAGACGACCGCGAGCACAAGCCCGGCCCGCACGGGCGCCGGCGCGGGCACGGGCTGGCCGGCCGCGGGCTGGCCCGCATCGACGCGGGGCCCGCCGACGGTTCGGCTCACGGCCCCGGCGTCAGCGTTGGCGTTGGTGTCGGCGTCGGCGTCGGCGTCGGCGTCGGCGTCGGGTGGTTCTGAGATGGACATGGCGCCCTTCTTCAAGCGGAGTTCGACGGGAGAAAGTCGACTCAGGGTCTATTGGACAGCGTCCAGTTAGGTTAACCTAACCTGGATCTTCTTGATCGACAAGAGAGGGTGTCCGTCCCGGACGCCCACGAGCTGAAGGGGAAACCGGATGGCCAAGACGCCACCGACGACGGCCGCGCCACGGCCGGCTGCCGTCGGCGCCGGCCGGCGCCGACGGGTCCGCCGAGACCGAGGACCCCACGGCGCCGGCGGCACAGTCCGGCGGGCAGAGCACGCAGCGCCAAGCGCTGGGCGTCCTGCTGAGACCGGTTCGGGGACGGCTGGTCGCGGCGGCGGTCCTCCAGGCCGCTGGCTCCGTGGCCGCGGTGATTCCATACGTGTGCATCGGCGAGCTGGCCAGTACCCTGCTGCGCGACCCGGTCGACCACGACCGGGCCTGGGCCGTGGTGCTCGTCGCGGTCGTCGCGTTCGTGGCGCGCTTCATGCTGGTCGGCGCGGCCGGGACGATCAGCCACCTCGCCGACAACGACCTCACGCTCGACCTGCGCGCGCGCATGGCCCGGCGGCTGGGACGGGTACCGCTGGGCTGGTTCGACCAGCGCTCCAGCGGAGCCGTGAAGACGGCGGTGCAGGACCAGGTCTCGGCGCTGCACACGCTGGTCGCCCACGCGGCGAACGACGTCGTCGGCGCCGCGGTCACACCGCTGGTGGTGCTCGGCTACCTGTTCTGGGCGGACTGGCGACTCGCGCTGGTCACGCTGGTGCCGCTGGTCTTCTTCGCGTTCTCCTACGGGCGGATGACGAAGGGCTACAGCGAGCAGATGGCCACCTATGTCGCGGCGCTCGGGCGGATCAACGCCGCGGCGGTGGAGTTCGTCCACGGCATCGCCGTGGTGAAGGCCTTCGGGCAGGCCCGGCGGGCCCACGCCCGGTTCCTGCGCGAGACCGACGCGTTCGCCGACGCCTTCGAGGGCTGGACGAAGCCGATGCTGCGGCCGTTCGCGGTCACGATGGCCGCGGTCTCCGGCCCGACGATGCTGCTGGTGATCCTCGGGGCCGGGACCGGGTTCGTCGAGGCCGGCTGGTGCTCCCCCGCCGACGTGGTGCCGTTCGTCGTGCTCGGCATCGGGATCGCCGGACCGCTGCTGAACCTGGAGCATTCCGCCACGTCGCTGCAGCTGGCCCGCGGCGCCGCCACCGCCATCGGCTCCCTGCTGGCGACGCCCGTCGTCGCCGAGCCGGAACGGCCGCGGGAGCCGGCGGGGCACCGGGTCGAGCTGCGGGACGTGTCGTTCGGCTACGACGACCGCGTCCGGGTCCTCGACGGGGTGGACGCGGTGCTCGAGCCCGGGACGGTGACGGCGCTCGTCGGCCCGTCGGGCGCTGGCAAGTCGACCCTCGCCGGCCTGCTCCCCCGGTTCACCGACCCGGACGGCGGCGCCGTGCTGCTCGGCGGCGTGGACGTGCGCGACGTCGGCGGCGAACAGCTGTACCAGCACGTCGGGTTCGTGACCCAGGACGTCGGGCTGTTGCGCGTCAGCGTGCACGACAACATCGCCCTCGCCAAACCGGGGACGGCCAGGGAGCGGGTCGTCGCGGCGGCCACCGCGGCCCAGATCCACGACGTGATCAGCGCGCTGCCGCGCGGCTACGACTCGGTGATCGGCGAGGACGCCCGCCTCTCGGGCGGTGAGGCGCAGCGGGTCACGATCGCCCGCGCGCTGGTGGCGGACACGCCCGTTCTCGTCCTCGACGAGGCGACCTCGTGGGCCGACCTGGAGTCGGAGGCCGCGATCCAGGACGCGCTGTCGGAGCTCGCCGCCGGGCGGACGGTGCTGGTGATCGCGCACCGGCTGGCCAGCGTCACCGCCGCCGACCAGATCCTCGTCCTCGACGGTGGCCGCGTCGTCGAGCGTGGCCGGCACCCGGAGCTGCTCGCCACCGGCGGCCGCTACGCCCAGCTGTGGGCGGCCCAGACCGAGGCGGCCCAGACCGCGGCGGCCCGGACGACGCACGGCGCGGACGGCGCCGCCAGGAACGACACGGAGGTGGCGCGGTGATCCGGCAGCTTGGCAGGGTGCTCGGTGCCGAGCACCGCGGCGACTACCTGCGCTACCTCGCCGCCCTCGTCGTCTACAACGTGCTGCAGGGCGCGGCGTACGTGCTGCTGGTACCGGTGCTGCGCGACCTGCTGCGCGGCGACACCGGCGCCGCGGCGCGCTGGCTCGCGATCCTCGCGGCGGTGGTCGTCGTCAGCTGGTTCGCGTCCTACGTCCACCAGCAGCTCGGCTTCCGGCTCGGGCACCTGCTCGCGCGCACCCTGCACCACCGCCTGGGCGACCATCTCGCCGACTTGCCGATCGGCTGGTTCAGCGGCGACCGGGTCGGCGCCATCGGGCAGCTGACCAGCAAGGGCGTCGTCGACATCATGGGGCTGCCCGCGCACATGTTCCAGCCGCTCGTCTCGGCCGCCGTCACCTCGCTCACCGTCGTCGTCGGCATCCTGGTCGTCGACTGGCGGCTCGGCCTCGGCGCGCTCGCCGCGATCCCGCTCGTGTACGCCGTGTTCTCGTGGGCCGCGCGGCGCGCCGCCAGCGTCGACGACCAGCTGCACGCGACCGGCGTCGAGGCGGCCGACCGGGCCGTCGAGTTCGCCCGCCTGCAGCCGGTGCTGCGCGGCGCCGGCCGGGCCGCCGACGGCTACGCGCAGCTCGCCGGCGCGCTGCGCGAGCAGCACGCCGCCGGGCGCCGCCAGCTGCGCCGCTCCCTGCCGGCGCTCGGCGCGAACGCCCTGACCGTCCAGCTCGTGTTCACCGCGCTCATCCTCCTCGGCACGGCGCTCGCGCTGCGCGACGGCGGCCGGACCGCCGAGCTGGTCGCCCTGCTGGTGCTGCTCGCCCGCTTCGCCGAGCCGCTGGCCGCGTCGGCCGAGTACGGCGCCGCGCTGCGCACGGCCCGGGCCAGCCTCACCCGCATCGACGAGGTCCTGGCGACCGCCCCGCGGCCCGAGCCCGAGCGCCCGGCCGACGTCGGCGGTCACCGCGTCGACGTCGATGACGTCAGCTTCGGGTACGACCCCGGCCGGCCGGTCCTCGCCGGGATCAGCCTCACCGCGGAGGCGGGCACCACGACCGCCATCGTGGGATCGTCCGGCGCCGGCAAGACCACCCTGCTGTCGCTGCTCGCCCGCTTCGTCGACGTCGACGCCGGCGCCATCCGCGTCGGCGGCGCCGACCTGCGCGCGCTGACCGCCGAGCAGCGCGGCGCCCTCGTCGCGCCGGTGTTCCAGGACGTCTACCTCTTCGAGGGCAGCATCGCCGACAACATCCGCCTAGCCCGCCCCGACGCGACCGACGCAGAGCTGCGCGAGGCGGGCCGGCTCGCGCGCGTCGACGAGATCGTCGACCGGCTGCCGGACGGCTGGGAGACCCAGGTCGGCGAGGGCGGCGCGTCGCTGTCCGGCGGCGAGCGGCAGCGGGTCTCGATCGCCCGCGCCCTGCTCAAGGACGCCCCGATCGTGCTGCTCGACGAGGCCACCGCCGCCGTCGACCCGGAGAACGAGGCGGCGATCACCTCCGCGCTGGCCGCGCTCACGCTGGCCCGCACGGTGTTCGTCGTCGCCCACCGGCTCACCACCGTCGCCCACGCCGACCAGATCCTCGTCCTGGACGGCGGCCGCGTCGCCGAGCGCGGCACCCACTCCGAGCTGCTGGCGAGCGGCGGCCGCTACGCCGCGTTCTGGCGGCAACGCCAGCGCGCCCAGGGCTGGCACCTCGGCACCCGCGTCCCGGCCGGCGCGGCCACCGGCGGGGACTGACCCGTCGCCCGAGCCGGGCCGCCGTCCAGGCCCAACCGGTCCGGCGGTCCGGCGGTCCGGCTCCGGTGGACCAGCGGCTCGGCACCCACGGCTGGTCCGGCGGCCCGTCCCGCGGTCAGTCCGGCGCCACGTCGGGTCCGGCTCCGCCGGGTGTGGGAGCGTGACATCCGTGGCGGAGCGCGGTCGAGAAACGGACGTCGGCACCAGGCCCAGGCTCACCCCGGGCCTGGTGATCGACGCCGCGCTGGAGCTGAGCCGGGACCGTGGCCTGGACGGCTGGACCATCCGCGACCTGGCCCAGGCCCTCAGGGTCTGGCCGAACACGATCGCGTACCACGTCGGTGACCGGGAGGCGATTCTCGACGCCGTCGTCGAGCGGGTCGTGGCGATGATGCCGAACCCGCCCGCCGACCTCGGCTGGCAGGACTGGTTCCGGGCGTTCCTCTTTCCCGGTCGCGACATCGTCGGCCGCTACGTCGGCGTCGCCCGCCGGCTGTGCCGCGACGGCGCCGCGGTGCCGTCCGCATTCCCGATCATGGACCGGGGTATCGGCCTGCTCGCCGCCGCCGGGTTCGGCGACCGCGCCCCGCTCGCCTACGCCACCCTGCTCAACAGCGCGATGCTGCTCGTCGCCCTCGACGACGAC
Organism: Pseudofrankia asymbiotica; assembly: GCF_001983105.1. GTDB lineage: Bacteria > Actinomycetota > Actinomycetes > Frankiales > Frankiaceae > Pseudofrankia > Pseudofrankia asymbiotica. Next base: position 26,388 of record NZ_MOMC01000092.1, on the reverse strand, counting down.
CGCGCGCTCGCCGGGCATGGCCGCGCCGACGCCGCGACCGCTCTGCGGTACGCGACCGCGCCGCCGGGGGCCGGCGAGGGCTGGGCGACGATGCAGCCCTGGCTGCGGGCCTGGGACGCCGACCCGGACGCCAGCCGCGCCGCCCTCTACCGCTACACCATCGAGTGCCTGCTCGCCGGCCTCGAGGCCGACCTGCGCGCGGGCGCGGGGCAGGCGGGTGGCGCGGACCCGGGATGAGGCTTGACGGACACCCTCACGACGGATCCGCCGTTGGCCAGCGTCGGCCATGACGGTTGTCTCCTTCCAGGCCGTCAGGGCGGCAGGCCGGGTGGCGCGCGAGGAGGCTCCCTCGCGCGCCGCCCGGCCTGGTCGAGGTGTCAGTCGGCGATCAGTCGGCGATCGGGGTGTTGCCGAGGACCTTGTACTCGGCGGGCTGGCCCTTGTCGTCCAGAGTCGTGGTCAGGCCGCCCAGGACACAGACGGCCGGGTTGGCCGGGTCGGCCTTGCCGTTGCAGCGGAACTTCAGACCGGCGCCGCCGGGCAGCTCCGTCTCCTTCATCGCCTTGATCGTCGAGGCGACGGTCGCCGGGGTGATGTCCCCGGAGATGCCGTCGAGCGACGCCTGGAAGCCGGCCGTCAACATGAAGGCGATCATGCTGTCCTGGACGCTGGTGTCGATGTCGGTGCTGTAGGTGTCGACGACCTTCTGGTAGAGGCGCATCGACGGGCTGTCCGGCCCGACCGGCGCCGTGGCACTGACGACCATGCCCCTCAGCGTGGCTCCCGGGACCGACTTGCGGGTCGCGTCGGTGACGCACTGCGAGATCGCGCTGATCGTGCCGGTGAAGCCGACGGCCTTGAGGCCCTGCATGGCGCTGATGCAGAACGAGTCGTTGCCGATGATGAAGACCTCATCGGACTTGTTCGAGACGACCTGCTGCATCTGCGGCGTCATGTCGGCGGTACCCGGCGCCACGCGGATCAGCTCGTAGCCGATGCCAGCCTTCTCGAACAGCGGCGGCGCGACCTCCTGGGCGGAGTGCAGCGCGGCCGGGACGTCGATCACGACGGCGGTGACCTTCTTGTTGCCCTCGTCCTTGGCGACCTGGATCGGCAGGTCGATGACGGAGAAGGTCGGGTTGCCCAGAGTGAACGTCGTGGGACTCGTCAGCAGCGCCGGATCGCCCGAGCCATAGATCATGACGGGGATCTTGGCCTCGCCCAGCGGCTTCCAGGCGTCGTCGACGACGCCTGACGTGCCGATGAGGACGGCGACGACGCCCTTCTGGATCAGCTGGTTACCGCAGTCGGCGGCCTTGCCGGGGTCGCCCTGGGTCTCACAGACGGTCAGCTCGATGGGCCGGCCACCGATCCCGGCCTTGTGCTCGTTGAGGTACTTGACCGTCGCCTCGCCCACCCGACCGACGGGCCGTGAGTCCAGCGCCGGGGTGGCACCGTCAATGATCATGCCGATCTTGACGGGCGCGCCGGTCGCCTTGTCGACCGGGCCGAGGGGATCCGCGGCACCCGCGGAGCCACTCGCCGCCGGCGTCGCGGGGTCTTCCGTGTCATCGGAACCGCTGTCACAGGCCGAGACGAACGCGAGGCCCGCGACCAAAGCGGCGATACCGACGACGCGTAACCGTAAGCGGCCCCCGGAGCGGGCGCGCGACGGCGTGGCCGCGACGGCTGAGCGCGACCGCCCCGCCGCCGATTGACCGGTCAGTCCACTGATGAGCATCGTTGTTCCCTGCCTTTGTTGGTGGGCGCTACGCGGATACGAGGAACGCACCGCCCCGTCGAAGCGGAGCGGTGGACGTGTGGATCGGGAACGTGGGTCGTCAGGCTGGCGACGTCGCCGGCGGACCCGGCTCTAGTGGCCGCGGTTGGCGAGGTTGGCCACGGTTGGCGAGGTGGTCACGGTTGGCGAGGTGGCCGCGGTTGGCGAGGTCCAGCAGGTTGTCATCCGCGGTCGGGGGCGGCGCGGTCCGGGCCTCAGGACGCGTTCAGGGGGAGTGGGGCGAACGTGTGGTTCCGCCACACCCGCCGGGAGGTCTCCTCCGGGTAGGCGGTGACAGTCGGGGTGGCGTCGAAGATCCGCGTGAGTCGCCGCTCGGAGTCGTAGGCGGGCCAGCCCGGGTCGCCGGTGGTGGCGAAGGTGGTCCAGGCGCCGCGGATGCGGGCGGCGAGCGTCCTGGCCTCGTCGGACGGCTCGGGACCGAGGAGCAGCGGGCCGAGGTGGGCGCCGAAGGTGCCGAACACCAGCGGGCCGTCGAGCCCGTGGCAGGCGMCCAGTGCGCCGCCGCTGCCGGGCGCGGCCCAGGCCAGTTCGTAGAGGTGGGCACGGCCGCCGCCGGCGGTCTGCGCGTCGGCCAGGTGGAGCGCGGGCATGCGGAACAGCCAGTCGGACTGGACGAGCTCGTGCAGGTCCTCGGCCGAGGCCTGGGGAAACGCCGCGCGATACGCGCGCTCGGGGTCGGGGGGCGGTCCGAACGTGCGAAGCGCCAGCGCGGCGACCTCGTCGCCGATGCGGCCGCGCTGCCCGCCGAGCACGGTGAACAGCCGGAACTCGTCGCGGTTGTGCCCGATGATCACGTCGACGCCCCGCGCCGCGCCGGCGCGCAGCGCCTGCCAGGGCGCGGTGGGCAGCACGTCGCCGTCGACGACCGGGGCGTAGGGCGTGACGGTGTGGGCGACCGCTCCCCACCGGTCCTCGCGCTCGCGCATCCTGGTCGTCAGCACGGCGCCCGCGTCCACCAGCTGGTAGGGGTCCAGGGCCGACAGGTCCTCGACGGTCGGTCGCCGTCCCGCCTCCGCCGCGATCGCGGCCGCGATGTCGCCGCCCAGCGCGTCGGAGTAGAAGACGCCGGGCGGGCTCTGCAGGATCGCCCGCTGGAACAGGCCCTCGGCCCGTGGCATCGCCAGCAGGGCGGCGATGGACCCGGCGCCCGCCGACTCACCGAAGACCGTCACCCGGTCGGGGTCACCGCCGAACGCCGTGACGCTGTCGCGCACCCATTCCAGCGCCGACACCTGGTCGAGCAGCCCGCGGTTGGCCGGCGCCCCGGCGATCCGCGCGAACCCCTCGACGCCCAGGCGGTAGTTGAAGGAGACCACGACGACGTCGCCCTCCTGGGCGATCCGGCTCGCGTCGTAGCCCGGGCTTCCCGCCTGGCCGACCTTGAACGCACCGCCGTAGACCCACACCATCACCGGGCGGCGGGCCGCCGGATCCGGGTCCGGCAACCAGACGTTGACCGTCAGCCAGTCCTCGCCCGCCGAGGTGTCCACGACGCCGGTTCTCCCGGGAATCCCCGCGTCCTGCGGAGGCGGCGGCCCGAAGGCGAACGCCTCCCGCACCCCGTCCCACGCGGGCGCCGGACTTGGTGCCCTGAACCGCTCGGCGCCCACTGGTGGCCGCGCGAACGGGATACCGCGGAAGACGGCTAACCCGTGCTCCCACCGGCCGCGTAGCCTCCCGCGAGCGGTGCGTACCTCGGGCTCTCCGGAACGCTCGGACGCGTCGGTCGTGCCTGTGGTCATCGGATGGTCCTCTCCCCTGGCTGGCCGGATGCGAGAGCGCCCGGCGCGCCGCCGGGGGCGTGCACCGTGAGAAGCGCGCTGACGAGGACGGTCACCATCCGCGTGGTCCGATCGGCGAACTCCTCCGGGTCGAGAGGGTCCTCGCCCTCGATCAGCCAGGCGCAGACGAGAGCCTGCCCACCGCCGGCGAGACACATCGCGAGATCGTCCATCGTCCGGGCGTCGAGGGTCCCGCCCAACGCCTCCTGGAAGAGCTGCCGGTTGAAGGGCACCAGGAGGCCCGACAGCGCCTTGCCCAGGGCGAACGCGGTCGAGCCCGTCATCAGCGCCCGGTAGAACCCGCGATGCTCCGCGAAGTGGCGGGCCACCGCGAGCGACCGGGCGCGGCCGGGGACCGCGGCCGCGGGATCCCCCAGCCGCGGCATCAGGTCCCGTCGGGCGAGATCCAGCGCGGCCTCGAGAAGGAGCGCGTCACGGTCGCCGAACTGCTGGTACAGCACCTGCCGGCTCACGTCCGCCGCGTCGGCGAGGTCGGAGATCGGCACGGCCGCCGTGCCGCGCTCCCCCACCAGGTCGACCGCGGCCCGAAGCAGCGCGGATCGCGACCGGCGTGCCCGACGGTCCCGGACCGGAACCACCGGCGGCAGGCTGAACGTCACACGCGTGATAATGGACACATGTACGGTAACTGGCAAGTGTCCGGCCCTCGGGGCCGGCTGACCCGCGGATCCTGAGATCGCTACTGCTCAGCCCGGGGACGTCCGTCAGCGTCCACCGCGTTGGCCATGGGCCCGACGGTGGCTCGCCCACTGCCGCATGATCGTCGAGCGGTTCGCCCGACCCCGCTTGTCGCGGTGGTCGGGCAACGGCCCGGGCACGTGGTGCCCGGGCCGTTCCGTGCGGCCTGACAGCCGCATCGACCGTCAGGTCTCGAACACGAATGCCTCGTAGAAGATTTCCACGAGGCGGGCCCAGTGCGAAGGCACCAGTGGCCCGAGCCCGTGGACCAGGGGCAGCTTATCGAGTATCCGATGTTCGAACACGGCCAGTGGCGTCTCCTTCCGGCTCTTGTCGATGGGAAACGCACCCATGCCGTAGTAGTCGTTCTTGTTCTCAGCTGACGTCGGGAATGCGGCGACCAGGTCGGGGTGACGCCCGCGTATTCCAGGCGGGGGCGAGGCGAGGTCCTTGGCATAACGGGCCGAACGGGCCGGGTCGTCCGGATGAGGGACGGTACGCCCGACCATGACACTGGTCCACCACTCGTCGAGCGTGGGCCCACGCAGGACGAGTGTCCAGCGTTCGCTGGTCTCTTCCTTGTCGACGCCCGGCCGCGGCAGCGCGAAATAGACCTGAGTCGCCGCGGCTCGGTCGGGCGGATCGGCGCGGTACGGGAGTCGGAAGATCCGGTCCGCGTTGTACCCCGACGCGGCCGTGGGCTTGTCGTAGGGCCAGACCATTCGCGGTATCCCGGCACTGGACTGCTGCTTCAGGGCCAGCTGGTCGGCGGGCGGCAGCGCCTTGAACATCGAGTGGAAATCTGTCCGGTGCAGGATCGCGAACGCCGACTTGGGCGAGTCCCGGTTGATCCGGATTCGGCAGTCACGGGTGGCCGGTTTGTAGAAGGCGGGTCTGCCGCCGTCACTGGCCGTGGCCAGCTCAGGGTCGACGATCAGGAAGGTCCTCCACAGACCGGGGGTATGGTTAATGCCTGGCAGCTGCCCATACAGCGGAACCGGCGGGCCGTCAGGAGCTGAAATGGTGACGTCGTCTACCTTGTGCATCGCGTAGAACACGAGCCATGCCGACATGAGGAAGTGCTGACAGGCGTACAGGAACCCCCGGAGCTCGGCCGACGTGCCCCCGGGAATCTTGACCCGGTCAGTGATCTTCCTGAGGTCTTCGACCCGGTCCGGGTCGGCCTTCAGTGCATTGTCGATGAACTCCTTGAGCCTGGCGAGCGGCACGCCGACTGTACCCTGCGGTTTCGCCTCGAAATCCGTCCGGCTCGCGATGAACATGACGCAGTCGCGTTGCCAGGTCCCGTGCACCTTGTCGCCGGCGACAACAGCGCCGCGGGACCGGAACCGTGGGTTCGCGTTGCCGCCAGCCTTGCCATCGGTGACGAAGGTGTCACCTGCCTGAAAAGTGACACGCCGGCTGCCACTGGTCTTCTCGTTCTGGTCCGCCACGGCGATCAGCGCGTCCGCCAGCAACGCCGCCTCCCAGACCRCAAATATCGCGTCGCCCTTGTCGCGCAGCGGGGCCGTGACGAACTCGAGTTCCGCCTTGGCACCCGGCGTAATCGTCTCGTCTCCCTCCAGGGTCAGCTTTCCATCGCCGCTGCGATAGGCGACCTCCCGCTCGCCGACGTTGTCGGGAAAATCTGCCGGGAACCAGCTGCTGGAGATCTGCAGTTCAAAGCCGAACACGCGGCGCCCCCTCGAACGTGCTCATTCCACCCAAACAGTCCGACATCGTATCGATGAGGCGCTTTGCCTACCCAGAAACATCAAAGAAATACGACCAGCGTTGACGGATGCTCGATTTGTCCGCGATGTCGGCACGGAGTCCGGCGGCGCTCCGGTACCGCGGCCGGACAGCAAACGAGGGGCACCCGCGTGGGGTGCCCCTCGGTCAGGAAGAACGGACGGTCAGCGCGCCGCCGACTCCGCGCGGTGGGGGAGCTTCCAGCCCGGCCGCACGTAGTGGCAGGTGTAGCCCTCCGGGTAGTTCCGCAGGTAGTCCTGGTGCTCCGGCTCCGCCTGCCAGAACGGACCGGCCGCAACGACCTCGGTGACGACCTTCCCCGGCCAGATGCCGGAGGCGTCGACGTCCGCGATGGTGTCCTCGGCGACCCGCTTCTGCTCCTCGTCGGTGTAGAAGATCGCCGACCGGTAGCTGAGGCCGATGTCGTTGCCCTGCCGGTTCCTCGTCGACGGGTCGTGGATCTGGAAGAAGAACTCCAGCAGGTCCCGGTAGGAGATCCTGGCCGGGTCGAAGGTGATCTCCAGTGCCTCGGCATGGGTGCCGTGGTTGCGGTACGTCGCGTTGGGCACGTCRCCGCCGGTGTAACCCACCTCGGTGTCCAGCACACCGGGGAGCCTGCGGACGAGCTCCTCGACCCCCCAGAAACAGCCGCCGGCCAGGAYGGCCTTCTCCGTCGCCGTGCTCATCTGTTACGCCTTCCCCTCTTTGTCCTCAAAAAGCCGCCGATAAGCGCCGTAGCCCGTGCTCTCCAGCTCATCCACCGAGACGAAGCGGAGGGCGGCCGAGTTCAGGCAGTACCGCAGACCGCCCGCGGCCGCCGGGCCGTCGTGGAACAGGTGGCCGAGGTGGCTGTCGCCGTGCGCCGACCGGACCTCCGTCCGCCGCATCCCATAGCTGGTGTCGGACTTCTCGACCACGTTGCCCGGCTCGATCGGCACCGTGAAACTCGGCCAGCCGGTGCCGCTGTCGAACTTGTGCATCGACGCGAACAAAGGCTCACCGGAAACGATGTCGACGTAGATCCCCGGCTCCTTGTTGTCGCAGTACTCGCCGGTGAACGCGGGCTCGGTGCCGCTCTCCTGGGTCACCCTGTACTGCTCCGGCGTAAGCCGCGAGATGGCTGCCGGGTCCTTGCTGTAGGCCTCTGRCATCTCGTCCCCTCGACGGTGGTGTATCTCGCACCGGCTAACGTCGCCGATCACCTGTTTGTGCCCGGCCGCGGCGCTCGTCGTGGGCTGGGCGAGGCGGAGCAGGCGGCGGCCAGGTCGGGTGTTGGCCTGCCGAGGAGGAAGCCCTGGCCGTAGTGAACGCCAACCCCGATCACAGAGTCCCGCTCCGCGGTGGTCTCGATACCTTCCGCGATCACCTTTCCGTCGATCTCCTCCGCGAGGCGGACGAGGCCGGCCGCTACCGCGCGACGAGCGGGGTCGTGGTCGATGCCGCGCGTGATGACGCAGTCGAGTTTTATGACGTCGGGTCGTAGTCCCAGGAGCTGTTCGAGGTCGGAGTAGCCCGCCCCCGCGTCGTCGACCGCGATGTGAACACCATGCTCCCGCAGGCAGTCGATGGCGCGCGCGGCGTCGGGGCAGCCCGCGCAGTCCTCGTGCTCGGTCACCTCGACGACAAGCTGGTCGCGTCGAGGGAGTTCACAGGCGAGCTCGACGAGACCGGCGGTGAGTGTCCTCGGGGAGGCGTTGACGGCGATCTTCACTCCCGCTGGCAGGCGAGGTAGGACCGCGATGGMGCGGCGGATGGGGGCAAGTTCCAACTCGGCTCCGAGGCCGACCAGCGCGGCATCCGCGAACCAGCCCTGCGGGTCACGGATCCGGTCACCGCAGCGAGCCGGGAACCGTGAGAGCGCCTCGATTCCGACGACTGTGTCGGTGGTCATGCGCTTGATCGGCTGGTAGACGACGTCGGGCCCATCGTTGTCGACGAGCTCGCAGATGGCGTGCCACACCCGGCTTCGTTCTTCCCAGGTGCGGCGTAGGTCGATGAGCGAGTCGCGGACGAAGTCCGCCACGACAGACAGGAACCGACTCTCGCGGTCCCGGAGTGCTGGACGCGGGTCGTGCGCGGCGACCAGAAGTAGCCCATAGGGCTCGCCGCCGACGTCAGTCAGACTTGTGGCCACATATGAGCGTGCGCGCATGCGTTGAAGCAGCGGGGAGTCAGCGGTCCGGGCGTCCTCGAGGGTGTCCCCGACCACGGCCGGGACCTCCCCGGTATCCAGTCTTCCGGCCAGATCCCTGCCTCGCCTGATGGTTACTCCGGGGGCGAGACCGAAGCTCTCGCCGTCGCCGCTGACCACCTGGATGACCAGAAGATCACCGTCCCACATGCCGAGAAACGCGGCCTCCATGGCGAGGTGATGTCGTAGAACGTCAAGGAGTTCCGTCACCTTCCGGTCTGGTTCGAGCACCTCTCCGGCCGGCCCGAATGTTGCCTTGTTCATCGGTCACCCCCTCTCGTCAGAGGGATGCCCGGAGGCGGCCCGGACCACCATGTCGATCAGCCAGAGCGTCTGGTTTCGGGTCCGCGACGGGTGGCCCGGCCAGCACACCCGGCTGGCACGGGACCGGCTGGCACGGGACCGGCTGGCACGGGACCGGCTGGATCGAGATTGGGATGGTGAGCTGAGCGTGGCCACGACCGTGACGTTGACGTTGACGGGCACCGGCGTGCCGTTCCCGGCTCCGGGCAGGGCCGGCGCCGGGACCCTGGTGCGCTCCGGCGACACGATCCTGCAGTTCGACGAGGAGAACTTCGCGACGGACGTCCGCGGGGGCGGCCGTTCGGGCCGCGTCACGGTCGGCCGGGATCTAATGACGTTCTCGATCGGCGAAACCGCGTCATAGCACCAGGAGCGCCGCCAGTCAGGACGCTTGACCAGGCCGCTGACAGATGTGGGCTCAGCCCCCGGAATCCCGGTTCGGGATTCTCAGCCCAGAAGCGGGTCGAGCCGGGCACGGTCGGCCTCGTCGAGGGGGCGCAGGGGCTCACCCTTGGCGGGGCGCCAGACGACCGGGCCGGCGCGCCAGGCCTCTCCGCGGAGGCGACGTTTGTCGATCTTCATGCTGGCCAGTTTCGGCAGCTCGCCGGTGACCCGGACGAACGCCGGGACCCACTTGGGCCCGAGGTCGGGCTGCTCGGCGAGGAACGCGTCGAACGCCGCCGGGTCGAAGGCGGCCCCGTCGCGCAGCTCGAGCGCCGCCATCACCCGGTCCCCCACCGGGTCGTCGGGCACGGCGTAGACCGCGACCGAACGGACCTCGGGATGGCGGGCGAGGATCGCCTCCACCGGCGCCGCGGCGAAGTTCTCGCCGTCGACGCGCAGCCACTCGTTCGACCGCCCGGCGAAGTACAGCCAGCCGTCCCCGTCGCGATAGGCCAGGTCACCCGACCAGTAGGCGCCCTCGCGGAACCGGGCCCGGGTGGCGTCCTCGTTGTTGTAGTAGCCCTCGAAACCCGAGGTCGGCGCGGTCTCGACGATCTCGCCGACCGCCTCGTCCAGGTTCGCCGGCCGCCCCGCGGCGTCGAGGACCACCGCCGGGCATTCCTCGCCCGTCTCCGGGTCGAGGACCTTCACGGTCGGGTCGGCCGTGCCGAGCGCGCCTTCCGGCATGGACGGGTCACGGCGAATGATGATGATGCCCTCGGTCGAGCCGTAGCTGTCCCGGACCGTGGCGCCGAACCGGCGGGCGAACTCCCGGATGTCCCGGGTCGAGGCCTCGTTGCCGATGGCGAGGCGCAGCGGGCTGTCGGCGTCGTCGTCCCGCTCGGGCGTCGCGAGGATGTAGTTCAGGACCTTGCCGGTGTAGGTCAGCATCGTCGCGCCGTGGCGGCGGATGTCCGGCAGTGTGCCGGACGCGGAGAACCTCGCCCGGGTCGCGATCGGGATACCGGCGTTCAGCGCCGACGACCAGCCCGTGAACAGCGAGCTGGAATGGAAGAACGGCAACGGCGCGTACACCACATCGCCCGCGGCCCCGCCATCCCCGACGCCACCCGCCGCCCCGCCGTCGCCCGCGGTCCGGCCTCCGGCGTCGAACCCGGCGATCCGCGCGACGTGGGCACCCGTACGAGCGAACCGGCCCTGCGTGCAGCGCACCGCCTTCGGCAGCCCGGTCGAGCCGGACGTGAAGATCAGGAGGAACAGGTCGTCGGCGACGGCCAGTCGCTCAGGCGGCACGGACGGCGCGGCGGCGAGCCGGGCCGCGTACTCGTCGCTCTCGACGAGCAACGTCCGCTCCGCGGCGACTCCGGTGTCCGTGCCTTCCAGCATGGGCTGATAGCCCGTGGAGGTGACCAGGACCTGGCAGTCGGTGTGCCGCACCAGCTGGGCCAGCGCCTCACCCCGGTAGGTCGCGTTGATGCCGACGACCACCGAGCCCGACAACGCCGCCGCGCCCAGCCAGAACAGATAGTCGGGCACGTTGTCGAGCAGCACGCCGATGTGCGGCGGGCGGCCGTCGTCGCGTAACGACTCGAACACCGCCGCGCGCCGCGACGCCTCCTCGACCAGCTGCCGGTAGGTCCACCGCCGCTCCCCGAACAACAACGCGGCGGCGTCGCTGTCCGCCCGCCCGCGCAGCAGCTCCCCCACGGTCGTCACGGCCGCCTCACCTCCGCAATCCGCCGACAGCCACACCGAACGCCGACGCTCATGGTCCCGCGCGACTTCGCGCACGCGACGGCCGCCGCCTCCGCCGATGTCGGCTCCCGCCAGCGGTCCGGCCGCTCAGCCGAGGTCCATGCCCACCGAGGTTTATGTCGACATCGACTTCGATCTCGTGACCCTAGCCGCGGCGGTCGGGCACCCGCAACGGATCCGCCCGGTCGGGTACGCACTGTGCGAAGACCTGGGCGCAGCATGCGAACCACCGGCCGGCTGAGCTACGGTCGCCGCATCATGAGCAGCAGACCCTCACCGCAGACAGATCGGCTACTCGACCTGGTGGACCTCCTCGCGGCCCGCCCGGTCGACGGCGCCACCCTGGCCGAGATCGCGCGAGCGCTCGGCCTCAGCAAGACGACGATCCACCCGATGGTCGTGGCGCTGACCCGGCGCGGCTGGCTGCTGCGCCATCCGGAGCGGCACACGTACCGGCTCGGCCCGGCGCTGGTCGCGGCCGGGCGGGCCGCGGCCCGCGGCCACGCCGTCATCGACGCCGCCCGCCCGGCGGTCCACCGCCTCGCCGCGATGACCGGGCTGACCTGCCTCGCACTGGTCACGGGCGCGTTTCCCGGCGAGCGGGACGAGCTGCTCATCGGCGAGATCGGAGCCCCGCCCCAGCCGCCAGCGAACGGCGCCAGCGGCGCGGCGGGCGGCATGGGACCGGCCTACCGTCACCTGCGGCTGGGCGACCGGTTCCCGCTGCAGCCGCCGATCGGATCGGTCTGCGTCGCCTGGTCCGACGACCCCACCACGGTCGAGCAGTGGCTTGACCGGCTGGGTTCCGACCGGCCGAGCGACGCCTTGGCGCAGATCACCCCGAGCCTTGCCGGGATACGGGCACGCGGCTGGTCGGTCGAGGTGGACAGGCACCTGCGCGAGCGCCTTGACCTGCTGGCCGCGGAGCTCGGCGAGGACCAGCGAGGCGCCGAGCACGCCGCGGCACTGCGCCGCATCCTCAGCGAGGTCCACCGGACGTTCGGCCTCGCCGACGCGCTGCCCGCGTCGATCGAGCCGGGCGGCACCTACCGCGCGACCACGGTCAGTGCGCCGGTGTTCGACGCCCGCGGTGAGGTCGTCGTCGTGCTGGCGGCGATCTGCGCCTCCGACCAGCACCACGCGCCCGTTCGGACCGGCGCCGAGGTCATCGACCTCGGCGAGCGCGTGCGCGCGGCCGCCGAGGCCCTGACCGCTCTCACCCGGGGACGCCCACCGGCCCTGTGGCAGGGCTGAGCGGGCCGGTCTCCCCCATTCTCAGTCCTGAACAGGCGTGAAAGCGTTCGCATAATGCGACTGTTGCTTCGCGCAGTGCGTCATGAAACGCTACGAATTCGACTGGTAGCCAAGGCGGGAACGAAGGGCGTTGGTGGCTGCCTGCCCGGCGCCGGACTCCCGGCACCGCCATCGCGCCGCGAGCTGGCCCGGCGCCCAGCGCCGGTCGGGCCTGGACCCATGCCGCCGCGGGCGGTTGACCAGGCGGCTCCACCGGCGGGTCGACACCGCGAGGGCCGTCCAGCCGGCCCGCGGAACCGCCGGCGGCGGAACTGGCGGCGGCCGAAGGGGAGACGACGGATGATTCTCCTCACGATCACGGTCGCGAGAAGGAGCCGAGCATGACGGTGACGAGCCCGAGTGACGTCTACTACGACCCCTATGACGCCCAGATAGACGCCGACCCGTACCCAACGTGGCGGCGGCTGCGCGACGAGGCGCCGCTATACCGCAACGACAAGTTCGACTTCTTCGCGCTCAGCCGGTTCGCCGACGTCGAGCCGGCGCTCGCCGACTGGCACACCTACCGCTCGGGCCGCGGCTCCGTCCTGGAGCTCATCAAGGCCAACATCGAGCTTCCACCGGGCAACATCCTGTTCGAGGACCCGCCGATCCACACGGTTCACCGGGGCATCCTGGCCCGGGTGTTCACCCCGAAGAAGATGCTCGCGCTCGAGCCGAAGGTCCGGGAGTTCTGCGCGCGCAGCCTGGACCCGCTCGTCGGCGCGGGCCGGTTCGACTTCATCAGGGACCTGGGGGCGCAGATGCCGATGCGCACCATCGGCTACCTGCTCGGCATTCCCGAGGACGATCAGGAGGCGCTGCGCGACCGGATCGACGAGGGCCTGCGGCTCACCGGCGACGGCACCGACATCGTGCCCGCCGACAACTTCGTGGCCAGCATGGAGATGTACGGCGAGTACATCGACTGGCGGGCCAGGAACCCGTCGGACGACCTGATGACCGAGATGCTGACCACCGAGTTCGAGGACGAGAACGGCACGACCCGCACGCTGACCCGTGAGGAGATCATCACCTACATCATGCTGCTGGCGGGGGCGGGCAACGAGACCACCACCAGGCTGATCGGCTGGACCGGCAAGGTGCTCGCCGAGAACCCCGAGGCGCGCCGCGAGCTGGTCGCCGACCGCTCGCTCATCCCGAACGCGATCGAGGAACTGCTCCGCTACGAGGCCCCGTCGCCCGTCCAGGCCCGCTACGTCGCGCGCGACGTCTCCCACCACGGCCAGACCGTCCCCGAGGGCAGCATCATGCTGCTGCTGAACGGCTCGGCCAACCGCGACGAGCACCGGTTCCCCGAGCCCGACCGCTTCGACATCCACCGCGACATCGGCCGGCACGTCACCTTCGGCTACGGCATCCACCACTGCCTCGGCGCCGCCCTCRCCCGCCTCGAGGGCCGCGTCGCCCTCGACGAGGTCCTGCGCCGCTTCCCGGAATGGGAGATCGACTGGCCGAACGCCCGCCAGGCCCGCACGTCCACCGTCCGCGGCTGGGAGACGCTCCCCGCGGTCACCGGCTGACGCGGCGACGCGCTCGGGCCGGGTCCCCGGCCCTGCCCGAGCCGCCCGGGCCGGCAGGCGGGACGCGCCGCTGACGGACCAGACCGACCAGGCAGCGCACGGATCGGGGCAGATGAACGGGGCTGAGAGGAGACCACCGTTGCCGTTCGACCCGCCCGCGGCCCGCGAACAGCCGGGACCGCCGCTTTCACCCGCGCTCCTGAAGTCCCGGGCGCGGATGCTGGCGGCGGCCAGGACCGTCTTCGAGCGAGATGGGTTCCACGGTGCCCGTGTCACCGACATCGTCCATCTGGGCGGCCTCGCCCACGGAGGGTTCTACCGCCACTTCGCGTCGAAGGAGGCCGTCTTCCGGGAGCTCGCGCGCGCGGCCTCGACCCGGCTCGGCACGCCCCTTGACGGCCTGCTCTTCGAGCCCGGTCGCCTGGACGGGATGGGCGAACTCATGCGGACGAGCGTCCGCCGCTACCTGGAGGCCTACCGGCTGGAGGCCCGGTTTCTCGGGCTCGTCACCCAGATCAGCTGCCATGACGCGGAGGTCCGGGCGATCCGGGCGGACTCTCGGATGCGAGCCGTGGACCGGCACGTGGAGCCGGTCCGCCGGCTGCAGCGCTCCGGGCTGGCGGAGACCCAGGTGAGCCCGGAGACCATGCTGCTCGGGCTCATCGGAATGGTGRAGGGATTCGCCGCCCGGTCGTTCCCGTACGGAGGCCTCGACCACGACCTGGCGACCGCCGTCGACCAGCTCAGCCGGCTCTGCCTGCGCGCCATGCGCCTGCCTCGCGGCGGCGACCTGCCCGTCGGGCCACGGGTGTGACCACACCCCGCGTGTAACCACACCGCGGTTGTGACGGTGCCCCGGGTGTGACCGTGCGCGCGCCCGGACGAGATGTTTCTCTCTATGACCCGCGGCGTCCATGCCGCCGTCCACCGGCCTGGAACTCTTGGACGCGGTCACATGCAGGGTCAGTGCCACACGGCAGGGTCAGGGCCACACGGCAGGGTCACTTTCCCAACGGCCGCCGGTGCCAGCGCGACAGCCCCTCGACGGAGGACCGGCGCGGCGTCGACCGGCCGGACGTCGGATCTCGTGTCTCATACCGGGACCAAAATCCGGCGCGGCAGGTCGAGGTCCCCGCCCGTTTGTCGCCCAGACAGTCCCCTTACTATGGGCCGCGCACCTCAAGGTCGACGTCAATCTTGACTGTGGATCAGCGAGCCGTCGCGGCCTGCAACCGCGCGACCGGCAGCGGACATCGCCGCATTCAGGATCAGCCGGCGACCGGCCGCCTGCCCGTAGTGGCGCCCCCACTACCGCCCTGCCCGACGCGCCGGCCGCGCGGTGCCGGCTGATCGCGCGCGCCGGGCCGGGCACACCGAACCGAGGGGACGATGACAGGGAACGAGGTGGGGACGGCGCACGAGCGGTCACCCGACGGCGAGGACGTCGCGGTCATCGCCGATGGGCCGGTGCTGCTGCACGTCGGCTCGGACGGGGTCGGCCTCGTCACGCTGAACCGTCCCGAACGGCGCAACGGCTGGAACCCGGACATGGAGCTGCGCTACTTCGAGGCGCTCGAGCATCTCGACCGTGACCCGCGGATCCGGGTCGCGGTCGTGACCGGAGCGGGCAAGACCTTCTGCCCGGGAGTCGACAGCGGCCGTCTCGACGGGATCGCCGCCGGCGGCCTGGACCTGTCCGGACGCCGCTCGCCGGTGCGGGCCTGGGCGTCGCGCAAGCCGCTGATCGCGGCCGTCAACGGCGCGTGCGCGGGCATGGGCCTCGTCCAGGCGCTGCTGTGCGACGTACGGTTCGCCGCCCGCGGCGCCCGGTTCACCACCGCGTTCGCCCGCCGCGGCCTGGCCGCCGAGTTCGGAGTCACCTGGCTGTTGCCCAGGCTGGTGGGGGCGGAGCGGGCGGCGGACCTGTTGCTGTCGGCGCGGGTCTTCGACGCGGACGAGGCCCTCGCGCTCGGGCTGGTGAGCCGGGTCGTCGAGCCGGCGGACCTCCTGACGGCGGCCCGCGCCTACGCCGCCGACATCGCCGAGAACTGCTCGCCGTCCTCGCTGGCGCTCATCCGCCACCAGTTACACGCCGACCAGCAGAGCGACCTCGAGACCGCGGTCCGGCGCTCCTACCGGGCCATGGCCGTGGCCGTCACCAGCCCCGACTTCCGCGAGGGCCTGGACAGCTTCACGCAGAAGAGGCGCCCGGCGTTCCCGCCGCTGGCCGACGACCTCGACCCGGCGGCGGTGACCGGTGCCGACCTGCCCGAGCTCGACGTCGTCCCGCAACAGGCCCTGGAATCCTGACACACCCTAGGCAGACTTACGTGGAGACCACCTTGGCTTCCCAGTACCTGAGAACCCGTTCCTCGCGCGCCCCGTTCGGCCCGCGAGGCTCCCTGACCCCGGGCCGGGGGTGATCGGAGTGCTCAGCGCACCGAACGACTCCCAGAGAGGCGACGCACCGGCCCGGCGCCTCCAGCGACGGCCGCGCCGTGGCCAGTCGCTCTCCCGCCCGTTGGACGCCCCGGCCGGCTCGAAGGCCTGGCGCAGGTCCCGGCGCGGCGCGAGCCGGCCCACGGCGCTGGCCACCGCCCTGGTCGCGGTACTCGCCGCGGGCTGCGCGGGGGGCGGCGGCGACGCGGGTGGCAACGCGGTCGCCAGCTGCGACACCCCCGGATACACCAACGACGCGATCCAGCTGGGCTTCGTCTACCCGGACACCGGCGCGGGCGCTGTCTCGCTGACCGCCGCGAAGGGTGGGTTCACCGCCCGGATCGAGGAGGCGAACGCGGCCGGCGGGATCCACGGCCGCAAGCTGGAGTACACCTGGCGCGACGACGGCAGCGTGCCCGCCCAGAACCTCGAGGCCGTGCGCGGGCTGGYGGAGAACCAGAAGGTCTTCGGGCTCGTCGAGGCCTCCATCGCCGCCTCCCAGGGCGCCGACTACCTGCAGCAGCACGGCGTCCCGGCGACGGGCGTCCCGGCGGAACCGTTCTGGACGGACCACAGGTACCGCAACATGTTCGCCTACGCCTACGTCTTCAACGACGGCCCGTCGGTCTCGACGTTCGGCGACTTCGCGAAGGCCCAGGGCGGCACCAGGGCGGCCATCATCCAGAGCGACGTCACCTCCTCCGCGAACGACATCGGGTCGAAGATCAGCGCCAGCCTGGTGTCGGCCGGCATCCCGATCGCGCCCGGTCACTTCATCTTCACTCCGGACATCACCAACCCCGTCCAGCTGGGCCAGCAGCTGAAGCAGGCCGGGGTCGACGTCGTGAGCGCCGCCTTCGCCGGCACCGACCTGGCCGAGGTCGTCCGCGGCATCCGGGAGGCCGGCGCGCCGGTCAAGGTCGTGCTCACGCCCAGCGGCTACGACAAGTCGCTGGTCAACCAGTACGGCAAGACGCTCAGCGGGCTGACCGCCGCGGTCAACTACGTCCCGTTCGAGATCGGCGGCCCCGCCCACGGGAAGTACCTGGCGGCGATGAGCAACTACGCCCCGGAGCTCCAGCCGCCCGACCAGGAGCTCGCCTTCGTCAGCTACATCCTGACCGACCTGTTCCTCTACGGCCTGGACAAGGCCGGCCCCTGYCCGACCCGCGCCCAGTTCATCGACACCCTGCGCGCCAGCAAGTACGACGCCGGCGGGCTCCTGCCCGCGCCCGTCGACATGACGAAGGACTGGGGCCAGACCGCCACCTGCTACACGTTCATGCGCGTCAACGAGGCCGGCACCGGCTACGAGGTCGTCCCTGACGAGAAGAACCCCGACCCCGCCAGCCGCAACCGCTGGTGTGGCCACCGGCTGGACCAGTAGCCGCACAAGCCTGGGCCGGTCGCGGGAGGCAACGCAACGCCCCGCGGCCGGTCCAGCCATCGGGCCGTCAGGCCCGCGGTGTTCCCGCCGATCGGCGGGAACACCGCTCGCCCACCAGGCGGATCAGCTCATCGTGTAGCGGATGGGCAGGCGCTTGGGACCGCCGACGAACAGGGTCTCCGTGTACTCCGCGGCGCCCGCGAGCTCGATCGAGCGGATCCGGGGCATGAGTTCGGCGTAGAGCGCCCGGCCCTCCAGGCGGGCCAGGTGGGTGCCGAGGCAGTAGTGCGCGCCGAAGCCGAAGGCGACGTGCCGGTTGGGTGCGCGGCCGACGTCGAACCGCTCCGGATGATCGAAGATGTCCTCGTCGCGGTTGGCCGACGGGTAGGACAGCAGGACCGACTCGCCCTTCGCGATGGGCACGCCGCGCACCTCGGTGTCCGCGGTCGCGGTGCGCATGAACTGCTTGACGGGCGAGACCCAGCGGATCATCTCCTCCACGGCGGTCGGCACCAGGCTCGGGTCGCCGGACAGCCGCCGCCACTGGTCCGGGTGCTCCAGCAGCGCGTGCAGGCCACCGGCCAGCGCCGAGCTGGTCGTGTCGTGGCCGGCGGTCGCGATCAGGACGTAGTAGCCGATCGCCTCCAGCTCGCCGATCGGCTCGTCGCGGATGGTCGCGTTCGCGATCACCGACGCGAGGTCGTCCGTCGGGTTGGCCCGGCGGTCGGCGGTCAGCGCCTGGAAGTAGGCGAAGAAGTCCAGCATCGTCGCCATGAAGGCGTCGTCGGTGTCGCGGGCCAGGTCGGCGTCGTTGGCCCCGAACAGCTCCTGGGTGAGCGTGAAGATCCYCGGGAAGTCGTCCTCGGGCAGCCCGAGCAGCGAGAGAATCACGTAGAGCGGATAGTTCGCGGCCACGTCGGTGAAGAAGTCGCACTCGCCGCCGAGCTCGGCCATGTGGTCCACGTGGCGTCTCGCGAGCTCGACGATCCGGGCGGACAGCCTGCGGATGCCGGCCGGCTTGAACCAGTCCGCGGAGACGTGCCGGTAGACCGGGTGGTCCGGCGCGTCCATCTGCACCAGCGCCCGGATGGGAATGTCCTCGGGCGCGCCGTCCCGCTGCGACCGGGGGCCCAGCGCGGGGCGCGGCGCGTTGATCCACAGCTGGGAGTCCCGGGCGATCGCCATGACGTCGTCGTGCTTCGTCACGGCCCAGAACGGCAGGAACTTCGGGTGGTCGACGCGGTGCACCGGCGACTCGCGGCGCAGCAGCGCCGTGGCCGTGTGGAAGCGCTCGTTGTCGGCATACGCTCCCGGATCCGTGAAGACGCTGGCCGCCTCATCGATGTCCATGCGCCATGAGACCGCCTGCGCGTACCCGTTGTCAATATCGACGTCGACATAGATAGGTAGCCGGTAGCCAGCCGTCCGCGGAAAGCCCGAAGGCCGTGCGGCCAGGTTCGGCCGCACGGCCTTCGGGGACGTGCTCGGGAGTCGTTACGCGGCCGAGAACAGGTATTCGTGGCCGAAGGTCTGCAGGTCCTTGATGGGGACGATCGCCTTCTTCGCTCCGTCGAACTGGACGATCGCGGCGCAGTCGTTGCCCAGGGCCCTTCCGGCGGGCCAGGTCGAGCCGCACATGGCGTTGCCCAGCGCCGGGTAGTCGAACCCGGAGTTGAGAACCTTGGCGAGCGCCTCGGTGGTCACCGGACCGCTGATCTTCGCGAAGGCCTTGAGGAACAGATCCGCGGCGCCGTAGGAGGTCAGCGTCCCGGAGGCGCCGGAGTCGGCCTGCGAGCCGATGGCCTTCAGGTCGGTGCCGATCTGCAGGAACGTGGGGCTAGGGAAGACGGACGAGCCGAAGTTCGGCGTCATCGCGTACACCTTGTCGAGCTGGTCGGCCAGCGGGGCGAGGCGCGGGTCGGCGAAGTAGATCAGAACGTCACCGGTGTAGCCCGACGAGCGCAGCGCGGCCACGAGCGGGAAGATCTGGGCCGGCGGGGTCGTCGACGCGACCAGGTTCGCGCCGCTGGCGATGATGTCGCGGGCGATCGGCGTGTAGTCGGACAGCGGCGGCGCGCCGGGGCCCGGGATCGGGGTCTTGGCGTAGGGCGCCTTCATGCCCAGCCCGACGGCCATCTTCGCGAAGCTCCTCACCGAGCTTTCCCCGGCCGCGACGCTCGACCCGAGGAACGCGGCCTTCACGTCAGCCGCCTTCTTGCCCGAGCCCGTCAGGTAGCTCTCCAGACCGGCCGACGAGTAGAACGTCTGACCGGGCAGCACGTTCGGGCACGAGACCGCCTGCGTGACGGAGAAGCCGAACTGCCGGTTGT
Source organism: Pseudofrankia asymbiotica (assembly GCF_001983105.1). GTDB lineage: Bacteria > Actinomycetota > Actinomycetes > Frankiales > Frankiaceae > Pseudofrankia > Pseudofrankia asymbiotica. The sequence goes on along the minus strand of NZ_MOMC01000092.1, from coordinate 6,708 downwards.
TCCAGCCGCAGTAGTCGTTCGAGATGCCCCAGCCGAAGTACGGCACGTGCTTGTCGTTGAGGTAGTCGCCGACGGAGGAGACCGTCGCGGTGAAGGGGACCAGGCCGAAGACCTTCTTGTCCTCGACCATCTCCGTCACGGCGTCCTTGGACTTCGTGGGGTCGGCGCCGCTGTCGGTGCAGCCCGCGTAGGAGAAGGTGTAGCCGTTCACCCCGCCCTCGCGGTTGGCACGCTCGAACCGCGCCTTGGCCCCGTCGCACACGCCCGGGAAGTTCTCGATACCGGTCGTGTCCTTGACGTCGGCGATGCCGCCGATCGTGATGACCTTGCCGTTCACGCCGCGGGTCGTGCTGCCCGTCGCGAACTGGATCGGCCCCGCCTTCTCGATCGCCAGCTTGCTGGCCGCGGCGGCGTCCATCGGCTTACCCAGGTCAACGGGTGCCGAGGAGGTGCCGTTGCCGTTGTCGGTGGTGGAACTGCAGGACGCGAACGTGACCGCGGCCACCAGCGCCGCGACGCCGGCCAGCCCGGTCCGCGCCCGGCGCGAACGCAACAAGATCACAGGTGTCTCTCCCAGTCAGAGATTTCAGGACGCGACGGGCGCGGGCTCAGACGGTGGCCGCGCCGCCGAGATATGCGGACGTGAGCTCGTCGGGATCGAGGTCCGCGGCGGCGCGCAGCCACTGCAGCCGGCCGAGGGAGAGCGCGCCGACCTCGTCAGCGAGGGTCAGCACCTCCTGCGCCTTCTCCTCGACCAGGATCAGGGTCGTCCCCTCGTCCCGCAGGACCCGCAGCGCGGCCAGCACCTCGCCCGCGACCTTCACGGAGAGCCCCAGCGTCGGCTCGTCGGCGAGCAGCAACGCGGGCGGCCGCGCGATGAAGGGCGCCAGGCTGAGCATCTGCTGCTCGCCGCCGGACAGGTTGCCCGCCTCGACCCCGCGCCGGGCGGCCAGGTTCGGGAAACGGTCGTAGACGCCATCCCGCAGGGACTGCTCGCGCAGCCACAGCTGGAGGTTCTCCTCGACCGTCAGGCTCGGGAAGATGCCCCGGGACTCCGGAACCAGCACGATGCCCAGCCGGGAGCGCTCATGCGCCGGCGCGGCCGTCACGTCCTCGCCCCGGAACAGCACCTTCCCGGCACCGCACGACGTCAGCCCGGCGACCGTCCGGCACAGCGTGCTCTTGCCCGCGCCGTTGGCCCCCAGCAGCGCCAGGACGCCACCCGAGGTGACCGCCAGGTCGAGGCCGTGCAGCACCTCGACCTCGCCGTACCCGGCCCGCACCCCCCGCAGCTCGAGCAGCGGGGAGGCCGCCGATGCCGACGATGACGAGGCCGCCGCACCCGCCGGCCCGCCCGCGGGGGCGGCGAGCGCCGGGGAGGCCGCGGCGGCGACCGGGCGGGTCCCCGGCGACGCCGCCAGGTCCGAGGCCTGGCGGGGGGCGGGTACCTCCGCGGCCGGGCGGGCGGCCAGCCGCCGGCGGTGCCGCAGGCCGGACACCGACGCCAGCGTGCCCTCGGGCTGTTGGGCCAGGCCGATCGCGCCGAGCCCGAACAGGATCTGCGCGACGACGGGCGAGTCCGTCCCGTCCCAGCCCACCGACCCCAGGTGAAGGCCATGGCTGATGACCCGCGGCAGGGCCACGGACACCAGGCCGGCCACGATGGCGCCGTGCGGGCGGCGAACGCCGAAGATCACCACGGTGGCGAGCCAGAGGAAGCCCATGATCGGCGGCCAGGAGAACCCGCGCGCGGTGCCCTGGACGCAGGCGAGCAGCACCCCGCCGAACCCCGCCAACGCCGCCGACACGCCGAAGATCGTGAGCTTGGTGAGCCCGAGCGGCACACCGCTGGCGGCCGCTCCCGGCGCGCTGGACCGCACCGCCGCCATCGCCCGCCCGGCCGCCGACCGTTCCAGGTTCCCGACGACGCCCGCGACCGCCAGCACCAGGACGAACAGCACGACGACCATCACCCGCTCGTCGGCGAAGTCCAGCGAGCCGACCGCGGGGAACGCGAGCCGCCACCCGTCCGTGCCGTTGGTGAAGCCGGCGATGTTGAACAGCACCGAGAAGCCCAGCAGCGCCAAGGCGAGGGTGGCGAGGGTGAGGGCGACTCCCCCGAGGCGCAGCGCCGGCAGCGCCACCACCACCCCGATCGCCGTCGCCGCGGCGACGCCGAGCAGCAGCGCCAGCAGGAACGGCCAGCCGTGCCCCACCGCCCAGCCGGCGCTGAGCGCGGCGACCGTGACGAACGTCGACTGCGCCAGGCTGACCATGCCCCCGAGGCCGGTGACCACGGTGAACGACATGAACACGATCGCCAGTGCCAGCCCGGAGAGCACGATCGTCCGCCACGTGCTGTCCGCCAGGAACAGCCCGTAGACCAGCAGCAGGACGCCCGCGATCACCCATGGCAGATGCCGGCGCCAGCGCGGCAGGTCCGCCAGGTAGTCGGGCGGCGGAGCGGCCTCGCTGCTGGTCCCCGCCACGCGCCGGCGCCGCTCCATGCCGACGACGACCAGGGCGACGATCAGTACCCAGTAGGGCAGCGACGACCTCAGCCCGTAGACACCCTCGATCCACGAACCCACCGGGCCCAGGTACTGGCCGCTGACATACCCCTCGGCGAGGTTGCGGGCGGCGCCGATGAGCAGCCCCACCAGAAACGCGATCGGGAACGACCGCAGACCCGCGATCACCGCCGCGGTCGCCGCCACGAACAACGCCAGGGTGTAGTTGTCCCCGGTCAGGCCGAACGTGCCGGGCAGCGGCGCCGCGAGCACACCGGCGAGCCCGGCGAGAAAGAAGCTCAGCACCCAGGCCACGCCGGAGGTCGTGTTCGTGTTCGTCCCCCGCAGCCGCACCAGCTCCGGCTTGTCGACCGCCGCCCGCATCCGCAGCCCCAGCGCCGTGAAGCGCAGCAGCAGCCACAGGCCCACGAAGGCGACCAGCGCGACCACCAGCGCGATGAGCTGGTTCGAGCTGATCACCAGCCCGGACGTCACCCGGAAGTTCCGCGGCGGGTTCGGCCCTATCCCCGGGACCACATACGCCGTCGACGTGTCCACGAACCCGACGCCGAACGTCCCGCGCAGCACGTCACAGAACCACTGCACGAGCGCCGGCATCGTGATCAGGATCCCGACGCTCGCGACCGTCGTCGCCGCCTCGCCGGCGCCCGCCAGCCGTCGGAAGACCAGCCGGTCCCACAGCAGCCCGGCCAGCGGCGCGAACAGGAACACCGTCACGACGAGGGCGGCCCACTTCGACCAGCCCAGCCCGGTGTTCAGCTGGTAGAACAGGAACGCCGTCGAGAACGCCGTCGCGCCGTGGCCGAAGTTGAAGATCCGGGCCGTCTGGTAGTTCAGCACCAGGCCGATCGCGAGCAGCGAGTAGACCGCGCCCGACACCCCGCCGCTCAGAACCAGACTGAAGAACTTGTCCATCTACGCCTTCCCGATGTAGGCGGAGACGACCCGGGGGTCCCGGCAGACCTCGGCCGGGTCACCACTGGTCAGGACCTGGCCGGACGTGAGCACCATCAGCCGGTCGCACAGCCCGACGACGAAGTCGAGATCGTGCTCGACGAGAATCGCCGCGCACTCGCCCTTCGACGTCAGCTCCGAGACGACGGAACCGAGCCGCTCGGTGTCCGCCGGCCCCAGGCCCGACGTCGGCTCGTCCAGCAGCAGCAGCCGCGGCTCATCCACGATCGCCCGGGCGAACTCCATCAGCCGTACCTGCCCGATCGGCAGCGTCGCCGCCCGCTGGTCGCGAACCGACAGCAGCCCGCACAGCTCCAGGACGTGCTCGATACGCTCAAGGTGCGCTTCCCTGCGGCGACGCGACGACCGGGCCGCCAGCAGATCGGCCAGGATCCGCCAGCCTCGGCCTCGCCACTCGCACGCCACCAGGAGGTTCTCCTCGACGGTCAGCCAGCCGAAGGCCTGATGACGCTGGAAGGTCCGGCGGATGCCGTGCTGTGCGCGCCAGGCCGACGATCTCCTGGTCAGGTCCTGGCCATCGAGCAGGATCCGTCCCGCTCGGGGGACGAGGACACCGGCCAGGGCGTCCAGCAGCGTCGTCTTGCCGGCGCCGTTGGGCCCGATGATCCCGCAGCAGCCGCGGTCCAGGGTGAACGACACCTGATCGACGGCCTTGATACCTCCGAAGCTGATCGAGACGTCCTCCACCCGCAGCAACGCGGGGAGGTGCTCCGAGGGGGTCAACTCGCGGCTCCCGTCTGTAGGCGCGGACCTGGACGCAACATCTCGCATGGGCATCTCGCCTGGACTCCGATGTTGACGTCGACCTCAAAGTTCCCGCACCATGGGAGCGTACAGCCCCTGCTGATGGCGGTTTTGTCCGGGTACCTCCCAGTGGGAGTCGGCGCGAGAGGTGGGCCGGTTCCCGTCGTCGAGACCGCGGAGAAGGGCGGACCGGTGGCTCCCGTGGCCCCGGCGACCCGACTCGGGCGACCCGGTTCAGGCTCCCGGGCCGTTGAGCTCACGGGCCTTCGGGCCTCCGGGCCACGTCAGCGCCGAGCGGACCGGAGGTGTGCGACGGGCGAGAGGGAAGGTCACGCCGCGAGAGGCCGCGAGCGAGACGCGGCACCAGGTCGTCCGCCCAGATCCGCGACCGGCACCTTCGGCGAGGTGTCGGGAAAGCGCCATTCCGCCAGGCTGTCCGGGCATGTCGCCGCTGCTACGCTCGACGCTGCCCGGCAGCGCCTGGTCACCGATCGTCTGCCATCTCCCCGGAGAACCGGGGCACCAGCCCAAAAGGCAGCGCATCAAGCGCCGGTATCACTACTATGCTCACGATCCTGTCCCTGGACGACAGGTAGCCGTACTCAGTCGTGCCACGGTTTATGTCGTCGGAGAGGACTGCAATGTCTGAAGGAACGAGACCCGTCGAGCAAATAGCCTCCATTCCCAACGCCAGTCGCGGCTGGCAGGGAGAGGCCAGAGCCAAGCGACGCGGCACCGGCCGCACCAGCCGCGGCCGCCAAACCCGCGACCAGCTCCTCGACGCGGCGCGGGTCGTGTTCGAGCGCGACGGCTTCCTCCACGCACGGGTAGCGGACATCTGCGACGAGGCCGGCACCTCGCACGGCTCCTTCTATACCTATTTCATCTCCAAAGAGGAAATCTTTCGCAAGGTCGTCGACTCGGTCGAGCTCGACCTGCTCGCCGTGGGCGTCGGCGGCGCCGCGAGCACGGGTGCGAGTGCGAGTGCGGGGGCGGGGGCGGGGGCCGCTGGCGCCACGGGCGCCGACGCCATCGAGCGCATTCGCGCGGCCAACGAGCACTACCTGCGCACCTACGCCGCCAACGCCGGCATCATGCGCGTCATCCACCAGGTCGCCACCATCGACGTCGACGTCTGGCGCATCCGCTTCCAACGCCAGGACGCCTTCGCCCACAGCATCRAACGCCGCATCCGCCAGCTCCAGCAGGACGGCATCGCCGACCCCGACGTCGAACCCGCCTACGCCGCCCAGGCACTCGGCGGCATGGTCGCCTACTTCGCCGAGCTCCTCTTCAACTCCCACGACCCCGTCGACTTCGACGCCGACAAGGCCGTCGACGAGCTCACCCGCATCTGGCTGAACGCCCTCGGCATCAAACACCCCGCCGCGCCGGCGTCATAGCGGACTGACGACCATGGTGAAGACCGCTGTCATTACGGGAGGCGCGGGCGGAATGGGGCTCGCGACCGCGAGGATCCTGGGCCGCGACCACCGCGTGGTCATCAGCGACGTGAACCAGCAACGTCTCGACGAGGCCGTCACGGAGCTGGCGGCGCTCGGCATCGACGCCGACGCGGTGCCCTGCGACATCACCGACCGGTCGTCGGTCGACGCCCTCCTCGCCCGCGCGAGCGAGCCGGGACCCGTCACGGCCGTGGTGCACACGGCCGGCGTCAGCCCACAGATGGGCTCGGCCGAGACAATCATGCGGATCAACGCGCTCGGCACCGTCCACGTCACGGAAGCCTCCCTCGCCGTCGCCGACGAGGGCTTCGCCCTGGTCAACGTCGCCTCGATCGCGGGGCACATGCTCCCCGGCTTCCTCATCCCGAGGCGCGCCTACCGACTGGCACTGACTGACCTGGAGAAGTTCGCCAGGAAGATGACCGCGGCCGCGAGCCGCGGCCCCAAGGCCATGCGCCCGGGCTCCGCGTACTCGCTCAGCAAGAACTTCGTCATCTGGTACTCCCAGCGGCAGGCGGCGTCGTTCGGAGCCAGGGGGGCGCGCGTCCTCTCGGTCTCCCCCGGCTCGTTCGACACCCCGATGGGCCGACTCGAGGAGAAAAGCGGCGCGGGAAAGCTCCTCGACTACGCTGCCCTCAAGCGCTTCGGCGATCCGGCGGAGATCGCCGAACTGCTCGTGTTCTGCGCCAGCGCCCGGCCGGGCTACCTCACCGGCACCGACATCCTGTGCGACGGCGGCACCAGGGCCGGGCTGGGCCTCAGGGGAATGATCGCCATGGCCCGCGGCGACTGACGCCCCGCCAGAGGCTGTGGTCATCAAGGTGGAACCGTCAGAGAACGACCCGGCCGGGAGCGAGGACGAACTCGCCTTCTGGGGGCAAGGTTCCGGCACGCTCGCGGTTTGACTGGTAGGCCGGTTCGGTCGGATTGGTGGAGGCCGGGTGGGTAGCGGCTGGTTCGTGGGGGTGGACACGGCCTGGCCACGTGTCGTT
>NZ_MOMC01000091.1 GCF_001983105.1 Pseudofrankia asymbiotica | reverse complement strand
CCGCGTGCCGATCAGATCGGTGTTCTTCGACGTGGGTGAGACGATCGTGGATGAGTCCCGGGAGTACGGGACGTGGGCGGATTGGCTGGGGGTGCCTCGGCACACGTTCTCGGCGGTGTTCGGCGCCGTGATCGCGCGTGGGTTGGACTACAGGGAGGTGTTCCAGGCGTTCCAGCCCGGGTTTGACCTAGGGGCGGAGCGGAAGCGGCGAGCGGCGGCCGGGCATCCGGAGTCGTTCGGTGAGGAGAACCTGTATGCCGATGCGCGGCCCTGCCTGGCAGGTCTGCGCGCCGAAGGTCTGCTGGTCGGACTGGCGGGCAACCAGACCGCCCGCGCGGAGGCCATCCTGCGGGCGTTGGATTTATCCGTCGACGTGATCGGCACGTCAGACGGCTGGGGTGTAGAGAAGCCATCGGCGGAGTTCTTCCACCGCGTCGTCGCCGAAGCGGGTTGTCCGGCCGGGGAGGTGCTCTACGTCGGTGACCGGCTTGACAACGACATCCGCCCCGCCCAAGCCGTCGGCATGGCGACCGCCCTCATCCGTCGGGGCCCGTGGGGTCACATCCTTGAGGACCCCGAAGTCGCCGACCGCTGCCTGTTTCACCTTGACTCTCTGAGCGACCTACCGGATCTGGTGCGCAAGCACAACGAGGCGAACTGACACTCCAGGCGCAGGTCACGACGCTGGTGACAGTGCTCTGATCTGCCCGTCGATGTGTCGACCGTGCTTGCTGTCTCCCAGCAGCGGCCGAACCGCGCGCACACGGTCCATCCCAGCCGCGTACCAGTCGGTGGTGAGCATCTCGATCGCTTGGCCAAGATAGTCAGCGACGCGGTCGCCGTCCTGGCCGTGCGCTCCGGCAAGATCGGCGAGGATGACGCTGCGCTGCTTGCTTCCCCGCGCGCCGAGGCGGTCGGCCGCTGCGGCCAGTCGGCGAGCAGCTTCCGGATGATCACCTGTTGTGAGGGCGGCGTAACCGGCGAACGAATCGAGACGGGCCGCGTCGTAGAAGTCGAACCACGCGAGGTCGCCGGCATCGTCGGGCAGCGATGCTTCGGCGAGGTCGATGTGGTGGCGGCTGGTTGCCGAGGCGCAGTTTCTGGCTTCGACCTCGGAGGACACGCAGTGTAACCAGGACCGGACGATGGGGTGGACGCCGTGCCAGCAGTGCTGCAGCGCGGCGGCGATCAGGTTCCGCGCACCGTCAGGGTCCTGACTGAACCCGGGGACGAAGGCCATGTGGCCGAGCACTGTGGCGGCAAGGGCGTGGTCGCCGGGGGTCTGTTGCACCGGCCGGGGCCGTGGTGTCCGCGGCGGGGGCCGCGGCATGATCGGATGATGGCTCGCTGCCGTCCTCGTCCGCCGGTCCCGGTGTCGGAGTTCGCCGGGTTCCGGTTCCCGCCCGAGTTGATCGTTCTGGCGGTGCGGTGGTATCTGCGGTTCGCGTTGTCGTATCGGGACGTCGAGGAGCTGCTCGCCGAACGCGGCATCGAGGTTGATCACGTGACTGTGTACCGATGGGTGCGCCGGTTCACGCCGTTGCTGGTCGAGGCAGCCCGGCCGTGCCGGCACCGGCCGGCCAGTAGGTGGTTCGTCGATGAGACCTACGTCAAGATCGCAGGTAGGTGGGCCTATCTCTACCGGGCCGTCGACCAGCACGGCCAGGTCATCGACGTGCTCGCCAGCGAACGGCGCGACCAGCTCGCCGCCCGCCGGTTCTTCCAGCAGGCACTGACCCATGGCCGCCGGCCGGTCGAGGTCACCACGGATAAGGCCCCGGTCTACCCGCGGGTCCTCGACGAGCTGCTGCCCGAGGCCTGCCACGTCGACGCCGCTCGGGAGAACAACAGGATCGAGTCCGACCACAGCCGACTCAAGGCCAGGCTGCGACCGATGCGCGGGCTGAAACGGCTGCGTTCCGCTCAGACGGTCAGCACCGGACATGCCTTGATCCAAAATATCCGCCGCGGCCACTACGAACTTGCCACCGACGCCGATCCGCGACTGCGGCTATCGGTCGCGTTCACCGAGCTCGCCGCGGCGGTCTGATCCTCGAGCCTGCCATGGCCTCCGCGCGCCCCCAGCCCTCCGAACGCAACAGACCCGACCAGTCCGCCGAGGATCGCCCGGGCCATGTCGTCGTACTCCACGGCGTGGACTTGTTTCTTACTGAGCCGGACGCCACTGAGGCCCCGCGGAATGCTGCTCGCGCTCACCGCCCGCAGCGGACCGAACTCGGTGAAGTCAAGGCGGACCGCGATGCCGGCGTCGACGAACTCCCTGATGATCGCGTCGGAGCCCGCGCGGTCCTGGTCTCTGAGCGTGTCCGGGATGAGAACGCACAGGACTGGCGCTGGAGGCGTCGACTGGTCGGACCGCTGGTCGGACCGCTGGTCGGACCGATGGTCGGACCGTGCGGCGATAATCGCCTTTCGGAGCGTGACGTCACGGAGGCCGCGTTCGGAGATCTGGACCCAGAGCTCACGCGGGAGGCCATCGCCGAAACTGTCAGCTGGCCGGGTGTTTTCAGCGCCGGCCGATTCGCCAGCTTCCGATACCGGTGGGGGCGGCTTCCTCGAGCCGTCCACGAAGGGCAGCAAGCAGCCGACCAGCCAACGATCGAGGTCGCCGCTGAGTCCGGCCTCGAACGCGATTGGCTCGATCTCCTCCGGTCCGAGCGGGCCCCGGGAGGGGTGCAGCCAGCAGGTGATCGCCTCAGCGGCGACGACCGTGCCGCGGCGGTCCGCGATCGGCCGGAACCGTGGAATCAGCTCATGGGCACCAAAGGCTCGACGCAGTTCCGTGACATCGCGCAGTCGGGTGGCGATCGCCGCCCGGATGCGTTCGTCGTAGGCGACGCAGCGCCCGGGTCCGCCCTGCTTGGCCTCGTACATCGCCACGTCGGCGGCATCGAGCAGCTGCTCCGCGTCGGTGAGGTCGGGTCCGGACAGCGCCAGCCCGACACTGCCGCCGACGCTGACCGGCTGCCGTAGCTCGACGGCCGGCGCGAGGGCATCCATGACCCGTTCGCCGATCGCGCGTAGATCCAACATGCCGTCGACGTTGTCACACAACACGGCGAACTCGTCGCCACCGAGCCGGCTGACGATGTCCCCGGGTCTGATCACCTGCTGCAGCCGGTCGCCGAGCACCCTGAGCAGCTCGTCGCCCGCCAGATGCCCGAACGTGTCATTCACCGCCTTGAACCCGTCCAGATCGATGAACAACACGCCCGTCTGGTGCCCGTCTCGACGGGCCCGGTRCAGACTGCGCCGCAAACGGTCCAGCAACGCCGTCCGGTTCGGCAGGCCGGTCAGCGGGTCGTGCAGGGAGCGGAAGCGGGCTGCTTCCTCCATGCGAATCCTCAGCACCGCCGATCCGAGGACGGCACCGACGGATTGGGCGAACGCGACATCCTCGGATGCCAGGGGGCGGCTCGCGCGCCGCACCGTGATCGTCGCGATCGGCTCAGCCGCGGCACCGACCGGCACGCGCACGACATACGAGTCCGTTTCCGACTCCTGAGGGTCCTCATGGACGGCATGGACGGCGCTGTCGACGGGATACCGCGCGGCCGGTCCGGCCCTGAGCGGTCCGTCCGCGGATCCCGGCCTGGGTGGAACCATGGTGTCGGCCGGACTTCGCGGTCCGGCGTCAGCGTCAGCGTCAGCTTCGGCTGTGGAAGCGACATCGGCGTTGCCGTCGTCGGATGCTTGTCGTCGTCGCCGCACCGTGACCAGATCGGCCTCGAGCTGGTTGGTGAGTGTCTCGATACACAGATTCCACAGCGTCCGCTCTTCGCTGATCTCCAGCGCGTGTTGCGCGAGGTCCGCGAGCGCGGTCTGACGGGCCGTCCGGAGACGGAGCTCGGCGGTCACAGTCTCGCGTTCCGTCACATCGCTGGCGACGCCGGCGAGTGAAGGGGGCCGGCCAGCGGGACCCGGAACCGGGGCGAAGTGCACGTCAAACCAGCGGCCACGCGCTCCGACTACCTCATGGACAGACTCGCCACCCAGCGATCGGCGCATCATCGCCACTACGTCCGGGCGGTCGCGGAACGCCGCGCGGATGCTCGGCTCGTCCAGCATGCGCGCCGAAGCGTCCGAACCCCGGGCAGCGGACCCGGCGCGAACCATCACCCGGCCTTCATGGTCTAGAAGGAAGACCGACACGGGCACATGATCGAGTACCGTTCGCAGCTGTAGCTGAGTCGAGACCAGCTCGGACACGTCCTGAAACTGGGTGAGTACGCATAATTCGCCGGCCACGGTCATGAACGTGCTGGACGCCAGCGCGTGCGCAACGGTGCCGTCCGGGCGGACTACCCGGACAAGCCAGCGTTCCTCACTCCCACCGGCGTGAAGATCCGGTGGCCACATGCTGGCGCGATCGTCGGTCTCGGCCGGGTCGACCAGATCCCGCCAGTCCGTGCCCAGAAGGTCGGTCTCGTCGCGGCCGGCGAGGCCGCATACGGCGGCATTCGCGCGTCGGATTCGGCGATCATGCACACCGCTGAGGGTCAGACCTATCCGCAGGACGTCGAACAGTTCAACGAGCCAAGTCTCCTCGTCGCCCTCCGCAGCCGTCATCGCCAGTCACACCACCTCGTCCTGCCGGGTCGCGCGAAGCCAGCTAATCCTTGGGCGCCACCTCGCCGACGCATCACCTAGATATCGCTACCCGGTGGGTGCGTCGCTACCCGACGGGCCGCCGAGGAACCGCGCGAAGGCACGGCGGCACCGGCCGCCGGCTCGCGACAGCCAGGCAGCCAGGCGGCCAGCCAGCGGCAGCGGCCTCACCCGCGTCGAAGAGACGTACGGCGGTACCGGTGGAGGTCGGTTCGCGGACGGGCCGCGGGGCATGTTCGTTCAGCGTCCGGCTGGACGCTCCCGGCAGGGTGAGGCCGCGAAGGCCGGCCGGTCGGCGGCCCGGTCAGGGGACGCGGGCGACCGCCCCGTAGACGGCGGTCTCGGCGGCGGTGGGGCGGGGCTGGCTCTCGTCGTCGGCGTGCCAGTGGGCGACCGAGGTGATTCCCGGAGGCATGATCTCGAGGCCGTCGAAGAACCGGGCGAACTCGTCGTGACCGCGGAACTGGAACGTGACTTTTGTGGCCTTATCGGCGTCGTTTACCTCTGTCGCGGTGCTCGGTGGCATGAAGTCGCTGGTCGCGTGGGACAGCACGACATAGCTGCCCGGCGGCAGCTCGGAGACCAGCCGCGACACCACCCGGTACGGGTCGTCGGCGTCCGGTACGAAGTGCAGCACGGCCACGACCATCAGCGCCAGCGGCCTGGAGAAGTCCAGCGCCTGGCGGACGTCGGGATGCGCGAGGATGTCGTCGGGCCGGCGGATGTCCGCGTCCAGGTAGACCGTGGACCCGTTCGGATCGGAGTCCAGGCGGGCGCGCGCGTGCGCCAGCACGATCGGGTCGTTGTCGACGTAGACGACCCTCGCCGTGGGATTGAACGACTGGGCGATCTCGTGCAGGTTCGGCGAGGTGGGGATGCCCGTGCCGATGTCCAGGAACTGGTCGATCCCGGCCTCGCCGGCGAGGAACCGCGCGACCCGGCGCATGAACGCCCGGTTCTCGATCGCGGCGGTCCGCACCTCGGGGAACGCCGCGGCGACGGCATCCCCGGACTCACGGTCGGCCTTGAAGTTGTCCTTGCCACCGAGCCAGTAGTCGTAGCGCCGGGCCGGGTGCGCGGTCGAGGTGTCGATCTCGGCAGGCAGCCAGGTGGGGTCGGTCCGTTCCGGCGCCCTCGCGGCTGGCTCGGACGGTGACATCCTTACCTCCACATTTTGATGACAAATCAACCCTAACGAGCCCTGATCCGGTTGGGCGAGGGCCGTAGCCGGCGTGGTCTGCCCGTTGTGGTCCGGCTCGCGGGCTGGATCGGTGACAGGCCGGATCTGCCCAATCCGCGCATGGTCGCTGGCTCTCGGCCAGGGCGGAGTCTCGGCGCGGACGCGTCGTTGACCGCGTCCAGGTCATCCTCGGCGCCGCCCGAGCGGGCTTCCCCGCGAACGACGCCTTCGGCCGGGCCGCTGTCGGCCTGCCGGAAGGCCATATCGTCCCAAGCGACCCACGTCGCGGCCGCCGCGCACCCGGGATCGCCGGCTCCCGTCGACGCGCGATGGTCGGCACGTGGAACTCCATGCGAACGGACGCGGCCTGGCACACGATGACCCGTAACAGGTCGGCCTTGAGCGGAGGCCGTCAACGTCTTTGACCTCGCGAGCGAGATCGTTGAGACCGGCGGCTCAGCTGTTCTTGCCGCGGCGGCGTTTTTCGTGGCTGACCAGCAAGTCCAGGCTGGAGTCGTCGGTAACTGGGTCGGATGTCTGGGCGTGGCGCTGGGAGCTCGATGCCGAGCGGTTGCGGGCGGGGGCGGCCAGCGCCGGCGACGGGGCTGGCGGCGCGGCGGCGACGGGGTGGGCCGGCGTGCGGGCGCCGGGCGGGAAGGCGTCGGCCAGCGAGGATCTGTTCGAGCCAGAGCGGCGGCGCTGCCCGGAGCGATAGTCCTGGCGCCGGATCGGCGTGGTGGCTGGGTCGATCGGCTGGGAGGCGTCCGTGCCGGACCGGGCGCTTTTGGCGCGGCCGCTGGCGGGTCGTCCGGCGGCCGGTTCGGCGGCGGTCCGCCTGCCGGTGCGCGAGCGGGAGCCGGCCTCGGAGGCCAGGGCCGCGGTGCCGTCCGAGCGGGAAGGCTGGTTGAACCAGTCGAAGGACGAGCCGCGGCCGCGCAGCGCCGTGTTCTCCGCCTGCACGATCACGAGCAGCGCGGTGGCGAAGGACGCGCGGGTCCGGGCCTCCGCCAGCTGGCGTTCCAGCTCGGCGACGTAGGCCGGGTCGATCGGCGCGGCCTTGGGCTCCGGGGCGGGAGCGGGGGCGGGGGCGCCGTCGGGGTCGACGGTCGTCTCGAACGCCTGCCCGTGCAGCTCACGGAGGATCGGGAGCTCTGCCGTCAGCGCCGGGTCGGCCTCGGCGAAAAGCAGGCTGACGTAGATCTCTACGACCCGCCATTCGATGGCCTTCTCGCCGCGGAACTGGCGGCTCAGATCCCGGGTCCGCGAACGATGGATCTTGGGTGGTCCCTGGTCCGGCCAGAGCTGCCGGGCGACCATGTCGTAACTGACCCGGTAGGGATTGTTGAGCTCGTTCAGGCGGGTCAGGAGGGTTTTCTGAGGTCCATCCTTCAGATCTGGGCGTGGCCCTTTGGGGCGTGCTCCCACGAGGCTCACCCACACACCGTCCGGGCGGCGGCTGGGAGGCTCGCTGAAGGATGGGCTCGCGGCACTGCGCAGGTCCTTTCTCCGGTCCCCTCGCACGCGCGCCGCCAGCGCGTCGGGCGGGGGGATGGGCCTACCGGCGGGTTCCCCGACCCCCCGCCCCGGTAGCTGCGGATGATACGACCCAAGTGCCGCGGATGCGGGGATGTGGGGCGTCTGACCACCGGTTTCGTTGCTCTGGCAACGATCAGAAGCGACGACGTGCGGAGTACTTGGACCGTCCGGTMCGGTCCGGTTCGGGTCAGCCCATCCCGGACGATGTAGATCGGGTATCGCAAGCCCATGGCTCCGCACGCGCTCCCTCGTCATCTTTCCCCTTTGCCTGCCCGCCTGGCGTGCCACGAACGACCGCGGAACGCTGCATCGCCAGGAAACCTGGCGGCCTGATGCGCGGCAAGGTCGCACAACGAGGACTTCGGGACAACATTGTGGGGCTCTGTGCGCAGCCTCCGGGGCCGACGGTCGCAAGGCGCCGTCGCAAGCGGCTCGAAATACCGAACCGGTCCGTAGGATTCCGTCGCGACGAGTTGAAGCGGGTTCTCCAATCCGACTTTGGGTGAGGTGATTTGTCTCGGTCCGCGGTGAGAGCCGCCAGCCGCGCCCGGTCATCGGTCATCGATCCCCGTTTTCGCGCCGCCGGACGCGGTGGCCGTGGTGGGCCACATGGCGATCCAGGTCCGCCGCACCTTGAGCGGGGACGCTGCTCACCGCCGTCGCCACCGTGCCCGGTGTGCCGTCGGATCCGACGGCCGGCCTCTCCGCTTCCCGCCCCGCCTGTCTCATCTGGCTGTCTCATCCAGCGCCGGGGGCCGAAACTTGATCACCGGTTTTGACCTGCGGTTTCACGTGGCCAGGTGGCGCCCGTTGATGAGACCGCCGAGGGCGCGTCGGCCCATGATCCGGCCTGTCATGGCGTCGGCGACCGGTGGACTGAGGCCGGGGTGGAGGGAGGTGGAGGGAGCGGCGTGGCGTCGTCCCGAGCGGCGTCGCGGTAGGCGGCCAGCACGGTGCGCGGGTACCGTTCGCCGAAGATCAGTGTGCGGTCGTTTTCCTTGGCGCGGATGGTGCGGCCGACCGCTCCGCGGAGGTGTCTGTCCGAGGAACTAGGGCGGGGTGCGATCCCGACATCGATGATGACCGCACCGGAGGCGCCCACGTCGAACGAGACGCTGAAATGCCCGGCGGTCGCGTATCAGGAACCGCGGCCCAGCTGCCCAGTCAGTGAAATCGATGAAAAGATTACGGGTCCGCTGAGTGGTCCGTGTCCCATTGAGTGGTCCGCGTCCCATCTGGGTGGGCGACAACGCCGACCGCGGGTGGCCGAAGTCGCCCGTCACGGTCGCCGTCCCGCCCCTTCGCCTTGGGCGGCAGGCCGCCGGGGATGTCCGGATCAGGGCTTGCGGGCGACTCCGCCATACAGCCATTCGGTACGCGGGCTCCCGTCGTCGCCAGGGTGCCACTGCCAGGGCCGGACGAGGCCGGGCTCGACGAGATCCAGGCCGTCGAAGAAGCTCGCGATCGTGGCGCGCGGCCGGAACGTCATGGGCGAGGTGGCGTCGCGGTATGCCGCCTCCGTGCGGGCCACGCCCTCGGCCGGTGGCCCGTCCGTCGTCAGATGAGAAAGGACCAGGTAGGAACCCGAGGGGACCGCGTCCAGGAACTGGGCGAGCAGACCGGCCGGGTCCTCGGTGTCCTGGATGAAGTGGAACAGGGCTACCAGGAGCACGGCGACGGGCCGGGAGAAGTCGAGCAGCGCGGTCGCATCGGGATGCGTCAGGATTCCCGCCGGATCCCGCGCGTCCGCGGTGATGATTCTGGTGGTCTGATCGCTGGCCAGCAGCGCGCGGCCGTGCGCCAGGACGATCGGGTCGTTCGATGTCGGGTAGTGTGCACGATGACGGAGATCGGCACCGACACCTAGGGTGGGGCAGTGGGCGAGCTAGGCGCGGGGTTTGTCCGGGTGTCCACGGGTAGCCAGGATGAGTCGTCGCAGGTCAAGATCCTGACGGAGGAGTCCGCGCAGCGGGGTATCACGATCGTCAAGTGGTTCCGGCTGCATGGGTACTCGGCGAGCCATGGGGCGCAGGAACCGGCGCTGCGTGAGGTGATCGCTGATATCGCGCGTGGTGACTACTCAGCGCTTCTGGTGACCGAGTCGTCTCGGCTTGACCGTCGTGACGATCTGGACGCGCAGGCGGAGATCCTGTTGGGTATTCGGTCTGTGGGTGGTGACGTCATCTCGATTGCGGAGCCTCAGTTCGGTAAGACGGATTTCGCTGGCCGTGTTGTCACTCTGGTTGCGCAGCACGCGAATGCCGAGAAGTCCGCGACGGTGCGGCGGACGACGTATCGCGGGATTTCGATGATTGTCGCGAATGGTGGTCATCACGGTCCACTGCCGGCATTCTGGGCGACTCGCGGTGATCGTTACGCGAAGCAGGCTTTCTGTGTTGACCTGGACAAGGTCAGGGATATCTACGCGCGTGTCGCTGATGGTGAGTCCTTGTCGTCGGTCGGTCGCGTCTATGATCTGTACCCGGCGTCGGTGAAGAACCTTGTGCGGTTTCCCGCGAACCACACGGGGGTGGTGGAGTGCCGGTATACGCATGAGGGTGCGACCGAAGTGTGGGGGCATCAGGTTGCCCCGGTGGTGGAGTCGCCGTTGTGGTGGCGTGCGAACAAGGTGCTTGCCGCGAACCTGACGGACGGGCGGGGGAACAAGGGTGGCCGTCCGGTGGCGCAGGCCGCTAACTGGCTGAGCGGTATTCTCGGGTGTCCGTCATGCGGCGCGAAGTTGCACGTGCATGGCGGCCGGACCCCGGCGGGGAACCAGCGCGCTCCGAAGCTTCGTTGTGGTGGCCACGCGAAGCGGCGTATCGCGTGCGGTGTTTTCACTGGCTGTGACGCTACGCCCGTGATCGACGTTATTGATGCGATGCTGTCCGGTGACGTGACGCCGGTTCTGGCGTTTCAGCGGGTGGCGGGGAACTCTCACGAGTTGGACGAGATGCGGGCGGAACTCGCCAGGATTCAGGGTCGTCTGTCGGTGACGGAAGATGATGACGAGCTAGACGAGCTGGTCGCGACGCGCAAGGCGTTGCGGGTGGCGATCGACGGATTCGCGGTTGTTCCCGATGTGTACGACTACGCGGAAACCGGGCAGACGGTTGGCCAGATGTGGGCGGCTGGTGATACCGAGGTGAAGCGGGGAATGGTCCGCGCTATCAGAGAGTCTTGGGGTCTGGCGCTGTCCGAGCATGGCGGGCAGTGGGGAATCACGGTGGGTACGGGATTCACGGGCGCGGGTGGCGCGGACGATGTCGTGGATCTGGGTAACGGGCTGTGCTTCCGCCGAGAAGGCGCGCACGCCACGCTGTAAGTCTCGGTCTAGCTATCCGCGTCGCCGGGTGGTTCGTCGGGTGCGGAAACGATGAGAACGGTTCTCCCGGCTTCGAGGTGCCGGAGCACGTCGGGGAGCCTGACATCGCGGGCCGACAGGACCACCACGGCCGCCTCGGGCGGGTGGGTATCAGCGTCGCGGGGAGGGTCGCCGGTTGGTCGCGGGCCGTCCTGCGGGACGCTGGGGGCGTCGTCTGCGGGCTGTGGCGCGGACGCTGGCGCGGTCACGGTGGCTTCCTCTCAGCGCCGTGTGGGATGGGGTGGTGTCCCGGCGGGAGGTAACGGGTAACAGCGTGCCGCCCGCCCGAAGCCGCGTTTTCGGCCGTTTCGGGCTGCGGGGGCGGGTCGCGGTTACCTGTTACGGGGTGGTGTTGGTGCTGCTCAGGCGGGGTGTGGGGGCAGCCGGGGGTGTGAACCCGTGGGTTACACCCCCGGCTGGCGGTTACCCCCCGCCGCCGTCGGTCCGGCGCTGTTGGGCGTCGCGGATCGCGGCGATGCGGGCGCCCTTTTGCACCTGGCCGTCGCGGCGGACGGCGACGCTCGGGACGCCGAGCGCGCGTAGCTGGGCGCTGATCACTTCGGCGGTCACGTCGCGGTAGTGCTCCGGGTAGGCGGTCGCGAGACGGGCGGCAAGATCGCTCCAGTGCAGTCCCGGCGCGCCGTCCGCGAACACCGATACCGCATCGGTGAGAACGTCGCGTTCGTCGCGGCGGATCGTTTCTCCGGCAGCTTGCCCGGTGAGCGTTCCGGCGTGGTGGCGCAAYGTCCGACCTAGCGCGGTGAGGTGTTCCGCGTCTTGCGCGTCCGCGAGGAACGTCCGCACGGTCGGACTGGCCTCACTCRCCCCGCGCAGAATCCCGACGCCCTTGTGATCGGCGGTCAGGGTCGACGAATCGAGCCCTTCACTGAAAGCGCCCGCGCCGAGCACAAGGTCTGAGACCTGCCACGATCCCGTGCGTAGTGAGAAACGGACAATGTGGTTGTCGCGGTAGTCCGTGAACTTCTTCGCGACGTCGCCGCTCCCAATCCCGGAGGGCCGTTGCGTGGCACTTCCGATGATGACACCGGCCGCCGGGGCAACCCGGATGAGATAGACGAGCAGGGTGGAGATCTCGGCATCCGCGGCGGGGGTTCCGGTCGCGAAGAACTCTTGGAACTCGTCCAACAGAACCATACGAACCGGCATGCGATAGCGCGGGTCACGGGCGATCTCGCGGGTGAGCTTTCCTTCCGGGACAAGCTCGGCGGGCAGGTCCGACAGGGCCAGATATCGGGCCTGGACGTCGTCACGGATCTCCCGCAACGTGTCGATGAGAATTTCGATCGGGTCGCCGTCGCGGCTCGGCGCCAGACCGAACACCGCCCGATCGGCGATAGCGCGGAAGGGACGCCAATCGGGCTTACCGCCCCCGTCCGCGACAGTGAGCTTCACATAAGGATCGAGTGCCGCGAACAGCCCCAACGCGCGCAGAGAGAACGTCTTTCCTTGCCGTGGCTGGGCACCGACAAGGATCGATTGCCACAGAAGGTCGATCGTGACGAGTCGGCCGCGTTCATCGAGCCCGAACGGGGCGGGGGTCCAGATGTCGGTGGGTTGGCCGCGCAGGATCGGGGTGCGCCCGGCGGGAATGGCGAGCGGGTCACGGTCGGCCACCCACAGCACGTGTCGGCGGTGAGAGCTTGGATCGCGGGTGAGAAAGACCTGACTGACGGCCACGTCGAGCCCGGACGCGATCGCGCCGTGGGCCTTCACCGCGTCGGTGAAACCCTTCCCGTAGGGAAGATCCACGGTGACGCGGGAACCGTCACCATCACGGGCCATCGGTGAACCGAACGTGATGCGCTGGTCATCCTTGTCCGCGCCCAGCTTCGCCGCGTAGTAGGCGCGCAACACGATATCGGCGGACAGCTTGCGGAACCGTGGCGCCACGACCGCCGGGGCGATCAGCGGGCGTCCCGCCGGACGGCCCGCATAGGCAAGCCCGGCCACGAGCGGTAGCCACAGCGGAAGCCAACCGGGCCGCGTCGGCGGACCGAGCACCGACCCGAACACGGCCAGCACCGTCAACGCGCCGCCGGCGACGGCCAGGGCGATCACGGTGCGGCTGCGGCGGGTGGCGCGAACCTCACGGTCCAGACGTAGCCACACGGCCGCATCGCGGCTCTCAGCGGCAGCCTGACGAGCCGGAACGGACTCGGCGTGTGCCCACCACCGGCCGAACCGCACGGCGAGCCTCCCGGCGCCGATGACGGCCGATTGGACGATCACCAGCAGGTACCACGGAGCGCGCACGGCGTGATAGGCGCTGGCGTGCGCCCACCGCCCACCGACGTGCCGGGCGGTCGCGGTGAGCTGGTCACGGCGCAGGCTTGGCGGGATCACCGGACGCCGGGTGACGTCGCCCGCCCCGAGCGGGGCGGGATCGACCGGTACCGGCGCATCGTCCGGCGGCGGATCGAGTGCCCATTCGAAGCTACGGTCACGCCCACGGATGGTGTCGAGTTCGGCGAGTACAGCGGGGATATCGGGAACCCAGCCGGATCGTTCGGCGGGCACGGGGAGATGGTCTTCGGACATGGGGGACTCCGCAAAAGAAGGGGGGTGGGGCGCGCCCCGCCGAGGGGACGGCGGGGCGCGCTCGTCTGCGAAATAGGGTTTAGCTCCAGTGGATCGGGAGCGACCGGAAGAAATCCCGGATAGCCGTCCCGACGTCGGTGAGCGTGGGGACGAATCCCGAGCCCGCCCAGAACCAGCCGAGCAGAATACACACGAGCGGCACGAGGCTACGAGCGCGTAGCCGGGGCGCGATCAGAGAAACGATGAGCAGAAGTCCGAGAAGAATGACAATCGTCGTCTGCATAACGGACTAAACCTCACCCTCGGTGTCGTCGGGCGATGTGGCGGTGTCGGTCATGTGTGCCGGGATTTCGACTCCGGCGGCCGTGGCCCACTCGCGGTAGGCTCCGCGCCATTGCGCGTGGGTCTTCTCGCGGTACTCGCGGATAAGGAGGAACGCCGCGTCCACGACGGCGTGGGCTTCCTCGTCGTAGGCTGGCATGGACATGAACGCTTGGTGTAGAACCTCGGTGGCCGCGTAGGTCGCCATGTGATCGTCGTGGGCCTTCTCGGACCGCAACTCCAGATCAGCCAAGGTCAGCGGCCCAAGGTCGGCGGCCGGGCGCTCGTCGTGCGTGAATGACATGACTGCCCTTTCAAAGAGACAGAAAAGCAGGGATGGGAGTTAGCGGGTGGTCAGGGCGATAACCTGCGGTGTGAACCGCGCGGCGGACACCAGAAGCCACACCACGGCGAGCCACACGGCCGCACCGGCCCGGCGCGCCCTGATGCGGGACCAGGAGATGCCGAGAATCAAGACGGTTTCCAGCAGCCACCACACGACGTCCGAGAACAGCAGTACCATTCCCGGGCACCACGCGGCCGTGGGCACCGCGAAGAACGGTTCTAGCCCGATGGCGAGCCTCACCGATCCCGCCCCCGGCGCACCACGAAAACCGCGCCATAGACCAGCCCGGCGACGACGAAGAACGGGCCAACGGCCGTGAGGGCGTGGCTGGCGAGATACGACAGGAACAGCAGGAACAGATACAGCGCGGAGACCACCGCGGACCAGCGGAAAATCCGTCCCAGCAGAGACGGCCGGTACACGTACCGAGGCATAGCAAACTCCCGACATGCGAAGAGAGAAGAAACGGGTTTGGCGTCGGCCGCGGGGCTTCCCGGTCGGCGTCGCCACGACCACTTTCCCCAACTCGCCAGGAAAAGTCACGGGAAAAAGCTCGGCGAATTCACGGCGTCATTTCGGCGTGAATATGAAAAGAAAGCGGTGCCCTTTCGGGGCTACCTCGGCGCGGACACGGCGCCTACCCGGTAACCGRCACCCGCCCGGTACGGACTCGGTGCGGACTCGGTACCCGCTCGGCGCGGACGCGGACCGCCACGGACTCGGCGCCCACTCGGCGCCGACTTGGTACGACTCGGCGTTCCGACGTCGCTAGGCGGCCAGCGCAGGCAAACACAGGCAAACTGCATCCACGGACGCAAAACAGGCTTCACAGAGCGCAAGCGATGAGCGACGATGCAGATCAGCCGCACACGCGGCCAGCACCACACCCACTAGCCCAGGAGACGCGGCAACCAGCCATGATCCCGATCTTGTCCGTCAGTCCCCGGGTCGTTGACGAACTCGTGAGCTTGATCAGGCTTGGGGAGGCCAGCCCGACGCAGCTGGCGCGCCGAGCCCCGGCCCTCGTCGTCAGCCTCGCCGGACGGCGCGCCCCCACCGCCGCCCGCGACGCGCACGCCAAGCTTGTCGACGCGGTCGACTCCCTGCCCGATGACGCCCAGTACGCGGCCCRCACGCTTCTCGCGCTCGAAGGGAAGCCACGGACCACCCTCACGAGCCGCCGAGCCCTGATCGCGAAGCGCTACGGCATCAGCATCGACCGCTTCGCGCGCGCCTACGAAGAGGATGTGATCATCGAACTCGTGCTCGCAGTCGCCGAGCGCACCGACCCCGACGCCACCCTCCCCGCCGCCTACGCACCCACCCGCCGCCCGCCATCCCTACGCAGCTTCCGGCGGGTCGCCCCCTCGGGCATACATGAGGCCCTCCGCACCATGGCCAACCAGACCATGCGCGCGGAGGGCCTCACCTGTGCCCGACCGCGAGGCCCCCGGACCCACCGACGCACACCACCACAGCTCTAACCAGCGCTTGCAGGGTGCTTGCAAACGCAAGCGGCAACACTCCCGCCCCGCCACTACATCCGAGACACTTGCTACCGCTCGCTGAAGCAAGCACGTCCCACGACCCCACGCGCAACAGTCCCCGACGTCAGGCTTCCCACGCGCCGCCGTCTCCAATGGAGATATCCGCGAACGGCGATTCATCCTCGCTCTCGTCGTCCGGGCTCACTCCGGACGGAAGCGCGCGCTGTCGCTTCTGGTACTGCTCGGTGATCATGAAATGCGCCAACAGGCGCTGACCCTCCGGCAACCGATCCGCATCGCCCGCGATCCGCTCGCGCGCCAGATCCTCCCCACCCGTTCCTATGGCCATCGCTCAGCCCCTAGACACGAGGACACGAGCCTCAAGCGGCAGGCTACGGAACCAAACCCAGTAGCCAGGCTCGCCCGGCTTGGGCGCGCTCGGAACCGACTCACCCGCCGCACGGGCAGCGTCCCGCGCGGAAAGAGCGCGCTGCCTGTCGTGCTCGGTGCGCGGCGGAATGGGGATATCGGACTTCGCCGGAGGGTCGCTGATGTGCCACCGAAGAATCGCCGGCAGCTCAGACAGGATTCTGACCATGAGCGGTCCCGATCATCGCCGTCAACGCGCTCTCGTCAAGGTAGGTGGCCGGGCGTTCATGCCACGGGTGCAGCGCGCGCAGCCGCTCGGCGACCCGCGCGACGATCACCGGATCGGTGCTGTACTCGATCACCGGCGAGCCAGGCAGACGCGCCGGGGCGGGGACAACTTCAGGCACGGGCTGTACCTCCCGCGTGGGTAGCACCATGGCGTCGCTGAAGGCTCCAGGCTCCGCGACGACCGAGCCCGGGAACTGCGCCCACACGACCACCCCGCCGGACTCCGCCCTGTAGGCGTYCCACCGCGTCGCGACCGCCTCAACGATCGCCAACCCCCGGCCACTCTCGCTCTCCTCGCACGGGTGCCGCGCGTGTAGTTCGGTAGCGTCCGGCCGACTCCAGACCTCCACCGCGACTAGATCATTCCTCGCGGACAGCCGTACGGCGATGAACTCGTCACCCGGTTGGCTCGCCCGTACGGCGTTGGTCACCAGCTCCGAGACGACCAGCTCCGCCGTGGAGATCGCGTCCGGGTCGATGGACCACTGCCTGAGGGTCTGAACGGTCCGGGCGCGCACGACCGGAACGGCGGCTGGCGTCACGGGCAGCCGGGTAACGGCCGGAGCGACGGCCGCGCGGACGCCGCTCACACCGGAGGTTGGAAGCCGAACTCCGGCTTCCGCTCAGCGGCAGCAACCGCGCGAGGGAGCACGACAGCCCGCGACACTGGCCCGGCATCGTCGGCCGTCAGGCCGTCAAGCGCGCCGCACGTCGCGTCCGCCAGCCACTCGTTCAGCACCTCACGCGCCTCGCGGGTGTCCTCGTCCACAAGCACCGGCTCGCCCGATCGAGTGCGGACCACGTCCGCCGACGGTAGATCAGAGACGGGGCTCTTCCCGTCTTCCCAGACCCGCACCCGCGTGACGCGCTCGCAGACGGCCAGAACCGCATGGGCAATCTCCACCGGGGGCAGCTCACCCGGATAGACGAACGGCGTTTCGATCTCCGCCCCGGTGTCATGATCAAATCTCWGGATCATCATTCCGCCCCTGCTCGCCCCGGCACGTAGCAGGCACCCGAACCGGGAGGGATCGCGCCTACCTAGCCCGGATGCCTGGCCAAGCGTGCCCCCACTGCGTCGCTGGTAGAAGGCGTTCTAGCGCCACCTGTGATCCCCTGTCGTCCGCGCGCATCTCGCAGCGTGGACACCACGTCCACCATGCGCGGGGGTCGGTACGCTGGGTGTGTCGGAAGGTGCGGATATGCCGGACATGGACATAGGCGACCGGATCAAGCAGATACGGCACCGCCGTGGGATGACCCAGGACGAGCTAGCTGAGCGGTCCGGGGTCCACCTCGACACGATCAAGAAGCTAGAGACCAAGATCCGCACGGGCGCACGAATCTCGACTCTTCACGCTCTCGCGCGGGCGCTAGACGTCCAGACGTCTGATTTGCTCGGTAACGGTGTCGAGCTGGACCCTGACGACAACGGGGACGCTGCCAGCTTGCTCGCCATGCGCCGTGTCCTGGTACCCGCGTATCCCGCGCCGAGCGTCACGCCCATGTCCGATGTAGAACTCCGGCAGGCCGTTGTTGACTGCGTCCGCCTTTATAGCCGGTCGAAAATCAGTCCACTGCTCGCGATCTTGCCGGACCTTCTCTCGCGCGGCGAGCATTCTGACGGYGAACAGAGCGACCTGGCGACGCTCTATATCCTGGCCTGTCAGGTACTTACGCATCTCCGACATGAAGRTCTTGCCGGAGAAGCCATCCGTCGGGCCGTGGGAATCACCGAGACCATCGGAGACAAGGTCCTTTACTCATCTGCGATCGATTCGCTGGCGTGGATATTCGTACGACAAGCGCGTTTCGATGACGTCGAATCCATGTCGCTGCACGTGGCCGAGGAGATAGAGCCGAAATTCGGCCGGTCAAATCCGGACGAGCTGGCCGCGTGGGGTAGGGCCCTTGTCCGCGCATCCACTGGCGCGGCCAGGAACAACAAACCGGAACGGGCGGACGAGCATCTAGCCCTAGCCCGATTGGCGTCCGAACGAATGGGGTCTGACCTCCAGCGGCACGGAGTTTACTGGATGAGCTTCGGGCCTCACAGGCTCGCGACCGCCACCATAGAGAACGCCGTCATGGTGGGAGACCACGAACGGGCGCTAACGCTTGCCCGGAACGGTATACCCGTGATTCAGGGTGAGCAGTACCTAAGGCATCTACTCAACGTATCGGAAGCCCAAATAGCCACCGGGGAATACGCGGGAGCCCTGGACACGATCAAAGGTGTTCACGGCACGTCATCTGACTGGCTGGTACAACAGCGCTCCRCCCGCAGGCAGGTTCGTGACCTTCTCGACATCGTGAGCACCAAACGGGCGCGTACCAGCGGGCTCGCCGCCCTGGCCGCCGAGATGCACATCCGGCCCTGACGTTCACCGCGTCGGAGTGGTCCACGTTCCTGGCGGGCGTCCCGGTGGGTGCGTAGAAACGCTTGCAGATGCGAGCACCCTGCAAGCGCAGACGGCGGCGGCCGGTAACCCTGGTCAGGGTTACCGGCCGCTAGATGGAGCCGTCTAGCGCGTCTGGTCAGTCGTGACAGATACAGCGGCCGTGGCGCGCCGCGTCCAGCATTCGCCCCAAGGCGACCACACCGGCGGGATCCGCACGGGTAACCAGATCAAGAATGCGGGTACCCGTAGCCGCGTCGGGCGCCGCCATGATGAGTTCGTACATGGCCATCTGATGAGGCGTCAGGCCACGGTCCGGTACGCCGTCCGTGCTCGGCGCCCAACCAGCCGGCGGCCGTGTGGGCGCTTCCGCGCCGGCTGGGTTCTCCCGGAAGACGAGCACCACGTCCGTGGCCGATGGCGAGCCGACGCGGTAGCGCAGGTACACCGCCGGGGGGATCGCGTTCGCCAGCGTCACAAGGTCGCGCGTCGTGGCGCSCGACCGGACAGTTAGCTCGTACAGCCCGCCGCCGGGCGTCGCCAGCTCTACCGGGTTCCACCGGCGCTCAGGCCACGTGGGTAGGTCATCGGGCGGGATACTGGGCATGGGTCACCCTCCTGTCTCGACACAGGCGTGTGATCAAGGTCGTTGGCGGGTGTTCCAGCACCCGCCAACGACCGCCAACACTCCAATGATACATCCGTGCGATGCATCATTCGGCGTTCCGTAAGATCACGCCGTGACCGACGAAGACCCCTTGCTCGGGTACGCCGACATGGCCAAGATCGCTGGCATCCTCCCGAGCACGCTGCGCGGTTACCGCTCCCAGGGACGGATGCCGCCCCCCGACGACGACTCAGTACCCGACCGGCCACGCTGGCGCTTGTCGACCTTCCAGGCATGGATGCGTGACCGGCCCGGCCGCGGACGAAGCCTCAACCCCCGCCCACCGAACGACGACAGCTAAACCGCACCCAGCGGGCTCCCGTCATGTCGGTCAGGCCGCGTCGCTGGCCGTCGCGGGAGCATGACCGGGTCATGCCCCTGATGGCCGACGCGGAGGAGGTCGAGCGCGCCCACGAAGAGTCGCGACAGCGAAGGGTCGGGAGGGCGGAGAGGTCGCCGGGAGATCAGTCTGTCGTGCGCTGCCTCGCAGCACAGGAGATGCCCGGACCTGCGCATGTAGATCGCTTGTAACTGCTAGCGGCCAGCCCGGATGGCTTGGATGATGAGCCAAAGACGTGATCGCCAGGTCATCTGGCACATCGTGCTTGCCAGAACAGAAACCTGCGCACCTGGCGAGCCAACCTGCATCCAGTCGAAAGGCGGTAGGCCAAAATGGATCTGGCCAGTAGAGCGATCACCGAATAGCAGCAATCAACGCGATATAGGGCTTCAAACGGGGGCAAAATGGCGAGTGGTGGCGGTGCGCCCGGTGGCGGTGCGCCCGGTGGCGGTGCGCCCGGTGGCGGTGCGCCCGGTGGCGGTGCGCCCGGTGGCGGTGCGCCCGGTGGCGGTGCGCCCGGTGGCGGTGCGCCCGGTGGCGGTGCGCCCGGTGGCGGTGCGCCCGGTGGCGGTGCGCCCAGTGGCCTACTAAGGAACCTTAGCCGTTCAGAACAAATTATAGCCGGCGTACTTTCCGCAGTGATAGCCGGTGTATTTGCCATCGTAGGGGTTCTAATCGGTGGCGGCGGGAACCCCGGTGGTCCTCAATCTACGGCGAACACTCTCGCCACTATAAATCCTTCGGACGCAAAGGCTACGTCCGTCACCGCACCCCCAGGGGGCGGGGTACTCATCGACAATAGCCGCCTGAAGGCAAGTTTGGATGTCTACTCGTCATCCTATTACGTAGCCCAAAATGCGGTAGCCGACGTCTCGAAACTCGCCGATTTGTGCTCCCAGGTAGGCGACGATCAATTCTGGCGCTCCGATAAAATCGCACCCGGCGATACAAATAAGTTCGCCCTCAACATTACCGCAAAAAGTGATGTAGTAATCAACTATGGCCGAGTGAATATAGCTTATCTTGAGAAGGGTGAGCCACTCAAAGGCTTCCATTTTGGTTGCGCAGGTGGTGCGGATTCGGAAATTTTGGTCAATGTTGATCTAGACGCGACACCCCCAAAGGTCACCTACATGCAGGATCACGAGGATGTCGCAGTTCCACAAATTAGCCTAAAATCCGGGGATACCGCGACAATCTATCTGGTCTTTTTTCCGAGAGATCACTTTGTTACCTGGAGTGCATCCGTACAGATCTTCGTCGATGGCTCACCATTTTCTATAGATCTCGGCAAGCATCGCGTCACTCCTCTTGGTTATGAGAATCCTTCATGTTACTACTCGCCGGTTCAAGGTGGTTTTGAAAAGATTTGCCAATAAGGAGTGTTCGTCAAGTTCGCGTGATCTAGCTTGGGCCGTGGCCAGCCTCGACATCTGGCCGTGGGGAGTGAGCTACAGGGTTTGATCGGTTCCCTGTTGGGCGCCGCCGAGCGCTACCACCTCGTACCCGGGAGGAGGAGGTGCGCCACAAGCGCACTCCCGATCAGGGGGACCCGCTACGGCGGGTCCCCCTTTTTGTTGTGCTAGGCAAATGAGGTTCTCCCCGTTTGCCAGCCGTATGCGCAAGCGATCTATACTTTCGCGGCAGTTTGGTAGCCACTCGCGGCTCCCGCCGATACTAGCCTGCGGGCCTGGAAGTGYCCGCCTGAAATATTTGGACAGTGGCGTAAGTGTTGCGTCGTCGCGTGCCAACCTAGACAATAGCGCCGTGACCATGACGCCGATAGCATCCTTGCGCTGGCGGTCAAGTTCGACAGCAGTCATCTTGCTATTAGGTCCGACATAGAAGGCGACTGTCCGACCAGCCGCGTAGCACGGTTCTCCAGTTACAAGTTTCGGTCCTATGGTGGCAATGATGGAATGCCACGTGCCCACATCTGCGACGCAGACGATTCCCGGCATTTGATCGGGAACTTGCGTAGCGAGATTATCAAACTCAATGATTGCCTCCTCAATCGAGKCCGCGGCGGGCCTCCTCTTCTCGGGCCATGCGTGCGAATGTGCGAGCATTCCGTAGTAGATCTGCTCACCTGGTGCAATGGCTGTCATGTCATGCAGGAGCTTACTGGTCTCAAAGAATGACCTTAGGTGGGAACGGCGAAGGGTGATCTTGCATTCAAACGCGGCAGCAACGCCAGCGGCTAGATAAACCTTCTTGCCGATCAGGCCCAACGGATAGGACGGCGAGAGTACCAGAATGTCAAGCTGGCGACTCATCTCCCCTTTAGAATTTATTAGCCGTCCCTTGGTTACGACGTGGTAGTTCGCGGGAAGCCAGCTACGGAGAAGTTGCGCCCAGCTTTCTTCGCCTTGGTCGCCAGCCGTGCCCGGGTCCTCTTTAACCCGATTTTGTATTCGCGCATACTCACTGGCTATGTCGTCGGACATTTGGTCGAGAAATACTTGAAGGTCATGAGGGACGACGTCTCGACCGTTCTCCCGCATTTATTTCCCCGATCGTTTCAAAAGTTGGTGGCGTCACACAGTCCGAAGCTTAGTGATCGGGTGCGACAGAACGCCTCGKCCCCACGCCTCAGCCCGCCAAGGCCCCGTCTCCCTCGCCGGCCACAYCGGCCCGGTGTGGTGGGTAGCGTTCTCCCTGGACGGCGCCCTGCTCGCCACCACCTCGGACGATCAGACAGTCCGGCTGTGGGCGATCACCTGATCTCAGCCGTCATCCATGGCTGGATGCGCACGGCTCCGCCCGAGTCAGCATATTTTATCCGTTTCGGGCGTGTGTACAACCCGACTTGAAACGGTCGTTGTCGACGTAGACCACGTGYGGCGCGGTGATGACCTGCTTGGCGATCTCGTGGACGTTCCCCTGAGTGGGCAGCCCGGTACCGATGTCGAGGAACTGGTCGATGCCCGCACCAGCGAGCCACCGGGTCGCCCGCTGCAGGAACCGGCGGTTCTCCCAGACGACGTCGTGGGTCACGGTCCGGCCGAGCGCGGCGTCGACCTTGGCGGCGGCCGCCCGGTCGACCTCGAAGTTGTCCTTGCCACCGAGGAAGTAGTCGTACATGCGCGCCGGCGTCGGCTGATCGGTCCGCAGATCCGCGGGCTGATCACGCGGCGCGTCGTCGGGTGCCGCGGACGTGAAATCCCAGCTTGTCATCGTTCCGCCAGTCGAGAGCCAGGCCCCGGACGGTCCCGGCGACCGCGGTGGCAAGTGGGGCATGCCGACCATATCGGCAGGATGTCCGCCGACGGAGTCATCCGCCCGCTCTAAGCGACGCTACTTCGCGACACACAACGTTCCACCCCGGTCTCGGCCCGACCACCGTCATACGCCTGTGCCCAGTACCACGCGGGGAGGGCGCCCAGCGCCCGACACGGGGCTAGCGCGTCCAGCGCCTCGCCCCGACAGGCACTCCGCGGCCCCTGGCACGGACCTCCGACCCCAACCGAACCATCTGACCGACGCTATGAACCACCTGACTGGCTCGGCAGGCGCATACTGGAACCAATGACAAGGCCTGCGGCACCGAAGCGCCACTTGCCCACCAGCCCCTTCAAGGCGCCGGTCACTCCACGGTGCGAACAGTTCGCCCTCGGGGACCGGGTCATCCACGACACGTACGGCCTCGGCCGGGTCATCCGTGTCGAGGAGGAGATCGCCGTACTCGTCGATTTCGGATCCCGGCAGGTCCGCATCCCGAGCCCCTTCAGCAAGATGTCCCATCTCTGACGCCTACGACGCCGAGCGACCTCGATCTTCGGAACCCGAGGTCGCCCAGCTCCGTCAAGGCCGCGGACGGCTTCGTCCGCGTCCCGGGCGGCGTCCTGCCGGTCGTTCCGTTCGACCGCCACGTCCTGAAAGCGAGACCGCCCCATCGACACGACCACGAGCTCTCTCTTCTCCGCGCTCGAACCAGCGCTCGTCGTCCCGCCGCGCGGTGCGCGGCCGCTGACGACCGGGCTCTTCCAGACGCCCGACTTCGGGCCAGCGGATGCCGATTCGGCCAGTGCCGAAGAGCCCAGCGCCAAGCCGGCCACGGTCACCTCGACCACCGTCGGAGCGGCCGGCCTCGGCGCGCCCGTCGCGGAAGGCTCCCCAGCCGTGGAGCCCCGTCGTCCCGCCGTCGATCCCCGCCGCCGCCGGACTCGGCCCCGCCGGCCCTAGGCCAGGCTCCGGCCAGTTCCTGATCCATCGGTGCGCCGCGCATTGTTGATCAGCGCGTAGCGCCCTTCGCGTGGCCAAGGGCCGCCAGGTCCCATCCGTTGGCGATGGCCTGGGCGGCGGCCGCGAGGTCATCGACGCCCTCGGCGAGCTCATCGGGCCGGTCGGTGCTCAGATCAAGGTGGAATCCGTACAGGCTGGAGTCGACGAGCCGGACGATACGGCCGACCGCCTCCGGCGAGGCTCCGCAGCGGACGAGATAGTCCCCCAGAGCCCGCACCCATCGCTCGTTCGCCTCCCTGACGATGGTGGCGAAGCGCTCCTGGCCGATCAGCCCGGTTGCCGCGGCCTGCACGTAGATGTCCGTGCACCGATGGAGCGGATCCCGCTGGAGGGCCGCCCACAGGGCGTTGACGCCCGCGCGCACTCCGGCGGCCCCGGGAAGCGCGTCGACGGCGGCGACCGCCCTGTCCTCCGCGCGCGTGACGACAGCCGCGACAAGCTCGTCACGGTTGCCGAAGTGGTAGATGAGCATCCGATCGCTGGTGCCGATCGCCGCGGCGACGGGGCGGAGCGTCAGGCCGATGAGCCCATGCTCGAACACATGGTCGGTTACCTGGTCGAGYAGGTCCTCTCGGCGCCCCATGAGGCCCACATAGTAGGGGTGTAGCAGTCGCTACATCCGGATGTAGCGACTGCTACACTTGTAGCGTTCGCTACATCCGGAGGCATGTCATGTACGCAGCCTTTGCCCTGCTCATCGCCGCGATCGGCAGCGAGGTCGCGGCCTCCGCCCTKCTTCCCCGAGCGGACGGCTTCAAGGACCCGTTGTGGTCCGCGGTCGTGCTGCTCGGCTACGGCCTTTCCATCTGGCTGCTTGCCCTCGTGGTCCGGACGATGTCGGTGTCGGTGACCTACGCGATCTGGGCGGGCATCGGCACCGCGGCGGTGGCCGTCGTCGGGGTGTTCTTCCTCGGCGAGGCGATGTCCTGGGCGAAGGCCGTCTCGCTCGCGCTGATCATCGCCGGAGTGATCGGCCTGAACCTGGTCGGCGCCTCGGGATCCGCCGCCTGAGCGCCGCCTGAGCCCTGCGTGCGCCGAGGTGGATCCGTCGGCCGACGCCAGAGCGGAACGGCCAGCGATGACGATGACGATGGCGATGGCCGACGCGATGGCCCGACGCGATCCACGGCATTGCCGGCCCCGGTTTCGCCCGTTGTCAGCCCACTGATGTAGCACTGGTCCGTGCAGCCTCTATCGGTCATCCTCGTCCACCGCGACCAGCCGGAGCGTCTCGTCGACACGATCGACGCGTTCCGTGCGCAAGACGTCCCTGTCAGGATCACGGTCGTCGACAACGGATCAGTGGCAATGCCGCCGGTCGAGGCCGCTGATGTCGCGGTCGTGCTGGCCGGCAGCAACCTCGGGTTCGGACCCGCGGCCAACGTCGGCTACCGTGCGTTCCTCGCCGACGAGAACGCGGGGGAGTGGGTGGTGCTCGCGCCGCACGACGCCCTGCCCGAGTCCACCTGCCTGAGCCACATGCTGGGCGTGCTGGCGCGGCGGCCACGAGCGGGGCTGGCGTGCGCCGACGTCGGCGACGGGATGACGCCGGTCATCGACCCGTACTTCGGCGGGATCCTGGTGCCCGGGAGCGTCGACGAGGGCTGGCAACCGGTCGGCCACCCACACGGCACGCTGATGTTGGCCCGGCGCGCGTGCCTCGACGAGATCGGCATCTTCGACGAGCGCTACTTCGCGTACTGCGAGGAGGCGGACCTCGCGCTACGGGCGAGGGACGCCGGGTGGGAGTCCGGGCTCGTGCGCGGCGCGATGGTCAAGAACCCGTGGGTCGGCTCGACCTCCGCGGCCATCGACTACCTGCAGCTTCGCAACACCCTGCTGCTCGTGCGGGAGCACTCCGGCCGCTACCACGCGTTCATCCGCTTCTGCGTCGCGCTGTGGCACCTCGCCTCGGGCATGGTCGTCCCGGCCCGGCGCGGCCCCTACTGGAACCTTGAAGGACGCCTGAGAGGGCTCGTGGACTTCCTCCGCGGGCGCTACGGCCCTCCGCCTCCGCACCTGCTCGTCAAGCGCTGAGACGCCTCCGCCGCCGTCTCCGCGTTCCTGTGGGGACGGCGGCGGAGCGCAGGCCTTGCGGCCCCCCTACGGGCTTACGGGCTTACGGGACGAGCGTCGGCCAGCTGTCGCCCTGGGGGAGGGGCTGGCGGAACAGCCTGGCGGCGTTGCCGCCGGCGATCATCACGGCCTCGTGCCGTGGGATGTCGGCGAAGCGCTTGCGCAGGAGGTCCTGCGAGCCCGGCCAGGTCGAGTCGGCGTGCGGGAAGTCCGTCTCGAACAGGATGTGGTCGACGCCGATCATGTGGCGTTGGTCGAGCGTGCCGGGGTCGTCGAGCATGCAGAAGTAGAAGTTCCGGCGCAGCGCCTCGCTCGGTGTCACGTCATGTGTCCACGGCGAGCCGCCGCTGCCGGAGTGCGCGAGCACGTAGTCGAGGCGGTTGATCGCCATCGGCACCCAGCCGATGCCGCCCTCGCTCAGCGCGATCTTGAGGTTCGGGTACAGCGCCGGGATGCCCGCCCACACCCAGTCGACGGCGGCGCAGAACGCGCCCGCGGGGAAGAGCGACGTCTGCACGTTCAGGCCGCCACCGGGCGAGCCCTGCAGGACGAAGCCGCTCGCGCCGCAGTGCAGCGAGATGACCGTGTCGGTCTCCTCGCAGGCCTTGAAGAACGGCTCCCAGTGCTTGTGGTTGGTGATCGGTGGGAGCTTGAGCAGGTGCGGTGACTCAAGGAACGACACCGACGTGAAGCCGAGCTCGGCGTTGCGCCGGATCTCGTCGGCGGCGACCTTCGGGTCCTTGAACCAGGGCAGCTGCATCGGGATGAAGCGCTCCGGGTATGCGCCGTGCCATTCCTCGAGCAGCCAGCTGTTCCACGCCCGGACCGCGGCGAGCCCGACCTCCTCGTCGTTGTTCATCGACAGCACGCGGCCGGTGAAGCCCCATGCCCCGGAGGGGAAGCACAGCGACGCCCAGATGCCGTCGAGATCCATGTCCTTCACCCGCGCGTGGACGTCCCACGCGGCCCGGCGCATCTCGCTGAAGTTCAGCGGGTCGAGCGTCCACTCGGACTTCGGGCGCCCGGCTACGACGCTCATCCCGTTGTCGCGATAGAGGCGGTCGCGGTAGAGCCAGGCCTCCGACCCGTCCGGCGTCGTGATCACCTGAGGCGCCCAGGGGCGGAGCTTCTCCGGGAAGCGCTTGACGAAGACGTCGGCGGGTTCGGTGAGATGATCGTCCACCGAGACGATCGAGTAACTGCGTTCCTGCGGCTCGGGGTCTGGAAGCAGCTGCCAGTTCGGCCTCGGCATCGTGTGCTCCTGGTTCTCGCCGGTCGCCTTCGGCGCAGTTGTTCGCGAGCGTTTACTCTCTACGATCCTAGTCGCACTCGCGTCGCGAGGGGCCGCCTCGAACGGGCGGCAGGGTCCGAGGCCGTGCGGGAGGCGCGGCGGCGGGCGAACGGTGTAGGGCCGCCGAAGCGCGCGGAAGATCGCGCCGAGCCCCGGAGGCGCCTGGCGCTCCGAGGGTCTGACCCCGGCGGCCTCAGACCGGGGGGGTTCGGATCAGGGGGCCGTTCGGCTGTCGCCGGCGGTCAGCGGACCGAGCGGGAGGCGGACCCGTATCACGGTGTCGCCGGGCCGCGAGTCGATGTCGATCATGCCGCCGTGACGTTCGGTCACGATGCGCCGGGCGATGTCGAGCCCGAGCCCGGTGCCCTTGCCGACGTCCTTGGTGGTGAAGAAGGCCTCGAACGCGCGTGCCGCCACCGCCGGCGGCATTCCGGGGCCGTCGTCGCCGATCTCGACGATCACGCCGTCGCCGTCGCGCCGGGTGGACAGACGGAGCGTCCCGGCGCCGTCCATCGCGTCGATCGCGTTGTCGATGAGGTTGGTCCACACCTGGTTCAGCTCGCCGGCGTAGGCGTCGATGCTGGGAACGTCGGCCCCGTACTCGCGCCGCACCCGTACCGCCGGGGTGAGTTTGTGCTGGAGCATCATCAGCGTGCTTTCCAGGCCCTGGGTCACGTCAACGTGCTGCATCGACGCCTGGTCCATGTGCGAGTACGACCGCACGGCGCCGACCAGCTCGGAGATCCGCCGCGTCGACTCCCCGATCTCCGTCAGTAGGCGGGGCGCGTCGAAGGTGCTCGCGACCCATGCGAACGCCGGCGCGACGGGGGCGTCGTCGAGGGCGTCCTCGACCTGTTCGCACCAGTCGGTGTCCGCGCCCGCGGCGGCCAGCGCCGATGCGACGGTCCACTCCTGCTCAACCCCGCGGCTCGCCAGCCACGACGACAGGGCCTCCTGCCGGTCCGAGAGATCCAGCGGGTCGACAGGCGCGGGCAGCGGCACGACCGCACGCCGCAACGTGTCCAGCTGAAGGAACTGGCCGGCCGATATGTCCTCGGCGGCCAGCTGGCGCAGCGTCGACAGCAGCGTCTCGCAGACGGTCCGCAGCGCCTGCGTGGCGCGCACCGCCGCCGCGGCCGGGTTGTTGATCTCGTGGGCGAGGCCGGCGGCGAGCGTGCCCAGCGTGACGAGCGCGTCGCGCTGGCGGACCGTCGACTCGATGGTGCGCGCCGTCCCGAACAGGCCCTGGATGAGATGCGCGCCCAGCGGGAACCAGGCGTCGCAAAGCCGGYGGAGCTCCGCCGACGGCACCCGGAACACCCGGCCGGCGGTGGCCGCGCGACCGGTGGCGAGGTACACGCCGTGTTCGTCCCAGGCCCGGAAGCCGCCGGCCCACCGACCGGGCTCGTTCATCCTCCCGATCACGGACTCCTCGCGGCCCGTGAGCCGGACCAGGTCGATGGAGCCGTCGACCAGAACCCACCAGAAGTCGGCGTGCTCGCCGTGGCGGAACAGTTCCATGCCCGGGGTCGTCCGTACCTCGGTGCCCGCTTCGAGCAGCTGCCCGAGCTGCGTGTCGGTCAGGCCCTCCAGGATGCGCAGACCGCGCAGTTCGGTGACCAGCATCAGCCCAGGCCCAGGTATCGGTGGATCACGTTGATGGCCATCGCGCCGTCGCCGACGGCCGACGCGACCCGTTTCATGGACTCGAGCCGCACGTCGCCGGCGGCGAAGACGCCGGGAAGGCTGGTCTCCAGCGCGAACGGCGCCCGGGCGTGGGGCCACCGGCCCGCGAACGCCGGCGCCATCAGGTCCTGACCGGTGACGACGAAGCCCTGGCCGTCCCGGGCCACCGCCTCGCCGAGCCAGTCGGTGCGCGGCGAGGCCCCGATGAACACGAAGAGCCAGTTCGATGCGAGCTTGTCCTCGGCGCCGGAGACACGGTCGGCGATGGTCAGCGACTCCAGGTGCGTGTCGCCCTGCGCGGCGACGACCTCGCTGCGGACGCGCACCTCGATGTTCGGGGCGGAGACGATTCTCGCGATCAGATAGCTCGACATCGTGGCCTCCAGTGAGGGACCGCGGACCACGAGGACGACTCGGCTGGCATAGCGGGCGAAGTTCAGCGCGGCCTGGCCGGCCGAGTTCGCGGCGCCGACGATGACGACGTCCTCGCCCTGGCACTGCGGGGCGTCGCTGGCCGTCGCTCCGTAGTACACGCCACGGCCGGTGAGCTCCGCGAGACCGGGCGCGTCCAGCCGCCGGTAGGAGACCCCGGTCGCCACGATCACGGCCTGCGCCTCGATCTCGCCACCGCCGTCCAGCAGGGCGGCGTGCACCGGTCCACGCGTCTCGATGCCGGCGACGCCGCGCGCGAGCACCATCTCGGCGCCGAAGCGCGAGACCTGGGCCACGGCGCGATGCGCCAGGTCGGAACCGGTCAGGCCCTTCGGGAAGCCGAGGTAGTTCTCGATCGCCGCGCTCTGCCCGGCCTGGCCGCCGGGCGCCTCTCGTTCGACGATGACGGCGCTCAGACCCTCCGACGCGGCGTACACGGCCGCCGCCAGACCCGCCGGCCCCCCGCCGATGATGCACACGTCGTACAGGGGCTGATGAGCGTCGGTGCGCAGCCGCAGTGATCGGGCGAGGTCGAGCGTGGACGGCGCGCGCAGCGGGTCGCCGTCCGGAACGAGGACCAGGGGCAGACCCTCCGTGGCCCCGGCGGCCCCGGCGGCCCCGGCGGCCCCGGCGGCCCCGCCGGCCCCGGCGGCCCCGCCGGCGAGGTCGAGCAGGCGCTGTGCCTCGGCGTCCCGTTCGATGTCGTACCACCGGTACGGGACGTGGTTGCGGGCCAGGAATGTCTTCACCTCGTGGCTGCCGCTCGACCAACGATGGCCGACGACCCGCACGTCCCCGGTCTCGTCGGGATTGGCCCGGCGCCAGTCGGTGAGAAGGTCATCCACGATGGGGAACAGCCGTTCCCGCGGCGGGTCCCAGGGCTTGAGCAGGTAGTAGTCGAGCCCGATGTCGTTGATCGCTTTGATCGCGACGTCGGTGTCCGCGTACGCGGTCAACAGCAGGCTCTTCGCGCCCGGGGCGTGGTGACGGGCCTGCTCCAGCAGCGCGATCCCCGTCATCCCGGGCATCCGCTGGTCGGCGACTATCAACGCCACGCGCTGCTCACGAAGAGCGAGCCGTGTCAGGACCGTCAGTGCCTGCTCGCCCGACGTCGCGACGACTACGCGGTACTCGCCTCCGTACTGATCGCGCAGGTCCCGACCGATCGCCGCGGAGACCTCGAGATCGTCGTCCACGGTCAGGATGGTCGGCTTGCCCATGAGATCACCCAGTCAGCGGTCTGCGGCCCGCGAGGGATGTCCCGGGCATGGCGGAGGTTCAGTGCGCGACAGCCCCCGCCAGGGTCCCTGCCGCGCCGTGCCACGGTGGCTCGGGCGCCCGTCACGACATCCCGGCAGGAAGGGGACCGTCGGCAGCAAAACTACCGGCTGGGGCGGTCGGCAGGTGCCCATTTACGGCGAGCGTGACCTGCCGTTTCGGCCGCCTCGGTGTTCCGCTCAGGGGGCGAGCAGCGAACGTGCGTCATCGGTGTCGAGGCGCACGCGGCCGTACCCGGTCCGGACGAAGGCCTCGACCACGTCGATCTCGAGCATCGCCCACTGCCCGCCGAGGTCGAACAGGTCACCGGTGGGGTGCCGCTCGGCGAAGTGGCTGGTGAGGGGGGCCGCGTCCGCCGCCGGCACTGCGGCGACCCAGCCGCCGAAGGCGACCGAGACCCAGCGGGCCTGCTCGGTCACCGGGCCGCCGAGGCCGCAGAACTGGAAGCGGCAGGCCTGGTCGTCCGCTTCGAGCAGCTGGCCGATCGCGCCAGGCGCGAGCATGAGCAGACGATGGGCCGCGCCCGTCGGCCAGCCGGCGTACAGGTCGGCGATCTGCTCGACGCCGGTCGCGTGCTCGGCCGGCGAGGGGTCCTCCCGCCGGTCCACGGATCCCGTGTCCGTCTCCGTGACGGTCTGTTTGACGGGTGCGCCCGGGATCGGCGTGCCATCGAGGCGGCGACTGGTGAAGCGCAGCCCGTGGGCGACCCGGCCGCCCCAGAGCGCGAGGCTGCCGTAGTCCGCGGCCGCGGTCAGCGCCCGCGCGGCCGCCACAAGCTCGGCGTGGTGCGGGACGGCACCGCCATCGGGAAGACCCGTCATCCGCTCCACCATGACCTCCAGTAAGGCTTCCTTGATATTAGGTTTGCCTAACTTAATGGAGCGAGTCGGGCGTCACAAGCCCGTGGCCAGGCTCGGCCGGGGCCTCGACCCCTCCGCCCGGGTCGCCAGGGCCGACCGACCGACGTGTCTCGACGTCCTGGCACGCTTGGGCTTCTCGCGACGCGGGCGCCTCGGCCGCGGCCGTCGCCGGCCTGCTTGCGGCGCGACGGCCGCGCCCTATAGTTGTGTTGAATGTCCGCCTCGTCACGGAAGCGGCCTACTGTTCCACTGGCCCGGTCTCGCGTCGGCTTGTCCGCGTGCGGCGTCTGCTGGATCAGCTCGGCGCTTGGGTGCGGCCCGCGGGCGTCGGTTGGCGAGCGTGGCGGACAGCCCGCGGACCTTCTCATCGAACGTGGAGGCCGTCATGGTGGCAGCGTCGGGGCGGCGGCGACGCTGGAACGCGGACGACGTTCCTGACCTGACCGGGAGAACGGCCGTCATCACGGGCGCGAACTCGGGGATCGGTTTCGAGGCGGCCAAGGTGCTCGCCGCGCGGGGCGCGACGGTCGTGCTGGCGTGCCGCAACCCGGCCAAGGCGCGGGACGCTGTGGACCGCATCCGGGCCGTCGCCCCCGAGGGGGACGTCTCCACGCTGGAGATGGACCTCAACTCGCTCGCCTCGGTGCGCAAGGCCACGGACGCGCTGGTGGCCGAGCGTCCCGTCATCGACCTGCTCATCAACAACGCCGGCGTGATCATGCTGCCCTATGGGCAGACGGAGGACGGCTTCGAGCAGCACTTCGGGATCAACCACCTCGGCCACTTCGCCTTCACCGGGCTCGTGCTGAACGCCGTCCTGGCCGCCGACGCGGGCCGGATCGTGACGGTCGGCAGCAACGGGCACCGGATGGGGAAGATCGACTTCGACGACCTCGCCTTCACGCGGGGCTACAAACCGCTGCGCGGCTATGGCCGGTCGAAGCTCGCGAACCTGCTCTTCTCCTACGAGCTGCAGCGCCGGCTGGAGAAGGCGGGCGCGCCGGCCCGGTCCCTCGCCGCRCATCCGGGCGGCGCGAACACCGACGCCGGGGGGTTCGGCGGCGACAGCCCGGCGAGGCGGAAGGTCAAGCAGGTGATCGACCGCGTCCCCAACCCGATCGTGCACTCCGCGCACAAGGGCTCCCTGCCGATCATGCGCGCGGCGGTGCACCCGGCGGCGGAGGGCGGCCAGTACTACGGTCCGTCCGGGCTGCTGAAAATGACCGGACGCCCCGTCCTGGTCACCTCCAACGCCGCGTCGCGCGATGCCGAGGCCGCGGCGCGCCTGTGGGAGCACTCGGAGCGGCTGACCGGCGTGACCTACCCGATCTGACGCRGTAGTTCCCTCACCGAGCCGCATTCCGCACGTCCRTCCGTCCCGCGGGTCCCGCGGTGGTTCTGTCGTGACGCGACCATCGGGGCCCAATGCCGCATCCCTCTCCGCGCTCTCCGCGGTGCCTACGACCGTCGCATGAGCTGTCGTGAGCTGTCCGCCAGTTCTCTGAATCCGGGCCCGAAACGTGGTTCCCCGGGGCGTCCGCCCGCCCTGAAATGACTACAGGGGGTGACTTCACGATTCCTTCTGGTAGCGACGGGAGTGCCCGTGTACATCGGAAGACGCGCCTGACCAGCCCAGATGAAGACATCCGCAAACTGCTTTGTTTGAGCCGCGTGGTGGGCGGGGTAAAGCTCCCAACACACGACGGGTGATCGTCGAAAACACTCCGTCCACCTGGAGGAAACAGTGCTCTGGACCATCATCGCCTGGATCGTGCTCGGTCTCATCGCCGGTGCGGTCGCACGCGTTCTCGTGCCCGGCCGCGACCCCATGGGTATTGGGGCGACCATTCTCCTCGGTATCGTCGGCTCGTTTATCGGCGGATTCCTGGGATACCTTCTCTTCGGCAAGGACCTGGGCGAGGGCGCCCTGCAGCCGTCCGGCATCATCGGGTCCATCATCGGTGCGATTCTCGCTCTGGTGATCTACCGGGCCGCCAGCCACCGTCGAGTTCTGCGGTAACAGCGCTCTCGCGGTAACGGGCCTCAACTGGCGAAGGAAGGACACCGACCGCTGGGCGCTCGGACCTGGTCAGGCCCCCGCTCGCGGCTGTGTCCACCTGACACGGGCGGCCGGCGCATCCTCTGCGATGCGCCGGCCGCCCGTCGCCATGCCGGCGCCAATGGGCTGAGAAAGTCCGGCCGCGGCCGCGGCTTCCGGTGGCTCGACGGGCCACGGAAAGGCGCTTTGAGCGGCGGATCTGGTAGGACTTGACGTGGCCTGACAGGACCCGGCATCGCCGGGGTAGGGAGGGAGATCGATGGCCGACGATGAGCTGGGCGCCCTGGCGAAAAGCACGAACTCGGCGATGATCGTCGTGACCGCCGCCGCCGAAGGGGAACGTGCCGGCTGCCTGGTCGGCTTCCACGCCCAGTCGAGCATCACTCCGCCCCGGTATTGCGTGTGGCTGTCGAAGGCGAACCACACCTACCGGGTAGCGCTGCGCGCGACGCATTTCGGGCTGCATTTCCTCGCCGCCGAGGACCACGCGACGGCCGAGGCTTTCGGATCGCTCACCGGTGACGAGACCGACAAGTTCGCCGGGCGGTCGGTGCTGTCCGGCCCAGGGGATGCACCCCTGCTGACCGACCTTCCCAACCGGCTGGTGGCCAGGCGGCTGTGCGCCCTGGATGACGGCGGAGACCACGTGTGCTTCACCCTGGAGCCCGTCGCCGCCTCACTGAACGGCCCGTTCGCCCCGCTGCGCCTGTCCCAGGCGCTGGACATCGAGCCCGGCCACGGCAACACCGAGCGCCCGGCGCCGCCGACCGAGCGGGCCGCCGGCCCGACCGCCGGCTGACTGACTGACCGGCTGACCAGTGGTCTGTGGTCAGTGGCCGGGGAGGCGGACCACGCTGACGAAGAAGTCGTCGATGTGCCGGACGACGTCGACGAACCGGTCGAAGTCGACGGGCTTGGTGATGTAGGCGTTGGCGTGCAGGTCGTAGCTGCGCAGCACGTCCTCCTCCGCCTCGGACGTGGTCAGCACGACCACCGGGATGCGCCGCAGCTTGTCGTCCGACTTGACCTCGGCGAGCACCTGGCGGCCGTCCTTGAGCGGCAGGTTCAGGTCGAGCAGGATCAGGTCGGGCCGGGGCCTGTTGGTGTACTCACCCTCACMGCGCAGGAAGTCCAGCGCCTCCACGCCGTTGCCGACGACGTGGAGGTTGTTCTTGACCTTGTAGTCCGCGAACGCCTCCCGGGTCATGAGCACGTCGCCGGGATCGTCCTCGACGAGGAGCACCTCGATGGGCACGGCGGGCTCGGGAAGCGGGTTCGTCACGCTGCTCCTTCATGTGCGGCGACCAGGGGTGCGATGGCATCCGTGATCTGCGGGGTGGAGACGCCCGCCTCACTCCTGGGAAGAGTCCAGCGGAACGTCGTGCCGGAGTCCCTACCCGCATCTCCCCTATCCGTATCCAACCAGATCGTCCCACCGTGGAACTCGATGATCTTTCGGACGAGCGCCAGGCCGATGCCGGTTCCCTCGTAGGTTTCCCGCCGGTGCAGGCGCTGAAAGATGACGAAGATTTTTTCGGCGTAGTCGGTCTCGATGCCGATGCCGTTGTCGGAGCAGGACAGCTCCCAGGCGTCGTCCCGTTCGGTGACGCCGATGTGGATCCGGGGCTTCTCCGGCCCCTGGAACTTGATCGCGTTGCCGATCAGGTTCTGGAACACGGCCGCGAGCAGCGTCGGGTCACCGGTGACGGTGGGCAGCTCGTCGGAGGTGACCTCGGCCTCGGTCGCCTCGATCGACGTGGCCAGCGCCAGCTTGGCCCTGGTCAGCACCTCGCCGAGGTTGACCTGCACGAACGCCTCGGTGGTCCGCCCGACCCGGGAGAACGCCAGCAGGTCGTTGATGAGCTTCTGCATCCGCTTCGCTCCGTCGACCGCGAAGTCGATGTACTGCTGGCCGCGATCGTCGAGCTGGTCGCCGTACCGCCGTTCCAGCAGCTGGCAGAAGCTGGCGACCTTGCGCAGCGGTTCCTGCAGGTCGTGGGAGGCGACGTAGGCGAACTGCTCCAGGTCTCGGTTGGATCGGCGCAGCGCGTCGGCCTGCTCCTCCAGCTTGGCCGCCGCCTCCCAGACCGTGCCCAGCTCATGGACGAGCTGCAGCCGCATGTTCTCGACGTGATCGGCCAGCTCGGCGACGTCCGGCGGCCCGATCCTGGCCACCGTGTGGTCGAGCTTCCCGCCGGCGACGGTGCGGGCGTCCTGCCCGATCCGCTCCAACGGCCCGGTGACCCAGACCCGCAGCGCGCGGCCGATGCCGGTCATCATCGCCGCGAGGGCGACCCCGATGATGATCATGATCGCGACGAGCTGGCGCATCGTGGCCGATACCCGGTCCCGGGCAGCCGTCGCCCGGACGGTCAGGTCGGCGTCGAGGTGGTCGGCCGCGACCCGGATCGCGTCGAACGCCGGCTTGCCGATGTTCACCGGATCGATGGAGCGGGCGGCGGCCAGGTCGTCGCGCTGGGCCGCCGCCGCCACCGGGTCGGCGTACTGCCGGTGCCAGTCGGCGACCCGTGCGCGCAGCGCGCCGAGGTCATCGGCGAGGCCGGGCCGGCCGCCGACGAGCTGGTCGAGCCGGGCCAGGTGGCTGTCCTGGTCCCGGCGGCCGTCGTCGTACGGCTCG
Organism: Pseudofrankia asymbiotica; assembly: GCF_001983105.1. Lineage (GTDB taxonomy): Bacteria > Actinomycetota > Actinomycetes > Frankiales > Frankiaceae > Pseudofrankia > Pseudofrankia asymbiotica. The sequence continues at coordinate 823 of NZ_MOMC01000091.1, read as the reverse complement.
AGGGAGGTGGCGCTGCCGTCGAGGAGGTAGCCGCGCAGGCCGGTCTCCTGGTCGACCAGGCTGGTGATCAGCTGGGCGGACCGGGTCCTGGCCGGCGAGACGAGGTCGGTCCGTTCGTGGATCGACCGTTCCAGCTGGACCAGGCTGGTCGTGATGAGGCCGACACCGGCCAGCAGGACGATGGACGCCACGGTGAGCGCCGCCGCCAGCCTGCGCCGCAGCGGCCACGCGCGCGCCTTCGCTCTGAGCCGCCCGCTTCGGCCGGGCCTGTCCTGGCCGGGGCCGTCTCGGCCGGGCCCGTCCGGGACCGGTGTGGGAGCGTCCGTCGGCGGGGGACTCGTGATCGCCGTGCCGGCTGCCTCAGTCATGGTGTCGGCCCTCTCAGGAGCAGCAGGGCGACGTCGTCGGTGAGTGGTCCGCCGTTGCGTCGTTCGATGTGGTCGATGAGGACGTCGGGGAGGGTGTCGTCGCCGGGTGGTGGGTTGATGGTGGCGATTTCGGTGAGGACGCCGTCCCAGCCGAGTCGTTCGCCGGTGGGGCCGTCGCGTCCTTCGAGGAGGCCGTCGGTGGCCAGGAGGAGTTCCCAGCCGGGTGGTAGGGGGACGGTGACCTGGTTGCTGGTGACGTGGTCGAGGACGCCGAGGGCGGGGCCGACCTCGTGGTCGGGGAGTGCGGTGAGGTGTGGGTGGAGGAGTGCGGGGGGTGGGTGTCCGGCCAGGCGCATGCCGAGGGAGGCGCGGTCGGGGGCGACGGCGAGGGTGCAGACGGTGGCGAAGAGTTCGTCGTTGGTGCGTTCGCTGACGAGGATGTCCTGGAGGTAGGT
>NZ_MOMC01000090.1 GCF_001983105.1 Pseudofrankia asymbiotica | reverse complement strand
CCCCTACCCGTCTGAAAGGAAACCGTTTCCCAGTTCAGACACATACAGCAGTCGAGCGGCCTGACGGCCGCACCCAAACCCCACGCCAAATCTCGGTCACCCGGCCGGCCGCCGTGGGGTCCGCGACGCAGCGTGCGGGCCCGCCCCTCCAGCGTCAAGGCTGCTCACGCATCGCCTACGGCGACCGGGTCCCCTCCGGGGCCCACGGGCCCTGACCCCGGAGCCTCTGCGAACCCGCGGGCAGCACACAACGGCAGGCACAGCTGCCTGCCCCTCCCACACGCCGCCGACCCCACGGCGGCCAACCCCCGCACGCCCACAACCAGCCAAAACAGATCCCAGCATCGTCTTGACCGGCCCCGCTCCTTCAGGGATGACCAGCGCGTTTCGCGCGAAGGCGGGGGCGGGAGGCTCACGTTCGGTTACCGTTTTCCTCGTCGGCGGAGCCGGCCTATCGGCTGGCGTGATGCCGACGAGGTCGGCTGGCGGGCCGCGCCCAGGCGCGATGTCACCGTCGTGCCGGAGGGGAGGTCGGGGTGCCGGACGACCTGCTGGGGCTGCGGGGCCAAGCCGCCGCGCTCGCCGCCGGGAGCGTCTCGTCGAGAGAGCTCGTCGGCGCCGCTCTCGACCGGATACAGGCGACTCAGTCGACCCTCAACGCCTTTCGGCGGCTGCGTCCGGAGGCAGCGCTCGCGGAGGCGGACGAGGCCGACCGGCGGCTGGTCGCGGGCCAGCGGCTGCCGCTGCTGGGCGTCCCTGTCGCGATCAAGGATGACACCGACCTGGCTGGCGAGCCGACGGCGTTCGGTGCCCGGGGCGATTTCCCGCCCCGACCCACCGACAGCGAGATGGTGCACAAGCTCAAGGCCGCCGGCGCCGTGATCGTCGGAAAGACGAACACTCCGGAGTTCGGCCAGTGGCCGTTCACCGAGGGACCGGCCTTCGGCGTCACCCGCAACCCGTGGGACCTCGACTACACACCCGGCGGGTCGTCGGGCGGCGCGGCGGCGGCCGTGGCGGCCGGGCTGGTCGCGGCGGCTGTCGGCTCGGACGGCGCCGGCTCGGTGCGGATCCCGGCGGCCTGGACCAACCTCGTCGGCATCAAGCCGCAGCGCGGGCGGATCTCCAGCGCGCCGGTCGCCGAGCAGTTCAACGGGCTGACCACGTTCGGCCCGTTGGCGCTGACCGTCGCCGACGCGGCCATGCTGCTCGACGTCCTGTCGGGCAGCGCGCCGGTCGACCGCGACCACCCGCCGGCTCCCGACGAGCCGTTCCTGGCCTCCGCGTTCCGCGAGCCGCGCCGGCTGCGGATCGGGCTGTCGCTCAAGGTGCCGTACAGCGGCATGCCGGCGCGGCTCGACCCGACGGTGCGCGCCGCCGTGGAATGGACGGGCACCGCGCTCGAGGCGCTCGGGCACGAGGTCGTGCCGGCCGAACCCGCCTATGGCCTGCTCGGCGTGATCTTCCTGCCGCGGTCGCTCGAGGCGATCGACGACTGGGCTCACCGCGTTCCCGACCCCGAGCTGCTGGACGTCCGGACCTTGGCCAACGCGCGCACTGGCCGGATGCTGCGGCCGCTGTTGCTCGCCTCGCGKGCGGCCGAGCCGATGTCACGGTGGCGGATCGGGCGGATCTTCCGTTCGGTGGACGTACTGCTCGCCCCGACGACGGCGATACCGCCGCCGCGGACGGGCGAGCTCAACCGGGCGACGAGCTGGGAGACCGACCAGGCGATCGTCGCCGCCGTCCCGTTCACCTGGCCGTGGAACGTGCTGGGCTGGCCGGCGATCAACGTGCCGGCCGGCCTCACGTCGGCGGGCCTGCCGATGGGGGCGCAGCTGATGGGCCCGGCGAACAGCGAAAGCCTCCTGATCTCGCTCGCCGCCCAGCTGGAACGCACGCAGCGCTGGTACGAGCGCCGCCCCGGCCAGCGCCTCGGGGCGACCCCCTCCACCGCGTAGGTGCGGAGGCGTCCCTGCTGCTCTGCCCCTCCCGCGCTGCCTCTGGAGATGTCGCGCCGCCGACAAAACCCCTTGGCGGGTGGGGATCTGTGAGCTATGTTCTTCTCAACTTCAGAAATTCTCTAGTTGAGAACTACTCAGACTGAGAGTTACTCGGACTGAGTCGAACTCTTGGTTCGATCTTTGGGAGAACCATGGCGGGCACTGGGCCGGAGCGGCAGGCGGTCGTCCTCAACGCGGACGACGACGCGGCGGAGGTGGCGTTCCTGTCCGCCTACGACCCGCGGCGCTACGACCCGATCGCCGTCACGGTCGACGTCGTCGCRCTGACCATCCGGGTCGTCGAGTCGGTGCCAACCCTGCACGTGCTGCTGGTCCGGCGCGGCCGTCGGCCGTTCGTGGGCCGTTGGGCCCTGCCGGGCGGGTTCGTCCGCCCGGAGGCCGGGCCGGACGGCGCGCGGCGCGACGAGGACCTGCCAGAGGCCGCAGTCCGTGAGCTCGCCGAGGAGACCGGGCTCGCGGCGTCCACCGACCGGCGGGCGGTCGACCGCCGCCTCGCCAGGGTGTATCTGGAACAACTCGGCACCTATGGAACGCCCGGCCGGGATCCCAGGATGCGGGTCATCTCGGTCGCGTATCTAGCCTTTGCCCCCGACCTGCCGGATCCGATCGCGGGCGGCGACGCCGAGACGGCTGCCTGGGTCCCGGTCGCGGGTGTCGATCGCGATCACATGGCGTTCGACCACGCGCGGATCCTCGACGACGCGCTCGAACGGGCCGCCTCCAAGCTCGAGTACACGCCGCTGGCGACCGCGTTCGTCGCGACCGAGTTCACCATCACCGAGCTGCGAGAGGTCTACGAGGCGGTGTGGGGACAGGCGCTGCACGCGCCCAACTTCCATCGCAAGGTGCTCTCCGCTCCCGGGTTCGTCGAGGACACCGGCGCCACCACCGCGCGTGGCGGCGCTCGCGGCGGCCGTCGCGCCCGCCTCTACCGCGCCGGCACGGCCCGGCTGCTGCACCCCGCGCTGCTACGCCCCGGGCAGGAGGAAGCACGATGACCCACACCGGCTCGACCACTTTCCCCACGACGGGAGCGGCCCGCGGCGACGCTGGCGAGGACGGCCCGCGGCAGCCCGCCTCGTTCGACGAGGTGATCGACCTCGTGCTCCGGCAGGGCCTCGGCGAGCGCGCGCTGTTCGGCCCCGCCGAGCCAGCCGCCGGCCGCTCGCCGGAGGCGGCGCTGCGCGCGGCCCGCCGTGCCTACCGGGCCATGGCCCGCCTGACGCATCCGGACGTCGCCCCGGCGGCCCGGCGCGCGGACGCGGCGAACGCCTTCGCCCGGCTCACCGAGCTGTGGGAGGCCTACCAGCTGGCCGCGGGCGCCGTACCGGGCAGCCGGCGGCGCGACCGGACCGGCACGGTCGTCTTCGGCCGCGGCCGCGCGACAACGGCGAGGCCTCGCGCTGGTGCGGCCATGGGCGCGGCGCGAGGCGGCCCGGCCGGCGCGGCCGACGGGACCGGTGACCGGTTCACGTACACCGTCGGCGAGCGGTACGCGGACGGCGACATCGCCACGCTGTACCGGGTGGCCCGGACCGCGCCGGCGGACGGCGGGCCCGGTGGCCCGGCGGACGGCGACGACCCGCCCTACGTCGTGAAGATCGCACGCTCGGCGGCCGACGACGATCTGGTCGCCCGCGAGGCGGCGGCGCTGCGGCGGATCGCCCGGCTGGGTGACCCGAAGTTCGCCCCCTACGTGCCGCGGCTGGTGGACACCGGCAGGTTCGCCGATGCGGCGGCGGGCGGCGCGGGCCGCCGGGCGAACGTGCTGGGCCGGCTCGACGGTTTCGTGACGCTGGCCCAGGTGCGCGCCGCCTACCCGGGCGGGGTGGACCCGCGCGACGCCGTCTGGATGTGGCGCCGACTGCTCGTCGCGGTCGGTCACGCGCACCGGGCCGGGGTCGCGCACGGGGCGGTGCTGCCCGGCCACGTCCTGATCCACCCGGAGCAGCACGGCCTGGTCCTCGTCGACTGGTGCTACAGCGCGGTCCCGGACCCGGCCGAGGGCGCGGTCGTCGGCCCGCACCGCGGCGCCGGTCCCGCTGGTTTCGCCGGTGGCAGGGGAGCCCGGAGGCCGGGTCGTGGTGACGAGGACCCGAGCCGGCGGATCCCGGCGCTGGTGGAGGCGTACGCCGACTGGTACCCGCCGGAGGTGGCGCGTCGCGAGCCGCCGGGCGCGGCCACCGACCTCGCCCTCGCCACCCGCTGCGTGTCCTACCTCCTGGGCAGCCCGGATCCGGCCCGGCTCGGCGCCGGCGTGCCCGCGCCGATCCGCCGGTTCCTCGGCGGTTGCCTGCTGCCGGCCCCATCCATGCGGCCGGACGACGCGTGGCAACTGCTCGGAGAGCTCGACGACCTGCTTGGCCGGTTGTACGGCCCCCGCCGGTTCCGCCCGTTCACGATGCCGCGTCCCACGCGCTGACCGCGCGCCCGCGGCCCCGCCGGCCCGCCGGCCCGCCGGACCCCATGGGCCCCCTGGGCCCAGGACCGGCTTCCATCAACATCATCATCCCTTCTCCACACCTCCTGGAGGATCATCATGGGTAGCGGTAGCTGGTCGACCAACGTCTACGACGCGGCCGCGAGCTTCCGGCGCAGCAGCGGCAAGAGCGCCTTCGACTACAGCGACCGGATGCGCCACGCGGGCCGGTCGATGAAGGTCCACGCGGACCTCGACCCGCACGGCGTGACGACGCGGGAGAGCCGCGACTCGGACGAGCACCCGACCTCGGTCGCCATCTCGGTGCTGTTCGACGTCACCGGTTCGATGGGCTCGGTGCCGCGCGAGCTGCAGAGCAAGCTGCCGGCGCTGTTCGGCCTGCTGCTGCGCAAGGGCTACGCCGAGCACCCGCAGATCATGTTCGGCGCCATCGGCGACGCCACCTGCGACCGGGTGCCGCTGCAGGTCGGCCAGTTCGAGTCGGACAACCGGATGGACGCGCACCTCGGCAACATCATCCTGGAGGGTGGCGGCGGCGGCCAGGTCAAGGAGTCGTACGAGCTCGCCATGTACTTCATGGCGCGTCACACCGCGATCGACTGTCTCGAGAAGCGCGGCCGTAAGGGCTACCTGTTCATCATCGGCGACGAGAACCCGTACAAGGCGGTCGACGCCGGCCAGGTCCGCGACGTGATCGGCGACCGGCTGGGCGAGCGCATCCCCACCACGGAGATCCTCGCCGAGCTCCAGCGGATGTACCACGTCTTCTTCATCATCCCGGCCGGCGCCGCGCACGCGCGGGAGAGCGCGGTGCTCGACACCTGGCGGGCGCTGCTCGGCGAGCGGGTGATCGAGCTGGACGACCTGGGCCTGGCCTGCGAGACGATCGCGCTCACGATCGGCATCCTCGAGGACTCGATCGACCTCGACGAGGGCCTCGACGACCTGCGCGACCTCGGCGCGGACGCCGCCGTGGCCCCGGTGAGCAAGGCGCTGGCCCGTATTCGCCCCACCGACGCCCGGCCCCTGGCCAACCCCGATGGCGGCGTCGCCCGCCTCTGACCGTCTGTTCCGCCGATTCAGGCTCGATTCAGGGCTCGATTCAGGAAGGAAGGAGCCGAGATGCGGCCCGACTTCACGATCGTTGTCGATCTCGGCTTCGGCGACGCCGGCAAGGGGACGGTCGTCGACCATCTCTGCCGGGTCGCCGCGGCGGCCGGCCGGCCCGTCGGGGCCGTGGTCCGGTTCAACGGCGGCGCGCAGGCGGCGCACAACGTCGTCACCGACGACGGCCGTCATCACACCTTCGCGCAGTTCGGCGCGGGCACGCTCGCCGGCGTGCCGACCCACCTGTCGCGACACATGCTCGTCGACCCGTTGGCGCTGGCGGCGGAGGCGGAGCATCTCGCGGCGATCGGCGTGCCCAGTCCGTTCGCGGCGCTCACCGTTCACGGGGACGCGCTGCTCACCACGCCGTACCACGCGGCCGCGAACCGGGCCAGGGAGCTTGCCCGCGGCTCCGGGCGGCACGGGTCGTGCGGGATGGGGATCGGGGAGACGGCCGCCTACGCCCTCGCCTACCCCGACGACGCGCCCCGGGCGCGGGACTGCGCGCATCCCGCCCGGCTGCGCCGGCTGCTCGGCGAGCTGCGGGCGCTGCTGGAGTCGGAGCTCGGGCCGCTGCCGGCGCCGCCGGTCGAGGACTGCGTCGAGGTGTTCGGCGAGTTCGCGCGGGCGGTGCGGCTCGTCGACGACCGGCACGTCGCCGAGCTGCTGCGTGCCGGCCCGGTCGTCTTCGAGGGGGCGCAGGGCGTGCTGCTCGACGAATGGCATGGCTTCCACCCGTACACGACCTGGTCGACGACGACGTTCGCCAACGCGGAGAAGCTGCTGCGCGACGCCGGGGTCGACGGTGGCGACGTCACCCGCCTCGGCGTGCTGCGGACCTTCACCACCCGGCACGGCGCCGGCCCGCTGGTGAGCGAGGACGCGGCGCTGACCGCGGCGCTGCCGGACCGGTACAACGGCGTGGGCCGCTGGCAGGGGGCGCTGCGGGCCGGGCACTTCGACGCGGTCGCCCACCGGTACGCCGTCGAGGTCGCGGGCGGGGTCGACGCGGTCGCGCTCACTCACCTCGACGCTCCCGCCCGCCACCCGCTGCGGGTATGCGAGGCCTACGACGTCGCGGACACGACACCCAGGAGTGGCCGCTTCTCCGACTGTGCCGATATCGGGGCAATGCCGATCCATCAGCCTGACGACATGGAACTCGTTGGCAGCTCGGCGGGCGCGGGCACCCGGAACGGGGCGGGCATGCCGCGCCTGGGCGAGGCGGCGCGGCGGATCGACCGGCTGATCCCTGGGCCGGCCGGCGACCTGGACCGGTCGGCCGTGCTCACCCGCCAGCTGTCGCGGGCCCGGCCGGTCCTCGGCGAGGCGGCGCCGGGCCCGGACGAGTGGCCGGATCTCGTCGCTGAGGTGTGCGACGCGCCGGTGACCGTCCGTTCCTATGGGCCGCGCAGCGGCGACAAGCACTAATCCACCACCCGCCACGGCGGTTGGCGCCAGCCAGCCAGACGCCAGCCAGACGCCAACCGTGGCGGCAGCGCCTGAAAACGAATGCAGGAACCCGGAGGTACCGGCCGTGACGGACTTCTATCTGGTGACACTCATCCTGGCGCTGCTGCTGGCGCTGGGGACTCTCTTCCTCCTGGTCCTCCTGCGAGTGCTGGAAGAACGCCGCGACGTGGCCGACACCCGCATCAGCTGGGCGGTCCGAGTCCTCCAGGGCCACGAAGACGACCCAGAGGCGCTGGCAGCGGCCTCACGGTCCGACGCAGGCGACCGGGCTGGTCGGCAGACGTAGGGTCCGGTCATGTCGACCGGACCGCCGCCGCGGCACCCCACGGGGCAAGACGATCCGGACCCGACCGGTAGGCCGGCCCCGCGGGGCCCGCTGGCTGAGGCCTGGCGGGCGGGCGACCTGAGGGTGGCGTCTCCGCGCGGGCGGTGGGTACTGCTCGCGACCGTGCTCGGCTCGGGCCTGGCCTCCATCGACGCGACCGCGGTCGGGGTGGCGCTGCCGTCCATCGGGCGCGACTTCGGAACAGGCATCGCCACGCTGCAGTGGGTCGTCACCGCGTACACGCTCACCCTGGCCGGCCTGCTGCTGGTCGGTGGTTCGCTCGGTGACCGGTACGGCCGGCGACGGGTGTTCATGCTGGGCGTCGGCTGGTTCGCGCTCGCGTCGCTGCTGTGCGGGCTCGCGCCGAACTCCTCCGTGCTGGTCGGCGCACGGGCGCTGCAAGGGGTCGGCGGGGCACTGCTGACGCCGGGCAGCCTCGCGATCCTGCAGGCGTCCTTCGCCGAGGGGGACCGCTCGCGTGCCATCGGCGCCTGGTCGGGCCTCTCGGGGGTGACAACCGCTGTCGGGCCGTTCCTTGGCGGCTGGTTGGTCGGCACCGTGTCCTGGCGGCTGATCTTCTTCATCAACCTGCCGCTCGCCGTCGCGGTGATGATGGTCGCGGCGCGACACGTGCCGGAGTCGACGGACCCGGCCGCGCCCAGGCGGATCGACCTGGCCGGCGCGGCACTCGTGACGCTTGGCCTGGTCGGGCTTTCCTATGGGCTGATCGAAGGGCCGGGCCAAGGCTGGACGTYACCCACCGTGATCGGGCTGCTCGCGGCCGGCGCGGCGTCGCTGGCCGGGTTCGTCGTCGTCGAGCGGCGGCAATCCGCCCCGATGCTCCCGCCGAGCCTCTTCGCCTCCCGGCAGTTCACGGCGGCGAACCTGGTGACCTTCGCGGTGTACGCGGCACTCGGCGGCGCGTTGTTCCTGCTGCCGATCGAGCTGCAGCAGTCCGCCGGTTACTCACCGATCGAGGCGGGCACCGCGCTGCTGCCCGTAACGATCATCATGCTGGCGTTGTCGGCCCGCTCCGGCGCGCTCGCCGACCGGATCGGTCCCCGGCTGCAGATGACCGCCGGGCCGCTGCTCGCCGCCGTGGGGCTCGCGCTGCTCACGCGCGCCGGGAACGGCGGCGGCTACCTGCGCGATGTGCTGCCGGCCGTCACCGTGCTCGGCCTGGGCCTGGCGACGACGGTCGCGCCGCTGACGTCGACCGCGCTCGGCGCGGCGCCGGCCGAGCACGCCGGCGTCGCCTCCGCGGTGAACAACGACGTCGCCCGCACCGCCCAGCTGCTCGCCGTCGCGGTGCTGCCCGCCGCGGCGGGGCTCACCGGTGCCGCCTACCTGGACGCGGACGCCTTCAGCAGTGGCTTCCGCACCGCGATCTGGCTCGCCGCCGCCGTCTGCGCGGCCGGTGGTCTGATCGCGGCCGCCGGGGTCCGCAACCCGCGGCGCGCGGCCGTCCCAGCCCCGGCCCCGGTACCGGCCGCCGGGCCGGCGGCGCGGGTGCCGGTCGTCGGCGCGCGGCCGGCGTCCCCGAGCCGTGCCCAGCCGCATTTTCGGCACTGCGCGCTGGACGGAACGCCCGTCGCGACGAAACCCGGGAACTGCCCGGTCGTCATGTCGGCCGATGGGCAGGAGCTCCCCACCGGCCCGCCACATAGATGATCTTATCTGGGTCTGGAGTCGCGCACCCGGGTCAGCCGAGGTACTTGGCTGGCCGAGGTGCTTGGCTGGCCGAGGCGCTCGGCCAGCCGAGGCGCTCGGCCAGCCGAGATACTCCGCTAGCCGAGATACTCCGCTAGCCGAGATACTCCGCGACGACGCCCAGGTAGGCGTCGTTCAGCAGGGAACGCTGGCGGGACAGGAAGTGCAGGATGCGGACGCCGGCGGAGCGCGCCTCGTTGACCGAGGAGAACGCCTTCGGCCTGCGGTTCCAGGCGGAGTCGAGGGGGGACACCCGCGTCTCGGTGGCGGCGATCGCRCGGACGAGGGCGAGCTGGTCCTCGCCGCCGAAGCGGTTCCACTCCTGATGCCAGTGGTTGAACATCTTCCCGGTGCGCCCGCTCTGGTCGAAGAGCATGACKCCGCTGTTGTAGTAACGGCGGTCGGCCAGCCMGAGGTCGGACATCAGCTGGTACTCCGGCGCCCGCCGGACGGGGTCGTTGACACTGTGCGCGATCACGTCCGCGACGTACGAGTGCATATCCGGTGCCATCGCCATGTCGTGGCCGCGCAGCATCTCCCATACCTCCTCGATCGGGGAGATGACGATCGTGTCCGCGTCAAGGAAGAGAGTGCGCTGGAACGACCAGCGGTACAGCTGGGTCTTGTGGAAGCGGGACGCGAACCCGCCGGGAAGACTGCCGACGACGAGCGTCTCGCATTCCAGGTCGACCAGGTCGTGACTCGGCGCGTCCGTGACGACGCGCACCGGGCCGTCATAGCCGTGCAGGCGTAACGTGCGGGCACTGTCGGTCGCGAGCTTCGTGTACGTCTCGCCGAGCGCCAGGTAGAGCACGCCGCGATTCACCGGAGCCTTGCGATGGCCGTCCTGGGGGCCCTTCCCGTTGCCGTTCGGATGGCGGTTCCCGTTTGGGAGGGCAAGCTCGGCCGCCAGCGGCAGGACATGGTCCGGGCCGTCCACGTCCGCGAGCGTCCTCCCGTTCCCGCCCTCGTTCCCGTTCCGGTTCACATTTCCGTCACCGTTCGCGTGGCCGTTCAGCGGGACGGTGGACGGCAGGCGGATGACCGGGGTGGCGCCGTGATTTCGATTCCCGTTGTTCTGGCCGTTCTGGCCGTTCTGGCCGTTCTGGCCGTTCTGGCCGGCGGGGGAGGCGCCGTCCATGCCGTGGGCGCCCGCCCGCTCGGCGCCGGTCAGCTGCCTGGGGATCGGGGGCGCCGGGTTCGCGGGAAGCCAGCCGATCGCCCTGGCGGCGAGCATGAAGTCGATGCGGCGCCTGATGTGGTCGGGTCTGCGGTGCAGGGCGTGCGGGTCGGGCAGCTCTGTCTGGTTCATGAGCGTCTCGGAGTCGGGGCTGGCCGGCGTCAGGTAGTTGCGCAGGCCGGCGCACAGTCGCATCGCGACGCAGAGCAGCATGTCGTCCTCGGGGACCTGCTCCTCGGTGTAGTTCATCAGCCAGCGCAACTGGGCGACATGGTGCAGGTTGCGGGTGCGGACGAAGAAGCCGCGGACCAGGATGTCGATCTCGCGCGGCCGGGGGAGACGCGCGACGTTGCGCGCCTGGTAGACGCCATCCGGCGGGATGATCCTGCCCATCTGGCCGATCGAGCCGAAGCCGGGCAGCTTCTCGGCGGTGGAGACGAAGTGCTCTACGCAGCGGGAGCCGGGGAGCATGTCGTCGTCGATGAAGAACGTGTATTCGTGGTCGTAGGCGGCCAGCGGCACGAACCGCGAGTACGGGCCGGTGTTGTGCCCCCATCGGTAGATCCGATCGGCGTTGCCCAGTGCCGACGTCGGTAGCGCGTACTGGTCTTCCAGATGGGTGTCACAAACCGTKATGGTGCACGGGGTGGACTGCGCGCGAAGTGCGTTCACGACCCGCTCAACATTGCCGGGACGTTTCCAGTTGATGACGACAGTCTCGACCTTGTTCATGCCACCCGTCAACATCCACCCATGGTGAAAACAGCATGGAGCACACGCCTGTCGGCGCGTGAAAAACTGGATTGCCCCAGACCGGACCAAGGGGCGACGCGACGGCGCGGGCACCTGTGGGGCGGGGGGTTGACCGGAATGTTCGCACGTCAACAACGAAGTCCTCAAGGGGCTTGAAAGCGTGCGAGGAGTGTGACCTGTGTCATACATCCTGACGGGCGGGCGAGAGGCCCTGGGCGCCGTGGTCGTGACATTACGCGTCGTGGTCATATATTTCGGGAGCGCCGAAAAGTGGCGAACAGGTTTCGCGCACCTGACACGMTCGGTGCGTTACGCGAAAGTATCGCGGCCGCCGGCGGCTGGCTCAGGTAATGCGCGCCTGAACGACCACATCCGGTAGTCGGGTCGGCCGGCGCCGCTTCGGCGAACGTTCCCCCGCCGCCTACGCCCAGCAGGTGAAAGAGCGTCAGGCGCTACGTGTCACCGGTGGCGCGCTGTGTCTGACTGATCTCCAGGGCCGGCGCCGCGGTGGCCAGCGTCGCCTGTCGCGGTACTGGCTGTGGCGATGGGCTCGCTGGAGGGCGGCAGGTCGGAGCCAGATCGCCGCCGGGGGCGATCTGGTGGAGGCGAGAAAGCCAGAACGCCCCGCTCAACGATCGCGGTGATCACCTCTGGCCTGGCCGCGCGAGAGCCGAATCGTCCGAGCCAGACCGACCGCCCCTGCTGGACCCGCCGCGTCCGCCGAGGCGGGTCCAGCCAGGGGAAGAGCAGCGCTCAGGCTGTGAAGACGGCGTTGTCGCGGACGGTGACGGCGACGGGAGCGAGTGGGCTGGGGGCGGGACCGGCGACGGGGGCGCCTGTGGACGCGTCGAACTTGCTGCCGTGACAGGGACAGTTGATCGTGCCGTCGGCCACCTTGGCGACGGTGCAGCCCTGGTGGGTGCAGACCGCGGAGAAGGCGTGCACGTCGGTGCCCGTGCCGCGAGTGATTACGATCTTCTTGTCCGACAGGATCAGGCCGCCGCCGGCCGGCACCTGGTCAAGGGTGGCGAGCTGGGTGCCGCCGGAGCCGGTGGTCGCGCCCCCGGTCGTGGCCGCGGCCGCCGGGGTCGCCGCGGAGTCCGTGGTCACGGAGCCGGTGGACGGGGAGACGGCGGCGGCGTCGTCGTCGGAGCTGGAACAGGCGGCCAGCAGGTATCCGGAGGCGCCGACGGCGACGGCAATCAACGGGACCGTCGCTCGCCTGGTGAGACTGGCCGGCCTCACCGACGTTTCGGTCGGTTCAGCCTGGGGTGCGGCGTCCTGCGTCATATGGGCCCTTCCTAAACGGCGATACCACCCGACAGGTCAGACGGTAAACCGGCAGATGGTCTAACAGGCGGTACGCGCCGGCCGCTACGATTAAAGAAGTGGTGAGAATGTTCCGCTCACCCCCTGAACGTGACCGCCCGTAGTCGCGGAACGGTCGTCGGAATGCCCGGCCTAGGACAGCCGCGTCACACCCGGTGGTGAGAGCCGCGTCACACGGCCGCATTTTCTGCCCGAGCGTCGCGGGCAGTCGCCACCGGTCCGCGGGCTTGCGGGTCCGCGGACCTGCGGCACTGTGGGCCCGGGGGCTTGCGGTCGGCGTCCCCGCGGCCCTGCGGGTCCACGCGGGCCGGTCCGACGACGGACCGGCACCCGGACCCGCCGGCCGTGCCCGCGCGTTGGGTGGGACCTACCCGTCCCCGGACGGCGACGCCATGCGCGACGCCGCCATCACCGGGACGACGTCCCATCGCGGGGTGCGACGGACATCCCGTCGTAGGGCGCGACGCCGTCGCGAGGTGGTCAGGAGAGCGCGACGAGGGCACCGATGGCGAAGGCCGCGGCGAACAGCCAGATCAGCGTGGGCACGGTGCTCAGCCAGCGGGGCGGCCTGCGCCGCGCGCTCGGAGCGGGCGTGGGCGCGGGCGCGGGCCGCTGGGCCGGCATGCCGGCTGGGGGCTGTGCTCCGGCGGGCCTGCCGGGCACGGCCGCCGGGGCCGCCGGCGGCACTGGGGCGGATCCGCGGCCGGGCCGCTGGGCCGCCGGGCTTGGAACGCCGCCGAGCGCGAGCCTGGTCTCGAGCTCGTCGAGGTCGGGCTCGGCCGGCGCGGCCGGGGGCGCGGCGGCCGGTACCAGGGCGGTGAGCGCCAGCTCCGGGCCATCCGCGCCGCCGAGGCGCAGACGGGTCACGTCGCCGCTGACCCGCACGGCCCCGACGCGCTGGCCGTCGTGCCAGATCCCGTTGGTGCTCAGGTCCCGGGCCACCCAGCCCTCCGGCGACGGCTCGAGCGCGACGTGCCGGCGCGAGACCTTCGGATGGTTGACGACGACATCCGCGTCGCCTGACCGGCCGACGACCGCTGGGTGGTCACCGGGCAGCGTGAGCTCGCCGGCCGGGGTGCTGACGCGCAGCGCGACGGGTGGCACGCTGATCCCCTCTCGTGCTGGTTCGTCCGGCCTCGCGATGGCGGAGCCGGACGGCGGGCAGGTCACTGGCTGGGTCTCGTCCGCGCCGGCGCGGTGCGCCGAGGCCGGCGAAGGGTCAGGAGGTGAAGATGGCGTTGTCGCGGACGGTGACGTTGACCGGTGGCAGCGGGCTGCCGGCGGGGCCGGCTACCGGGGCGCCGGTCGAGACGTCGAACTTGCTGCCATGGCATGGGCAGTTGATCGTGCCGTCCGTGATGTCGGAGACCGCGCAGCCCTGATGGGTGCAGACCGTCGAGAAGCCGTGCACGTTGCCCGCGGCGTCCTTGGTCAGCACGATGCCGGGGCCGTCCAAAATCAGCCCGCCGCCGGCCGGCACCTGGTCGAGGGTGGCGAGCTGGGTGCCGCCGCCACCCGCGGCGGCGCCACCGCCGCCGGCTGGCGGGGGGCCGCCGGCCGCGTTCGCGCCGGGGCCGGTCCCGCTCTCGTCGTGGCCCTTGGCGACGGCGAAGCCAGCGGCGGCCCCGGCGATGACGACCACCGCTGGGATGGCCCGCCGGGTGAGCGCCGCTGGCTGGGCCGGCGCGGAGACGTCCTGCGTCATCTCAGCCCTTCTTCGTTACGGGTGGCGCGGTCAGACATGAGGAATGCCGGAGCGGGTGAAGAACCACAGCGACGCGGTCAGCCAGAGCACGACGAGCGCCGTCAGAACCAGGCCGCCAAGCACCGGTAGCGCCCACCCGGGCAGGCTCTTCACCCGAAGCCCGAGCATCTTCGCCGCGTATGCGCCGTAGAACGCGCAGCCGGCGATGCTGTGCACGACGACTCTGGTCTCCGACGTCTGGAAGCCGAGCGCCCACAGGCAGTGGAACGCGACCGGGAGGGAGGCGACGWAGGCCACCGTCCCACTCCACCGGTG
Organism: Pseudofrankia asymbiotica; assembly: GCF_001983105.1. GTDB lineage: Bacteria > Actinomycetota > Actinomycetes > Frankiales > Frankiaceae > Pseudofrankia > Pseudofrankia asymbiotica. The sequence goes on along the minus strand of NZ_MOMC01000090.1, from coordinate 23,205 downwards.
GACGATCGCRACCCCGGGCCCGGCCGAGCCGACGCCGGGTAGCCGTCCCCACATCCACAGGGCGGTGAGCAGCTGCACGACGACGAGCGCCAGGACCACCGTCGTGAGCCACGCCTTCATGGGCAGTGGCGAGGAGAAACCGAGCGTGTAGATCGGGCGCCGCGCCGGCTCGTGTTCCCGGCCGTAGACCCCGAGAACGACTGCGATCACGGCACCGACGAGCAGCGCGCCGGCGAGGCCCGTGCCGCCGGTCGCGAACCCGCGCCGCGCTGGCGCGGCCGGTCCCGCGGCGGGCTCAGGCATCGACATGTGGCCTCCGTTCCAGGCCGGAACGGCGTCGCGCGTCCATGATCACGCCCCGTTTCCGGCTCCCCGATCGGTAGGGACGCCCGGCGCGCGTGGCCACGCCGAACGTCCCCACCACCAGGCTCAGCCTGATCTCCTACTCCCGACCAGAACATCGGGAGAAACCCTGGTTCCCGGTGCGCCTGAGGGCATGCCACGCGTCGGCCGGAACTCCGTTGCCGGATCATCCCGCCACATGGGTCCTGGCCGTCAAGCGTGTGACGCGGATCCGTCATGGCCGGTCGGGAGTCCCGGCGGCGAGGCAGCCCGAAAGCGTCGGGCCACCGGGACGGGGCCGCGCCTGGTGGGCGGGACCAGCCCAGGGGGCGTCAGAAACGCAGGACGGCGCCCACGGCGGCCCGGGAAGGCACACCGAGCTTCGCCAGAACCTTCGTCACGTGGCTTTCGACTGTCTTCTCGCTGACGAACAACTCGGCGGCGATCTGCTTGTTCGTCTGACCGGCGGCCACCAACTCGGCGATCTGCCGCTCACGCGCCGACAGCCGCGCCGCCGGGCCCGTCCCGTCGTTCCCGGCGCGTGCCCGAGCGGCCCCGGCGGAAGTGACGCCGACCGCGGCCAGGGTGCCCGTGCCCGCGCCGGGGCCGTCGGCGCCCGCCGTCAGCTGGGCGCCGGCGCCGGCGCTGGCGTGCCCGCCCACCTGGTGTGGGGCGGGACGCCAGGAGCCCCCGGGGCGCCCGCCGCGAGCGACCTTCTCACCGAGCTGGCGCAGGAGGCGGGCCGCCTCGTCACCGGGTCGCCGCGCGCCGGCCGCGCGTAGCCGGGACTCCGCCCGCCGCAGCTCGCCGATCGCCGCCGCGGTGTCGCCGACAGCGGTGAACGCCCGTCCCGCGAGCGTCAGCGACCGCCCGGACTCGATGGGCAGTCCCGCTCGCTCGGCCGCGGCGGCGGAGGCGAGCGCGGCCTTCGCCGCCGCGGCCGCGTCCCCGCGCGCGAGATCCACGGCGGCCCGCGCGCGCAACGCGGAGGCCGTGCGCCCGGGCAGTCCACCACCCGCCCGCGCCGCCGCGCGCTCCGCCCGCCGGGCCCAGCGTTCGGCCGCCGCCAACCCGCCGCCGCCGTCGCCGTCGTTGACGCCGTTGACCGTCGTCAGGCCGGACACGCTCGCCCTGGACGGCGGGCGCCCCGGTTCCGGCGGGCACGGCGCGGCTAACAGGGGGCGGCGCTGGCTCGCGCGGTCCAGGTCGCGCCTCGCGAGCTCCGCCCGGGTGAGCAGCTCGTACCAGTAGGGGCGGTAGGCCTCCTCGACGCGGGGCAGGTCCGCGCCGCCGGCCGCGGCGAACAGCTCGTCGATCGCCCGGTCCGGCTGGCCGGCCTCGACCAGCGCCTCCGCGTAGTGCGAGCCGGCGAGCACCGAGACGGCGTCGGTCTCGGGCCGCGCGACCCGGACGGCGTGCGCGCCGAGCCGCAGCGCCTCGGTCAGGTCGCCGGCCAGCGTCGCCGTCCAGCAGCGCACCGCGAGCGCCCAGGACAGGAACGGCAGGTGCGGCGCGAGCAGGCATGACTCGACGGCCTCGTCGGCGAGACGCGCCGCCTCCGGCACCTGGCCACGCCAGCCGGCCAGCGTCGCCCGGCCGACCGCGGCCATGGCCAGGGTGGCGCCGCGGCCCCGCCGCCGCGCGAGCGAGTCCGCGCGGTCGAGGTGACGGGCGGCGTCGGTGAACCGTTCCAGGTACAACTCTGTCCAGCCGAGCCAGGCGAGCATCGCCAGGTGGGGCAGCACGTCGTCGTCGGCCAGCAGGTCGTAGCGGCGGGCGGCCTCCGTCGCGCCGGCGTCGGCCGCGGCGACGCCGCTGGCCATGTACTCGGCGCCCGCGAGCAGTCCGGTGGAGACGGCGAGCAGCGCCGGGTCGCCGAGCCGCTCGGCCAGCGGATGGGTCTCCCGCTGCCAGCGGCGCATCCCGTCGTACTCGCCGGTGTAGAAGTGGTCGATCACCAGTTGCAGGCGCAGCAGGCAGCCCTCGCGGGTGGCGGGGTCCGCCGTCGCCAGCGCGTCGAGCACCAGGGCCCTGGCCTCGCCGTGCCGGCCGAGCATGTGGTCGACGGCCGAGCGCAGCGCGATCACGTGGGCACGCTGCTCCGGAAGCGACGGCGGGATCAGGCCGAGGATCTCGTCGAGCACGTCGCGGGCTCGCTCCGGCTGGTAACTCGAGTCCAGCGCGCTCGCCAGCCGGGCGAGCAGGGCGATGCGCCGCGGGTCGACCTCTCCGACCGCGGCGGGCAGCAGCCGCAGGGCCGCGTCATACCAGCGGGCGGCGGCGGCCGGGGCGCGCAGCCGGCTCGCGTCGGCCGCGGCGGCGAGCAGCGCCACCGCCTCCTCGTCACCGGGCAGCGCGGCCCGCTCGACGTGGTGCGCCCTGGCGGTGGCGGGCGCACCGCGCGCGGCGAGCGCCGCGGCGGCGCGGGCATGCGCGCCCAGCCGCCAGCCCGGGCCGGCCGAGACGTACACCGCGTGACGCACGATGGGGTGCCGGAAGGCGAACCGGCGGGGCAGCTCCGTCGGCCGGATGACGTCGGCCTTGATCAGGACGTCGACGGCGTCCAGCGACGAGATGACGTTGGAGGCGACGTCGACTCCAACATCGAGGCCAAGACCAAGGTTGGTGTCGGCGGAGGGGGCGGCGGAGGAGCTGGTGGGCTGGGCCGTGGGAGCCGGAGCGGCCGCCCGCGTGCTCGCGGCGCCTTCGGTCTGTGTGGCGGCCAGGCCGGCGGCGGCCGCGGCGAGCTCGGGATCGAACGTGTCCCCGGCGACGGCGGCACCTTGGGCGAACAGGCGGATCGCGACGGGCAGCGCGGCGATCTCGGCCCCGACGGCGGCCGCGACCGCGGGCGGCACCTCGTCGTCGAGATCGTCGTCCCCCGCTCCCGTGGGGACGGCGGTGGCCGGGCGGTCCATCGCGATGATCGGCGGCGGGAACGAGCGAGAACGGGCGAGCTGCTCCAGATAGAAGGGGTTTCCACCGCTCTGGCGATACCAGCGGGCCTTGGCGATCTGATCACGAATCGGGCCCAGCAGCAGGTCGGCGTCGGCGCGGGAGAGCGCGTCCAGGCGGATCCGCGTGCCGTCGGCACCGGTCGCCCCGGCGGCGCCCGCGGGGGCGACGGTGTCGGCGGTACCCGGCTCGGGCAGGTCGCCGGCCGCCCCCGCGAGCGCGGCGAGCAGCGTGGCCGGTGCCTGTCGCGGCCGGTAGGAGAGCACGAGCAGCACCGCCGCCGCTGGCGGACGGCGCAGCAGGTACGCGACGAGCTCGGCCGATGCCGTGTCAGCCCAGTGCAGGTCGTCAAGCGCCAGCACGAGCGGCCGCTCGGCCGCGAGTAGCTCGAGCAGCCGGCGTACGGCGCGGTAGGCCTGCCAGCGGTCCAACTCGGAAGTGTCAGTCCTGGCCCGGCCGAGTGGACGTAGCGAGGGGAAGACCGATGCCAACTCGTCGAGCCGGTCGTCGCCGAGCGTGCGCAGCCGGTCCGGGTCGACGGCGCCTAGGTAGTCGTCCAGCGCGTCGACGATGGCGTTGAACGGGATGTCGCGCTCCAGCTCACTGCCGTGGCCCCGCAGTACCAGATGGCCGCGCTGATCCGCCAGCGAGGTGAGTTCGTCGATCAGCCGGCTTTTGCCGATCCCCGCCTCGCCGCTGATCTCCAGCCAACCGGCTCGCGGCCGGCGGATACCGGCGGCAACGGCCGCCGACCCGTTCCCCACCCGGGTTCTGGGTGCCGGGGTGGCTGGCCCGTCGGTGGTCAGCCGATCGATGGCGGCGCGGATCGTCGCCATTTCCTGGTCGCGCCCGACCAGGAAGACCCGATGCGTCATTGTGCCCTCCCCCGCGGCGCCGTCGCCGCGTGCGTACGGGCCAGCAGGCCCGTGCGGAGTTCGATCGCCTTTGGCGGGCATTGTGGTAGAGCATTGGGCTGTCCCGGTAGCCGGGTCGCTTGAGTGACATCGACGGCCGGGTCTGGGGATCTCCCCGATATATGGCGAGCCGTGGCCGGGTGACGCTCGCATGTATGGCGATGTTCGTCCTGTGCCACCGGCACGGCCCGGCCGAATGCCGGTTCGTCTTCGCGTCCTGGCACGGTTTCGACAGTCCCCTGCGGCACGGCCGCGCGCTCGCGTCCTGCGGCCTGGGCGACGACGAGCACCAGATGTTCTGGACGGTCGAAGCGGCGGATGCCGAGGCCGCGTTGGCGCTGGTGCCGCGTTATGTCGCGAGCCGGACCGAGGCCGTGCCGGTTACCGAGTTCCCCGTCCCGTGAACGGCGCGGGATGGGGAAGCGCCACCTTCACCCGGCCGCGTCCGCCGTGCTTGGCGCGGTACAGCGCGCCGTCGGCAAGCTCGATGATCTCGTCGGCGGCCTTCTCCGAGGTGGGGGCGACCGCCGCGACGCCGATGCTGGCCGTGACGACGCCCTCGCCGACCAGCGGGTGTGGCTCGGCTAGTTCCTTGACGGCAGAGCAGAGGTGCCTGGCCAGGCCGGTCGCGGCGTCGGTGTCGGTACCCGGCATGACGATGGCGAACTCCTCGCCGCCGTAACGGGCCGCCAGGTGAGCGTCGCTGATGTTCTGGGCCAGGCACGCGGCGACCCGTTGGAGGCATCGATCGCCGGCGGTGTGTCCGAAATGGTCGTTGTAGAGCTTGAAATGGTCGATGTCGACCATGGCGAGCGCGATGGAGGCTGCCTGCTGCTGTGCCCGGCCCCACTCGGACTCAAGGACTTCTTCGAGGCGTCGCCGATTGGCGAGCCCCGTCAGCGGATCGGTGATCGAGAGTTGTTCCAGTCGCCGGTTGGCGGCGGCGAGCTGCTGGGTCCGCTCGGTGACCTTGCGCTCCAGCGACGCGTACACCAGGGCGTTGTCCAGCGAGACGGCCAGTTGCCCGGCGATGAGCATGATTCCTTCGAGACGCTCGGTCGAGAACGCCCCCCGGATCATCCGGTTCTCCAGCAGCAGCATCGCCCGCAGCTCGCCTCTGGTCAGGATGGGCACGACCAGCAGCGAGCAACGGTCGAGATCGGTGATGTACGCGTCGCGGCGGAACCGGTCATCGCGGGTGGCATCGGCGACGACGACAGGTTCGTGGGTGCGTTCGGCGTACCAGATCACCGAGGCCGGCAGCAGGCGCTGGCGGTCGGCCTCGCGCAGCGGGACGGCACCGGTACCGGTCGACACCAGCCAGTCGTGTCCCTCCTGGTTGCGGAGCAGGAGATGGACGCCGGTGGCGCCGGTCATCTCCGACAGAATGCCCACGACCCGCGTTCGCAGGCCCTCGATGCTGGTCTCGGAGCTGAGTGTCCGCGAGGCGGCGACGATGCCGAGCAGGTCGACCGTGCCGGCCATGACGGTGGAGCGGCGGCCGGCCGGCACGACCGGTGGCGCCATGGTGGGCGGAACACGGGCGGGCTCGGCGCGCAGCGTCGGGTAGGCCCAGTCGAGCTGGCTGACCTTCGCCGCCGCGCCCCAGTCCTGGTACTGGCGACGGGCCGAGGCGAGCAGGGCATGGCCGGCTTCYTCCATGCCGTTGGCCAGGTAGAACCGCGCGGCGCGTTCCAGGATCAGCGCCCGGTGCCAAGGGCGGATCCGGGTCGAGCACTCCTGCTGCGCCAGGTCGAAGGTGTAGGCCGCCTCGTGGAAGTCGCCGCGTGCCCAGGCACGTTCCGCCTCCACCAGACGCAGCAGATGACGGAAGTTGACCGGCGCGTCCGCCGCCCGCTCCGCCACCCATTCGACCAGCTCGTCCAGTTCTTTCAGCTTGCCGGCGCGGTCCTCGCCTCCCGCCACGCGGGCCTGCCCCGCCAGTGCCATCGCCAGCAGCACCCGGGCCGTGGCCGAGACGTAGGTCGCCTCGATGACCAGGCGAAACGGCAGCACGGCCGCCGCTTGCTGGGCGAGCTCCGCCGGTCGGTCGAGAATGGCCGCGGCGAGCGCCCGGGTGAGATGCAGATGCGCGACGGCGAACGGATTGGTGGCTACCAGGTTCTGCTGGACCGCCTCCTCGCCCGCCGACTCGATCGCCTCGCCGCGCAGCACCCGCCCCAGTTGACGAAATGACCGAAAAGTCCCTTCGGCGTGGCCGTTCCCGGTGCGCGCGGCCAGCGCCAGCGCCTCGTCGGTCTCGGCGATGAAGGTGTCGAGGGAGGGCGCGCTGTCCAGCAGGCCGTACATCAGCACGTAATGGCACCAGCATGCGTTATGGAGGCTCCCGCCCTGGATCAGACCCTCCAGCGCGCCCCGCCCGTCACGCACATTGCTCTCGAGGGTGTCGAACCAGTGGCCCGTACTCACGAGGTACAGAAACCGCGCCTCCGATATGTCGGGCTCGTACCCGCGTGCCCGGCCGGCCGCGAGGATCCGCAGCATCATGCGATACCCGGAATGATAGTCCTGCCTGCGCCTTATGGCGACAAACGCGATGTGGCTGACCGGGTCGAAAAGGTCGGGATCCGGGCCGTAATCGATCCACATGTCCAGCGCTCGCACGGACAGCCAGGCCATCATTCTCTGGTCGCAGAAAAAGGCCGCGGGCATCAGCCGATTGACCAGCCTGACGGCCCAGATCTGCCAGCTCTCGGACAGTCCCGGCCGTCGCAGGTCGTCGGTCGCGCTGGTCTCGTCCATCCACCTGTAGGCCGCGTCGAGTCCTCGGTCGATCTCCGCCTCAAGGTCGTCCCGCTCCGGAACGGGAACGCCGAGCCGGCGCAGGTGGTCGACACCGAGGCGCACCGCCTCCTCGCCGCGGTTCAGGTTGGTGAGGCTGGTCACCTGCTGCACCGTGGCGGGAGTGCCCTGCGTCGGCCGCGTGCACAGCTGGCAGATCGTCCGGTATTCCTCGTCCGCCTCCTCCAGCCGGCCCAGACCGTACAGCGCGGCGTGTCGCTCGGTGCGGACCGCGATCAGCTGATCGGTGTCGGCCGGGTCGACGAGTGCCACCGCCGCGGTCAGGAACCGTTCCGCCTGGAGGTAGTTGCCCGGCACCTTCGCGTCCTGCGCGGCCCGCCGGAAGAGCCGCGCCATCAGCCGCCGCTCCGCGGGAGCGTGCACGGCGTCGGCGACGGACAGGTACTGCTCCGCCGCCACGGCGAAGAACTCGGGCCGGTCGGCCAGACGCCTGGCGAGGCGGAGCCGCGCGGCGCGGCGCGCGGACGCGGTGAGGCCGCTCAGAACGGACTCCCGCACCCGGTCGTGACGAAACCGCACGGGCCACCGGTCGTCGGGCTCGAACACCATCAGGCCGTCGGCGAACGCGGGGGCGAGCCGCCGCTCGATCTCGTCCTCCGGCAGTCCGGTCGCGGCCTCGAGGAGGCCCAGCTCCACCCGGCCGGCCAGGCACGCCGTCACCGTCAGCATCTCTTTGGCGGCCGGAGGCAGCGTGGCCACGTGGGCCGTCAGCAGTTCGATCACGTCCACGTGTTCCAGCCGGTCGCGCAGCGCCGCCGGGTCCCAGTGCCAACCGTCGCCACTGGAGGTCAGGAGGCCGTCGTGGCGCAGCGAGTTGACCAGTTCCACGGCGTCGTAGGGATTGCCTCCGGTGGATGGCTCGATCAGCCGGGCCAGCTCGGAGGCCGGCTCTGGCGCCAGGCGCAGCAGGTCGGCCGCCATGGCCGCCTGGCCGGCCGGTGGCAGCCCTCGCAGCCGCAGATGGCGCGGCCTGACCGGCTGCTGGCGGTCCCAGCGGGCGAGCAGCGGCGCCAGCGGATGCGCGGCGTCCACGTCGGCGTCCCGGTAGGTCGCGACCAGCAACAGCCCTTCGCACGGCTCCTCGCCGCGCAGGACCAGGTCGACGAAGCCCAGCGGGGTCCGCCCGGCCCACTGCAGGTCGTCGACGAAGAGCACCACCGGCCGTTTCGGCGTGGCGATGGCGCGCAGCACCGCGAACCCGGTGCGGTGGGCGCGGGCCTGCGCGGTCAGCGGATCCCCCGGCTCAGGGGAGACGTTCAGCACGGCCGTCAGCTCCGGCACCAGGGCGGTGGCCAGGCGGACGTTGGACCCCAGCCCGCGCAGCATCCGTTCGAGGACCACGGCCAGCGAGTCCTCCGGCTCGGCCAGCAGCAGCCGGGCGAGCGCGCGGAGGCTCTGCCTGACCCCGTCGTACTCCAGGTCGCGGCGGTACTGGTCGAACTTGCCGGCCGCGAACCAGCCGTCCCGACCGGCCACGATCGGCCGCAGCGCGTCGACCAGGGACGTCTTGCCGATTCCCGGTGCCCCGCCGACCAGGACGCCGGTGCAGTGGCCCGCCATCGCGTCGGCGAACGCCTCGTCGAGCGCGTCGATCTCGTGGTCACGCCCGACCAGCCGGGACGGGGCCAGCGGCCGGGCCGAGGAGTCCTCCTCGGCGGGACACACGGCGTCGCCCCGGCGCGCCCGCAGGAGATCGTGCACCAGCCCGTCCGCGCTCTGGTAGCGATCGTCCGGCTCCTTCTCCAGGAGGTGCATGATGATCTCTGACAGGCCGGCCGGCACCGCCGGGTTCACGGCTGACGGCGGCGCCGGCACCCGCGCGAGATGGTCATGGATGATCCGTAACGGGTCGCCGCTCCCGAACGGCGGCGCGCCGGTCGCCAGCTCGTAGAGCGTCGCCCCGACCGCGTAGAGGTCGGCTCGCTGGTCGACCGGGCGGCCGGTGCGGCCGGTCTGCTCCGGCGCCAGATACGGCACCGTCCCGACAGCCGCGTTGTGGTGGGTGAACCCCTGCTGGACGGCCGCCACCGCCGTGGCCAAGGTGAAGTCGACCAGGTACGGCGCGTCGTCGACCGCGCTCACCACGATGTTCGCCGGGTTCACATCCCGGTGCACCACCCCCCGGTGGTGCATTCCCGCCACCGCGCGCGCGAGCGACAGGCTCAGGTCGACCAGGTCGGTCGGATCCAGCGGGGTCGCCCTCCTGGACAGGGCCGTGCCGCCCACGTCCACCAGCAGGATCGACCCGGGACAGGGCGGCGGATCGGGGGCCAGCTGGGCGACCCCGTCAAGTCCCGCCAGCCGTTCCAGGATCTCGGTCTCATGCCGCAGCCGCCGCCGCGCGTCGGGCCCGAGTGGCTCCTTGCGAATCACGCTCCCGGTCGGGAGCACCAGCCGGCTGACCCGGGTCCGCTCCGTCTCATGGAGAGACTCCGACTCATGGAGAGACTCCGACTCATGGAGAGACTCCGACTCCGCCGCGCAGGCGGAGTCGGCCCGGACCACCGCGGGTGGCGGATCCCGGCCGGGTGTCATGCGCGGACACCCCGTCGGCCAGCCCCCGCCCGGCGTCGTGCACAGCTCATATGGGCAGTCTGCCCCGATCATGGCGGCGGCAACGGGGTCCCCGGCCGGCTCAGCTGGGCCGTCAGGCTCGCTGCCCCACCCCGGTGGCGACCTCGGCCAGCCGGCCGCCCTTGACGGATTCGGACAGCGGCGGTGTCGGCAGGCCGGCGCCGTCCCGGAGACCGGCCAGGAACTCCTTGATCCCGGCCGACGAGTCGTACCGCGGTGACCAGCCGAGCTCGACCCTTGCCCGGGTCGTGTCCAGGATGGGCAGGCGCAGGACGGCGTCGAACAGGTCCGGAGACGCGGGCACCAGACGCAGGTGCCAGGCGGYGGCGAGCGCGGCGCGGGCGGCCTTCGCGGGGACATGGACGACCTTGGCGTCGAGGATGTCCGCGAGCAGGCCCGGATCCACGACAGGGTCGGCGGCGATGTTGAACGCGCCTCTCACGTCCCGCAGGACGGCGAGCCGGTAGGCCTCGGCGATGTCCGTGGTGTGCACGGTCTGGAACTTCAGCCCAGGGATGTCGGGGACGACCGGCACGGTGGCCGGCCGCACGAGCCTGCCTGGCAGGAGGGGCCCGAGGAACAGGCGGCGCTGCTGGCTGGCTGCCTGGCGCTTGAGGATGAACCCCGGCCGGAGCCGGACGACGCGCATCTCGGGGTGGGTGTGTTCGAAGGCGTCGAGGACGCGCTCGAGGTACGCCTTCTCGCGGGTGTACGCGGCTCCCGGCCAGCCGTCCGTCGGCCAGTCCTCGGCGACGGCGCGGTCCTTGGGGCCAGGCGAGTAGGCGCCTACCGACGAGGCGTGGACCAGGGCGGGCACGCCGGCCCGGGCGGCCGCCTCGAACACGCGGATGCCGCCCAGGACGTTGTTCCGCCAGGTGGCGGTGGGGTCGTGGGCCGGCTGGAACAGCCACGCCAGGTGGATGACGGCGTCGCTCCCGCGCAGCAGCTCGGTGAGATCGTCCTGTGCCACGTCCGCCTGGACCCACTGCGTCCTCGGCGCCGCCCACTGGGGGATCCTGCGCGCGATCCCCACGATCGAGCTGATCTCGGGGCAGGCGGCCAGGGACCGCACGACGCTGGTGCCGACGTTGCCGGAGGCGCCGACCACGACGACCTTTCGGGTGCCGTCGCCGACATCGCTCGCCGCCGTCATGAGCTCCTCCTCGCTGTCGTCACCGGGCGCGGTGGTGATTCCGGGACGCGCCGTTGGCGGGGTCCGCGGCGGGATCTCTCCTGTGCTGGGGCCGGTGTATCGGTCGCTGGCACAGAAGACTCACGCCCATCTGGGCGGTCTTCCCGCCGTGCCGGTTCGAACACGCTTCGATCCGTGGCTGCCCGTCGGTGCGAGGCCGCCGGTCGGGTGGTGGCCGCATCCCACGCGTCGGATCACGCGGCGCACGGCGGGTGTTCGGGGGTGTTCAGAGATGTTGCCTCCCGATCCGGGCCCACGCGGCGAGCCAGGTGGGTACCCATCGGGTAGACCCTGAGGGCGTGGACGTGTCCGAGCGCCTCGACCCCCGGGTCGCCTCCCGCCGCGGCTGGCGGGCCGGCATGCTCGCGCTCGCGCGCAATCCGGCCGGTTCGATCTACGGGACGGTGCTCGCCGACTCGGTGCTGGCGGTGGAGTCCGAGCGCCAGACGGAGCTGCGCGACCTGATCTACGCCGAGCTGGTCAGCGTGCTCGTGTACTGGCTCGCCCACGTGTATGCCGACTTCCTGGGTTCGCCGCCGAGTACGAGCCGCCGGGCGGGCCTGCACCGCCTGGCCGAGACGATGGGACACGAGTGGTCCCTGGTGACGGCGTCCTTCTTCCCGCTGCTCGCGGTGCTGCTGGCGGCGGCGGCGGGGGCGTCGGTCCAGACGGCGGCGCTCGCCGGGATGTGGACCGGCATGGCCGCGCTGGTGATGTGGGGGGAGATCGCCGGCCGGCAGAGCGGGCGCGGTACCTGGGCGTCCCTGGCGTACGGGCTCGTTTCCGGCGCCTTCGGTCTCGCCCTGATCCTGCTACGAGTGCTGCTGCACTGACGCGGACGGACCCACGACAGCGCACATGGTTCCGCCGGCCAGCGAAGGTGCGCCCTGATGGCGGAGACCTGGGATATGCCTACGGGGCTAGAAACCTCCGGGGCGTGACACCCAGCTCTCGCTTGAACGCGGCGACGAAGGCGGACGGTGTGGCGTATCCGGCCGACATGCCGGCAACGGTGACGGACGCGCCGGCGGCCAGCGCGTCGAACGAGCCCAGGATGCGGCAGCGGCGGCGCCAGGCGCCCACGCCGAGGCCGGTGTCCGCGATGAAGAGCCGTTCGAGGGTGCGCAGACCGGCGCCGACGCGTCGAGCGAGCTCCGCCGAGGCGATGGAGGGGTCCGCCGCCGCTGCCGCCGCGAAGTCGGCCGCGCGTGGGTCGATCGGGCGAGGTAGCCACAGCGGAGCGTCAGGCAGGCTCCGTAGCTGGTCGAGCAGCACCGTGAGCAGCGCGGCCTGAACCGTGTCACCCAGATCGAGCGGGCAGCGGCCCACGGTGTGCAGCAGCAGCTCCCGGCAGAAACGAGGCATGTTCATCGCCCGGCCCGCGGCCGGCAGCGCGCCGAGTGACGAGTCGAGGAACAGCCCGCGGACCGCCACCGGCGACCGGTTGGACACCGTCGCCCGCTCGCTGTCGGGAATCCACACGGCCCGCAGCGGCGGAACCGTCCATGAGCCGGACAGCGTCGACACGGTCATCACTCCGGAAGCCGCGTACAGCAGTTGGTCCCACCCGGCCTCGATCGGCAGCGACGCCGCGCCAGCCGGGTGGGTCACCGCATACCCGCGCACCGGTGGGTCGCTCGCGGGACGGCGTGAAATCGACATGACATGGCGAATTCTAGGAAGCGCGCCACCGCGCCTGCCTGCCAGCATGGGCACATGACCGCCAACCTCGCCCACTTCGCGATCAATGCCGACGACGTCCCGGCCAGCCGCGCCTTCTATGAGGACATCTTCGGCTGGACCTTCACCGCCTGGGGCCCGCCCGGTTTCTACCGAATTCGGACCGGCTCGCTAAATGACCCCGGAATCGCCGGCGCGCTCCAGCAGCGACGTGAACTGGTGCCCGGACGCCCGACGACCGGCCTGGAGTGCACGTTCGCGGTCGAAAACGTCGACGCCACGGCGGCGGCGGTCCGGGCCGCGGGCGGCCGGATCCTGCTCGACCGGTTCACCATCAGCGGAGTCGGTCACCTCGTCTTCCTGGCCGACCCGGCGGGAAATCCCGTCGGAGCCATGCAGTACGACGCCGGCGCCGAGTAGGTCCAGATGAACGAGAAGCACCTGACGTTGTGTTCAAGCGCCGAATGGGCCGAAACGGTCGAGCGTTGGATCATTCCGTGGGCACTCGAGTCGGTCGACCTCGGTGACGACGTCCTCGAGGTCGGCCCCGGGCCGGGCCTGACGACCGACGTGCTGCGYGCCCGCGCCCAGCGGCTCACCGCGGTCGAGGCGGATCCGGAGCTGGCGGCCAACCTCACCGCCCGTCTCGCCGACTCGAACGTCACCGTTGTGTCCGCCGACGCCACCGCGGCGCCCCTTCCGGACGGACGGTTCAGCGGCGCGGTCTGCCTGACGATGCTGCACCACGTGCCAAGTGCCGCTCAGCAGGACGCGCTGTTCGCCGAGGTCTGTCGGCTGCTCGTCCCCGGCGGTCTGTTCGCGGGTAGCGACTCCCTCGACAGCCCGGAGTTCCGTGACCTCCACGAGGGTGACGTCTGCGTTCCCGTCGACCCGGGCGGCCTCGCCGGCAGGCTTCGCGCGGTGGGCTATATCGACGTCCACGTCGATACCAACGAGTACGCGCTCCGCTTCCGCGGACGCAAGCCGCCACGCGACTACTAGCGTGGAATTCCGGCTCAGGAACCTGGGAACTTCTCCCACGTCGGAACCTGGGAACTTCCCCCACGTCGCAACACTTCCCTTGCATGTCCCAGAATCCTGTGTTGCACTCGGCAACCAGCGACGCTCAGGGATTCGGATGACAGCGGTGAGGGCAGAATGACACGGGTTGTGAACGGGTTCGGCGGCGGCCGGGACTGGCGGCGCGCGGTGGGCCTCGGCGGTCGGTCCGCCGGCCGGCTCGCGGGGCGGGGTGGCAGGTCACGCTCGACCAGGTTGACGGTGCTGGTGGCCGTCGGACTGGTCACGGCCGGGACATTGGTTTCGTGCTCCAAGGACTCCTCGGAGCCGCCCTTACCCGCGGCGAAGACCGACCTCGGGCATCCCTTACAGATCGACGCGAAGGTGCTCCAGGGCCCGGCGTGCGTGCCCGCTTCCGAAGGCGGCGCCATCCGTGTGACCGAGCCCTGTGTCGACCCGGTCCTGAACCGGCCGTACGTCGACCTCGACGAGAAACGGAAGGTCACGGACAAGTCGGCGGGTGTGACGGTCGACGTCCGCTACGTCCACGGCGGGTTCACCGGTACGAAGGCGAAGTTCGCCCTCTACTTCCCCGAGCGGTATCAGGGGCGCTTCTTCGAGTCCACCTATCCCACGTTGTCGACGGAGGAGGCGGCACCCAACGCCGTCACCTTCGCCATCACCAACGGCGCGTACGCCGTGTCCACGAACAACGCTGGCGGTCTGCCCGGCGCCGGCGACATCGCCGGCTACCGGGTCAACGCGGCGGCCGCGAAGTTCTCCCGCACGGTCGCGAAGCAGGTCTACGGCGACAACGCGCGCCCGCGCGGCTACATCTACGGCGCGAGCGGCGGCGCCTATCAGACAATCGGCGCGCTCGAGAACACCGAAGGCGTCTGGGACGGCGGTGTGCCGATGGTGCCCGGCAGCCCCAACGCCATCCCGAGCAGCATGACGGTTGAGCTTCTGGCCCTGCGAGTGCTGCGCGATGCCTTTCCGCGGATCGTCGACGCTCTGGAGCCGGGCGGCAGCGGCGATCCGTATGCGGCGCTCACCGACGAGCAGCAGTCGGTCCTGCACGAGGCGACCCGGCTCGGCCTCCCGCTCGGCGGCTGGTGGGACTACCGGAACATGAGCGGGGGAGCGTTCTTCGCGGTCGCCGGAGGTGTCCGCATCCTCGACCCGACCTACGTCGACGACTTCTGGACCAAGCCGGGCTATGCCGGTACCGATCCGGCCTCGTCGGCGGGCGCCGCCCGGATCCAGCACGAAGCCGTCGTCACCGCGCTGGCGGACGTTCCCGCCGTTCCGGCCCGGCCCGCGCTGGCTGATGTCCAGGGCACCCCGACCATTCCCGCCGCTCCGCCCGGCGGGCTGACGCTGTCGAGCGTTCCCGCCGATCCGACCGGCAATCTGACCGGTGCGGACATCGTCGTGCTAAGTGGTGCGGCCGCCGGCAAGACCATCCCGCTCGGTGACGTGCGAGGTGACACCGTCACCTACGGGACGGGTGCCGACCCCGCGGTGACGGCGGCGATTCGCCCGGGTGACCGGATTCGCCTCGACAACTCCTGGATCCTCGCGCTCGAGTACTACCAGCGCTACCAGGTCCCACCGACCGACGAGTACGCCTGGGACCAGTTCCGCGGCGCCGACCGTGCGCCGCAATACCCGCAGCGGCCGATTCTCGCCGGGCCCACGTTCGCCCAGGCGGCCAGCGGCGCCATCCCCACCGGCACCTTCCACGGAAAAATGATCATGCTGGCGTCGCTGCTGGACACCGAGGCGTTCCCCTGGCCCGCCGACTGGTACCGCAAGCGGGCGCAGGGCCACCTCGGCGCGAAGTTGAACGACGACTATCGCCTTTGGTTCACGGCCAATGCCGATCACATCCCGCCGCAGGACGCGGCGGCCGAAACCCACGTCGTGAGGTACCTGGGTGCGCTTCAGCAGGCCGTGCTCTACCTGGACGCCTGGGTCCGGGACGGCACCGCCCCGCCGGCCAGCACCGCCTACCAGGTCGACGGGGACACGCAGATCCACGTACCGGCCGCCGCCGCGGAACGCCACGGCGTCCAGCCGGTCGTTGACCTGGCCGTCACCAAGGTCGACGGCCGCGATATCCAGGCGGCCGAACGTGCCGAGACGTCCGCCGGTCGACCGGTGACCCTCACGGCGACCGCGCAGATGCCGCCCGGCACCGGCGAGATCGTCAGTGCCGAATGGGACTTCGATGGCAAGGGCGGCTACCCGGAGAAGTCCGACATCGACAAACCTGACCAGAACGCCCGGCTGACCATCACGCACACCTTCGCCAAGGCCGGCACCTATTTCCCGGTCGTGCGGGTCACCTCTCGGCAGCCCGGCGCTGGCGACGGCCCCTACGGTCTCGTCCAGAACCTCGCCCGCGTCCGGGTCGTCGTCCGGTAGCCGAGAGCACCGCCGATTGAGAGGCGACGCGGGCAGGCGAAGGCCGCCTGCCCGCGTCAGCGTCACCAGCGCCGCGGCGAGATCAAGCGGCCTGGAGACGCGGTGTCGGCGCGGCCGTCGGCCTGCCCGCGGGCAGGCGCGGGCAGCCCACGACCGTCCCACTGAGAGTGCCGTAAGGGTTTCGGTGGTCGTCGTTCCACTGGGCAACATTATGATCTTGTTCGGCGATGGCGATGGCGATGGCGATGGAGCTCGTCCCGTCCACGTCGCGGTGGGCCGGTCCGACGGCCCGGCGTCCGGGGCGCCGCCGGAGGCCGACGGCTCCCCGCGGCAGGGCGAGCCCCGGCCCGCATCGGTGATCAGTGACGTTGCCGACCTCGTCGCCGTGGCGCGGTGGCGCGGTGGCGCGGTTACGTGGGCGGTTGCGTCGGCCTTACTTCTTGACCGGTCGGTACAAAGAACCCAGAATTCGGGGCATGAGCGCTGTAGCGTGGGACGAGGTCTTCGACGTCGTCGTGGTGGGGAGCGGCGCGGGTGCCCTCACCTCGGCACTGCTCGCCGCCGATGGTGGCGCGAGTGTCTGCGTCGTCGAGAAGTCCGAGTTCATCGGCGGGACGACGGCCGCCTCCGGCGGGGACATGTGGATCCCGCTGAACCGGCACATCGCGGGCCAGGACACGCGCGAAGAGGCGATCAGCTACGTCACGCGCCTCTCCGACGGCCGCGCCTACGACCCGCACCTCATCGAGGTCTACGTCGACACCGCCGCGGAGGCGCTGGACTACCTCGAGGCCAACACCGGGCTCGTGACCCGCGCCCACAAGGGGCTCCCCGACTACTACGCCGTCGTCCCCGGGCGCATCCCCGGCACCAAGGACATCCCGCGATCCGTCTCATGCCAGCCCTACCCGGCGGTGGCCGAGCTCGGCGCCGAGTGGGCCGCGCGGGTGAACCCCAGCCCCTGGGTGAAGCCGCCCGAGGTGGCCTACGCCGAGGYGATCGAGGTCGTACCCCGCGAGGAGCTGGAGCGACGCCGGCGTGAGGGGTACAGAGCCAAGGGGGGTGGCCTCGTCGCCCCGCTGCTGAAGGCACTGCTCGACCGCGGCGTCTCGGTGCGTTACTCGACCCCGGGGCGCGAGCTGGTCACGAACGACGCCGGTGACGTCATCGGCGTCATCGCCGGGGAGGACGGCGCGCGGAAGCGTCTCGGAGCCCGGAAGGGCGTCGTCCTCGCCACGGGCGGCTTCGAGTGGAACCCCGACATGGTGACGACCTTCCTCGGTTACGACGTGAAGCCGTGYACGCCATGGACCAACACGGGCGACGGCCACCGGATGGCGATGCGCGCCGGGGCCCAGCTCGGTCTGATGACGTCCTTCTTCAGCTACGGCGTCATGCACGACCCGTGGGAGATCGGCCGCGACGGCAACGCGCTGCCGCAGATGGAGATGGGCCTCGGCGCCGGGTCGATCATCGTCAACCAGCAGGGCAAGCGCTTCATGCACGGCGGCTACACGTACAACGACTTCTCGCACCCCTTCAACTTCTTCGACCAGCGCAACCCGGGCTACACGAACAAGGCACCCGCCTGGTGCGTCTTCGGGGCAAGGCAGTGGGAGGGGAAGAAGGGCGTCTTCGGTGGCAAGATCGTCGACGGCGCCATCGTCGGGCCGAACGGTCAGCCCGCTCCGTCGTGGCTCGTCGCGGCCGACAGTATCCGCGAGCTCGCGGCGAAGATAAACGTGGACCCGGACGCGCTGGAGGAGACGGTGCTCCGGTACAACGCGTTCGCGGAGAAGGGGGAGGACCCCGACTGGGGTGACCCCGAGCAGGTGCGCTCGGCCACCGGCCCGGACACGACGAGCCTGCAGCCCGTCGTCGGCCCGGTCTACGGCGCGATCCAGCAGTGGCCGGGGACGCTGGGAACGAGCGGCGGCCCGAAGATCGACGCCGACGCCCGCGTGCTGGGCACCGAGGCGCCGATCATCGACGGCCTCTACGCCGCCGGGAACACCGCGGCTTCTGTCCTCGGCGGGAGCTACCCGGGCGGCGGCTCCTGCGTCGGCCCCAGCATGGTGATGGGGTACCGGGCGGGCCGGCACGCCGCCGCGCGACCCGCCCGCGACATCGGCTGAGCACCGGTCCGGTCGCCTTCCCGCTGGAAGGCGGTCTCCGAGATCGGCGTCGGGGACACCGGTACCAACCGCTTCGTGACCAATAACCCGGCCACTGACTATCGAGGGCACRCCGCCCTTGAGAATATGCAGGTCGGTTTCGCGGAGCGTGGTGGCGTCGACCCGCACGACCGCGTCGGTGTCCCCCTCGATCGTCGGCAGGGGTACTTCCTCCCACGCCTTGGCTCCGCACCGTGATGGACAAGCGCCTTCATGAACATCTCCAGAACCTTTGACGAACACACTCGTTTTGACATTTGTCATACCCGTCGGACCGTCGGCGGACAGGGCCGTCACGTTGATCAATCAACCCGACTTGTTTGATCAAATCGATTTGATATACCGTCGTCCGCTGTGTTGACAGCTGACCAGGATGTTTCGCCGCCGGAGTTCCCGCGGCTCGTGATCCATCAGGTCCGGCGGCGGCTGCTCGCCGAGTTCGCGTACAGCGATCGCTAGGCCCGTGAACCCGACCCCGGACCCGGACCCGGAGGTGGTGGCGGCGGCGCCCCCCCGCCCCAGCCTTGGCGAGCTGCTGCGCGAGTGGGGCCGCATCGGCTGCCTCGGGTTCGGCGGCCCACCGACCCATATCGCGATGTTCCGAGAGCTGTGCGTCGAGCGGCGGGCCTGGATCACGCCGGGCGACTTCGAGGACGCGATCGCCGCGTGCAACCTGCTCCCCGGGCCGGCCTCGACCCAGCTGTCGATCTACTGCGCGTGGCGGCTGCGCGGGCGGGCGGGCGCGCTGGTCGGCGGGCTCGCGTTCATCCTTCCCGGACTGATCGTCGTCCTCGCGCTGTCCGCGCTGTTCCTCGCGGGAACCCCACCCCAGTGGGTGCGCGCCGCCGGCGCGGGCGCTGGCTCCGCGGTCGCGGCCGTCGCCGTGCACGCCGCCCTCGGCCTCCTGCCCGCCAGCTGGCGGCGCGCCAGGACGACGAGCCGGCGGCGCTGGCCGCTCTACCTCGCCGCCGGCGCCGCCGGCGCGGCCACACTGGGCCCCTGGCTGGTCCTGTTCCTGGTCGGCTGCGGCCTGGTCGAACTCGCTGCCCGGCGCATCACACCGGGCGGCAGCGGCGCCGCCCGCCCACCCACGCTCACCCCGACGCCCCTGCTCGCGGCCGGCGCCATCGCCGGGGGCGGGCTGCTCGCGCTGATGTGGGTCGCGCTGAAGGTCGGCATGCTGTCCTACGGCGGCGGCTTCGTGATCATCCCACTCATGCAGGCCGACGCCGTCGACCACTACCACTGGATGAACGCCAGCCAGTTCCTCACCGCCGTCTCCCTCGGCCAGATCACCCCCGGCCCCGTCGTGCACACCGTCGCCGCCGTCGGCTACGCCGCGGCCGGCATCGGCGGCGGCCTGCTCGCCGCCGTGGTCGCCTTCACCCCGTCGTTCCTGTTCATCCTGATCGGCGGACCCCACTTCGACCGGCTGCGGACCAGCCCCTTCGCGCGCAGCTTCCTCGACGGCACCGGACCCGCGGCCCTCGGCGCGATCCTCGGCTCGGCCATCCCGCTCGCCCTCGCGCTACACGAGCCCTGGCAGTTCGCCACCCTCGCGGGTGCGCTGCTCCTGCTCGTCGCGGCCCGCCGCGGAGTCGTCCTCACCCTGCTCGCCGCCGCCGCGACCGGCATCATCGTCGCCGCCGCCGGCGGACCACTCCCCAGCTGACCTCGCTGCCCGCGGCCCGGGTGCCGGACTACCGGTCATCCACGCTTCGTAACGAGCGTCGCGCGGGAGCGCTTGCCGTCGGTCCCGACCGGTCCCGTCCGGCGCAGCAATACGCGCCGTTGTTGCGACAATGGTCTAGAAAGGTAAGTCTGCCTACGGAGGATCCGCGCCACATCGTGGTTCACGCGACGCGACGCGACCTGGGACGAGGCGGCCACCCGGTCAGGATCGACGACCAAGGGCCTGAGCAGTTGTCGTAGCGCCGGAGCGTGCTGGGAGATGGCTTGTCGTCTGGTCTGACGGTTCGCCGTCGCGACAAGGTCTTCGTTGTGGAGCCGGGCCAGTCATTCCTCGTGGGCCGGGACGCCACCGCCGATCTGGTGATCGCCGACCCGAGAGTGTCCCGGCGCCACCTGCTGATCGAGCAGGCGGCCGAGGGCTGGGAGGTCGTGGACCTCGGCGGCGGCGGGACGTGGCTGGCCGGGCGGCGGGTAAGCCGGGTGCCGGTCCGGGCCCAGTCCGAGTTCCGCCTGGGCTCGGCGGACGGGCCGCGCATCACCGTGGCGGTGGCGGTCGCGATGGAGGCGGGGGCGCCCGCCACCATGCCGATCCGACGGCTGACACCGCCCCCCCGGTCCCACGAGGAGACGGCCCCTCCGGCCCCGCCGGCGCCGGGCCCGTCGGCGGACCCGGCCGGACTCCGCCGGCCGGCCGCCGGTGAGTCCGGCCACCGGCTCGACGGCGAACCGGATCCCGCATCGGGCGGGGAGGGCACTCCCGACGCCACGGCGGTCGGCCGGCATCACGCGGAGCTGACCGCCCACATCGGTGACCTCGGCGGGTTGGCGGGCCCGCGGCTCGGGTCCGCCGGGCCGGGGCCCGCGGCGGTGACCGAGCTCAGTGGCCCCGGCCCCGTCCATCCGCTGCGCCCCGGCCGGATGTCCGTCGGCCGTGCGCTGACGAACGACCTGGTCGTCGGCGACCTGCTCGCCTCCCGGCGGCACGCCGAGCTGACCGTCGGTCCCGGCGGCGTGCGCGTCGTCGACCTCGGCTCGGCGAACGGGACCTACGTCAACGGCCGCAGGGTCGAACGGGCGTCGTTGCGTGCCGGCGACCTGATCGCCATCGGCCACCACATGTTCCGTGCCATCGGCGACGCCGACGACCCGCGGGCGGTCCCCACCCGGCTGGCCGAGTACCTGGACACCGGCGACGTCGCCTTCGAGGTGGAGGGCCTCTCCGTCGACATCGACGGAGCCCGGCTGCTGCACGACATCAGCTTCCGCCTGCCCGGGCGGTCGCTGCTCGCGGTGATCGGGCCCAGCGGGTCGGGGAAGACGACGCTACTGGGCGCGCTGACCGGGTTCCGCCCGGCCGGTGCCGGAACCGTTCGCTACGCCGGCCGTGATCTCTACGCCGAGTACGACGAACTGCGCCGGCGCATCGGCTACGTGCCGCAGGACGACATCCTGCACTCGACCCTCACCGTCCGCCAGGCTCTGGAGTACGGCGCCCGCCTGCGCTTCCCGGCCGAGACCACCCGGGCCGAACGCGGCGCGCGCGTGGACGCCGTGCTCACCGAGCTCGGCCTCACCGCGCTCGGGGCGGACGAGCTCGACCTCGCGGATGTCACCGCGACCGGCCAGTGGACGCTGCCGGGCGGAGTCGACCTGTCCGACCGGCGCGTCGCGACACTGTCCGGCGGCCAGCGCAAGCGGACCAGCGTCGCGCTCGAGCTGCTCACCCAGCCGACCCTGCTCTATCTGGACGAGCCGACGTCCGGGCTGGATCCCGGCCTCGACCAGGAGGTCATGCGGTCGCTGCGCCGACTCGCGGACGACGGGCGGACCGTCGTCGTCGCGACGCACAGCGTGGCCCAGCTCGACGTGTGCGACTTCCTGCTGGTCCTCACCCGGGGCGGGCACGTGGCCTACTTCGGCGGGCCGCGGGACGCGTTGCCCTTCCTCGGCCAGGCCAGCTGGGCGGACGCCTTCGGAGTCCTCAAGAGCGCCGACGGCGCGGCCCGGTTCGCCCGCCGGCACCGCTCCTCGGTCCACCTCGCGAAGAACGCGCCGTCCGCGTCCCCCGGGCTGGTCGCCCGGCGAGCCCGTGCTCCGCTGTCGACGCCGCGCCAGCAGCCGATGCTCTCCCAGCTGCTGACCCTGAGCCGCCGGTACGGGCGGATCATCGCCTCCGATCACTCCTACCTACGCATGATCGTCGCTTATCCGTTCCTGCTGGGGCTGCTTCCACGGCTGGTCGAGACCCCACACGGACTACGCGCGGTGCGGACGGGGGAGCCGAACCGGGACGCCATCCGGGTACTGCTCGTCGTCACACTCGTGGCGAGTTTCCTCGGCATGTCCAACGCGATCCGCGAGATCGTCAAGGAACGGCCCGTCTACCTGCGTGAACGCGCTATCGGCCTGTCCACGACCGCCTACCTCGGCTCCAAGGCGCTGATCCTGACCGCGATCACCACGGCGCAGAGCGCGGTGATCACCGTCATGGGTTTCGCGGGTC
Organism: Pseudofrankia asymbiotica; assembly: GCF_001983105.1. Taxonomy (GTDB): domain Bacteria; phylum Actinomycetota; class Actinomycetes; order Frankiales; family Frankiaceae; genus Pseudofrankia; species Pseudofrankia asymbiotica. The sequence goes on along the minus strand of NZ_MOMC01000090.1, from coordinate 906 downwards.
GGACCCCGGCCGACGGGGTGCTGACCGGCCAGCCGATGGTCGAGATGATGATCGTCGTCGCGGCGACCGGGACCGCCGCRGCCATGATGGGCCTCGCGGTGTCCGCGCTGGTCGACAACGCCGACAAGGCGATGCCGCCGCTGGTCCTGCTCTCCGCGGCGCAGCTGGTGCTGGCCGGCGCGCTGATCCCGCTGGCCGGTCGCCCTGGGCTCAACCAGTTGTCCTGGCTGTTACCCGGCCGCTGGGGCCACGCCGCCGCGGCCTCGGTGACCGACCTCGTCGACGTCCAGAAGCTGACCGACCCACGTCTGAATCCGGGGGTTCCGCCCGATCCACTCTGGCGGCACACGACGAAGATCCTGCTGCTCGACCTGGGCGCCCTCACAGTGCTTGGCCTGGCCAGCCTGGCCGCCGCCGGCCTGTTCCTCGGYCGGCTCGACCCCCGTTTCTCCCGCCCTCGCCCCGGCCGAGCGGCGGACACGGCCACGCCGCGGTGATCCTTCCCGGTTCGGCGGCCTGACCGAGACGCACCGGAACATCCCTGGGAAGACAGCGCTGCGCTTGGGCCATTGAAGGCAATGACGCGGTCGACTCGTGGTGTCTGGTGCGCGGCCGTCCAGGGCTTGTCCGAACGACGAAACGCGGTGATCACGGCATGAAGGCGGTGCGGTTCCACGAGTACGGCGAGATCGATGTGCTGCGGGTGGAGGATGTGGAGCGTCCGGTGCCCGGCCCCGGGCAGGTGCTGGTCGAGGTCCGCGCGGCCGGGATCCAGCCCGGCGAGGTGATGATCCGCAAGGGCGCGCGGCACGGACGCTGGCCGGCTACGTTCCCCTCCGGACAGGGCAGCGACCTGGCCGGCATCGTGGTGGAGGTCGGCCCGCAGGTGCGTGGCTTCGCGGTGGG
>NZ_MOMC01000089.1 GCF_001983105.1 Pseudofrankia asymbiotica | reverse complement strand
GTGACGCGGGAGCGGATCCGGCAGATCGAGTCGAAGACGCTCTCGAAGCTGCGTCACCCGTCGCGCTCCCAGAAGCTGCGCGACTACCTCGAATAGGTCGGGATCGGGGTTGAGGCCTGCCCGGATTGATGACGTTCCAGCGTGACGCAACCAGGCTGGCGCGGAGGCGCGCCTCCGCGCCAGCCCGGTCACCTTGCGCTGGAACGTGTCGGATCCGGGGCAGCGCTGCTGGTGTTTGTCTGCGGTCCGCGGTCGCTTAGGGGCGGTCGTTGGTCAGGGTGGCGCGTAGGGCACTTGTGAGGTCGGGGTGCTGGAAGCGGAAGCCCGCGTCCAGGAGCACCCGCGGGACGACTCGCTGGGAGGCGAGGACGCCCTCGTCGGTGAAGCCGCCGACGACGGCGCGCAGCGCCAGCCTGGGCACGGGCAGCAGGGCCGGGCGACGCAGTACCCCACCGAGCGTCCGCGCGAGCTCCGTTCCCGTCACCGGATTCGGCGCGACAAGGTTCACCGGCCCCGCGACCCTCGGCGCGGTGAGCAGGAAGCGGACGGCGGCCACCCAGTCGTCGATCCCGATCCAGGACACCCACTGCCGCCCGGAGCCGAGGCGCCCGCCAAGCCCCGCTCGGAAAAGCGGCAGCTGACGGGCGAGCACCCCGCCGTCGCGGTCAAGGACCGGCCCGGTGCGCAGCAGGCACACCCGCAGGCCGGCGGAGACCGCGGCCTGCGTCGCCTCCTCCCAGGCGCGCACGACGTCCGCGAGGAAACCGCCGCCCGCGGGCGCCGTCTCGTCGACCGGGGCGTCGGTSGCCGTCCCGTACCAGCCCACGCCGCTCGCGGACAGCAGCACCGCCGGCCCGCGCCCCGGTGTGGGATCCCCCGCTGGGGCGTTCGGGCCTGTGGCCGCCGCGAGGGCTCCGGCCAGCAGCCGGGTGCCCTGGACCCGGCTGTCAAGGATGGTCCGGCGGTAGTCATCGGTCCACCGGCGGTCGCCGACGCCGGCCCCCGCGAGGTGCACGGCCGCGTCGACGCCGGCGAGAGCGGCGGCGTCGAGCTCTCCGCTCCCCGGGTCCCAGCGGAACTCGCCGGGGCCCCGCGGCTCGCGGCGCACGAGGGTGACCACGTCGTGGCCATCAGCCCGCAGCGCGGGCACCAGCTTCGAGCCCAGCAGCCCGGACGCCCCGGTGACGATGATCCTCATCACGCCATCCTGGCGCACCGGCCGGCCCGGCCGCATCCGGGCGGCGAGTGACTCGCGGGCRCACGGCGAGCCGATACCCCGTCATGGCCCGACGCGCCGGACGCGCCGGACGCATGACTGCGACGCAATCTCACTCGTCTCACTCGTCAGCCAACTGATTGTGCATCGATAGTCCTCTTTGTGTGCTAGAACACGCACGCCCGTAAGCGGATGCGACTGGTGACGGCGCGGGTACGGGGATAGGCTTCGGCGTAGCGTCACCTGGCGGTCACCACCGCGAGTCACGCGCTGACTATGTAAGCGTCAACAGGGCGCGCTCGCCGCCGTCATGGGCTGGCGGCGCCCACCACCACCCGTCCACGTCCGTTCCCGGTAGCCTGCCCCTACTCCCGCGATCCCACCACCCGCACCCGGCCCCGAGCGGCACTGGTGGGCGGGGGCCGCGCGCGCCGGCGGGGCGTCGAGCGTGGGTGGGAGAACGACCACCGTGTCGGGAGGTCAGACCCGCTGTGTTCCGCTCGTTGCTCTCCACCCTGGAAGAACTGACCCTGCTGGTCCTGCCGCACGGCGGTCAGCGCACCGCCCGTCGCAACGCCTGGCGCGCCGCCACCGATCTGCACGTCACGTCCGGCTACCGGTGGGCAGAGGGCGTCGGGCCCGGCTCCCCCGTCGGCTCCGTCGGCTCGGCTGGCCCCGTCACCTCGATCGGGCCCGCGGCCGCGCGGCCTTCGTTCGCCGCGGCCCGGCCGCGTCGCCCCGCCGCCGCCCACCGCTGACCCCGCCCGTCGGGCCTGGCGGCTCCGTGGCCCGGTGGCCTGGCGGCCGCTCCGGCCCGGCTGGTGGCTCAGCCATGGGTGGCACGGGGCGCCCGAGGCGGAGGCGGAACCCAGGGCCGGGCCGGTCGTCGCCGCACCGTCGTCCCGCTCGCGTGGCACTACCGCGACGGTCGTGACCGCGCCCCACCTCACAGGCCGTAGGCTCGCGGGCATGGCACTGAGGAAGAAGCCGACGGCAGCCGCGGCCGCTCCGGCTACGCCCACGGCACGCGGCACGAAGGGCCCGGCGAAGCCGGGTACCGCCGCGTCAGGGCAGGAGGCCGACGGTCCCAGCCGGCTCGCGCAGATCAGGCTCGTTTTCAAGGTCACGCGGCAGCGTGACCCGAACGTCGTCTGGATCATGCTGCTCGGCTTCCTGGTCCCCCTGGCCGTGCTTCTGGTGCTGGGCCTCCTCGTGGGACCGATCTGGCTGTGGACGCCCCTCGGCGTGCTGCTGGGCCTGCTCGTCGCGGTCAACCTGTTCAGCCGCCGGGTACAGCGCAGCGCCTACGCCGAGATGGAAGGCAAGCCTGGCGCCGCCGCCGGCATCGTCGAGCGGATGAGGGGCGACTGGCGGCTCACTCCCGCGGTTCAGGTGAACAGGAACCAGGATGTCGTGCACCGCGTCGTCAGTCGCGCGGGCATTGTGATCATCGCCGAGGGACGGGGCAGGGGCGCCCGCGACCTGCTCGCCACCGAGGTGCGCCGGATCCGCCGCGTCGCCGGCGACGTGCCGATCAGCGACATCATCATCGGCAACGGCGAGGGCGAGGTCCCGTTGGCCAAGCTGCAGCCGACCCTGATGCGGATGCGACGCACGCTACCGCGCCGCCAGATCGACCAGCTCGACCGGCGGCTGAAGGCCGTCGCCGGCACCGGTCCGTCGCTTCCGATCCCGAAGGGTCCGGTTCCCCGCAACATCCCCCGCGGCGGACGCCCGCGTTAAGACGCCCGCGCTAAGGCGTCACAGGCGGGAAGGTCACCTCACGGCCTTCCCGCCCTCGAACCGCCGCTTTACGCGCGCCGCGCCGCCTTGACGGGGGCCGTGCCCGCGATGCGGTCATGCAGGCCGCGCATGTCACGGTCGACGAGGAACAGCGGGATCAGCAGCGCCAGCAGGAGCGTTCGCACGAGGACGAAGGGGAAGCGTGCCCGGCCACCGCCGGGGACCTTCACCACTCCGAAGCCGAAGAGCCGCATGCCGACGGTCTGGCCGGTAAGGCTCACCAGCACGAGCTCCTCGAGCAGGAAGATCCCGAGTACGACCAGGCCGCGCGTCGAGTCGCCGTACGTGGCGCCGAACAACACCGGCACGCCGGCGAGCAGGTTGGCCAGCACCGCGTCGACGACGTAGCCCCCGAACCGGGCGCCGTAGCCGACCATCGAGCCGGGGCCGTCAGCTGGCAGGCCGAGCCGATCCCCGGGGGTACCAGCCGGCGATGACAGGCCGGGACCTTCCAGCCAGCGTCCGAGCTCACGTCGCACGGCGCAAGCTTATCCGTATCCGGATCGCGCCAGGGAACCGTCACACAACGTGACGAAACTCGTCCTCGCAACACAGATGAAACGCGACCGCCACGCTCACTTCACACCACGGGGTTACGCACCGCGTCCGGATATGGGTATCCTGTCGGGCCAGACAGCGTGCCACGCGTGTGGAGGGTGAATGTTCGCGAACGCCGACGAAGTACTCCGATACATCCGGGACGAAAATGTCGAGTTCATCGACGTGCGTTTCTGTGACCTCCCGGGTGTCATGCAGCACTTCACGATTCCGACGGAGGTCTTCACGGAGTCGGTCTTCACCGACGGCCTCATGTTCGACGGCTCCTCCATCCGTGGTTTCCAGGCCATCCACGAGTCGGACATGCTGCTGCTGCCGGACCCGCGGACCGCGTTCCAGGACCCGTTCCGTGAGCACTCCACGCTCGCGATGACCTTCTTCATCCATGACCCGATCACCAAGGAGGAGTACTCCCGCGACCCGCGCAACGTGGCGCGCAAGGCGGAGGCATACCTGCGCGGCTCCGGGATCGCGGATACGGCGTACTTCGGGCCCGAGGCCGAGTTCTACATCTTCGACGACATCCGGTACGAGTACTCCCCGCACGGCTCGATGCACCAGGTCGACTCCGTCGAGGCCGCCTGGAACAGCGCGCGCAAGGAGGAGGGCGGCAACCTCGGCTACAAGCCGAGATTCAAGGGCGGCTACTTCCCCGTCCCGCCGACCGACCACTTCACCGACCTTCGCTCGGAGATGGTCAAGACGCTGATCAAGGTCGGCATCACCGTCGAGATGCAGCACCACGAGGTCGGCACCGCCGGCCAGGCGGAGATCGACTTCCGCTTCGACACGCTGCTGAAGACCGCCGACAACCTGATGCTCTACAAGTACGTGATCAAGAATGTCGCCCGTGACCGCGGCCGCACCGTCACGTTCATGCCCAAGCCGCTCTTCCAGGACAACGGCTCCGGGATGCACTGCCACCAGAGCCTGTGGAAGGACGACGGCCCGCTGTTCTACAGCGCCGAGGGCTACGGCGGCCTGTCCGAGATCGCCCGGCACTACATCGGCGGGCTGCTGCACCACGCTCCGGCGCTGCTCGCGTTCACCAACCCGACGACGAACTCCTACCGGCGGCTGGTGCCCGGTTACGAGGCGCCGGTCAACCTGGTCTACTCGGCCCGCAACCGCTCGGCCTGCTGCCGGATCCCGCTGGGCGGCGACTCGCCGAAGGCCAAGCGGATCGAGTTCCGCGTGCCCGACCCGAGCTGCAACCCGTACCTGGCGTTCTCGGCGATGCTGATGGCCGGGCTCGACGGCATCAAGAACAAGATCGAGCCGCCGGACCCGATCGACAAGGACCTCTACGAGCTGCCGCCGGACGAGCTCGCCGCCGTTCCGCAGGTGCCCGGGTCGCTGGAGGCCGTGCTCGACCACCTCGAGGCCGACAACGAGTTCCTCACCGCCGGGGACGTGTTCACCCCGGACCTCATCGAGACCTGGCTGGACTACAAGCGCACCCACGAGGTGGACGCCATCCGTCTGCGCCCGCACCCCTTCGAGTTSGACCTCTACTACGACATCTGAGGCGCCGTCACCGCTGGTGGCTTGTCTGCCTGGGCCTCGCCGTCTGGTTTGGACGGCGAGGCCCTTGCGCGCAGGCGGCCCTCCGAGCGGTCACCATTGACATGTCGGGGTGGCGCGGCGCCAGGAGCCGGTATCACGCGAGCGATGGCGTGAAAGCATGGATGCCCGGCTTCTCGCGCATCCACCCGAGCCCGCGCCACCCGGAAAAACAACTATTTTTCATCGGTGCCGCCACATGGGAAATGACGCGGGAAGGCTGCGGCGAATCCGCGAACACGCGGGGTGCGGAACGGGCCGCGCCGGCGCCATCACTCGGCGGCCCACGGCTCCATCGGGCACACCCACCGGCGGCAGGAACGCGCCCCGCGCGGTGATCCAGACCGGCCTGCCCGCGCGCGGGCTCCCAGGTCACGCCAGACGCCGGTTATCCAAGCGCCGTCACACAACGCCCGCATGCCCGTACCGAGCGAGTTCTTCTACTGACGTGGGCGGCTGTCGCGATGTGGCGCCGCGCACATTTCACGCTGTTTTCCGGCCTCTTTTCGGATGCGGTACCAGGCGCGGGCGCCCGCCGGGCGTCAACTGCACGCCCTGAGACACAGATTTAACAATCGGGGAACTGATCGGTAACGAKACCCGGCGAGGCTCCCAGACGGACCATCTCGTCAGCCGCGGCCAGTGTCGACCCTCCCCCGGCCGACCCATCCGTCGCATGCCTAGCCCTGCCGATCACGGGGAGTATGAGTGAGCTATCAGGCCGAGTACATCTGGATCGACGGCACCGAGCCGGAGCCGCTGCTGCGCAGCAAGACCCGGATCATCAAGGACGGCAAGGAGCCGGAGATCTGGGGCTTCGACGGCTCCAGCACGAACCAGGCGCCCGGCTCCAACTCGGACTGCGTCCTGCGCCCGGTCTTCACCTGCCCGGACCCGATTCGCGGCGGCGACAACATCCTGGTGATGTGCGAGGTGGAGCTGACCGACTTCACCCCGCACCCGACCAACACCCGTGCCAAGGCGCGGGAGCTGGCCGAGAAGTACGCCGACTTCGCCCCGCACTTCGGCATCGAGCAGGAGTACACGTTCTTCCAGAACGGCCGCCCGCTGGGCTRGCCGGCCACCGGCTTCCCCGAGCCGCAGGGCCCGTACTACTGCGGCGTCGGCGGCGAGAAGATGCCCGGTCGGGACATCGTCGAGAAGCACACCCAGGCGTGCATCGACGCCGGCCTCGCGATCGAGGGCACCAACGCCGAGGTCATGATGGGCCAGTGGGAGTTCCAGATCGGCGTGCTGCCGGCGCCGGCCATCGGTGACCAGATCTGGGTCGCCCGCTGGCTGCTGCACCGCATCGCCGAGGACTTCGGCGCGTCGGTCTCCTTCGCCGCCAAGCCGGTCGCCGGCGACTGGAACGGCGCGGGCGCGCACACCAACTTCTCCACGAAGCAGACGATGGAGAGCTGGGACGCGATCGTCACCTGCTGCGAGGCGCTCGGCACCCGCGTCATGGAGCACGTGACCAACTACGGTCACGGCATCCAGGACCGCCTCACCGGCAAGCACGAGACCGCTCCGTGGAACAAGTTCTCCTGGGGCGACTCGGACCGCGGCGCGTCGATCCGCATCCCGTGGGCCGTCTCGAAGGCCCGCAAGGGCTGGCTCGAGGACCGCCGCCCGAACGCGAACATGGACCCATACGTGGTCTCCGCGCTGATGATCGACACCACCTGCAGCGCGCTGGCCGGCGACAAGCCGATCCTGTTCGTCCCGTCGCAGGCCGCCGCGACGGAGCACGCGACCGTCTGACCGATGGCCGAGACCGCACGGTCACATGACCGTGCGCCGCTCGGCCCGCTGACCCGCCCCGGCGGGCGGCACAGCAGCACCCGGCGCCGCCGGTTCCCAGCAGGGAGCCGGCGGCGCTGTCGCGTTCTGGGCGTTCGCTTCTCGGCGTTTACTGGACATCGATAGTGCCGCCCGCGCGTCGGCCAAAGGGTCTGCCAGTACCTCCCTAGGGGTGGGTTAACGTCCCCCGCGCCAAAGCATCCGGCCCGGCTGCTGGCAGAATCCGGTGGGCTCGGCGGACATGGGATCATGTCGAGTCGCTAGCTTCGGGCAAGTTGTCCGTAGACGTCCGGTCTTCGGGGAGATCGAGCGGTTGTCTCTTCGAAGTCGCCTGCGACGCTGGGAGGAATTCGTGGACGTCGTCCACAGGGATGAGTGGGTCGCGCCGCTGAACGCCGACCGCGAGGAGATCCTCGCCCGGTGGGTCGGACTGGTCGGTGACCTTCTACGGTCCCGCCTCTCCGAGGCGGAGCTGACCCGCGAGCTCGGCGAGCTCTACACAGCCCTGCTGGGAGGGCTGCGGGCGGGCGGGACCGACCTGAGCTCGGAGTCGTTCGGGGAGCTGCGGGCACTGCTCGCCGAGCTGTCCGGCACCCGGGCCCGGCAGGGTTTCACGCCCCGAGAGACCTCAATCACGGTGTTCACACTCCGGGCGGCTGTGTCGCCGGCCTTCGAAGAGCGCGGTCTCGCATATCGCGGCTATGCGCAGTTCTCCGACTTCGTCGACGAACTCGGCCTGTTCACCTTCGAGACCTACGCGCAGGCCCGTGACGCGGTGATCGTGGAGCAGTCCGACCAGCTGCTCGAACTGTCCACCCCGGTCATCAAACTGTGGGAGGGCGTGCTCGCCGTGCCGCTGGTCGGCACACTGGACTCGGCCCGTACCCAGGTGGTGATGGAAACGCTGCTGGAAGCGCTGGTCGACACCGGCTCCCGGCACGCCATCATCGACATCACCGGGGTACCCGCGGTCGACACCCAGGTCGCGCAGCACCTTCTCAAGACGGTGATGGCGGCCCAGCTCATGGGAGCCGACTGCATCATCTCCGGCATCCGTCCGCAGATCGCGCAGACCGTGGTCAGCCTCGGCATCGAGTTCGGCGAGATCGTCACCAAGGCGAYGCTGGCCGAGGCGCTCGCGCTGGCGCTGCGCCGGGAGGGCGTCCAGATCCGCCGTCCAGGCACGCCCGGGAGCCGTTGATGGATCGCATCCCGATCCTGAAGATGGGCAACCTGCTGCTCGTCTCGATCCAGGTGGACCTGCAGGACCAGCTCGCGCTGGCGCTGCAGGACGACCTGTCCGAGCGCATCGTGGCGACCGGCGCCCGCGGCGTGCTGATCGACATCTCCGCGCTGGAGATCGTCGACAGTTTCATCGGCCGGATGTTGTCCACCATCGCCGCGCTGTCCCGGCTGCTCGACGCCGAGACCGTGGTGGTCGGGATGCGCCCCGCCGTCGCGATCACGCTCGTCGAGCTCGGCCTGTACATGCCCGGGGTGCGCACGGCGCTCACCCTCGAGCACGGCCTGGCACTGCTCGGCGCCGAGGTACGCGTCCGGCTTCCGGAGGACGAGGCCCTCGTCGACCTCGACGCGGATTCCGCCGAGGTCACCGACCTCGGCGCCGGTGCGGCGCCGAACGGCCGCTCGGCGCTGACCGAGGGAGCCTGGAGCGGGTGAGCGCCGGGCGCTGGACGGTGGCCCCGGCGGGCGGTGTTGAGCCGACGGTCGAGCGGACCGAGCGGCATCCGATCGTGACCGAGGCCGATGTCGTGCGAGTGCGCCAGATCGTGCGCAACCTCGCCGTCACAGCCAAGATGTCGCTGGTGGACCAGACCAAGATGGTGACCGCCGCGAGCGAGCTTGCGCGCAACACTCTCGTCTACGGGGGCGGTGGATCGATGACGGTCGACATCGTCGACAACGGCCGGCGTCGCGGCATCCGAGCGGTCTTCGTCGACAGCGGCCCCGGCATCCCCGACATGGACCTGGCCCTGACCGACGGCTGGACGAGCGGCTCCGGGCTCGGCCTCGGGCTGTCAGGCAGCCGCAGGCTGGTCGACGACTTCGCGATCGAGAGCAGTCCCGGGGCGGGCACCACCGTCCGAATCGTGAAATGGTCACGCTGATTCCGGTCACCCGGCATCCGCTGGCCGAGGACGTCGCCTGGTTCCGGGCCGACGGCTCGTCGATGCCCGGTGCCGTCCGGCGCGCCGCCGTCGCGCTCGCCGAGCGTCTCGGGCTCCAGCCGAACCGTGCCGCCGAGGTCGGCCTCGGACTCACCGAGGTGGCCGAGAACCTGGTCCGGCACGCCGACGAGGGTTCCCTGCTGCTGCGGGCGCTGCGCTGGCCGGCGGGCGACGAGGCGGACGGCGCGCCGCCGACAGCCACGGCGGCGGCCATCGAGTTCGTCGCCGTCGACAACGGACCCGGCCTGGCCGACGTGCCGGCGGCGATGCGCGACGGCGCGACCTCCGCCGGCACCCTCGGCATCGGCCTCGGAATGATCAAAAGGCTCACGGACCGCTTCGACGTCTACTCGACCCCTGGCGTGGGCACCGTCATGGCCGGCGCGTTCGGGCCGCGGCACGGCGACGGCCAGGCCATGGCCGAGCTGCGCGAGGCGCCCCGAGTGGCCGGCCTGACCCGGCCGATCACCGGGGAGACCGTCTGCGGCGACGCGTACGCCGTGCGCGCGCAGGACGGTCGGCTCGCGTTGCTCCTGTGTGACGGCCTGGGGCACGGGGAGCTCGCGGCCCGGGCGGCCGACGCCGCGGTACGGATCTTCCAGTCCGCCGCGCCCGCCCCGCCTGACGCCGCGGACCTGGTGCGTCGCATCCATTCCGGGCTTTCGCACACCCGCGGCGCGGCCGTCGCGGTGGCCGTCCTGGAGCCGGCCGCCGGCACCCTGCGTTTCGCCGGACTCGGGAACATCAGCGGAGTGATCGTCGGGAACACCCGCCGGGCCGGCCTCACCAGCCGGCCGGGCATAGCCGGGCACCAGGCGCGCGGCGTGCCCGAAACCCGCTACGATCTTCCACCCGGCGCACTGGTGGTGCTGCACAGCGACGGGATCAGCCCGCGCTGGAATCTCACCGACCATCCGGKAATCTCCAGCCGTAGCGCGCTGGTCGTGGCCGCGAGCGTCCTGCGGGACGCGGGGCTGCGCCGGGACGACGCATCCGTGCTGGTCGCGGGCGCGCCGTGGGTCTGACCGGTGGCGGCGGCGACGTCGCGGCGCTGCTGCGAGTGCGGGTGGACCACGAGCCCGATGTCTTCGCCGCGCGCCAGCTCGCCCGGGAGATCGGCTCCCGCGTCGGGCTGGACGGCCAGGACCAGGTACGGCTCGCGACGGCGCTCAGTGAAGTGGGTCGGGACGCGCTGGTCGCCGGCGGGGCGTGGGCCGACTTCGGGGTGCGCGCGCGTGGCACGCTCGTGGTGACGGTGACCGCCGACCGGCCRCTCGCCCGGGCCGGCAGCGGACTGATCGCCGCCGGCCGCCTCGTCGAGCTGGAACACGGCGAGGACGGCGAGGACTCGGCCACACACGACCGGACGGTCACGCTGGCGAAGCCGATCCTGCCGGGCCTGTTCATCGACGACGACCGGCTCGCCGAACTCAGGCGTTCGCTCGCCGCGATCGCGCCGAACTCGCCGGCCGACGAGCTGCGCGTGCAGAACAACGACCTTGTCGCGGCGCTGGCGGAGCTACGGGACAACCAGGAAGAGCTGCTGCGGCTGAACGCCGAGCTGGAGGAGACCAACCGGGGGGTGCTCGCCCTCTACAACCAGCTGTCCGCCGAGCTGGAGGAGACCAACCGGGGGGTGGTGGCGCTCTACGCCGAGCTGGACGAGCGCGGTATCGCCCTGTCCCGGGCCAGCGAGGCCAAGACACGCTTCCTGCACAATGTCAGCCACGAGCTGAGGTCGCCGGTGAACTCGGTGATGGGCCTCGCGCGGCTCCTGCTCGACCCGGCCGGCGACCCGCTGAGCGACGAGCAGCGCCAGCAGGTGGAGTTCATCCTGGCCAGCACCGGTGACCTGCTCGCGCTGGTCAACGACCTGCTCGACCTGGCGAAGGCGGAGTCCGGGCGGCTCGAGGCGGTCGTCGACGAGGTCGACGTCGCGGCCCTGCTCCGGTACCTGGACGGATCGCTTCGCCCGCTCGCCACCCGGCCCGAGGTGTCCTTCACCGTCGAGACCCACGCCGACGTCGGCATCCTGCACACCGACGAGACCCTGCTCGCGCGGGTACTGCGCAACCTGGTCTCCAACGCCCTGAAGTTCACCGAGCGCGGCGAGGTGGTCCTGACCGCCCGCCTCGGCGATGACCCCCGGGCGGGCGAGGACACCGTGGTCTTCTCCGTCCGCGACACCGGAATCGGAGTCGCGCCCGACGACCTGGAGCGGATCTTCGAGGAGTTCTACCAGGTCCGCACGCCGCTGCACGCCCGCGTGCGCGGCACCGGGCTCGGCCTCCCCTACGCGCGTCGGGTGATCGTCCTGCTCGACGGCCGGCTCGAGGTGACCAGCGAGCCCGGCGGCGGGTCGACGTTCACCGTCACCCTGCCGCGCCAGCCCGCGGCAGGCACTGGACCGGGCGATGAGGACGAGGACGTCGACGAGCGCGGCGACGGCCTCTCGCCGGCCGGTGTGCCCCGCGTGGGAGCCGCCGCCCCGGCCACGGGCGCGTCGCCGGTCCACCTGGCCAGCGCCCTGGTCGTCGACGACGACCCCGCGTTCCGGACGACCATGCGGTCGCTGCTGGCGGGCCGGGTGGACCGGATCGACGAGGCCGGGGACGGCGAGCAGGCGGTCACGGCGATGCGCGCCGATCCGCCGGATGTGGTCTTCCTCGACCTGATGCTGCCCGGCATGGACGGAGCCGCGGTGCTCGCCGCGATGAGCGACGACCCGACTCTGCGCGACGTCCCGGTCATCATCGTGAGCTGGAGCGACTACGCCTCCGACGTCGCCTACGCGGAGCGCGGCCGCTGGCACGAGCGCGACCGCGAGCCGATCCCGTTCGGGCCCGCCGTGGCCGTCGTGGCGAAGTTGACGCTGACCGAACGCGCGATCGACGCGGCGCTGGCCCGCGTGCACGACCGCGACGGGCCGTGACGGCGCCGACAGGGCCGACGAGGCGGCCTGGCGCCGGAAGGCCGGCGAACCAGGCGACCGTCCTCGTGGTCGACGACTCGGACAGCAAGCGCTACATCATGGCGAGCTGGCTGCGGCGCGCCGGCCACGCGGTGATCGAGGCGGCCTCCGGGCGGGAGGCGCTGGGCATCGTCGATCGAGGCGCGCCGGACCTCGCCGTGCTCGACGTCCACCTCCCCGACATGAGCGGCCTCGAGGTCTGCGCCCGGATCAAGCAGGCGCGGGCCTCGGCCGGCATGCCGGTACTGCACGTGTCGGCCATCGCCGTCGACGCCGCCGACCGCAGCATCGGCCTGGACGGGGGCGCGGACGCCTACCTGGTCGACCCGATCGAGCCGCGCGAGTTCCTGTCCACCATCGGGGCGCTGCTGCGTCAGTCCCGCCGGTTCGCCGAGGAGCACCGGATCGCGCTCACCCTGCAGCGCAGCCTCCTGCCGGCCGAGCCGCCGAAACTCGCGGGCCTGCGCATCGCCGCGCGCTACCACGCCTCCACCGAGCACGCGGAGATCGGCGGAGACTTCTACGACGCCTTCGAGACGCCCTCCGGCGACGGCCTCGTCGTCATCGGAGACGTGCAGGGTCACTCGCTCGCGGCAGCGGTGATCATGGCGGAGCTGCGGTACTCGCTGCGGGCGTACGCCTTCGACGGGCACTCGCCGGCGGCGGTCGTGGAGCGGCTCAACCGGCTGATCCTGGTCACCCATCCCGAGTCGACGGCGACCGTCTGCCTGCTGGCCTTTCCGCCGGACCGGTCCCGGGTCACGGTGGTCAACGCCGGTCACCTGCCGCCGCTGGTGGTCGGCCCGGCCGGCGCCGGGTTCTGGGAGGGAGGCGCCGGCGTACTGCTGGGCGTGCCAGCCCCGGCCCCGGCCCCGGACACCGTGGATCTGCCCGCTGGCACCCGTCTCCTGCTGTACACGGACGGGCTCGTCGAACGACGGGACCGGCCGATCGACGAGACGATGACGGAGCTCGCCGAGCAGGTGGCGGCCAGGCACGGCGTCGGTCGCCTCGACCCTGCCCACACCGGGGAACGCGGTTCCGCCGGGAACGCAGGGCTCCCCGGGAACGCCTGGGACGCGGAGGCCCGCGGCGGTGCCGGGTTCGGCGGCTCGCTGGAACGGGCGGCTGTCGCCCTCGACCAGCTCGCCGACGCGCTGATCGACTCCGCGCGCGGGGCCGACGACGATGTCGCGCTCGTCGCCGTCGAGCGTGCGCCCGAAGACGGGCGGCACCAGGACGCCGTCCGCCGCCCGTCGTAGCCCGGTGCTCGTCCCAACCCGGCGTTACGCCCAACCCGGCGTTACGCCCAACCCCATGTTCCGCTCGACCCAACCCGGTGTTCCGCTCGGCCCAACCCGGTGTTCCGCTCGGCCCAACCCGATGTTCCGCTCGGCACGACGGCCGTCGTAACCGGCCCAACCGACGAGGCCACCCGGCGGTGCTGGCGGTCGAGATGGCTAGGATCGCGGCTCATGTCTGGGGGGCCAGAATTGTCTAGTTCTGTCGGGCCGAGCGACGAAGCGCCTGGCAGCGCCGCGGCCAACGTCACACCGGTGCCCACCGAGCAGCCGCGGTCCTCGGCCCCGCCGCCGGTGACGCCACCGGCACTCAGCTCGCCGCCCTGGCCGGCGCCGACGTCGCCACCATTGACGCCGCCGGCGCCAGCCCCGCCGCCCTGGCCCGCGCCGGAGCAGCCCACCACCTCGTCGATGGACTCCCCCACATGGTGGGTACCGCCGGCGGGCCCGCCGCCGACCGCTCCTGGCTGGCCAGGCGGTCCTGGTGGTCCCGTCAGTCCTGGTGGTCCTGGTGATCCCACGGCGCCGGCGGGCCCGCCGCCGCGCCGGGCCCGCTCGCGGCGGCCGACTGTCCTCGCGGCCGTCAGCGGCGCGACCGTGCTCGCCCTCGCCCTCGTCACGACCCTGGCCGTCGTGCTGACGAAGGACGCGGACGGGAACGACGACGCGGACGGTGGCACCGGGCCCGCGGTCGCCACCGCGCCGCACGGCCAGGCGACGGCCCCCGTCTCGCCGTCCGCCGGGGCCCCGACGAGGACCATCACCATCGGATTCCAGGGGCCGCTGTCCGGTGACAACCAGCCACTGGGCGACAACGCGGTCGGCGGCGTGAAGACCGCGATCGAGGAGGCGAACGCCCGCGGGAACCTGCCCTTCACGCTGCGGCTCGCCACGTCCGACGACCTCGGCCACCCGGACACGGCGCCGCTGGCGGCCAACGCGCTCGCCGCCAACCCCGACGTGCTCGCCGTCGTCGGGCCCATGTTCTCCGGCGCGACGCAGGCGAGCGAGCCCTTGTACTCCGGTGCGGGCCTGCTGTCCGTGAGCCCGTCGGCGTCGAGCCCGATCCTGACCACGCAGGGGTTCTCGACGTTCTACCGGGTCGTCCCGACAGACGCCGCCCAGGGCCCGGCGGCCGCCGCCTACGTCGCCCGCGTCCTCAGGCCGGGCAAGGTGTACTCGCTGGACGACGGGCTCGACTACAGCGTCGGCCTGGGCCGCGGCTTCGAGCTCGCGCTGCTCTCCAGCGATATCTCCTTCGTCCACGACAGGATCGACCCGGCCGGGGACTTCTCCGCCGAAGCCGGCAAGATCATGGCGGCGAATCCTGACCTGGTCTTCTACGCCGGCTACTATCCGGAGCTCGCGCTGCTGGCGAAGGCCCTGCAGGACAAGGGCTACACCGGGAAGCTGATGAGCGGCGACGGAAGCCTCGACCCGGCATACATCTCCCTGGCCGGTGCGGCCGCGGAGGGCACCCTTCTCACCTGCGGCTGCCTGCTGCCTTCGGGAGACCCGAACGCGAAATCCTTCGTCACCTCGTACCAGAAGGTCAACGGGACGGGCCCGGGCACCTACTCCGCCGAGGCCTACGACGCCACCAACGCGATCATCAAGGTGCTGTCCGGCCTCGGCGCCGACGCGACCCGCGCCTCGGTGGCCGCCGCCTTCGCGAGGGTCGACCTCCAGGGCATCACCAGACACCTCGCGTTCCAGCCGGGCGGCGAGGTCGTCGACGGCCGGATCTTCATCTACCAGGCCCGCTCCGGCAATCTCACCATGGTCGACTCCGCCTCATAGCTGATCCCGGCGCCTGGCCCGTGGTCACCTTGATGATCGCGGCTTCCGTGTCCCCAGCGTCGCGGAACCCGGCGAATGACAACTACGGCGACACGTTCCCGACGATCACATTGGGGATGTGGAGCCGAAGGGGTTGTCCACAGGCGGCGGTCATCGCGCCTCGGCGGCGCGGGCGTGGCCAGGACTGCCACCATGGCCACGGAGGAAGAGCGCCAGCCGGAGGCGAACGCGACGTCCGGAGCGGGAGCGAACGCGACGTCCAGAACGGGAGCGAACGCAGCGCGCGGGGCGCGACGGCGTGCGTACCCGGGGCTCGACGGGGCGCTGGCCGTCGCCCGTGGGCAGGACGGTCTGGTCACCTACGCGCAGGCGCGCGGCGCCGGCCTCACCGATGGGCAGTCGCGTCAGCTGGTGCGCGGCGGGGCGCTCTCCCGGCCGTTCCGAGGTGCCTACCTCGTGGCAGGCTCGGATGATCTCTGGGGACGGACGCGCACCGCGCTACATGGCCGGTCCGGCGTGTCTATCTGCGCGTTGACCGCGGCACGCTTGCTCGGCCTGCGGGCGCTGCCGTTGCCGACCGAGGCAGAACCCATTCATCTGTTAGTGCCCGATGCGGCGACGCGGGTTGGGGCGACGCGGGCGGTTGGTTACAGCGAGTCGCCAAGTTCGTTGCGGACTGGCAACGAGGCGGGCATCTCGGTCTTTCAGTCGCTAGTGTCAGATTCCCGACGGCAGACCCCTGGATCGACGACCTGCCGGCCACGGTTCCGTCGATCCGGCGGAAACCGTGGCCGTTCCCGCGGGACTCGAGTACGGCGCCCCAACCGGCGTGTCCCAGGCCGGGGCAGGGCACAGGCCGTAGGTACCGGCGGCCGGTGCGGGACAGGGCGCGTCAGCACTGGGAGCGCCAGGCCCCGGCGCCAGCAAGGTCGCTGAAGCGGCGGGCGCCTTGGCGCCGGACGGTGCACGAGGGCCCGATCAGGGTGGCGGGTCTGACGGGGGTGGGCGGTTGGCCGGCTTTGGGCGCGTGGCGAAGGACAGGCCATGTTTCCGCCGGCTGGTCGAGAGGCAGGGCGGGTAGATCCGGACGACGTAGCCTGAGGTCGAGTCCACACCTCAACGTGGAGGGTTCATGGACAAGCAGCAGGAGTTCGTGCTCAGAACGCTGGAAGAGCGGGACATCCGCTTTGTGCGGCTCTGGTTCACCGATGTGCTGGGCGTGCTGAAGTCCGTGGAGATCGCGCCGGCGGAGGCGGAAGGCGCGCTCCTGGAAGGTATCGGCTTCGACGGCTCGGCGATCGTGGGGTTCGCGYGCCTGCACGAGGCGGACATGCTCGCCCGTCCCGACCCATCCACCTTCCAGGTGCTGCCGGGGCGCGGCGACGGGACGCTGACGGCGCGGATGTTCTGTGACGTCGTCACCCCCGAGGGCCTGCCGGCCGTCGCCGACTCGCGCTGGGTGCTGCGCCGGGCGCTCGCGGCCGCCGCCGAGGCCGGGTTCACCTTCTACACCCACCCGGAGATCGAGTTCTTCCTGCTCAAGGAGCCGCCGCGGCGCGGCCAGCCGGTGCCGCAGCCGGTGGACGAGTCCGGGTACTTCGACGTCACGCCCAACGACATCAGCCATGACTTCCGCCAGCAGGTGATCGGCTCGCTGGAGCGGCTCGGCATCTCCGTCGAGTTCAGTCATCACGAGGTGGCGCCTGGTCAGCAGGAGATCGACCTGCGCTACGCCGACGCGCTCACGATCGCCGACAACGTCATGACGCTGCGCCAGGTCGTCAAGGAGGTGGCGCTGCGGCMGGGCAGCTACGCGACCTTCATGCCGAAGCCGTTCACCGAGCATGCCGGTTCCGGCATGCACACCCACATGAGCCTCTTCGAGGGCGACCGCAACGCCTTCTATGACCCGACCGACGAGTACCGGCTCTCCAAGGTCGCCAAGGCGTTCATCGCCGGGCTGCTGGCGCACGCGCCCGAGATCACCGCCGTAACCAACCAGTGGGTCAACTCCTACAAGAGGCTCATCAGCGACTCGGCCGAAGGCGAGGCCGGCGAGCTGCTGGAGGCACCGGCCTATGCCTGCTGGGGGCACAACATCCGCTCCGCCCTGGTCAGGG
The DNA here is from genome assembly GCF_001983105.1 of Pseudofrankia asymbiotica. GTDB lineage: Bacteria > Actinomycetota > Actinomycetes > Frankiales > Frankiaceae > Pseudofrankia > Pseudofrankia asymbiotica. The sequence continues at coordinate 20,993 of NZ_MOMC01000089.1, read as the reverse complement.
TGCCGCTCTACAAGCGGAGCAAGGCGAACACGGCGCGGGTGGAGTTCCGGCTGCCGGACAGCGCCTGCAACCCGTACCTGACGTTCGCGCTCATGCTCGCCGCCGGGCTGCGCGGCATCCAGGGCGGCTACGAGCTGCCACCGCCCGCCGGCGACGAGATCTGGTCGCTCACCGACGCGCAGCGCCGCGAACGCGGGATCAAGGCTCTTCCCGGTTCCCTGTCCGAGGCCATCGCGGTGATGGAGACGTCGTCGCTGGTCCGGGAGACGCTCGGTGAGGAGCTGTTCGGGTTCTTCCTGCGCAACAAGCGCGCCGAGTGGACCGCCTACCGCCGCCAGGTCACCCAGTTCGAGATCAACCGCTACCTGCCACTCCTGTAGTAACGCGCACGCTACATCTGCAACAAGATGGAAACATGATGGCAAGTGCCGGACGGTCGGGCCCACCGCGGGCCCCAGGGGCTCCAGGGACCCCGGGGGCCTCGCGGGCAGGGGCCTCGCGGGCAGGCGCCCCGCTGGCACGACGCGGCGCCTCGTCGGCGGAGCGTGTGCCCACGGACGACGCCTCCGCCGGCCGTACGACGAGCGAGCCGGCCGCCGCCGCCGCGACCTCGCCGCCGCCCGGAGGCGCCTGGCACCCGCGGGGCAGCTCCACCGAGGCCCAGCTCGCCCGGCTGGGCTTCACCGACGTCGACCGGGTCGCGGCGACGCTGCACCGTCTCGGCTTCGGCCCGCCGGACGGGCTGCCGCTCACCACCAATCCGGTGGTCGCCGAGCTCGCCCACGCCGCCGACCCCGATCGGGCCCTGGCCGGCCTCGACCGACTGATCGACGCACTCGACGCGTGTGACCGGCCTGACGCGCCTGACCCGCCAGGCACCGCCACCGGCTCGACGCACCCGACACACCCGACGCGCCCGACACACCCGGTGGGCCCGACACACCCGGTGGGCCCGGTTCGCTCGGCGGCCTCGACCGGCCCGACCGGCCCGGCCAGCCCGACCGGCGTGACCGGCCCGACCGGCCCGGCTCGCCCGACGAGCTCCGGCCGATCGTCCGCGCAGCTGCGAGCCGTGCTGGCCACCCGGCCGGGCTCCCGCCGGCGGGTGATCGCCGTCCTCGGCGCGAGCCTCGCGCTCGCCGACCATCTCGCCGCGCACCCGACCGACTGGCGGATTCTCGCCGACGACGAGGCGACCGGCGCCACGCCGGACGCCGCGACCCACCGTGCCCGGCTGTTCGCCGCGGTCGGCGCGGACCCGGCCGCCGAGCGGCCGCGAGCACGCGGCGACGGGCCGGAGGTACTGGACGCGTTGCGGGTCGCCTACCGGCGGGCGTTGCTGGTGCTCGCCGCCCGCGACCTGACCGACACGGTGACGGTCGAGGACGCGACGGCCGAGCTCGCCGACCTCGCCGCCGCGGCGCTCGACGCGGGCCTCGCCGTCGCGCGGGCGGGCCTCGCGCCGGCCGCGCCCCCGGTGCGCCTCGCCGTCATCGGGATGGGCAAGTGCGGCGGGCGCGAGCTCAACTACGTCAGCGACGTCGACGTCGTCTTCGTCGCCGAGCCGGCCACGGCCTCGCCCTCGGACGGCACGCCCCCCGACGGCGCCGCCGGATTCACCAGGTCCACGGGGTCCGCCGGAGCCGCCGAGGCCACCGACGCCGCCGAACCGGCCGAGGAGGCGGCGCTGCGGGCGGCGACCCGGCTGGCCGAAGGGCTGGTACGGGCCTGCGGCGCGCGCACCAGCGAAGGGGCGCTCTTCCAGGTCGACGTCGGCCTGCGCCCGGAGGGCCGCGACGGCGCGCTGGTCCGCACGCTCGCCAGCCACCGCGCCTACTACCGGCGCTGGGCGCGCACCTGGGAGTTCCAGGCGCTGCTCAAGGCCCGGCCAGTCGCCGGCGACCTCGCGCTCGGCGCCGAGTTCTGCTCGATGGTGGGGCCGCTGGTCTGGTCGGCGGCGTCCCGGCCCGGCTTCGTCGCCGACATCCGGGCGATGCGCCGCCGAGTGGAGGCGTCCCTGTCGAGGCGGGAGGCCGACCGCAACATCAAGCTCGGCCCCGGCGGCCTGCGTGATGTCGAGTTCGCCGTCCAGCTGCTGCAGCTCGTGCACGGCCGCACCGATCCGAAGCTGCACGCCCGCGCGACCCTCCACGCGATCGACGGCCTGGCGCGCGGCGGTTACGTGGGCCGCCGCGACGCGACCACCCTCGCCGACGCCTACCGGTTCCTGCGCGCCGTCGAGCATCGGCTCCAGCTACGCGGCCTGCGGCGGACGCACGTCCTGCCGCGCGACCAGGACGAGCTGCGCTGGCTCGGCCGCTCGCTGGGGATGCTCGGCGCGGAGGAGTTCACCGACGAGCACGCGCACATCGCCCGGTCGGTGCGGCGGCTGCACGAGCAGCTCTTCTACCAGCCGCTGCTGGAGGCGGTCGCCCGACTGTCCGCCGAGGAGGTGCGCCTCACGCCCGGCGAGGCCGCCGATCGGCTCGCCGCCCTCGGGTTCGCCTATCCGCACCGATCGTTGAAGCACATCGAGGCACTCACCGCCGGCGTGAGCCGAACCGCCACGATCCAGCGGCATCTGCTGCCGACGATGCTGCCGGCGTTCGCCGACGCCGCCGACCCGGACGCCGGCCTGCTCGCCTATCGGCAGGTCAGCGAGGCGCTTGGCCGCGTCCCCTGGTACCTGCGGCTGCTGCGCGACTCGGCCGGCGCCGCCGACCGGCTGGCCAGGGTGCTCGCGGCCAGCGGCTACGTCGCGGCGCTCATGCGCACGGCGCCCGAGTCGGTGCGGTTGCTGCGCACCGAGGAGGACCTGTGTCCCGTCGGCCGTGACGAGCTCGCCCGCACGCTGCTCGCGGTCGCGCGGCGTAACCAGGACGCGGGCGACGCGGCCGCGCGGGCGCGCGCGATCCGCCGGGTCGAGCTGGTCCGGGTCGCCTGCGCGGACCTGCTCGGCCTGCTCGACGCGGCCGCCGTCGGCGAGGCGCTGACCGCCGCGGCGGCCGCGACGATCGAGGCGTCCCTGCTGGTCGCCCGGCGCACCGTGAACCGCCGGCTCGCCGCCGGCAGGCCGGCGGCGGACCGCTTCGCGGACGTCGGCGAGCCCGCGGACGACCTGGCCGGAGAGCCGGCCCAGATCGCGGTGATCGCGATGGGCCGGCTCGGCGGAGCCGAGATGTCCTACGGCAGCGACGCGGACGTGCTGTTCGTCCACGAGCCCAGGCCTGGCGTCGGCGCGCGCCCGGCCGGCGAGTACGCCGCGGCGGTGGTCGAGGAGCTGGTCCGGCTGCTGGGACAGCCGGGACCGGACCCCGCGCTGCGACTGGACCTGGGGCTACGGCCGGAGGGACGGGCGGGCTCGGTCACCCGCGACCTGGACGGCTACGCGGCCTACTACCGGCGCTGGGCGCTCGGCTGGGAGGCGCAGGCGCTGCTGCGTGCCCGCCCGCTCGCCGGCGACGCGGAGCTGGCGGCGCGGTTCCGCGACCTGGCGGACGAGTTCCGCTATCCGGCGGGCCTGCCGGGCGGAGCCATCGCCGAGGTCGAGCGGCTGCGGGACCGGATGACCGCCGAGCGGGTCCCGCGCGGCGCCGACCGGACCCTGCACGTCAAGTTCGGGCCGGGCGGGCTGACCGACATCGAATGGACGGTCCAGATCCTTCAGCTCCGTCACGCCCGCGAGCATCCGGCGTTGCGCACCACCGGCACCCTCACCGCGCTGCGCGAGCTCGCCACCGCCGGCCTGATCGACGGCGCCGAGGCCGAGGCGCTGAACGCCGCCTGGCTGTCGGCCTCCCGGATCCGCAACGCGATCATGCTTGCCCGCGGCACACCCGGTGACCTCATTCCCCGCACCTCGCCGGCCCTCGACCGCGTCGCCGGGGTCCTCGGCTACCCGCTGGAGCAGGCCACCGACGTGCTCGACGACCATCGCCGGGCCGCGATCGCGGCCCAGCGCGTGACCAACCAGGTCTTCGCCCGCGAACGGCCCTGACCAGGCGCCACCGTGTCTCGCGCCCGCCGCGGGACGGCGCGGTGGCCGCCGTGATGGCCACCCGGCTGGCGTCAGCGGACGCCGAGGGCGGCGAAGTCGACCGAGTCGTACGCGGGCTGGTAGTAAACGTTGGTGAGGTTGGAACTGTAGAGGTTCGTGACCTTGTCGTACGTCACCGGTATGTAGGCCGCCGTGTCGAGCACCATCCGCTCGACGGTGGCCCATCGGGTCGCGGCGGTCCCGGACGGGTCGGCGGCGAGGGCGCTGTCCGACATGTCCGCGAGGAAGGCGCCGTCCATGGCGGTGTTCACCGCGGGGTCGCCGAGTTCCGCGATGTTCCGGTTGTCCGTGGCGGTGATCCTGCGGCCGTCGGTCAGGTTGGTGAAGATGCCGGCGGGCGTCGGCCAGCCGGCGTTGTAGCCGAGGAGCGCCATGCCGACGCCCTGCGCACGCATCCTGCTCGGCGAGAAGACCAGGGCGTCATAGTCGTCCGAGCCGAGCGCCGAGATCTCGACGTCGACGCCGATTCCGGCCAGGGACTTCCTGAGCGCGTCCGCCTGGCTGTGGGATCTGCTGTCGTCGAAAATCACGATCTTGACCGGGAAACCGTCCGGCCGGCCGCAGGCCGCGAGCTCCCGCTTCGCCTGGGCGACGTCGCCCCGACCGTCCGCGCTCGGGTAGAGGTCGAACGTCGAGTGGTACCGCAGCGGCGGGGGGACCAGGGTCGGCGCGGCGACGGCGCGCTCCGGGCCTCCACGGGCCGTGACCTGCGCCTGCCGGTCGATCGCCCAGGCGAGCGCCTTGCGGCAGTGGACGTTGTCGAGGGGCGCCACGGTGGTGGTGACGCTCAGCAGCCGCACCACGCCGAGGGTGACGGTCAGGCGCTGGTTGTCCCGCATCGCCGAGTCCGTCAGTGACGTCTGCAGGGTCGTCTGCGAGGCGCCCGTCTGCCCGGCGAACACGTCCGCGTGCCCGGAGAGGATCTGCTCGTCGATGGTCTCCAGGGGGAGCCGCATGGTCTCCTGGATCCGGTCGGGCAACGCCGTGTTCACCGGGTCGGTCGCCTGGTCCCACGAGGAGTTGCGGATCAGCGTCAGCGACTGGCCCCGCTGGTAGAACGCGAACTTGTAAGGGCCCGACGAGACCGGGTGGTCGGCGTACTGCGCTCCGCCGTCCTTCGCCTGGGGTACCGGCGTCGACGCGGGCGTCGCCATCAGGTAGTTCCAGTCCCCGAACGGCCTGGTCAGGTGGAAGACGATCGTCTGGTCGTCCGGAGTCTCGATTGATTTCAGGCCCAGCTTGTCGGGGCTCGGGTCCTTGTAGGGCCCCGGATAGCGGTTGTTGGGGTCGTCCAGGTACCGGGTGAGTCCCTTCAGCCCGTCGGTCACGAGCTCGGAGTCGAACAACCGCTCGATTCCGTACTTGATGTCCCTGGACCTGATCGGCGACCCGTCCTCGAACCTGAGGCCGGCACGCAGGGTGTACCGCCAGGTGGCCGCGTCGGTGGAGGTCGGGACGGCGGTGGCGAGATCGCCGATCAGGTCGGTCGTGCCCGGCTTGTAGGTGAGCAGCTGCCGGGAGAACCAGCGCTGCTGCGCCCAACAGCTGTCGGAGTTGCCGCGCTGCGGGTCCCACGAGTCGCAGTCGGCCGTGGCGGCCACCCGCAGGGTCCCGCCCCTGCGGCTGGACGGGCTCAGGACAGGGCCCGCGACGGGCAGCCGCGGCGCGGCGCTCTCCGTCGCCGCCGCCGCCGTCGCCTGGCCGAGGTCGCCGTCCTCCTTCGCGTCGTCGCCGCCCGGGATCAGCACCAGGGGAAGGACGACGGCGAGCGCGCACACGGCACCGGCGATCAGCGTCCACCACCGTCGTCGGTGCCCGGACGACCCGCGGGCCGCCGGGGCGGCGGCGGGCTGCGTCGAGACCCGCGCGGCCTGGCCGGGGGCGGACGACGCCCCGACCAGAGTCGGCTGCCCGGTGGGGGCCTCCGGACCGAAAGGGGCTGGCCCGGCCGGACCGGGCTGGCCAGGCGGAGCAGGCGAAGCAGGCGAAGCAGGCGAAGCAGGCGAAGCAGGCGAAGCAGGCGAAGCAGGCGGGCTGGCCGGACCGCGCTGGCCGGAGGGCGACGGCGGGGCGGCGGGTGACGGAGCTGGCCCGACCCACGCGTTCGGGTGAGGATGGCCGCCGAGCGGGTTGGTCGGGCCGTCGGAGGCGCCCACTCCCCCGCCCGCCGCCATGCCGGCGGCCGACGTACCCGGATACGCCGCCGGGCGCGTCACCGGGGGCGGGCCGACGGCGGGCCGGGAGCCTGTCGGCGGGCCGTCGGCCGCGGCGCGCACATCGTCGTCGAGCTGGACCTGCAGGTCCGACCGGGTGAGCCAGCCACGGCCCAGCACGGCGGCGGCGGCCGCGGCGAACTCCAGGCCGAACGCCCGGGCGCTGGGGTAACGCATCGCCGGGTCCGGGGCGAGGGCGCGCAGCACGACGTTCGCGACCGGTGCCGGGACGCCCGGCGGCCGCGGCGGCGGGGCGGTCAGGCGGCGCTGCCAGAGCAGCTGCACCGGCAGCCCCCGCTCGATCGGGGACGCGCCGGACAGAAGCTGGTACAGCACGACGCCCAGGGCGTAGATGTCCGTCGCCGGGCCCAGCTGCCCGCTGGTGATCTGCTCGGGGGCCATGTACAGCGGGGTGCCGACCTGCGCGCTGGCGGTCGCGACCGTTCCCTCCAGCATCTTCGCGACGCCGAAGTCGGTGACCTTCGCGGCGCCGGCGGCCGTGAACAGCACGTTGTCCGGCTTGACGTCGCGGTGCAGCACGCCCCGGTCGTGGGCATACCCGAGCGCCGAGGCGACCGCGAGGCCCACGGCGCAGCCCGCCTCCGGCCGCATGCCCTCCCGGCGCCGGGTCAGCGTGCCGCCGACCAGCTGCTCCATCACGATCAGGCAGAGATCCGCGGTCTCGACATAGTCGTAGACCCGCACGATGTGGGGATGGTCCATGCGGCCCAGCAGCTGGCCCTCGGACGCGCCGTCCGGGCCGCCGCCATGGACCGGCGGGCGGGCCGGCAACACCTTGATGGCGACGTTGTGCCGCAGGTGCCGGTGCTGGCCGGCGAGCACCAGGCCGTAGGCACCCGAGCCCAGCCGGCCCCCGATCTCCAGCCCCGGCAGCGCGGCGGCCACCGACTCCCGGTCGACGATCACGATGCCCGCCCGCGGCCCGCTGGTGCCGCGACAAAAGTCTCTGAACCCCCGCGAACCCGACACATGATGTGCCGATCGTAGGCCGACCATCGACCTGCCGTCGGCCGGGTCGCTTCACCGAGCGGGTGACACGCGTCGACGGGTGGCCACCTTCGTCTGGCGGAACCAGCCGGCCTCCGCGGGGATCGAACCTAGGGCGACGCGACTGCCGCGGACGCCGCGGTGCCGGAGTCCTGGTCGGGTGTGGGCCATGCGACTGTCGCCGGCGCGCTGGGGGTGGCGATGGGTGTTGGCGACACGGACGAATCCGGCTTCACATCGGTCGTCACATCGGTGACCGCGCGTAGGGCCGACACCTTGGCCTCCGCGTCGGCGCGACTGTCGGCGTGGACGCCGTCCCGCACCGTGCTTCGATCCGGCTCGGCGACCTCCGAGATCGGCATATAGACGCTGTCGACGCTGGAGAGGCCGGCGACGGACACACCCTGGAAGATGGCCACCCGGCCGTCGGATACACCGACGTAGTACTGGCTTCGTATCCACCCCCAGGCGCCGAGCGTGCCCGCGAGCAGCACGACGGCCACGATGGCGCCGGCGAGGATCAGCCTTCGTCTGCGCCGGCGGATGCCACCGCCGCCCACCGGGCCCGGCGGCCCGGCGGCGGCGATGCTGTCGGGTTCACCCGCCGCCGTCGGGGGCATCGGCCTGGATGACGGCGGGAAGGCGCGGGCCGTGGAATTCGTCCGCGTCGCGACCTCGTCGCGATATCCACGGTCGCCGGTTCTGGATGGCGCGGCGGGCGCACGGTCCTCGAGCGGCGTCTCCGGGACCCGGGCGGCCGGTTCCTGGGATGGTGGTGCCGAGCCGTGCGCTCCGGTTCCGGCCGCGGCGTCGCGGACGTCGTCGTCCAGCCGCAGCGGCAGGCCGGCGCGGGCGAGCCAGTCGCGGCCGTGGACGCCGACCGCGGCGACGGCCAGGTCACGCGCGAACGCGGACGCGGACGGCTGGCGGTCACCCGGCTCCCTGGCCAGCGCCCGCACCACCACGTCCGCCAGCGGGGCCGGCACCGACGGCGGCACGGACGGCGTCGTCGTCAGCTGCTGGTGCCAGAGCGCCTGCAGCGGCAGCGACGAGTCGAACGGCGGCCGGCCGACGAGCAACCGGTACATCAGGACGCCGAGCGCGTAGATGTCCGTCGCCGGTCCAAGCCGGCCACCGCGGATCTGCTCGGGCGCCATGTACATCGGCGTGCCCAGCTGGCCGGTCGCGGTCGTCGCGGTGCCCTGGAAGATCTTCGCGATGCCGAAGTCCGTCACCTTGACGGTCGAGGTGGCGTCGAACATGACGTTGTCCGGCTTGATGTCGCGGTGCAGCACACCACGCTCGTGGGCGTAGGCCAGCGCCGTGGCGACCCCCACGCCGACCGCGCACGCGGCCGGCGGCTCGAGACCCGCCAGGCGGCGGGTCAGCGTCCCACCGGACAGCTGCTCCATCACGATCAGGCACAGCTCGTCGGTCTCGACGTAGTCGTAGACCCGGACGATGTGCGGATGATCCAGGCTGGCGAGCAGCTGGGCTTCGGCCTCGAACGCCGACCGGCCTTCCTGGCCCGCTGGCAGCACCTTGACGGCGACATCCCGGTTCAGGCGCCGGTGGCGACCGGCGAGCACCAGTCCGAACGCACCGGCGCCAAGCCGGCCCCCGACCTCGATCGCGGGCAGGGCCGCGGCCACCGACTCCCGGTCGACAATCATCCGCTCGCCACCCAGCCGAGTCCGGCCGCACTCGACCGCGCGGCGCACCGGGCGGCATTCGCTATGTACACGCTTCCCAATTCTGGCGTCGCGACCGGTGCTCGACATCAGGGTTAACGCGTAGAAGACCGTTACGCCCACGCTGGCCGGCCTGGCCGAGGTCGGCGGCGCGGCGGTCATCGCCCGGTCGCGGGCCGGGAGCGGACGAGCCGGCACGGCGCCCTCAGTGGCTGGGTGCGACGCCCTCGGCGAGGGCCGCGTTGCCGTCCTGTCGGCAGCCGRCGGTGACGACCAACAGGCCCAGTTCGCCGAGGTCGCGGGGCTCGTAGCCGCGTCCGGCCGCGTAGTCGCTGCGCGGTGGGTAGACGGCGGTGCTGACGGTGATGGTGTCGTCGTCGCAACGGCTGTCGGCGAGCATCCGGCGGGCCGTGGACTCGGCCGCCGCCGTCGCCTCGCTCCGGGTGGTGGTCTGGGCGGCCGCGCCGGCGTCTCGACATCGCGGGCGACACCCGTCGGGTCGGCTGGATCATAGTCACGCGACCGTCACGCCCGGTGTTCCCGACATGTACCCGACACCGCGACTCAGCCCAGCAGGCCGGTCTCCGGGTTCCGGTCGGTGACGCAGTAGGTCAGGCCCGTCGGGTCACGCAGCACCGTCCAGTTCGTGCCGGTGGACACGACGGAAGCACCCAGGCCGACGTGGCGGCGGGTCTCGGCGGCCCGGTCGGTGCTGGCCAGGTCGAGGTGGGCGCGCATCGGCCCGTCCTGCTCGTCGAGGCGCTGCAGCAGGATTCGCAGCGGGATTCCCGCTGGCCGGACGAGGAAGCGGAGCTCCGGCCGGCTCGTGGCCCGCACCTCCCAGCCGGTCTCCTCGGCCCAGAACGCGCACTCCTCGTCGAACCGGCCGGCCGGGATGTCCAGGCAGATCTGGTCGACGAGCGACGTGTGCCCACCCGCCCAGGCCACCGGCTTCGGCCGGACGGACTCCCCCTCACCGACCTCGCAGAACACGAACCCGCCCGGCGACTGGCGGATCTCGAACTCCCGGCCCACGCGGTGCACGTCGAGATGCACCCGCGCGGGCCCGTCCCCCAGCCGCTGCACCCGCAGGAACGCGTCCCCGTCCGCCGGCACCAGCGTCGCGAACTCCCCGGTCGGGCCTCGTGACGGCGACAAGGTCGTCGCCGTCACCGCCCGCCAGAACGCGACCTCCCGCTCGAATTGCTCAGCGGGAAAGTCCAGAAACGCCGTCAGCCACACCGGGGCGATACCGGGGCTGTTCGCCGTCTGACTCATTCTCAGACCTTGACGATCTTCACCTGAGGCCTGCACAGCCTCTTCAGATCCTCGGGATCAGACGTCAGGATGGTCACCGGCCCAGACACCGCGTGCGCTGTAGCGGCAACTACCGCGTCGATGGCATGCCGATGCCCGTGGAGGCACGCGCCTCGTAGAAGGTCAGCGGCCGCCATCGCCAGCGTCTCGGTCACCGGCTCAACAACCACGCGCGACAAGGTCCAGCGCAGTGCGGCCCGGTTGACGCCAGGATGGACGGCCTCCACCAGCGTCATGGAAGTGGTGACGACACGAAGATCTCTGGCTCGCGCGACGTCGAGCCAGCCGGTGATGTCACGGTCACGTCGTACCGCAAGCGAGAGACCCTCGCTGTCCAGCATGAGCGTCCCCACGGCCGGGTCCGCGGCAGCCCGCTTCATTCCCCGCCCGTCCCGAACGTACCCCGCTCAGCACGAGCCAGCTGCTCCAGCTTGCGCCGCATCTCCTCTTCCGTGATCGGGCCGTGCTCGTCTTCGGCGGCCTCGATGAGTTCGCGGAGGTTGTCACGTTCCAGCTGCCGGCGAACGGCGGCGACCACGTAGGCGGACGGGTCGCCCTTGCCAGCGCGCGCCTGGACGGCCTGGGCGACATCCCGCGGCATCTTGATCGAGTACCGTACGATGTCGTCGGCCATGCGAAGGAGTGTAGCGCCGGCTTCCCATACCGTCATCGTCCTGGACCGGTGAAGAAACAGCATAAGCGCCGCCTTTGGCGAGGGGTCACGTCCCGTTCACGGTATGCCTTGCCCGCGCCTTCGAAAAGAATTTTCACCACCGAAGCATGACACCCATTCATGGGCCCACTGAATAGCGCTATTCGAGCGCCCGGCCGGCCATTTCTCCGCGAGAAACCAGTCCGAGCGCTCGTCGAGCGCTCGAATGGAACCCGCGAAAACGGCGATGCCGCCGCTCCCAGGTTGGAATCAACGGCATCGCGGCGCCTGGGCGCCGTCCGGTCTGAGGGCGGCCTCGCTCAGCCGCTCACGCCGAGAGAGGCGAAGTCGACCACGTTGAAGGCCGGCGAGTAGAGAATGTTCGTCACCCGATCGCTGTAGACATTGAGCGCCTTGTCGTAGATCAGCGGTATGTAGGCCGCCGAGTCGACGACCGCCCTGTCCACCGCCGTCCACGCGCGCTGCGCGGCGGCGTCGTCCGTGGCGACCGCGCCGGCGTCGATCCCGGTGTTCACCGCTGGCGAGTCGAGCTCGGCGTAGTTGCTGTTGCCCTGAGAAGGAATCCTGCGCCCGTCGACGATCGGGCCGAGGAAACCGGAGGCCGACGGCCAGTCGGAACCCCAGACGGCCAGGGCGAGACCGTAGCCGTTGTTCCGCATGGTCGCCGGCACGCCAAGCTGGGTCGTGTAGTACTCGGCCGTCGGGAAGGTCTTGACGGTGACGCTGATGCCGACCCGCTTCAGCGACTGCGCCAGCGCGGTGGCCTGTGCCTTGTACCTGGCCACATCCTGGGTGATCAGGGTCGTCGCGAACCCGTTCGGCTGACCGCAGGCGGCCAGTTCCTCCTTGGCCTTCGCGACGGAGCCACGGCCGTCCGTCGACGGGTAGAGGTCGAACTTCTGGAAGTACCGGATCGTCGGCGGCAGCATCGTCGTCGCGACGTCGCCGGCGGTCGAGCCGCCGCGCGCGTCGACCTGGGCCTGCCGGTCCACGGCCCAGGCGACCGCCTTGCGGCAGTGGACGTTGTCGAACGGCTTCACCGTCGTGGTGACGCTCAGATATCGCAGGAAGCCGTTGTGGTCGAGGCTGGTCCGCGACGCGCGCAGGGCCGGATCGGCGAGCAGCTGCGCCCGGGCCGATTCCTGCACACCGGACTGGGCGGCGTAGACGTCGCCTTCACCGGCCAGGATCTGGCTGTCGATGGYGGCCGGGTCGAGGCCCATCGTCTCCTCGATCCGATCGGGCAGCGCCTTGTTCACCGGGTCGCTCGCCGGGTTCCACCGGCCGTTGCGCACCAGGACCAGCTTCTTACCGGGCTCGTACGACTCGAACCTGTACGGGCCGGACGACACGGGATGGTCGGTGTAGTGGGCTACGGTGTCGAGCCGCCGCGGCACCGGGGTCGATGTCGGCATGGCCATGACCCGATTCCAGTCGCCGAACGGGCGGTTCAGATGGAAGACGATTGTCTTGTCGTCCGGGGTCTGGATGGACGTCAGACCCAGCTTCTCCGGATCGGTGTCCTTGTACGGGCCGTCGTACGACGGACTGGTCTGCAGGTAGTCGACGACAAAGGTCGGGCCGCCGCCCACGACATCGGTCGCGAACACCCGCTCGATGGCGTACTTGATGTCCTTCGATGTGATCGGTGTTCCGTCCTCGAACCTGCTCCCATCCCTGAGCGTGTACTTCCACGTCCTGCGGTCGGTCGACGTGGCGGGCGCGGTCGCGAGGTCGCCCATCAGCTCGGTCGACATCGGCGCGCGCGTGTAGGTCAGAAGCTGCCGGGAGAACCAGCGCAGCTGGGACCAGCAACTCCCGTAGTACGTACGCTGCGGGTCCCAGTAGTCGCAGTCGGAGTCGTTGAGCACCCGCAGCGTGCCGCCCTTCCTGTCCGAGGGACGGAGCCGCTGCTCCGACGTGACCGTCGGGTCAAGCGGGCCCGGCGTCGCGGACTCCGACGCGGACGGCGACGCCGTCGCGCCCCGCTCCTCCAGGTCGGGTTTGGAGCCAGGCAGCAGGAGCAGGACGAGCGTCAGCGCGAGTGCGCCGGCGACGGCGGCGCTCCCACCGGCCCAGCTCCAGACGCGCCGCGAGCCTCGCCACCCGGACCTTGGCCGGCGCGGGCCCCGCGGAGCCTCGGCCCAGGGCCATCCGCCGGGCGGCACCGACCCGTCGGCGAGACGCGTGGAGGCGTGCTCGTCCACCGGCTGCGCGGGCACGGCGCCCGGCTGGCCGACGGGGCCGGCGGGCCAGGGCGTGGCGCCGACGGGCCCGGCACCCGGCGGCGCGTAGGACGGCGGCGCGAAAGACGGCGGCCGGAGGGGTGGCGGCGGTCCGACCGAAGCGGGCCCCGCGCCGGGGAAAGCGGCGGAGGGAGGCGCGGACGGCGCCGCCCACGGCGGCACGGCCGCGCGGCGCACCTGGTCGTCCAGCCACAGCCGCAGGCCCGAGCGGTCCAGCCAGCCGGGCCCGTAGGCCGCGGCGGTGGCCGACGCGAGGTCGAGCGCGAACGCGTGCGCCGTCGGGTAACGCCAGGCCGGGTCCTTGGCCAGGGCGCGCAGCAGCACGGTCGTGATCCGCGGTGGCACCCCTGCCGGGGGCGTCGGGGCGACCGTCAGGTGGTGCTGCCAGAGCACCGCCAGCGGCAGGTTGGCCGGGAACGGCGGCTTCCCCGCGAGCAGCTGGTAGAGCAGGACGCCGAGGGCATAGATGTCGGTCGGCGGGCCGAGGCGTCCGCCGACGATCTGTTCCGGCGCCATGTACAGCGGCGTGCCGACCTGAGCGCTCGCTGTGGTGGCCGAGCTTCCGAGCAGCTTCGCGATGCCGAAGTCGGTGACCTTGACGACCCCGGCCGCGTCGAACATGACGTTGTCCGACTTGATGTCGCGGTGCAGCACGCCCGCGTCGTGGGCGTACGCGAGACCCGAGGCGACCGCCAGGCCCACCGCGCAGGCCGTCTCGGCGGTGATCCCGGCTGTCCGCCGGCGGGCCAGGGTGCCGCCGGCGAGGATCTCCATCACGACCAGGCACAGGTCGGCGGTCTCGATATAGTCGTAGACCCGGACGATGTGCGGGTGGTCCAGGCGCGCGAGCAGCTGGGCCTCGGCCGCGAAACCGCGATGGCCGTCCTGGGCCGCCGGCAGCACCTTGATCGCGACCTCGCGGTTGAGGCTGCGCTGGCGACTGGCGAGCACCAGGCCGAAGGCACCGGCACCCAGCCGCTCTCCGATGTCGAATCCGGGGAGCGCCGCGGCCACCGACTGCCTGTCGACGATCACGCCGTCAGCCTCTCAGCGCCCCTCGCCCGGAACGCGAGCCGGATGTTTCCGCACCAACCCGGACGCATGATGTCGTGATCCTAACGGCATGCCGAGCCGCGCAAGGACGATGCCGCCGGTCCCCTGAGGGGAGACCGGCGGCATCGGGACGCGCGGGTGTGGTCAGACCTGGATGCGGCGGTCCACGGCGTCGAGGATCTCGGCGACGGCCTCGTCGACGGGGACGCCGTTGCGCTGGGAGCCGTCGCGATAGCGGAAGGAGACCGCGCCCTTGGCGACGTCGTCGTCGCCGGCGATGAGCATGTACGGGACCTTCTGCTTCTGCGCGTCGCGGATCTTCTTCTGCATCCGGTTGTCAGAGGAGTCGACCTCCACCCGGATGCCCTTCGCCGTCAGCTTCGCGGCGATGTCCTTCAGGTACGGGACGTGGTCGTCGGTGATGGGGATGCCGACGGCCTGGACCGGGGCGAGCCACGGCGGCATCGCGCCGGCGTAGTGCTCCAGCAGGATCGCGAAGAACCGCTCGATGGTGCCGAACAGCGCCCGGTGGATCATGAACGGGCGCTGGCGGGTGCCGTCGGCGGCCTGGTACTCCATCTCGAACCGCTGGGGCATCTGGAAGTCGACCTGGATGGTCGACAGCTGCCAGGTCCGGCCGATCGCGTCCTTCGCCTGGACGGAGATCTTCGGACCGTAGAAGGCGCCGCCGCCCGGGTCCATGACCAGCTCGAGGCCCTGCTTCTCGGCGGCCTCGCGCAGCAGCTGGGTGGCGTCCACCCACTCCTCGTCGGTGCCGATCGCCTTGCCCTCGGGACGGGTCGACAGCTCCAGGTAGAAGTCGGTGAGGCCGTAGTCGCGCAGCAGGCCGAGCACGAACTTCAGGGTGTTGTCGAGCTCCTCCGGGAGCTGGTCGCGGGAGCAGAACAGGTGGGCGTCGTCCTGGGTGAGCCCGCGCACCCGGGTGAGGCCGTGCACGACGCCGGACTTCTCGTACCGGTAGACGGTGCCGAACTCGAACAGCCGCAGCGGCAGCTCCCGGTAGGACCGCCCACGCGACTTGAAGATCAGGATGTGCATGGGGCAGTTCATCGGCTTGAGGTAGTAGTCCGTGCCGCCGTCGAGCGACATGGGCGGGTACATGCCGTCGGCGAACCAGTCGAGGTGCCCGGAGATCTCATACAGGGTCGACTTGGTGATGTGCGGCGTGTTGACGAACTCGTACCCCGCCTCGATGTGCCGGCGGCGCGAGTAGTCCTCCATCACGGTGCGGATCGCGCCGCCCCTGGGGTGGAAGACCGCGAGGCCGGGGCCCAGCTCGGTCGGGAAGGAGAAGAGGTCCAGCTCGGCGCCCAGGCGCCGGTGGTCACGCTTCTCCGCCTCGGCCAGCATGTGCTGGTGCTGGGCCAGYGCCTCCTTCGACTCCCAGGCGGTGCCGTAGATGCGCTGCAGCTGCGGGTTCTTCTCGCTGCCCCGCCAGTAGGCCGCGGCGGACCGCTGGACCGCGAAGGCGGGGATATGCCGGGTGGTCGGCACGTGCGGGCCGCGGCAGAGGTCCTTCCAGCACAGCTCGCCGGACTTGGCGTCCAGGTTGTCGTAGATGGTGAGCTCGCCCTCGCCCACCTCCACCGAGGCGTCGGAGGCGTCGGCCTCGTCACCGGTGCCGGCCCCGGACTTCAGCCCGATGAGTTCCAGCTTGTAGGGCTCGTCGGCGAGCTCGGCGCGTGCCTCGTCGTCGCTGACGACCCGGCGGGAGAACTTCTGGCCGGCCTTGACGATCTCACGGGCGCGCTTCTCGATCGCCTTGAGATCCTCGGCGGAGAACGGCTTCTCGACGTCGAAGTCGTAGTAGAAGCCGTTCTGGATGGGCGGGCCGATCCCCAGCTTCGCCTTCGGGAACAGGTCCTGCACCGCCTGGGCCACGACGTGCGCGGTCGAGTGCCGCACGATCGCCCGGCCGTCCGGCGAGCCGACGGTGATCGGCTCGACGACGTCGCCGTCGGCCAGGACGTAGGCAAGGTCACGCTGCCTGCCGCCGACCCGCGCGGCGATCACCGACCGGTCGGCCGCGAAGAGGTCCGCCGCCGTCGTCCCTGTGGCGACCACCCGATCATCCCGCTGCTCGGCATGCTGGACGGTCACACGGAGGTCGGACACCGGTTTCTCCTGGTCTGGCGCCCGGGGCCCTTGCCCGGGTCGGCGTGGGTGGTCGGTCGGAGCTGGAGGGGCTCGAGGGAACAGTTTCGCCCGTCGCGCGAGAGTGTCGCGCCTGTCTCGGGTGCCTGTCTCGGCAGTTTCGCCCCGCTCGCCGATGCTACTCCGGCTGGCGTGCCGCCCTCCGCCGACATGACTACGCTGGGTGATACCGGGCGTTCCCCGGCCGGCCGAGTCGCCAGCGGAGGCTCAGACGGTGGTGCGCTCCACCTCGACGCGGCGGCTCTCGGTGTCGGTGTCGGTGTCGGTGACCTCTTCCGAGGCCCCCGCCGGGTCCGTGCCGGCGATCTCGGGTAGGCCAGGATTCATGGCGACGGTATCGGCGTTGCCGTTGGCGACCGCGGGCCTGGCCGGCGGACGCGTGAGGATGCCTCCGAGCACGGTGTCGACGACCTGGGCGATCCGGGTGCCGCTCACCTCGTTGTATCCGCTGGTGTACTGCCGATAGGCGACCGGTCCGACCAGCATGTCGGTGATCAGGTCGATATCCAGGTCGACCGGCAGCTCGCCGGCCGCGACCCCCTTCGCCAGCACCTTCGCGGCCTGCTGGCGGAACGGCTCCATCACCTGCTGGCGGTAGGTCTCGAACAGCTCGGGATGGGCCTCCCGCTCGGCCAGCAGCCGCGGCATGATCCGGCCCGCCAGCGTCTGCAGGTTGTGCCGGCGTACGGTGTTCAGCCAGGCGACGAGGTCGTCGCGCAGCGACCCGGTGTCGACCGGTTCGGCCGTCTCCACCAGCGTCGCCAGGGCATCGGCCACGAGTGTGTTCTTCGTCGACCAGCGCCGGTAAAGCGTCGCCTTGCCCACCTTGGCCCGCGCGGCGACGGCCTCCATGGACAGCCCCGTGAACCCGGCCGTCGCCAGTGTGTGCAGGGTCGCCTCGATGATCGCCCCGTCGGCGCGTGCGTCGCGTGGCCGGCCCGGCGGACGGACGCCGGACGGCGGGCGGTCTGGCCGCCCGCGCGGCCCTGGCCGCCCCACCTCCGCGGTCGTCACCGGCCGTCCGCCCATGCCGGACTCGCGGGCACCACGCCGAGCCAGCCCGCGCGACGCCGCCCGCTGGATCTCGCTCTCACCGGTCTCCCTCACTCGCCGGTCGCCCCTGGTCAACCGTTCACCGCCGCACCCCGGCGAGGCGACCCCCGCTGAGAGGGCCACGCCGGGCAGGCATGGCGAGCCAACGGAGGACCGCCCACGAGAGCGCTCTCGTGCTGGCAGGCACGACGAACCCCCGGCCGATCGCACCCCGCCCACGACGGCCACGCCGTGCGATCGCCCACGCCACTGGCACTCCCCATTCTTTCAAGATCAGAGCGTACGGCGAGCCCGTATGTGGTGCATCCGGTTGACCCAGCGGCGCGATGGCCATATGCGCAGGTCAGCGACAGGCACATGCCGAGTTGGCAAGCGGGGCCAGCCGGCTGTGTGATCCACGCACCACTTTCGGCGGAGCGGTCGGCGGTGGCAGCATGTGACCGACGCCGGGACGCGCGACGCGCCCGGACGACGCAGAGGAGGCTCCATGAGCAACTCCGCTACTCACTACCGCCCCACCACTCCCCCGACTCCCTCGACCCCGCTCACGACGGCCGCCCGTCCGGGCGCCACGGCCACGCCCGAGGAGGCGGCGACGCTCTACGGCGCGCCGACCATCGCCGCGGCACCGGCCGGGCACGCTCCTGAGACTGCCGAGCAGCGGCCCGCGGCCCGCCCACGCCGGCGCACCACGGTGCGCGACCTCGCGGCCCACAAGGACCGCGGCGAGAAGTGGGCGATGCTCACCGCCTACGACTACACGACAGCGTCGATCTTCGACGAGGCCGAGGTGCCGGTGCTGCTCGTCGGCGACTCGGCGGCGAACGTCGTCTACGGCTACGACACGACCGTGCCGGTCAGCGTCGACGAGCTGCTCCCGCTGGTGCGCGCCGTCGTCCGCGGCGCGCCGCACGCGATGGTCATCGCCGACCTGCCGTTCGGCTCCTACCAGGCGAGCCCGGCGCAGGCGCTGGAGACGGCCGTGCGGTTCCTCAAGGACGGCGGCGCGCAGGCGGTCAAGCTGGAGGGCGGCGCCCGCGTCGCCCCCCAGGTCGAGCTGCTGGTCTCGGCCGGGGTGCCTGTGATGGGCCACCTGGGCCTGACCCCGCAGAGCATCAACACGCTCGGCGGCTACCGGGTGCAGGGCCGCGAGGACGCCGGCGCGGCGCTGCTGGCCGACGCGCTGGCGCTCGAGGCGGCCGGAGCCTTCGCCATCGTGCTGGAGGTCGTGCCCTCGGACGTCGCCGCCCGGATCAGCAAGGCGCTGACGATCCCGACCGTGGGCATCGGCGCCGGCTCCGACTGCGACGCCCAGGTGCTGGTCTGGCAGGACATGGCCGGCCTCTCGGCCGGACGGGCACCACGCTTCGTACGCCGGTTCGCCGACCTGCGCTCGACGCTGCTCGACGCCGTGCACACCTACGTCGACGACGTCCGCGACGGCCACTACCCAACCGTCGAGTACTCCTACGACTGAACTACTGGTTCGCTCCGTCCGGGCACGGCCCCTCCGGCAGCCCGCTCGCCTGACGGCTCGCGGGCTACCGCCGGGCCGCGGCCTCCTCCGCGAACGTGCCCTGCGGCGACCTCGCTGCGGCCCGGCCCACCTCGCTTCGCTCGTGGGCCGGGCCTCCGCGAGGCGCGCCTCCGGGCCAGCCCGGTGACGTGCCTCGCCCACCGGGCCGGAGCGCCCCCCGGACGGAGCGAACCAATGTCACGGCGCGGCGGCGAGCTGGTCCCTGAGCACCGATGGGGCCTCGGCCAGGGAGGGGCCGTACCAGGTGAGGTGGCGGCCCGAGACGCAGGCCGCGGGGGCGTCGAAGGACTCCGGGCCGTCCTCGGGGCTGAAGGCATACGGCTCGTCGGGGAGCACGACCAGGTCGTGTGACGGCAGGTCGGCGATGGTGACGCGCGGATAGCGCTCCGCGTGGCCCGCCAGGACGTTGTCGACGCCGAGCCGGGCGAGCACGTCGCCGGTGAAGGTGTCACGGCCCACGGCCATCCAGGGCCGCCGCCAGATCGGGATGACGGCCCGGCGCCGGGGCTGGCCGGCCGTCTCCCGGAAGGGCTCTCGCCAGACCGCGGCGGCCTCCTCCAGCCAGGACGGCCGCCCGAGCCCGCAGCCGAGCCGCAGCAGCCGGTCGAGGCTGTCCAGCGCCGCGGGGACGGTCGTCGGCGCCGTCACCCACACGGCGAGCCCGGCGGCGCGCAGCGCGGCGAGGTCGGGCTCGCGGTTCTCCTCGGCGTTGGCCACCACCAGGTCGGGGGCGAGGCGCAGGACGGCCTCGAGGTCGGGGTTCTTGGTGCCACGCACCCGGGTGACGTCAAGATCACCCGGGTGCGTGCACCAGTTCGTCGCGCCGACGAGCAGGCCCGGGGCGCTGGCGGCGATCGACTCGGTGAGGCTCGGCACGAGCGACACCACCCGCTCGACCGGCGCCCGCACCGCCACCACCAGTCCCAGATCGTCCAGGAGCGTCTCGTCCACGGCCGCCATCACCTCTACACCTTGGACCAGGAACGGCGGCGGTTTCGCTCAGAGGTGGGGTACGTCGGTGATGCGGATGCCGGCGTGGGCCTTGTATCGGCGGTTCATGGAGATGAGGTTCGCGGTGAACGCCTCGACCTGGCCGGCGTTGCGCAGCTTGCCGGCGTAGATGCCACGCATGCCCGGGATGCGCTCGGCGAGGGCCTGGACCAGGTCGGTGGCGGCGCGATCGTCACCGAGCACCAGGATGTCGGTGTCGACCTCGGCGATCGACTCGTCGGCCAGCAGCACCGCGGAGACGTGGTGGAAGGCCGCGACAACGGTGCTGTCGGGCAGTAGCGCGGCGGCCTGCTGCGCGGCGCTGCCCTCGGCGACCGGCAGCGGGTAGGCGCCGCCCTTGTCGAAGCCGAGCGGGTTCACGCAGTCGATCACGATCTTGCCGGCGAGCTCCTTGCGCAGGCTCGCGAGCAGGTCTCCATGGCCCTCCCAGGGCACCGCGACGATCACGATGTCCGCCTGCCCGGCGGTGCTCGCGTTGTCGGTGCCCTCGACCGTCCGGCCGGGCGCGGACAGCTTGGCGGCCGCCTCCTCGCCCCGCTCGGCGGACCGCGAGCCGATGACCACCTTGTGGCCGGCCGCGGCGAACCGAATGGCCAGGCCGCCCCCCTGCGGCCCGGAGCCACCGAGGATGCCGATGGACAGGGAAGAAAGGTCCTGCTCGTCTTCGGATGCGCTCACGGACCCATCGTGCCCGAACCAGCGCGTACGCGCCCCGAGCCGGCTGGTCAGCCAATGTGGGCTGTGCCACCGGCGGACCGGAGTCCGGTCCGCCGGTGGCACAGCCCGCGCACGATGCCGCGTGATCGCCGCCACGGACACCCGGCGGGTCACCGAAGCCGCCGAACCGACGACGCGACGCGATGCCGCGTCGCGCGGCGTGGGGTAGCGCGGCGTGGGGTAGCGCGGCGTGGGGTAGCGCGGCGTGGGGTAGCGCGGCGTGGGGTAGCGCGGCGTGGGGT
>NZ_MOMC01000009.1 GCF_001983105.1 Pseudofrankia asymbiotica | reverse complement strand
ATGGGGATGGGCGAGTCTTTCCAGTTCCAGAAGCGGGTGAGGTCGATCTTCTCGGCCGCGTTGGAGCGCCCGAGGACGGCTTCCGCGAACACGCCTTTGCTCGGTATCCCGACAGTTGTCTCCAGGGTTTCGGGGTTTTTCTCGCTGTTCTTGGCGGTCCAGGTGTCGCGTTCGGCTTCGGTGGCGAAGTTCCAGCGGAACGCGACGTAGTTCGCGGTGACCGCGACCGGGGTCGGGTCGAGACRCAGGCCCAGCGGAACCGTGTCGGTCTGTCCGGGCGGGGCGAAGTAGTGGTTCGCCAGGATCCGGCTCAGCATCAGCTCGTCGGCGCCTGCCCACACCGCCTGGCTGTAGTGACGCCGGTTGTCGTTCAGATGATCCAGAAGGTCCTGGGGCGCCGCGTCACCCCGTACGTGGAAGCCGAGGGAAGCCAGGTAGGTCCGCCCCTCGACCGTTCGGACGGTCGAACCGTGCAGGCCGCAGAGAGCGGCGCCGCCGGTGTCCTCCGTCGTGTCGGGTGGAGTGGAGCCGGCCGCGGCGGGTCCGAAGTTCACCGGGCCCGACTGCATCGTCAGCCGTAGTCCAGACAGGCTGCCTTCCGCCGCGGCACCCGTCCAGTAGTCGACGGACAGCAGTTTGTCGCCGCCGGTGAAATTGAATGCGGCGTGCTGGAGGCCGGGCCCGACGTCACCGTGTGAATAGGTCTGGTTCGGTCCCGGTAGGACGAAGTTGACGCCGCGGATCCCGGCGTCGTCCCACCAGACGTCGATCTTCGTGGCCCATCCGGACTCGGCTGGCGGCGGATGGTCGAACGAGACGGGCGTCTCACGACTTGCGATCTGTACCGGAGTGCCGTTGACGTCCAGCAGCCACAACTCGCGGCCGTCGAACGAGCCGACCTTCGAGTAGGGGATGTTGCCGGTGCGGGTCGCTAGCTCCCACGTCGTCGACCCGCTCGGGACCGAATACACCTTGTTGTCACGGGTGACACCCCACACCGAGCCGTCTGACGCCCCGAGTATCTGGACGATGCCGGGAGAGCTCCGTTCCACCCAGTTGGTGTCGCGGCGTTCCCAGGTCTTACCCTGCCGGCAGTACCAGATCTGGCCGCCCTTGACGACGCCGATGTCGTCAGCCAGGACACCGAGATTCTTCCACGTGGCGCCGGCCATCTCCCATATGTGACTGCCCAAACCGACGTGGTACAAGGACCCGTCGACGCCGCCGACGATGTTCAAGCCGCTACCTTTGAATCGACTCCACGTCGGAGCGAGGTACTGCATGATTTCTCTTCCCGGGCCGATTCCGTAAACCGCCCCACTGCTGACGGCGATTTTCCTGAGAGTGCCGGCCGGGAGGCCGCTGGTCGGCAGCGCGTTCCACTGTCGAGTCGCCGGGTCGAAACGCACCGGAACTCCGTCGCTCCGGACGCCGTAGACGCCTTGACTCGATCCGGACAGGTCGAGCAGATTGACCCGGTCGTAGCGCACGGGCCCGTTCGCCGCGACAGCGGCGCCGCCTTCAAGCCGGCGCACCGCGGTCTTGAACGGGTCGGTACCGCGGATCCGTCCGGCCCAGGCCGGTGGCGCTGCGTCGGCGAGTACTGCGCTGAAACGCTTCAGGTTGCCCGGCGTGAAGTACAGGTCCTCGAGCGGCAGGAACAGGCAGCGTTCGACGGTCTTGGTGCGGGTGCGGACTTTGTAGACCTGGATGACTTCGTAGTACTGCATTGACAGGGCGTGCATGTGGTTGTAGTTGGTGACGACCCGGGTGGTGACCTGCTCGTTCTCGCTCTGGGAGGTTTCGCGGACCACTGTCATGTGCCGGCTGCGGGCGGCGGTCGCGAGCTGGCCGGTCTTGGCGTTGATTCGTTGGGCGGTCTRGGCCGCGACCGCCCGCGTCCCGGAGGTTCGCGCGACGGAGGTCGCCAGGCCCCGGTTGGCGGACTTGCTCCACGAGCCGCCGAGGTTCAGGCCGAACAGGGCGATGCCGCCGCTGACGCCGGAGCTCTCCGACGAGCTCGCGGCAAACGTGTTCGAGGAGCCGTGCTGCTCCTCGAAAGCGATGGAGTTGGCGAGTTCGCTGATGGAACRGTCCTGGACGGTGGTGCTGGTCAGCACGTCGCCTTCGGTCGTTTTCTCGTCGCCGGTCCCGCGGGTGCGCCGTTCCCAGTCGATGACCGCGACCTTGGTGCACTCCCCAGGGGCCAGCGTCAGGCTGTGCAGCAACCGACCCAGGGTCACGCCCTGGGCCGTCCAAGACTGCTCGGTAGTGATTATCACGCCTTCGGCGGGGCAATCATAGGACGGCAGGTCCGCTAAGCCGAGATTGATTGTCCCTTTCAGCTGACGGGACGCCGTAGCGCCGGGGATGTCAGTCAGCAACACCGTCTGGTATTGAACGGACTCCTCAGGGTGGTCGTCGGTCGTCGGAAGAAGATCCTTTGGGATTGGCCCGTCCAAACCTCTGGCATCGACGGCACCGTTCTTGGGAACGGTCGCCGAACTGCCCGTTTCCGCCGTCACGGATAGTCCCCTCCGTAGTACGTGTTCAGCCAACTCGTGGTACCCATGTGCGCTCCCGAAGTCGGCAGTACCAGCAGCATCCGGAGAATTGTGGCCGCCGCGTCACGTCGTGCCACGTCAGCGAATACTTCCCGGACTCGCTGGCCTGCCTCAAGTAGGCAGGACCATACGAAGGGAACGTGCCCTGCGACGACCGATACACCGCACGCCGTCATGCCCGGCCGTCCACCCCACACCGAACGATGCCATTCCCGGCCGTCGCGACACTATTCGGTGTCTTCCTCGACGTCGGTGTCTTCCTCGGAGTCCCCCTCCTCGTCCTCGGTGTCGCCGTTGGCTTGGTTGAGGAGTCCGCCGAGCCCGCTCAGGCTGCCGGCGGCGGTGCTGGCGCCGCCGGTAGCGGCACCGGCGGCCAATTTGCCTGCCACTTCGGCGGCTTTGAGGCCGAGTTCGGCCATTTTCTGGGCGTGTTCGGCGGCGATCTTCATCGCGGCGGTGGCGTTCTTGGCGGCGGCCTGGTCGTTGCCGGCGGCGTGTTCGAGCCCCTTGGCGAGCAGSGTGCTSRYGTCGGCGAGGCCGCTCATGTCGCGGAAGAGGTTCGCGGTTGCCAGGGCCTGGAGGGTGGCCTGCATGCCGGTGGGGTCGGGCAGGTTCTGGACCTGTTGGAACCTGGCCTCGCTGGCCGCGAGGGGATTGACCTTGACATCGACGTCGGTGTTGCGGGTYCCGGTGGCGACRGGSTTGATGTCTGGCGGCAGGATGGGGATGGGCGAGTCTTTCCAGTTCCAGAAGCGGGTGAGGTCGATCTTCTCGGCCGCGTTGGAGCGCCCGAGGACGGCTTCCGCGAACACGCCGTTGGTGGGCACACCGATGGCGGTCTCGAGTGACGTCGGGTTTTTCTCGCTGTTCTTGGCGGTCCAGGTGTCGCGTTCGGCTTCGGTGGCGAAGTTCCAGCGGAACGCGACGTAGTTCGCGGTGACGGCGACCGGAGTCGGGTCGAGGCGGACACCGAGCGGGACGCTGTCGGTCTCTCCGGGCGGGGCGTAGTGGTAGTTCGCCAGCACCCGGCTCATCGTCAACTCGTCGGCGTTGGCCCACACCGCCTGGCTGTAGTGACGCCGGTTGTCGTTCAGATGATTCACGATCTCCTGGTGCGCCACGCCCTGCTGGACGGTGCTGACTCGCACGAGGTGAACCGGAACGTTCTTGGTGTCCAACAGCCAGAGGTCCGCGTCGTCGACCGGGGCGACCATCGAGCAGCCCGGCACCTGGCCGAGGTCCGGAGTCGACCAGGACCTCGCTCCCGGTGCTACCTGGCGTAGCTCGCCGGCGGCGGTGACGCCCCAGATCGAGCCGTCCGGAGAGGCGCCCATCCGGGTGATGCCTGGGGAGCCCCGCAGCGTCGACTCGGTACCGTCGAACTCCCACGTCTYACCGTCCGAGCAGTGCCAGGCCCGGTCTCGACTCACGACGGCAATGTCGTCGGCTGGCCCCCCGCCGGTGTCCACCCATTTCCCGCCGTCCTCCGTCGAATAGGCGGAGATCTTCTTGTCGAGTCCGACACGAAAGAGGGACTCCGTAATCGGCTTGCTCGTGTCGGCCCCCACGGCGAGCGCCAGGCCTTTCCCGAAGGACGAAAGATAGTTCCACGTCTGGTCGGCGCTGTTTGTGACGAGGAGCGCGATCTTGTTCTCGGTGTCGACGCCGAATACTCCTGCCTGGTAGACGGTGAGCTTTTTGAGGCCGCCGGTCGGCAGACCGGTCGTGGGCAACGGGTTCCACTTCGCGGTCGCCGCGTCGAATCGCATGGGAACCCCGTCGGTCCGGACTCCGCAGACCCCTCCTGCTTTCGAGGCCGAGAGGTGACTCAACTTGACGCTGTCGTAGCGAGTAGGGCGCCACGCGACGCTGAACGGGTCGACGGCGCGGATACGGCTGGSCCACTCGGGTGGCGCCGCAGCAGCGAGAATGGCCCCGAATCGTTTCAGCGTGTCAAGGGTGAAGGTCAACTCCTCGAAAGGGAGAAACAGGCAGCGTTCGACGGTCTTGGTCCGGGTGCGGACTTTGTAGACCTGGATGACTTCGTAGTACTGCATCGACAGGGCGTGCATGTGGTTGTAGTTGGTGACGACCCGGGTGGTGACCTGCTCGTTCTCGCTCTGGGACGTCTCGMGCACCACCGTCATGTGCCGGCTGCGCGCCGCGGTCGCCAGCTGCCCGGTCCGGTCGCTGATCCGCTGAGCCGCCTGGGCCGCGACCGCCCGCGTCCCGGTGCTGCGCGCTACCGACGTCGCCACGCCGGCGTTCGACGACCTGCTTCCTGAGCCACCGAGGTTCAAGCCGAACAGGGCGATACCTCCGCCGCCGCCGGAACTCTCGGAGGCACCCGCCTGGAAGGTGTCCGAGAAGCCGTGCTGTTCCTCGCGGGCAACGGAATTGGCCAGTTCGCTGATCGAACGGTCCTGGTYGGTGGTACTGGTCAGCGCGTCGCGCTCGCTCGTTTTTTCTTCGCCGGTCCCGCGGGTGCGCCGTTCCCAGTCGATCACCGCGACCTTGGTGCATTCCCCAGGGGCCAGGGTCAGGCTGTGCAACAACCGACCCAGCGTGACTCCGTCGGCCGTCCAGGACTGCTCGGTGGTGACAATCATGCCCTCTGCCGGTCGGTCGTACACCGCCAGGTCGACTTCGTCGAGATCGATTGCTTCGGTTAGTTCCCGCGGGGCCTTGGCGCCAGGGATGTCGGTCAGGACCACCGTCTGGTACTGGACGGATTCCTCTGGATAGTCGTCGGTCGTGGGGAGGAGGTCGAGCGGGGTGGGCCCGTCCAAGCCTTTGGTGCCAGCCGAGCCGTTCGCACTGATGGTTACCGAGCTGCCCGTTTCAGGCATCGTGAATGATCCCTCCGTAGCGCGCTTTTCAGCCGTCCGGCGAGATCTCCGATCTCCTCGGACGCTGGCGTGAACAAACCCCCGACTCCCAGCCGGAGGACCCTTGCCCCTTCGGCGGGGAGCCGGCGAATGCCGGTACCAAGAATTGGTCGGGGCGTTCACCCAGGATCGCCCAGGCGTGTATCTCCCCGCCGCGGGAACATTGCCTCAGCGAGGAGGACCAGACAATGATCCGCTCGGGTGGGTAGGTCATGACCCGTCGCCGAAACAAGCGAGAAGGCTGGACGACAAATACGTGCCCTGATCCGAAAGAACGGTTAGACGAACTGTCTGAAATGAGATGGTAACAAGCGTTAAAGGTGATAATTGTCATACTTGGCTGGAATATCTCATTTAGGGCGGCCCGTAATTTGATCTCGCCTTCCTTACGCCGAGTTATCCACCCAGCTCGCAGACGACAGGAGGTCCGTGGTTGATGCAGATCGAGAATCTGCAAGACGCCAGCCGACAAGACGGTTATCCTCCGCGCACTCTTCGTGTCGGACGTCGGTCGGGAGTCCACTGCTGCACCCCTGGCGGTTTACATGTCGACCATGGGATGACCGTCAGATTTACGGAAAAGTCGAGCCTCGGCCGCAGAGCCAAGGGTTCTTTTGGATATTTCTCGAAGAATACACCGAGACTAGTTCGAACTAGCTATAAGTAGCAAACCGGCGCTCTAAATGACTAGGGTTGTTTCGTAAAAGTTGGCTTCAAGATCATTAGTAGCGGGTGGAACGGAGCCTGGGGGACGACGTGCCGCGTGCCGTCAACACCGCCGCGCTGCTGCGGCAGAGCTACGCCGATGGTTGTCGTCGAGTTTGGGGACCTGGGAGGCGACGACGGTCAGCAGGGTCGCGACCATGAGCGGCACCATCTTCGTCCCGGCCGCTGCTGACACGGTTCGTCCGCTGAACACGATGACGAGTCGATACAGGGGCAGCGCAGGACCAGCAGCACCCCGAATCGTAGTGCCTGGTCGTCGGGCAGGAACGGGAACATCGCCACGACGACGAGCGGGGACGACACCGAAGTCGACCGTGAGTGCGGCGCCGAGGAACTGGCCGGCGCGCAGCGAGCGGACCAGGTCGGCGGCGGGGACCTGCAAGAAGGTCACAAACAACAGCGCGCCGAGGACCTGGTTGATGGCATGCGCGAGGCCGGGTCTTGCATCCGGTAGCCGAGTACAGACTTGCCGTCGGCTCAGTGGCGCCGGCACGCGGCGTCACCAGGACCGACGGAGGACTGATGTCATTGGCGACCGAGCCGTTCCACGTAGACGCCTGCACGCTGCCGACCGCCGGCCGGCCGCTGCGGGTGGCCGAGTTCAACGCCCTGTTCGCCACCTCGCTGCGGCGTCTCGAGCGGGTCGACACCAAGCACCTGCGGCTGACCCTGGCCGGCGCCGAAGGGCTGGAAGCGACCACCCGTGACCTGGCCGCCCGGGAGAGCGCGTGCTGCGCGTTCTTCACCTTCACCGTCACTTCCGCTGGCGAGCAGGTGGTGCTCGACGTCGAGGTGCCTGACGCGCAGACGGCGGTGCTCGACGGCTTGGCCGCGCTCGCCGCGGGCGCGGCCCCCAGCGCGGCGGCGCGGTGAGCGAGCAGGGACTGCGCTCCGGCGAACTCGCCGCCGCGGCCGGAGTGAACGGCCAGACGTTGCGCTACTACGAGCGGCGAGGGCTGCTGGACGAGCCCGTCCGCACGCCCGGTGGGCACCGCCTCTACCCGGCAGAAGCGGCCACCCTGCTCGCTTTGATCAAGGCAGCGCAGCGGATCGGGTTCACCCTCGACGAGGTCGCCGAACTTGTCGACGCCGGCCGCCGCCGCCATCCCACCGGCGCGCTGAAGGAACGCGCCGTCGCGAAGCTCGACGAGATCGACACGAAGATCGGACACCTCCAGACGATCCGCGACGTCCTCGCCGGCGTGGTCGACATTCCCCGTGGCCTCCGGATCGGCGGATTCAGACCTCCCCGAAGTTCCCTCACGCCCAGGCGGGTGTTCGGTGCGCACCGCGACCGGCCCACATCCACCAGGTTCGAGCCGGTTTCTCTTTTGAAGGACGTAGACGTCGGTTCCTCGCGTACTCCTCTCCAACTCGCTCGCCAGGCCCGCACCATCTGGCAGTGCTGACACGTCCTGGCTTTGTCAGGGCTGCTCCCACCCTCCCCGGCACCACCCGGACCAGGCTGCCCTCAGCTACAATCAGCCTGCTGCGACAGGCCAAAGGCGAAGGTCTTTCACCTCCACTCGAAACACAGCGCCTCGTGGCGCACGAACCCGAAGAGGAACGTCGGGGCGACAACCACGCCGACAATCACGGTCACGATACGGGTCGGGCCGTCCGGAACTACCCGAGATTCGGAACGCCTGTTCGATTCGGTAGATGATGTTACGGTCTGCGCGGTCACTGGGCATCGTCCCTGGTCAGGGCTCGTGTAGCGACTGGCCGGACAGTGATTTCAGGGCCAGCAACCAAGACCACTCGGTTCGGATGCTGGTACACATGGTCCACTACTCTCCGTCACGAAACGTCCGACCTGGAAAAATAGGTTGGATCATTCGATGCGCAGGACCGGCCTGGCTACAAGTGGGCAGGTAGTCGGACTAGGCGGCCGGTTCGAGTCCCGGTTAGCTCCGAGACAATCGACTACTCTTCGTAGCGGTGATGCGGGTTGCCGGTKAGGGCTCCGTAGTCGCGAGCCCGMGTCTCACAGCCTGACCCAGCCACGCTTGTGCTGTTCCGCGGCAACCTGGAGAGGACGAACGCTGGCGAACTCCCCGCGACATTGGCTAGCGCCAGGCGTCTAGCGAAACCGGTTCAGCCGTCAATGCGTCACGCCCGCCAGCGCCACCACAGTCCTGACCGTTCCGGCCTGCGCCCGTTAGGCAGCGTCGAGGGCGCTCGTGGCGGGGGTCAGCATCGCGGCGAGGGCGGCCATGGCGCCGGGTACGGGGCGGTAGTAAGCCCAGACGCCGCGCTTGTCGCGGGTGATCAGGYCGGCGTCGACGAGGACCTTGAGGTGGTGACTGACCGTGGGCTGGGTCAGGCCGAGGGGTTCGGTCAGTTCGCAGACGCAGGCCTCGCCGCCATCACGCGCATAGATCATCGACAGCAGCCGTAGCCGGGCGGGAACGGCGATCGCCTTGAGGACGACCGCGAGCTGCTCGGCGTCGGAGGCGGACAGCGGGGCATGGGCCAAGGGCGCGCAGCAGGCCGAGAGCGCCCCGGCAAAGCCGGGAAGGGGCTCCGCCTCAGCCCGAGGGGCGAGGACGGGACTCGCGGCCTGGGAAGGTGTCGTCGCCATGGCCTCTAGCATGCCTCAGGGATTGACAGCCGTCTATCTCGTCGGTCATCCTCTGCTCGTCGGGACATAGACCGCTGTCGATGAGATCGTGGAGGTGCGTGATGGCGAGGGTGCAGCTGGCGTTGAACGTCTCGGACGTGGATGCGGCGGTGGAGTTCTACGGGAAGCTGTTCGGCGCCGAGCCGGCGAAGCGCCGGCCGGGGTACGCGAACTTCGCGATCGACATGCCGCCGCTGAAGCTGGTCCTGATCGAGAACCCGGACGCGCGGGGCACCGGCGTCGCTGGGGCGCTCAACCACCTGGGTGTCGAGGTAGAGACGACCGAGGAGGTTGCCGCGGCGACGTCCCGGCTGGCTGGCGAAGGGCTGGCGACGGCGGCGGAGGACAACACAGCCTGTTGCTATGCCCTGCAGGACAAGGTGTGGGTCGACGACCCGGACGGTGCGCCGTGGGAGGTCTACACGGTGCTGGCGGACGTCGCCGAGATGGCCCGGCCTGGTTCGACACCGTCGGTCGCCGAGCGCGAAGGTGGTCCGGGCTCCGCCTGCGACTGCGGTCCCATCCGCCCGCCGGCCTCGACGGACAACGAGGCGGTAGCGACTGCGATGACGGCGGAATCGGCTTCGGCGGTGGCGGCCGGCACGCGCACGCTGCTGGCAGTGGAGCCGGCCTCGGCCAGCTCCTGCTGCTGAGCCGCCGCCCGTGACGAAGGCGAAGGCTACCCAGCCGCCGTTGGCGCGACGGCTGGCCGCCGAGGCGCTAGGCAGCCTGCTGCTGGCGGCGCTGGTCGTCGGCTCCGGGATCGCGGCGCAGCAGCTCAGCCCCGGGCAGGTCGGCCTGCAGTTGGTCGAGAACGCGGCGGCGACAGCCGCGGGCCTGTACGCGATCATCCTGATGGTCGGGCCGGTGTCCGGAGCCCACTTCAACCCGGTCGTCACCGCGGTCGATGCCGCCTTCGGCGGGTTGTCGTGGCGGGACGCCGCCGCCTACCTGCCCGTCCAGATCGCCGGCTGTGTCGCGGGCGCGGTCCTGGCGAACCTGATGTTCGACGGCTCGGCGGTGTCGATCTCGACGCACCACCGGGCCTCAGGGGCGCATCTGCTCGCAGAGATCGTCGCCACTGCCGGCCTGATCCTGTTGATCTTCTCGCTGGTCCAGTCCGGCCGCGGTGAACGGGCTCCGGCCGCTGTCGGCGCCTATATCGGTGCCGCGTACTGGTTCACCAGCTCCACCAGCTTCGCCAACCCGGCGATCAGCGTCGGGCGGATGTTCTCCGACACGTTCGCCGGCATCGCCCCCGAGTCCGTTCCGCCCTTCATCGCAGCCCAGGTGGTGGGTGGCGTGGTCGGCTACGGCTTGGTCCGTCTGCTCTACCGGTCGGCCCCTGGCGGAGCGGGGCAGGCCGCCGAGGTACTGCTTCCGCACCCCGCCGCGGCCACCGATGACGCAGCACCGGTGACAGCACCGGTGAACGGTGCCGCCCCCACCCCTCTTTCGCGAGGTGTCACATGACCAGTTCCGACAGCGCCGACAGCCTGGCCGACTTATCCGGCGTCGACCCGTCGACCCGTCGACCCTGCGCACGCCGACCGCGGCCTCCCAGAGGCTCGCCCACGACTACGCCACGACGTTCGAGGCGGACGAGGTCGCGGCGATCCGCGACGATCTCGACCACCGCGTCCGCGGCCTGATCGCCAGCCCTCTGCCCGACCTCACCCTGCCCGCACCCCGCACTGCCTGACGCCTGCGCGCCGGCCCGGCTGTCCGCGACCGGGCCGGTGGCCCTCCTCGCCCGATGAAGGGACTCGTCCGTGTCCGACAAGCCGTCGGTGCTGTTCGTCTGTGTGCACAACGCCGGCCGTTCCCAGATGGCCGCCGGCTTCCTCACCCACCTCGCCGCCGGCCAGGTCGAGGTCCGCTCGGCGGGCTCGATGCCCGCAGAGAAGGTCAATCCGGTGGCGGTCGCCGCGATGGCCGAGGTAGGGATCGACATCGCCGCCGAGACCCCGAAGATTCTCACCATCGACGCGGTCGAGTCCTCGACCGTGGTCGTCACCATGGGCTGCGGCGACGCCTGCCCGGTCTTCCCCGGAATCCGCTACGAGGACTGGAAACTCGACGACCCCGCCGGACAGGGTCTCGACGCCGTCCGCCCGATCCGCGACGCCATCCGCACCCGGGTCGAGAAGCTGCTGGGCGAGCTCCTGCCTGCCGCCTGACACCGCCCCAGCTGTTCGCCCACGCCGAGCGGGGCCGCCCGGATCGTTCCGGGCGGCCCGCCGCGTGCGGCCTGCCTGCCTGCTGTTTCTTCACGCCCCTGGAAGGGGTTGTTTGTCGTGCACCTCGTCGCGATCGGCGGCAGCGACGCCGGCATCTCCGCCGCACTACGCGCTCGCGAACTCGGCCCGACGGCCGACGTCACCGTCGTCGTCGCGTAGGCGCTCTGGTGGTCGACGTTTCCACCGGAGACAGGCGCCCGGCGGCCGGTCCTCGACGGGCACTAGGCGCGCTGTGTGTGACCACGATCGTCAGCTACGGGGTGCTGTACTACGCGTTCCCCGTCCTCGCCCAGGGCATCGCCGAGGACACCGGCTGGTCACGCACAGCGGTGACGGCGGCGTTCTCGGCTGGGAACCTTCTRGGCGCGGTGGCTGGCGTGCCGGTCGGGCGCATTCTCGGCCGGCGCGGGCCGCGGCCGGTGATGACCGCGGGCTCTGTCCTGGCCGTCGTCGCGCTGGCAGGAGTGGCCGAGGCGCCGTCGTATGGCTGGTTCCTCGCCGCCTGGCTGATAGCCGGTATCGCGATGGCCGGGGTGTTCTACCCACCAGCCTTCGCGGCGCTCACCGGCTGGTACGGGCCCCACCGGGTACGCGCCCTGACGACGCTCACACTGGCGGCAGGCTTCGCGAGCACGATCTTCGCGCCGCTCACCGCCGCGCTCGCGGGCCGTCTGGACTGGCGGGAGGTCTACCTCATCCTCGCCGCGATCCTCGCGGCCATCACGATTCCCGCCCATGCCTGGGCGCTGAGTCCGCCTTGGCACCCCGACCAGCACGCTCGCCCCAGCCACGATCAGGGCGACCACGCGACGAACCAGCACAGCGATCGCCGGGTGGTGGCCAGCCGCGAGTTCCTGCTGCTCGTCGCCGCGCTGACGTTCAGCGCGTTCGCGCTCTACGCCGTCGTGGTCAACCTCGTCCCGCTCCTGACCGGCCGGGGCCTGTCCACAACCCTCGCCGCCTGGGCGATCGGCCTGGGCGGCGTCGGCCAGGTCGCCGGCCGCCTCTGCTACCGACCGTTGGCCGCACGACTGACCGTGCGAGGCCGCACCGCCGCGGTCATCGGCGCCGGCGGCCTCGCGACCCTGATCCTCGGCACCCTGCCTGGACCGGGCTTCGCACTGGTAGCCCTCGCCGCACTCGTCGGAGCGATCCGCGGCATGTTCACCCTCGTCGAAGCCACGATCGTCGCCGACCTCTGGGGAACCGCACACTTCGCCCGACTCAACGGCATCTTCAACGCCCCCCTCACCGCCGCGACCGCACTCGCCCCCAGCATCGGCGCCGCCCTCGCCGCAGCCATGGGCAGCTACCCCCTGCTCTTCGTCACCCTCGCCGCCGCCGGAGGACTCGGCGCCGCACTCGCGATCGCCGCGATCACGCGGCCCCACCCTGCTGTCTCTGTCGAGAACCGCCCGGACGGCGCCGCGACGGAGGGCCACACCGCCGCGGCTTGACGACGCCAGGCCGAACGACCTGATCCTGCGCGCGGGCCGACCGGCCTCAGACCCGCTCATGAGCCCGAGCCCAGACACGGTTCAGCCCTCAATTCCTACTGCGGGAGGCGGCGCGGATCGCCCGAGGTCAATCCAGCTGCGCAGGCAGCCCGCGAAATCCGATTCAAGATCACGCTAGCGGGGTCTCTAGGCCGAGGTCTGGCATGGTGGAGGTCGGGGCGCCCCCGCGTCCCAGCCTCGGGAGGTCATGGTGGGTTCCTCGCTTTACTCCGAAGTCGGCGGTCTCGACGGCCTGYGGCGGCTGTCCGCGGCGTTCTACGACCGTGTACTCGCCGACGAACTTCTCGCTCCCGTGTTCGCCGACTTCACCCCGACCCATCTCGATCATGTGGCCGTCTGGCTGGCAGAGGTGTTCGGTGGCCMAGCCGACTTCTCCGCTCACCTCGGCGGRCATCAGGCACTGCTACGCAGCCACCTCGGGCTCGGCATCCGCGACGAACACCGCCAACGCTGGCTGGACCTCATGGCCGACGCGATCAACGAGGTGCTCCCCGGCCGGCCGGGGTTGGCCGCGACGCTCATGGACTATTTCGGCTGGGGCACCGCGATCGCCCAACAGGTCTCCCAGGACCCCGCCGGAACCGACCTGGGCGACCCCGGGCCCACCCCACGATGGGGACAGCAAGGACTCGTGCACTGACCCAGTCGTCGCCAAGCCCGATGGGACTGTGATCAGAGCCGCCAGGGGCGACTCCGGGCTCAGTGAGGGTGGGAGAAGATGTCCGTCGCCTCGCGGGTCGCGTAGTACACCAGGACGTACCCGGCGGCCGGATCCGCCCACCACAAGTCGAACGCGGCGTTGAGGACCAGGCCGAGCAGGACCGCGGTGGCGAGCACGCCGTCGATCAGCGTGACCCGGCCCTCCGTCGTCAGCACCGGGTTGGCCAGCGCGGCACCCGTCCGCGACTTCCCCGCCGCGAGGGCGAACATCACGGCCGCGGTCGCCGCGGTCCACGCGATGCCCAGCGGCGAGTGGYGCGGGCGGAACGTGGCCGCCAGCGCCCAGGTCGACTGCGCGAGCAGGTAGCCGGCCAGCAGCGCGAAGCCAACCCCGATCAGGCGCAGCGCGCGGCGCCGACGCTCCTCGCCGCCGCCGGACAGCTCCCACAACACCACCGCGGAGGCGCCGATCTCGATGAGGGAATCCAGACCGAAACCGGCGAGCGCCACCGATCGGGCGGCGAGCGCGGCGACGACGAGCACCGCGAGACCGATGACGTTCCAGCCGAGCGTGACGTACTCCAACGCGACACCGCGACGCAGCAGGACGGCGCGGGTGGGCTCAACCGGGTTCGTCACGAAGGAAGTCTTCCAGGTAGACGGCGACCTGATGGCGGTCCATCCGCGCGACGAGGCCGTCCGCCTGCTCGGCCAGGGTCCGGGCTCCTCCACAGCGTCACCTGCCGGGTTTGTCCCGGTCATCCTCGCAGCTCACCGACACCGCATCGCCCGCCACGGCTCGGGGAGGCGTGGCTCTCACCGGGCAGTCCTCGCCGGGTCCCGGTGCTCCAGCGGCGCGGGTACGCCCAGATCGACCGGGCCCGGAACCGTCCGGCAGGCCGCGCGGCGGCGGCGTCGGACCACGACCACCGCGACGAACGCGGCCACTGCCACGACGGCCAGCGCGGGAACCCACACGGCGGCAAGCGTCGCCGCGGCGGTGACCGCGCCGAGCGCGGCGAACAGCGGCCCGGCGCAGCACACCGCACACGCGGCGACCGCGGCGGTAGCGCCGCCGATCGTCGACCACGGACGAGGGCGCCCGGTCGAGGCGGTCATACGGACACCCCGAACAGGTCGGTGAGCAGGGCATGGGCGGCCTCGGGAGCGCGGACCGTCAGGACCAGCGCGGACGCGGCAAGCTCCAGCGTGAAGGCGAAGAAGCCGCAACAGTCCTGCTCGGCCGCGGCGAGCGCGGCGACCCGCCCCGCACGATCCGCGCCGGGCGGGAACGTCACGCGTACGCCGTCGGCGGTCTCCTCCCGACCGGTCGCTTCGCCGAGTAGCTCGCGCCACTGCGCCACCCGGTCGGTCTGCTCATGGCCGCTGAGCGCGCAGGCCACCGGCGCGTCACGCCAAGCCTGATCGTCGATCGTCGCGTCGGGTCGGACCGGGAACAACGTCAGCGGGACGGAACCGGCGTTCGACGGCCCGGCCTCGGCCAGGCAGCCGCAGTCCGGACCGCAACCACCCGCGGGTGCCGGCCGTCTGAGTTCGGCGTGGAACGCGGCCAACCGTGCGGAGAACGCTGCCAGTTCGGCTGCCCGCTGGTCGGCGTCGGCGATGCGGGCGGCGACGAGCGGCGCCATCCGTTCCCGGACCGCCGCGCACACCCCGTGCTCCCACACGCCCAACAGGTCACCGATCTCCTCCAGCGACAGGCCCAGAAGCTTCCCGGAGGAGATGAACGCCAACCGCTCCACCGCCTCCTCGCCGTAGACCCGGTACCCCGACGGGGTGCGCTCGGCGGGCAGCAGGCCGGCCGACTCGTAGAACCGCAGGGTGCTCGCCGGCACACCGACACGATCCGCCAACTGTGAGACCCGGTACGAAGCCATGGCCGCACCGTAAACCTTCAACCCGACTCGAAGGTCAAGCCAGGACCCCAACGATGGCAACGATCGTCGTGGCAGGTGGTCGCCGAGATTGCGGAGGCCCCGTAGGCTTGAGCCACGCGTTCACAAAAATGGCCGTACCAGGCGCTCGACTGAGGTGGCCCGATTCAGGGCAGGGTTGGATCAGTACTCCTGAGAACATCCCACGTCCGCCATGCTGCGCTCCATCGTCGCGCAGCATGGCGGACGCGATCCGTCCTTCAATTCAGAGCAATTCGGGTCGCTTTGGACGGAGACGTCGTCGACACAACACAAAGCCCACCACAGAGGCCACGCTCGGTGCACGTTTCCGGTCCGGCGGATCCATCCGCGGCCCACCGCGGTCAGGTAGTCGTGAGCCGCCTTTCTGGTGGTCGGCGCAGACGGCAAGCCGGGGCACCGCGTCGAGAGCATCGCCCGCGCCCCGGAGCCCATCCGACCGTCGTTTCTTCGAGCCGCCCGGTTTACGTCGTTGTCACGGCGCTGCGGGTGTCGAGTGCGACACGGCTTGTCCGCGACGGCGCCACCCTGGTCGTCATCGAGCACGACCTCGACGTCGTCGAGGCGGCCGACCGGGTCATCGACATCGGGCCCGGCGCAGGCGATGAGGGCGGGCGGGTCGTGTTCAGCGGGACGCCGGAGGAGATGCGCAGGCGTGCCGAGACCCACACCGGAGAGCACCTGCGCGGCCACCATTCCGGCTGACCACAGCCGCCGCGAGGGCGGGGGAAGCCGCCTGCGGCCTGCTTCCCCGATGGCCCCGTCGACCGGTCAGACGGTGAGGACCAGCTTGCCGGTGACGCGGTTTGCTTCACCGATGTCGTGTGCCTTCGCGGCATCCTCCAGGGGGAAGGTCGCCTGGATGACCGGGCGGAGCGCGCCGGCCCGCACCATGGCGGCCACCGCGAGCATGCCGGCCTGGTCGGCCTCGACGAGCATCAGCTTGTGGCGTACGCCGAGGCGCGCGGCCTCCTCGGTCATGGGCGCGGTGTTCCCGAGCGCCAGTGACACCAGAACCCCGCCTGGGCGAAGCGTCCGCAGCGATCGGGCCGCGTAGTCGCCGCCGATCGCGTCAATGACGACGTCCACGTCACGGACGGCCTGCTCGAAATCCTGGTCGCGATAGTCGATCAGTTCGTCGGCGCCGAGCTGGCGGAGAATGTCGTGCTTGGGCGCACTGGCGGTGCCGATGACAGAGGCGCCCAGCGACCGGGCGATCTGTACCGCGAGATGTCCGACGCCGCCAGCCGCCGCGTGGATCAGGACCCGCTGGCCCGCCTGGACCGCGGCGGTGTCGACAAGTGCCTGATAGGCGGTCAGCGCGGCCAGCGGAAGCGCGCCGGCCTGGACATGGTCGAGTTCCGCCGGCCTGCGGACGAGGGCACGCGCGGGCGCGATCACGTATTCGGCGCAGGAGCCGTGTCCGTTCGGGTAGGGCAGCATGCCGAACACCTCGTCGCCGACCCCGTGGAGCACCACCCCCAGACCGACCGCCTCGACCACGCCGGACACGTCCCAGCCGAGAACCAGCGGAAGCCTCGCCAGAAAGCCCGGGGCCTGGCGATGAAACCAGTCAGTCGGGCTGAGCCCGACCGCGTGGACCCTCACCAGCACCTCGCCGGGCCCGGGAGCAGGGCGTTCGAGCTCGACCATCTGCAGGACTTCGGGGCCGCCCAGCCGGTCCTGGCTGACCGCCCGCATCATCGTCGTCGTCATGCCCCGAGTGTCGCGAGCCGGCCCGTCACTCAGCCAGTGGCCCGGGGGTCAGGTTGTGCAAGGATCGGGCCATGCATCGAGTGGTGGTCCTCGCCCTGGACGGGGTGATGCCGTTCGAGCTCAGCATGCCGGCCAAGATCTTCGGAACGGCCCGGGACACGGCCGGCTGCCCGCTGTACGAGGTGCTCACCTGTTCGCTGGACGGCGAGCCGGTGACCACCGCCGCCGACTACTCGATCGCGGTCACGCACGACGCGGCGGTGCTCGCCACGGCCGACACCATCGCGATTCCGCCGGCCGACGCGATGACGAAGATCGTCGGCCGGGATCTGCTGCCGGCGGGCCTGACAGAAGCATTCGGCCAGGTTCGCGCGGACGCCCGGGTGGTCTCCCTCTGCCTGGCCTCCTATGTCCTGGCCGCCCTGGGCCGTCTGGATGATCTGCCGGCCACCACGCACTGGCGGCACGCCGAGAACTTCCAGCGGGCCTATCCCACCGTGCACGTCGACCCCGACGTTCTCTTCGTCGAGGCGGGTCAGGTCTTCACCTCCGCCGGCGCGGCGGCCGGTGTGGATCTCTGTCTCCATCTGGTCCGTCGGGACCATGGCAGCGGCGTCGCCAACCAGGTGGCCCGCGGCATTGTGGTGGCACCCTGGCGCGAGGGCGGCCAGGCTCAGTACATCGAGCGACCGGTGCCGCAGGGACTGGGCTCCGGCACCGCGCCGACCCGAAGCTGGGCCATCGAGCGCCTGGACCAGGATCTGCGGCTGGACGACCTCGCCGCGCATGCCGGAATGAGTCGTCGGACCTTCACACGCCGCTTTCGGTCCGAGGTCGGCCAAAGCCCCTGGCAATGGCTTCTCCAGCAGCGGGTCGACCTGGCCAGGAACCTGCTGGAACATACCGACATGGCGGTCGACAGAATCGCCGAGAGTGCGGGATTCGGCACCGCCGCGTCACTGCGTGAGAATCTGCGCGCCACCATCGCGATTTCCCCGACGGCCTACCGCAGAACCTTCCGGGGATAGTGCCGGGGTCCGCCGCCGGGCTCATTTTCGATCGAGCACGAGGAGCGGGGCCCAGGGGCGCACGCGAATGACGGTCCTGCTGTGATTCCCGATGATCGCGGTCACCTGCCAGCTGTCATTTCCTGCCTTGCTCCGTGGTGATGGCGGCCAGGGTGAAGGCACGGACCCGGGCGGTCTCGCCGGTGACCGGCCAGACCAGGCCCCATTCGAAGGGCGGGGCGTCTCGGAGAGGGATGTAGGCGACGTCCGGCCTGGCGTAGTAGCGGGCGGCCTGGCCGCCGACCGGGTACATGCCCTTGCCGGCGCCGATGAGGGTGAGCATCTCCTGGAAGGTCTCGGTGGCCTGGCCGCGCGGGATGAGTCTTCCCGCGGGCGTCCGCGGGGGGACGCAGGACTGGTCCCAGTAGTCGGGTGTGGAGGCCGC
Source organism: Pseudofrankia asymbiotica (assembly GCF_001983105.1). Classification (GTDB taxonomy): domain Bacteria; phylum Actinomycetota; class Actinomycetes; order Frankiales; family Frankiaceae; genus Pseudofrankia; species Pseudofrankia asymbiotica. Next base: position 130,047 of record NZ_MOMC01000009.1, on the reverse strand, counting down.
GGGCCGCAGCACGGTGTCGCGGGCGAGATCGTCCATGGATACCGATGCGCGGCGGGCAAAGGGGTGGTCGCTGGACACGGCGAGCATGCGCGGCTCGCGGAGAACGACGGGGCCGGTGACGAGGTCGGGCTCACGGATGGGGAAGCAGTCGAGCACGARGTCGAGCTCGCCCGCGCGCAGCGGCGGGAAGCACCCGTGGCCCTGGATTTCAGAGATCCGCACCTCACAGCCCGGGTGCTGGGTGCCGAAGACCCGCGCCGCGGCGAGAACGAACTGACCCGCCGCGGCACCGGCGAAGCCAACCCGCAGCGTCCCGTCGATCCCCCGGCCGGCGGCGACCGCCTTGTCCAGGCCCTGCTGGATCTGGTCGTAACCCGGACGCAGGTCATCCCGCAGCTGCCGCCCGATCGGGGTCAGCGCCACCCGCCGGCTGGTCCGCTCGAACAGCGGTACCCCCACCCGGCTTTCCAGTTTTCTGATCAGCTGGCTGACGCGCGCGGTCGACACGTGCAGCCGCTGGGCGGCCCGTCCGAAGTGCAGTTCCTCGGCGAGCATCAGGAAGGCCTGGATCTCCTGTCCCTCCACTGGCTCCCCTCATCGTTAATTGTGGCTTAACGATCGTTACAGTACATGGCGTTGTTCGCGACTGTCCCCCGCACGATCGTTGACTCGCCAGCCACCTCACCGCCGGCGGCCCGGGCCACCGGACACCGCCATTCCCACCGGGAGAACCGTGTACGTCGTGTCCGATCATGCCCTGTCCGCCAAGGATCCCGCGGACATCATCGGGGAATTGAAAGACCGCGCTGAAGTAACCGATGCGCTGTACCGGTTCACGCTGGGACTGGACCTGCGCGACCGGGAGCTGGCCGCTTCCGCTTTCGCCGCGGATGCCGAGCTGGAGTCACGGGCCACGACCGGGAAGGGCGAACCAGGCCCGGTCATGACCGGACGCGACACGATCGTCGAGACTGTCCTGGCCACCATCGCGCGCCTCGACACCACGCACGTGGTCACCAATCCGCGCATCCAGGTCAACGGCGACGCCGCCCGGCTCACCGCGATCGTGGAGGCCCAGCACCTGCTCACCGCGGACCACAGCCGCAACGCACTGATGAAGAACCGCTATACAGTCGCTCTCTGTCGCGATGGAGAGCGCTGGGTCATGCGCCGCGTCCGCGTCGAGACCGTCTGGCACGCGGGCGACCCGGCCGCTGTCTTCGGCTGAACCGGCGGCGCGCCGTACGCAAGCCGCCGGCCACCGCTTTCAGTGGCGGCCGGCGGCGAGCCACCCAACGTCAGCCCGACCACGATCGTGATCATGATCACGGCCATCAGGCGGACCGGAGCGTCCGGACCTACCAGATCCGACGAAGACCGGCGTGTGGAACGGCGCCTCCTCCGGCCACGCCTGCTCGCCGAGGGGGACTGTGCCGTGAACGTGCAACAGTCCCGAGACTGCGCCTTCCTGATTCGATCAACCGGGGCAGGTCCGGGTGCCAACCGGCGAGCGTCACGCTGGGGGCCTTTCAGCTGTCGCTGGCACCCGGGGTCACGATCCTCCGGTCCATCCGAGGGAAGTTCCGCGCGACCGACGCGGCCACGATCCCGACGATCACGGCCGGGGAGTATCCAGGGAAGGGCGAGAGCCGGCGCGGAACCCGCCACGCTGCCTCATGGACTTCCGATCCGCCTCTGTCGATAAAGAGGCAGGCCAGCGGACCTGTTTGTGCGTGGTCCCGTGGCGGTCGACATCGGCGCGCGCTGTCCAGGGCTTTCTGTTTCGTCGCGCGCCAGCGTTACTGGGTCGGGCACCGCCAGCGGCGACAGTGGTGACTGTCCTTCAGGCGTGCCGGTGCGGTCCTACTTCCGCAGGGCGACGGGGAGTTTCTCCCAGCCGCGTACCGTCGAGGTGCTCGCGAGCTTGGCGTCGCTCCAGTCGACGTCCCACCCCTTCGGGAAGCGTTTCGCGAGCTCTTCGAGGACGATGCGTCCTTCCATGCGGGCGAGGTTCGCGCCTAGGCAGTAGTGCAGGCCGTAGCCGAAGCTGCGTTGCTGTGTGATGTCGCGGTGGATGTCGAGGTCGTCGGGGTTCGCGAACTTGGACTCGTCGCGCCCGGCGGATCCGACGATGAACAGCGCCGTGCTGCCCTCGGGGATGGTCTGGCCGTGGAACTCCACGTCCTTCGTGACATACCGGCCCACGGCCTGGCCGACGGGCTCCAGGCGCAGGATCTCCTCCACCGCCCTGCCCGCCAGCGACGGGTCGGCGACGACCTGCTGGTACTGGGCGTGGTTCTTCTCCTCGCCGAAGATCTTGCCGATCCAGCCCATGAGCTGGCCGGTGGTCTCGTTTCCCGCCCCGGCGATGACGGCGCAGTAGACCAGGATCTCTTCGCGGGTGAGCTTGCGGGTGGTGCCGTCGTGGTCCTGGAACTCCACGTTGAGGAGTTTGGTCATGATGTCGTCGGAGGGGTTGGCGATGCGCCAGTCGATGTAGCTCTCGAAGATGTCGGTGGCGATCTGTGACGCCTCGGCGTCGATCTTTCCGCCTTCCTCGGTCTTGAGGTTGGCGACGGTCCGGTCACGGACCGACTGCTGCATCGCCTCGGGAATCCCTACGAGCATGCCGATGACGCGCATCGGCACCTTGTCCGAGAGGACATCGATGACATCGAAGCCCGCGCCATCCCGCACCGGGTCGAGCTGGCGGGCGACGTAGTCCCGGATCTTCGATTCCAGTGCCCTGAGCCCGCCCGGGGAGAACAGCCGGGAGACCAGGCGGCGGTGGATGTCGTGGCTCGGCGGGTCCTCGAAGATCACACTGCCCGGGGGCATCTCGATGCCGGACTTGATGAACTCGTAGATGTTGCCCCGGGCGTTGCTGAAATGCTCGACATCGGGCAGGCCGCGATCGACGTCGTCCCAGCGCGCGAAGGCGTAAAAGTCGTGCTCTTCGTTGTAGTAGACCGGCGCTTCGGCACGCAGACGCCTGTAGATGGGATACGGATTCACCCAGATGTCGTGGCGGAACGGGTCCCAGTAGAGGTCGGTGGCGGTCATGCGTCGTCTCTCATTCCTTTACCGGGGTGGTGTTGGCGGCAAGCCATTGCTCAATCCAGCCGCGGGTCTCGTCATGTCCGTCGGTGAAACCGATCAGTCGGTCGTGCGCTTCGAGCTGCGCCAGGCCGGTGGTGAGCAGGAGCACGACCATCGGGGGCACCTGGTCGGTCGCGATCGACTCGCGCGCGAGGGCCGCTCGCGCGAACGCGAGCTGGGCGGCGCGGAACCGCCGCGCGTAGGCCGCGATCTCCAGGCGCAACGCGGGGTGCCGCTGGGCCAGGGCCACGAACTCGACCATGAGCTTGCTCGCGCCGGCGTCGGAATTAATCTTCCAGAACCTGCGTAGCGAGGCTTCGCCGTCCGCGATCTCGGCGAGGCGCGCGAGGTTCTCCTCGGCGCCGCGCCGGAACGCCTCGATGAAGAGATCCTCCATCGAGGCGAAGTAGTAGTGGACGAGTTGGTACTTCACGCCGGCGACCTCGCCGATACGCCGTGTCGTGATGGCGCCGTACCCCTCCCGAGCGAGGAGCTGGAGCGTGGCGTCAACGATCCGGTCACGCGTCTCGTGCGCGCGAGAACCCCGCGGACGGACCTCTTGCCCCGACTCACCCATAGACGTATTTTTACACCCGTCAAAACTTCGTGTCTAGCAGGGAGCAGCGCATGGTTCGCGTCGCGGTCGTCACGGGTGCCGCCGAGGGCATCGGTTCTGGGATCGCCACGCGGCTGGCGGCAGACGGCCACAGGGTCGCGATGCTCGACTGGCAGGGAGACAAGGTCGAGAAGCTCGCCGCGGAGCTCACCGCGGCCGGCGGCGCCGTCCTGCCGCTCACCGTCGACGTCTCCGACCGCGCCTCGATCGAGGCCGCCTACGCGACCGTCCGCGAGTCCTTCGGACCGATCCACGTCGTCGTCGCGAACGCCGGCATCTCGAACATGGTCCCGTTCGTGCGGCTCGACCAGGCGGCCTGGGACCGGATGATCGCGGTGAACCTCACGGGCGTCTTCCACACGGTCCAGGCCGCGGTGGCGGACATGATCGAGGCGAGGTACGGCCGGATCGTCACCATCTCGTCGTCGAGCGCGCAGTCAGGCGCCCCGGCGATGGCGCACTACGTCGCGAGCAAGGGCGGCGTGATCGGCCTGACCAAGGCGCTGGCCCGCGAACTCGCCGAGCACCGCATCACCGTCAACACGATCCCGCCGACGATCGTCGACACCCCGATGGCCCACCACGAGGCAGGGCAGGCCGGCGGCGCGGAGCAGTTCCTCACCGCGGTCAGCGCCATGGTCCCGCTCGGCCGGGCCGGCACGCCCGCCGACATCGGCAACGCCGTGTCGTTCCTCGTCTCCGACGACGCGGCCTACATCACCGGCCAGATCATCGGCGTCAACGGCGGCATGTACATCTGACCCGGACCGGGGCCGCGCGGCGTGGCCACACCGCCGCGCCGCGCGGCCCGACCGTTACCCGGCCTCGGCTCCGGTGAGGAGTCCCACGCCGGGGATGCCGACGTCCGGAGTGGCACGGCATGACGTCAGGCGACGCTGAGGGGAAGAGTTTCCCAGCCGCGCATCGTGGACGTGGAGGACAACGCCGAGTTGTCCCAGTCGACGTCCCACGACGGGAACCTGTCGAGGAACTCCTCCAGCGCGATCCGGCCCTCGATCCTGGCAAGTGCGGCGCCGAGGCAGTAGTGGGTGCCGAGGCCGAAGGTGACGTGCTGGTCGATCTTGCGGCGGATGTCGTAGCGTTCGCCGTTCTCCCAGCGCTGCTCGTCGCGGTTCGCGGAGGCGACCAGCAGCATCATCGCGCTGCCTTCCGGGACCTTCTGGCCGTACAGCTCGACGTCGCGTGCCACGTAGCGGGCGATGGCGTGGCCTGTCGGCTCGAAGCGCAGTGTCTCTTCGATGGTGTTCGGGACTAATTCCCGGTGCGCGAGCAGATCCGCGCGTTGGTCTGGGTAGCGGGCCAGGAGCGCGACGAGCCAGCCGATGAGGCGCGCGGTCGTCTCGTTGCCCGCACCGGCGAGCACGGTGACATAGGTGAGGATCTCCTGGCGGGTCAGTGTGCGGGTGACGCCGTTCTCGTCGGTGAACTCGGCGTTCAGCAGCTCGGTCATCAGGTCGTCGGACGGGTGCTCGGCGCGCCAGTCGATGTAGTCGGCGAACAGGTCGGTGTCCATGAGGGCATCCGCGGACACCTTCATCTGCCTGCCAGGCTCGGTGCGCAGCTTGGAGTCGGCCCGCTCCCGAACGGCCAGCTGGTCGGCTTCGGGGATGCCGAGCAGCATGCCGATGACACGCATCGGCACCTCGTTGGCGAACTGGGCCATCAGGTCGAATCCGTCGGCCCCGTCGAGCCGGTCCAGACAACGGACGCAGTAGTCCCGGATCGCGGGCTCCAGCGACAGCACCCGCCGCGGGGTGAACACCCGAGCGAGCAGGCGCCGGTGGATGTCGTGGATCGGCGGGTCCTCCATGAGCAGGGTGCCCGGGGGAATCTCGATGTTGGCCTTGATGACCTCAAGGATCGGGCCCCGGGATGAGGAGTAGGTGGGCCAGTCGACCAGCCCGCCGTTGATGTCGTCCCAGCGGCTCAGGACCCAGAAGTCGTGGCGTTCGTTGTACCAGAGGGGTGCCTCGGCTCGCATCCGTCGGTAGATCGGGTACGGGTCGCGCGCGATCTCACGGTCGAACGGGTCCCAGTACACCGGACTCGTGTTGCTCACTCCGACACCTCCCGGCTCACTGCTGCGGCTCGCTAAGTTTGAGCGGTCATTCAAACTCTGGCATGACCATGCTGTCAAGCGAGTGCCGCGCTCAGGCAGGATGGGAGGACTGACAGAAGGAAGATGGGATGCCCGAGCCCCGTCGCCGGCGCGCGGCGACCGAAGAGAAGGTGACCCGCGTCCTCAACGCGGCCGAGGAGATCATGCTCCTTGAGGGGTATGCGGCCGTCACCTCACGCAACGTGGCCGAGCGGATCGGCCTGACGTCGCCGCTCCTGCACTACTACTTTCCGACCATCGACGACCTCTTCGTCGCACTGCTGCGGCGGCGCTCGGAGCGCAACGTCGAGTGGATGGCGGCGGCGCTGGCCTCACCGAGGCCCCTACAGGCCTGGTGGGACCTCGCCTCCGACCCGCGGGGGACGGCCCTGTTCATCGAGTTCCTGGCCGCGGCCAACCATCGACCGACGCTGAAGGCGCAGATGGGCGAGGTCGCGCGGGAGGTGCGGCGGATGCAGATGGAGGTTCTGGACAAGATCCTGCCCGAGTACGACCTCGACCCGCACGAGTTCCCACCAGCACTGCTCGCCGCCACGATGCAGGGCCTGGCCCTCGGTCTGGTCGCCGACGAGACCGCCGGCTACGAGACCGCGCACAAACAAGCCCGCGCCGCCATGAGCCGCCTCGTCGAGCGCCTCGAGCAGCAACGGACCCGTCGGCTCTGACCCTTGTGTCCGCGCCTCGGAAAGTTCGAGCGAAGGCTCAGATTTCGCGCACCCGCGCCGTGGCGCTCGCCGCGCCCACGGCCCCGCGGCACGGCGCGATGCGCCCTGTCACTCTGTCGACCGCTCCCCGACCCGCCGCGTCGACACTCACCAGCTACTCGACGGGTCAGGAGCCTCGTGCCGGTCGGTGATGTCGAGTCGTCGCTCTGGTCTGTTCCGCCGGGGGGTTGGGCGCCCTCACCCGTGTGATTGCCACGCTTCCGGCTGGGTTCCTCGCCGCGCTGCTGGTCTTGCGACAGGTCCGAGGGCGCCTGGTCACGGAGGGTCGATCAAGATCGGGTCCGTCCATGACGCCGTCCCGACCAGGATCCTTTCCAGGCCCGGCTCACTGCCACCGTGATGCGGTCTTCGCCGCGTCCGCGTACGGATCGACATCCGGAATCTCCTGAGCGAGCTGGTCGTCGAGCGACGTTCCGGCCTGCTGCTCGGCCGCGGTCGGCCGCGCGCGGGTCTCGCCGCTCGGCCAGTCGGGTGCGTCCCAGCTGTCGTCGAGCGGGTCCCGGCCCGCGTCGGTGTCACCCAGGTCGTCGCTGTCCAGGCTCTCCTCGGCGCTCAGGGGCACGTCGTCGAGAACCTCAGCCGACCCGACGTCCTCGAGGCGCTCCGTGGGCTCGGTCATAGCTGCCTCCTCATTCTTCAAGTGAGGGTGCTGTTCTACAGGCGACCCTCGCCCAACATCCGTTGCCTGACGGTCCGGTTCCCCGCTGGGTCGGCGGCAACCAGCAAGTCCAGCCTCTGCCCCGGCCCGACGACACCGACGCCGCCCGTCGCGACAGATCGATTCCACTCACCCGATCGATCCAGCTCACCAGCGACCGAGACCGCGCGACGTGGCCGCGGTAGCCGCGCCGTAGGCGAGATGCGGCACGGCGTCCGCATGCCAGCTCGCCCGGTCCCACTCGCGAGGATCACTCACACCGACCCTCGGCGCGCGGATCGGCGACGAACTCCGTGGAGGCGGCTGGTCACTCGCTCGGCGGCCAGAGGGGCGACGGCACCTCGAAGCCCAGCGGGCCGTTCCAGCGGTTGCGCGCGGCCACCTCGTGCACCGGTCGTCGAGCGGCGACGCCCCAGCGTCCGGTCGGGTAGCCGAAACTGACGCAGCAGGCGTTGATCCACCCCTCGTCGCGCGGGACCTCCAGGATCTCCAGCACCTCGTCCTTCGCGAACGCGCCCAGCACGCTGGTCAGTGAGCTCCCGATGCCCTCGGCTCTGGCGGCCAGCTGCGCGTTCCAGACCGCCGGGTAGATCGAGCCGCCGGTCGGGTCCCGCTGCACGAACGCGAAGAGGAAGAGCGGCACCTCGGCGAAGTGGTCGGCCAACCAGTCCGACGAGCGCTGGATCCGCAGCAGCGTGGCACTCTCCGCCGAGTCCGGGTCGGCCCGGGCGGCGGCGAGGCGGTCCGCGTAGAACGTCTCCCACAGCCTCGTCAGCGCTCTCCGGTACAGGACGCCCAGCTCGCCCTTGACCGCGGGATCGTCGACGAGGAGGAAACGCCACCCCTGCGTGTTGCCGCCGCTCGGCGCCCGGATGGCGGCGTCGAGAATGCGGGCCTGGGCATCGGCCGGGATCGGGTCGGGACGCACCCGTCGCATCGCTCTCGTCGTGTACAGCGCCTCGTGGATCTCCATACCGGTTTCTCCGATCTCTTCGGGCGGCGGGCCGGTCACCAGATCCGGCGGAGCTGGGCACCCTCCCGGCGGGCGCGCAGTTGTGCCGCGCGTTCGGCCGGGGTGACCTGGGGTGTGTCGGCGGGCAGGTGCTCACGTATCTCGGCGAACGGCACCTTCCTGACGGTGGGGTCGGGATGGTCGCTGGCGCGGTTCCAGCGCAGCTGGATGACCCCCCAGGGATAGTCCGCCTTGTCGAGCCAGTTCGGCACACCCGGGTCGAGCCGCGAGATGACGGCACGGAACTTCCCGTCGCCGTCGAGGCGGGCCTGCGCGTCGTTGAGGCTGGACTGCCGGTTCACCCAGTCGACGGTGCAGAAGCGGTCGTCGGCGACGAGCGCCTGCCAGTAGCGGCTCCGCCTGGGCACCTCGGTCTCGATGATCAGGGCCTCGTCGTCGGTGATCTCGTGGATGCCGTCGTAGTAGACCTGCTTCGGCAGGCCGCCCATCTCGTCGATCTTCTTCGAGCGCAGCAGCGTGTTGATGCCGTGGTGCTCGCGGTAGTACCGCACCAGCTTCATGTCGAAGGCGATCATGCCCTCGACCCAGGCCGCCAGGTCCGAGAAACGCCGGGCGGTCTCCGCCGGGGACATGTCCGCTCCCCCGTCGTCCAGCCGGTTGATCGCCACCCGGGCGTCGTCCTCCCGGATCCAGTCGCACGAGCACTTCCGCATGAGCAGGCGGCGTGTGGTCGGCTCGAGGCGCCACCAGTCGCCGGTGTGGCCTTCCGGGCGCCGCACGCTGAGCAGGACGCGGAAGGAGCCGTCGCCGCCGAACCGGAGCTCGTCGAGGTCGTGGGTGGCCGGTACCGGTCCCCCGCTCATGTCGGCCGGGCTCATGATGTCGAAGCTCTGCTGCGTGATCTCGACGAACCGCGTCGTGCCGCGGTAGCCGGAGATCTCGTACACGCCGTCGACGTCGATCTCGGCCGTCGAGTAGACGTAGTCGGGGTCGGGGCCGCCCTGGTTGAACGCGTAGTTCCAGAGCGGCATGAACACGGGACGGCGCGCGTCGGTGTAGACCCGGCACAGGTAGCCGCCGGCCAGGATCGACAGCGCGAGCTTGTTCATGTCCTGCGTCTCGGCCTCGGACGCGCCGCCCGGCCGCCACTGGGCGATCAGGTTGTCGGCGACGCCGTCGAGCGCCTTCAGCTGCTCGGACCAGGTGGGCAGGCTCATCGTCCGTATCCCCTCAGCATGCGACTTCTCGACACTCGACCTCCCGGCGCCYGACTTCCCGGCACTCGATCTGTCAGCACTCGATATGTCAGTGCTCGGCCTCCTTCCRCTCGATCTCGATGCCGAAGCGGCGGACGTAGAAGTCGTAGTCGGCGCGGATCTGCTCCGCGTCCAGGCCGAACTCCTCGGCGGTGTACCGGTGCACACCGTGCGCGCCGGACCGGTTCGCCTCGTGCCAGCCGGCCATCGCCCGCTCCACCTCCGGCCGCAGGACCAGGCCGAGGAAGGCGTACACCCGGTGCACGGTCCCGATCGGGTCGGTGACCAGCTCACGGTGATGGACGTCGAAGAACCGGTCCTCGCCCAGGCGGGCGCGCGCCGCGATGGCGTTCTCCATGCCGACGCGCAGGTGCTCGCTGATCTCCTGGCCGAGCCGCCGCTTGTCCCGCTCCCCCGCCGATGGCGGGAGGATCGCGGACACGATGCTCGCGTACGACGGGACCACCTTCGCCGGGTCGCGGTGCGTCATGACGAACCGCGCGTCCGGGTAGGCGGCGGCGAGCGGCTCCAGGTGGAACTTGTGGTGCGGCGCCTTGAACAGCCACAGGTTCGGCGGCCGGCGCGACTGCAGAAGCTGGATGACGCGCCGGTGGTGGGCGAACGTGTCCGTCAGGTCGGCGGCGCGCCACCAGGCGTGGTAGCCGTACACCGGCAGCGTCATCTGCTGGCCGTGGAACGACATGCCGAGGACCTCGCTGTCCTCCATCGTCGCGTCCGCGTCGTAGATGTGCATCGCCTTCAGGTGGGCCGGGGTCTCCTCGTACTCCTTCACCTGCTCCAGACGCCGCGGGTCGGTCAGCTCGGTGGCGAGCTCCGGCGGCGGGCAGGGCCTCGACTGCTCCCAGCCGCGCAGCCCGCGAAACCGCGGGTCGAGCGACAGGATGTTCGCGAGCGCCGTGGTGCCGGTCCTTGGCAGGCCGTTGACGTCGATCGGCCCGCGCACCGGCAGGTCCGCGGTCTCAGGGTGCTCGCGGTACCAGGCCTCCAGTTCGAGGCGGTTCACCAGCCGTCGGTGAAGGACGCCGACGACGGCGTCGTCGGCGCCCGGGCTCAGGTCCCCGTCTCGTTCCAGGCTGTCGAGCAGGACGTCGAGTCCCTCGCGGAAGTCGCCGGCGCCGAAGTCGGCGAGGCCGGCCGCCGTGGCAGCCGCGTCGAGCAGCTGTTCGCTGGTCGGGTAGCGCATCGCTCAGGTCCTCGGCTCGCCCGCGGACGATCCACCCGCGGCCAGGTCGCCGGCGGCGGCGCTCTCGCCCACGGGCGGTCCGCTCGCGGGCAGCTCGCCCACCGACAGCCGGTCAGGGAGCAGCTGTTCGGCGACCCGGCGGAAGCCCTCCCGCCAGCCGACCAGGCAGGGACCGGTGATCGCGGCGCGCCTGGTGAGGTCGGCGACGGAGCCGACGGACGCGCCCGGGATCGGCTCGACGTCCACCGCGGCCGGGGCTCCGAGGAGCTCGCCGAAGTACGCCGCCCACTGCTGGACGCTCACGGCGTCGTCGCCGGCCCAGTTCACGATCGTCGCCGGCACGCTCGCGGCTCCCAGCAGCGGCTCCAGCTGCGCGCAGATGTCGTCGTCGTGGATCGGGCTGTACGGCATCGGGTCCCAGCGGGTCCGGATGTGCTGCCCGGCCGCGACGGCTTCCAGGTGCCAGACCGGGAGGCCGCCCTGGTCGCTGTAGGCGCAGCCCATCCGGGCGATCGTCACTGGAAGCCCGAACGAGCGGGCGCAGTACCGGGCGACCGCCTCCTGGGCGATCTTGGAGACCGAGTAAGGCGCCGACGGGGGCGCCATGGCATCCCCGAGGGGGTCGTTCTCTCCGAAGGCGTGCCACGGGTCTGGGTGTGGCTTGTACGTCGAGACCGTCGACATCACGAGAGCCGACCTCGCGGATCGGCAGTGCTCCAGCAGGCGGCCGGTCGCCTCGGCGTTCACCCGGATCGCCCGGTCGTAGTCGTCCGCGCTGAAGTCGGCCGCGAGGTGCAGCAGGTGGGTGAAGTCCGTGGGCAGCTCGTCGAGCGGGTCGCCCGCGATGTCGACCGCCCTGGTCGTCACGCCGAGCGCCTCGACCTTCGCCCGCGAGGACGGGTCGGTGAAGCGGGYGATGCCCCAGACCTCGTTGTCGCGTGCCAGCGAGCGGGCCAGCCCGTAGGCGATCCGGCCGGCGGACCCCGTGATCAGGATCTTCTCGCCGGTCAACACGGTAATCGTCCTTCTTGGCATCTCACGGGACGTGAAGCCTAGTTTGGAGCCATCACCGTGACCAGTCATGCATATTTGATCCAAACCGTGGGCGGATGGTGTGATGGCCGCGTGAGCATCGACCCCACCCTTCGCCGGGCGATCCTCGAGTCGCTCGACGGGCTGCTCGCGGCCTTCGACCTGGAGCCGCTCGGCGCCGGGCCACTCGGTGCCGGTGCGCCTGGCTCCGGTCCGCCACCCGGCTCCGAGCGGTTCCGAGCCAGCTCCGAGCCGCCCCGGTTCGGCCGCGTCTTCGGGGGGCAGTCGCTCGCCCAGGCACTCGTGGCGGCCAGCGCGACCGTCACCGGCCAGGAGCCGTGCTCCCTGCACGCGTCGTTCGTCCAGACCGGGAAGCCGGGCGTCGCGGTGGAGCTGGCGGTCGACCGGGTACGCGACGGCCGGACGATGTCGACGCGGCGGGTGACGGTCCAGCAGGGCGACCGCGTGCTCCTGGTCGCCATCGTCACGTTCCACGCGGACGGCGCCGGTCCCGAGCCGCCGGCCGATCCCTCCGTCCTGGCGGTGGACCCCGAGCAGCTGCCGCTGCTGCAGGACTGGGCGGAGAAGGCCCCGCCCGAGCTGCGGCCGCAGGCGCTGGCCTGGGTCGACCGCCCGCCGCCGCTGGAGACGCGGCTCGCCGAGCCGGTCGTCTTCATGGGCGGCTCCCCGGCCGCCGGCGCGCGTTCGCACTGGATGCGCCTGCCCCGCGACGTCGGCGCGGACGCCGGCACGCACGCGGCGCTGCTCACCTACGCGAGCGACTACTTCCTGCTCGACATGGCCTTCCGGTCCTACCCCGGTGGCGCCGACCCCGACCACGTGCCGGACTACACGTCGGCCTGCAGCCTCGACCACGCCATCTGGCTGCACCGCCCGGTGCGGTTCGACCGCTGGCACCGGCACACCCAGGAGACGGTCGTCGTCACGGGCCACCGCGGCCTCGTGCGCGGAGCGATCCACGACGCCGACGGGCATCTGGTGGCCACTGTCGCCCAGGAGGTGCTCGTGCGCCCGAATAGCCTCAAGGACCCGAAGGGCTCAGAGGGCGAGAGCGGCCTGGACGGCCAGAGCGGAGCGTTGACGCGATGACCGGTATGCCGCCCGGGCCGCCCGGGCCGCCCGGGCCTTCCACACCGTCGACGTTCCAGCACCGTCACTTCCAGCAGCCCTGGCCGGAGGGCGCGTACCGGCTGTTCCAGCTTGGCTTCGTCGTCGACGACCTCACCCGCGGCGGCTGCCGGGTTCCCTGACCAGACAGCCACCCCCGCAAGTTGACCACCGCCGCCCCTGGCGGTCGGGCCTGCGGCTTGATCGCGGTTTGTGCCCTGTGGCGGTCACGATCCGCCCCCCGCCCGCCCGGTCACCGCGGGACACAAGCGGCGATCCGTGAGGGGCTGGCACGCGGTATCCGGGGAGCTCGCCGGGTAGGACCCCGGACGCCCGCGCGATGCCGACGGCGCGGGACCGTCTGATCATAGATGCGGCGAAGGCGTCCAGCAGCGACAAGGGGAGCGCAATGGCCCAGACCACCACCGCCGATGGCCAGACCACGACGACCTCTCACAAGCCGGCTGGCGAGCGCCTGTTGGGGATCTATCTGAACGACCACCTCGCGGGCTCCAGCGCGGGGCTGCGCCTGGCGCGCCGGCTGGCCGGCGCGCACGAGCGGCTGCCGATCGGACCCGAGCTGCGGTCCATCGCCGAGGAGATCGACGAGGACCGGTCGGTGCTCATCGCGCTGATGGAGCAGCTCGGAGCGCCGCGCCGTCGCTACAAGATCGCCGCCGGTCTGCTCGCCGAGCTGGTGGGCCGGCTGAAGTCGAACGGCCGCCTGGTGGCCCGCTCCCCGCTGAGCACGGTGACCGAACTGGAGGCGCTGCGACTGGGGGTGGAGGGCAAGCGGCTGGCCTGGGTGACGTTGCGCGACCTGGCGGAGGAGGAGCCCGGCCTGGGACTGGACCCGGCACGGTTCGACCAGCTGGAACAGCGGGCGGTCGGACAGGCAGCGCGGCTGGAAGCGATGCGCCTGCGCGCCGGGCATGCGGCCCTTACGGAGCGGTGAGGCAGGGAGCGGCTGTCAGCCGCTCTTCCGGCGCCGGGCCCGGCCGGCCGGGAATCGGGCTGTACATCGTTCCTGCGCGGCGACAGCCGGTGTCCCGGCGGACGAGACGCTCGACGGCGGCTCGATCTCCCTTGAAGGTCGCCCAGCGGCTCGTGGCCAGGAGGAACTCTTCCTGGTAACCGTGACACCCACCACGTCAGGGCCGTTGCCCCATCCGCCGATAAACACCTCTCGGCCGACGGCGGCTTCTTCGTGATACGCGACACGATTTACGGCGCTACGGCACGGGGAGGACCTGGCCGATGCGCCGTTTCGCCGCCCCGCTCGCGTCGGAGGCCTGCCTGCTCACACAACCGTTTCTGGCGGGGCATGGACACGGCGCAGGACAGACAGGCCCTCGACGAAGTCTGACGATCCGATGAACGACCGTGTGCTACCCGGAACGGACCCCCGGCCGGGCCGCGGCGAAAAACGCCGGCCTAGAATGAGCACAGAACCGTGACCGCGGTCGAACGCAGACCGGCTTCATCCGGCCCCCGAAGACCACCGGGACCCGTATGCACTCCGTGCCCACCAGTCGTGCCCACGCAGCCCTCCGCCATGGACACCGCAGAGTCCCGTTAATGTCCAGGCCGGTGTCGTACGGCGCCCTGTCGTCGGCCGATCGTTCCGTTGGCGCTGCGGCCAGCAGAGCCATTGATGGCCATGCCGCCGATTTATCTTTTTTCCGCGCGAGCCGGCCGGTGACCAGCGGACGCAGCTTACGTCGAGCACGACACGACTCCCGGCCTGATCACGCCTCGCGGGCAGCCGCCGTGCGGATATCGGCCACCCGCCCGTGACCCTCGTCACGAACAGGGCGAATAGCCGCCGCGAGGTGTCGGYATACCTCAAACCGGGCGACTGGATCTGACCCGTGCTCCGGGCGCCGACCGAGGCTCACAGATCAGTCCCGTGGTGGTGGCTCACCAAGTACCGGAATACCTGCAGAGGTTTCAGCCGTGCCCTGACGGACTCTGCCAGCCGGCAGCGCCGGCCGGAAGCCCTGAACCATGGCGCCTACTCCCGAGGCGGATGATGAATAACCTATTGGCGGTCGTAGTCTCCTATGGCGGGTCGAGCTACCTCCCGGCGTTGCTGTCGGGGCTGCGCCGCATGCCTGGTTGTCAGGTGATGCTCATCGAGAACGAGCCTGGCGTGYGGCACCCGTGGCTGCCCGAAGGCGTGCGTGCGCACCATGACCACGGCAACGTCGGCTATGGCACCGCGGTGAACCTGGGTGTGCGGCGTCATCTGGAAAACGATCCGATCCCGGCCTGGGTGCTCGTCGTCAACAGCGACATCGAGCTACCCGAGCGCACAGCCCAGATGCTGCCCGCGTTGTTGAGCCACACCCCGGCCGACACCGACGCCGTCGGCTTCACGATCCAGACAGAAGACGGGAGACCAGGCCGAACCAGCTCGGTGCTGCCATCGTCGCGGACCAACGCGTACATGGCGGTACGAGGTGAGGCCGCGGCACTCAGCCGCTGGCCGGGGCATCGCTACCCGATTGGCGCGTTCTTCGCGATCCGGGGTGAAGCGTTCCTCCGGCTCGGCGGATTCGACCCGTACTACTGGATGTACTACGAGGAGACCGACCTGTTCTACCGCCTCCTCAAGGCGGGCGGCCGGATCGCCTGGGCGGATGACACCTGGCACGTGGTGCATGACGGCGGCGCGACGACCGGCCAGTCACCGATGATGCACCGGGAACTCGGGCGGTCCGCGGCCACGTATTTCCGTCGCCACCGGCGCAACCTCGGCCTGGCCTGGCCCGGAGTGCACGCCGCGCAGCTTCTTCTCCTCGCCGCCCGCAAGAGAGTCACGGGCCAACCGACGGACACAGCCCGAGCGCTGCGAATCCTCCGTGGTCTGGTCGGCGGCCTCGCGCGGCCCGACTGGGAGCCCGCGCACCACTCGCCGTGGCGCGCGGTGTCCACGAGTGCCCGCACCCAGGTAGGCACGCTTCCACCCGCGCTTGACACCACAGCCGGACTGGCGCCGGGTCGGTAGCGGTCTGTCCCGCCCGAGCGGGCGGGTCGCGGATGGCCAGGTCAACCGACTCGGACGGATGGTCCGGATCCCCGTCAGCCCGGCGAACCCGGCGAAGCATTCAGCCATGGGTCAGATTCTGGAGGCCGACCACGCGCAGCAGTTCCAGTCGCTCGTAGGACGTGCTGCCCGGACGGGCGGTGTAGACGACCAGCCGCTGGTCGTGGTCCGGGTTCAGCAGTACCTCGCAGTCCAGCTCCAGCAGGCCGACGACCGGGTGCAGGAAGCGCTTGGTGTCCGAGCGACGTACGGCGACGTGGTGGGCGTCCCACAGAGCCGAGAACTCCTCGCTGCGGGCGCGGAGCCTGTGTACGAGCGCCGCCAGCCGCGCGTCGTCCGGGCGGCGGGCGAAGGTGGCGCGCAGATCCGCGACTGCCTCGCGGGCGCCAGGGTCACGGTCCTCGGCCGGAAAGAGCTCCCGCGCGGCGGGGTCCGTGAAATAGCGCCACACCAGGTTGTGCTCCCCCTCCGGGCTGGCGGACGCGTCACCGTGCAGCGCCCTGGCCATCGCATTCCGCGCGAGGATGTCGCCGCGGTCGCTCAACACCTGGGCGGGAGTGTCGGTCAGCCGGTCGAGGACGAGAAGCAGCCCTGGGCGGACGTGCTGGGTGCCCGGCCGGCCGCGTGGAGGCTCCTCTCCCGCCAGATGGAAGAGATGGTCGCGTTCGTCGTCGGACAGGCGCAGCGCCCGGGCGACGGC
The DNA here is from genome assembly GCF_001983105.1 of Pseudofrankia asymbiotica. Classification (GTDB taxonomy): domain Bacteria; phylum Actinomycetota; class Actinomycetes; order Frankiales; family Frankiaceae; genus Pseudofrankia; species Pseudofrankia asymbiotica. Next base: position 113,467 of record NZ_MOMC01000009.1, on the reverse strand, counting down.
GGCGAGCATCTGGCGGGACGGCCGTGAGCCTCTCGCCTGTTCCAGCCGGGTGTAGTGGTCGGTGGACATGCCCGCCAGTTGCGCCACCTCCTCGCGGCGCAGCCCCGGAGTGCGCCGCCGGGCGCCCTGCGCCAGCCCCACGTCGGCAGGCGCGAGTCGGGCACGGCAGTGGCGCAGGAAGTCCGCCAGCTCGGTTCTGTCCACACCTCCACCATGCCCGCGACGCGGGACACATCCAGGGACGGCCCGTCCCTGGATGGGGACGTCTCTCCCGCCGGCGCCGGCACCGCCACATGCTGGAAACCGGCCCGCGCCCCACGGGTCCTCTTGCCAGGAAGTGAGGATTTCGCATGCGGTATCGCACACTCGGCCGGACCGGGATCAAGGTCAGCCCCTATGCGCTCGGCACGCTGATGTTCGCCACGTCCATCGGCAACCCGGACCCCGATGACTCCGCCCGCATCATCCACAGGGCGCTGGACGCGGGAATCAACTTCATCGACACCGCCGACTCCTACGGCGACTCCGAAGAAATCGTCGGCAGGGCACTCCAGGGGCGTCGGGACGATGTAGTCCTCGCGACCAAGGCCGGCCGTCCGATGGGTGACGACCCCAACCACCAGGGCGCCTCACGGCGATGGATCGTGACCGCGGTCGAGAACTCGCTGCGCCGCCTGAAGACCGACTACATCGACCTGTACCAGATCCACCGGCCGGATCCCACCACGGACATCGGGGAGACGCTGTCCGTGCTCTGCGACCTGATCCACAGCGGGAAGGTCCGCGCGATCGGGAGCTCCGCGATGCTGGCGTCCGACATTGTCGAAGCCCAGTGGGTCGCCGAGCGGCGTGGTCTGGAACGCTTCCACACCGAGCAGCCGCCGTACTCGCTGCTCAACCGCGGCATCGAACGCGAGGTGCTGCCGGTCGCCCAGCGCAACGGGATGGGCACGCTGGTGTGGGGCCCGCTCGGACAGGGACTGCTCACGGGACGCGTCCGCAAGGGCCAGCGGAACGAGCTCCGCCGCGCGGCCTTCTCCAGGCATCTGAACGACGAGGGCCGGCTCGACGCCGTAGAGCGGTTCATCTCACTCGCCGAGAAGGTGGGCCTGCCACTGACCCACCTCGCCATGACGTTCGCGATCTCCCACCCCGGTGTGACCAGCGCGATCATCGGGCCGCGCACGATGAGCCATCTCGACGACCTGCTCGCTGGCCTCGACGTGACACTGACCGACGACGTCCTCGACCAGATCGACGAGATCGTTCCGCCGGCCACCGACGTCGGCACGCTCGACCAGGCATATCTCCCGCCCGCTCTCCAGCAGGCGAGCCTCCGCCGCCGGCCCGCCAGCGAACGCGCCGCCGCCTGACGCGTCCCGGCCATCCCACCGCCTGACGGTCCCGGCTTTCCCACCGTCCGCCGGGTCCTGGCTTTCCCACCTCCTGACCGAGCGCTGTTGGCGGTCAGACCGGCCAGTAGTTCAGACCGGCCAGTAGTACGGCAGCGCCGGGTCCACGTCGCCGAACAGCGGGCCGTAGAACCGCGGGTCCTTGCGGACCAGCGCGGCCTGGTGGCTGCGGTGGAGGCGCTCGTCGCCGAGCCAGCCGGGCAGCAGCCCGAGCCGTGCCAGCGCCTGCTGGGACCGCGGCGGCGCCAGGCCTGCCCGCGCGAGATCGGTGTTGATCGTGGCCGCGCACGTGTCGGCGCGCCCGACGGCGGTCCACGCCTCACAGACCGCGAGACCGTAGGCCGCGACCGCTCTCGGGTGGCCCGCCCACATCCGCACCGCCGGATGTCGCTGCCAGCCATAACCCTCGTAGGTCAGCGCCCGCACTATCTGCAGCGCCTCGACCCGCTGTTTACCGAGCCGCCGGTCGTCGAGAACCGCGGCGCTCGCCGCGAAGTCCGCATACGGAAGAAAGGTCTGCATACCCGCCACCAGAGCCCGCCGGCCCGCACCCCCTTCTGCCGCGGGGCTACCCGGCCGCACCCCCACACAACCAGAGGGTGACGCGTTCGCGGCACCAGCGGGACTATCGGCGATCATGCATGGCGAGCCAACATGGGCGGGCACGGCATTAGCGGTCAATAGTGGATCTGGACTTTCCACGGTTTCCCACGGTGTATCCGGGCCGGTGTCGATCAGATGTGGGACCCTGGCCGGTATGACCCCTGGGTTAGGGACGACCGCGTTGCGTACCTGTCCACTCTGCGAGGCGACCTGCGGGCTGGAGCTGCGCGTGGCCGACGGCCGGGTGGTCGGCGCGCGCGGCGACGCGGCGCACGTGTTCAGCCACGGGTATATCTGCCCGAAGGGCGCCGCGCTCCCGCAGCTGCTGAACGACCCGGACCGGCTGCGCCGCCCGCTCGTCCGCGAGACCACCAGCGACGGCCGCGACGGTCACGGCGGCAACAGGCGCCCTGACGAGACCAGGTGGCGTGAGGTCGGCTGGGACGAGGCCTTCGACGTCGTGCGGGCGGGACTGCGTCGCGTCATCGACGCGGCTGGCCGCGACGCCGTAGGCGTGTATCTCGGCAACCCGAACGCGCACACGATGGCTGGCGCGCAGCACGTTCCGGCGTTCCTCGGCGCCCTGGGCAGCCGCTCGCTGTTCAGCGCCGCGACGGTCGACCAGATGCCGATGCACGCCGCCTGCGGCCACGTCTTCGGGCATCCGGCGCTGATCCCGGTGCCCGATCTGGACCGCACCGACTACCTGCTGATGCTCGGCGCGAACCCGGCCGTCTCCAACGGCAGCCTGTGCACGGCCCCCGACTTCCCCGGCCGGCTGGCCGCGATCCGGGCCCGCGGCGGCAGGGTCGTCCTCGTCGACCCGCGCCGGACCCGCACCGCCGCCCTCGCGGACGAGCACCTGCCGATCCGGCCGGGCACGGACGCTCTGTGGCTGTTCGCGCTGGTCAACGAGCTGGCGGCGACGGGCCAGGTCGGGCTCGGCGCGGTCGCCGAACACGTCACCGGGGTGGAGCGCGTCATCGAGCTGGCCGCGCCGTTCACCGCGGAGGCGGTCCAGGCACCCTGCGGGGTGCCCGCCGAGACGACCCGGCGGATCGCGCGGGAGCTCGCCGCGGCGCCGGGCGCCGCCGTCTACGGGAGGATGGGGACGACGACGGTCGCGTTCGGCGGGCTGACGAGCTGGCTCACGATCGTCCTGAACACGCTGACCGGCAACCTCGACGCCCCCGGCGGGGCGATGTTCGGCCGCGGCGCCCACGGCCGCGCCGACCGGGCGCGTCCCGACGGGCGCCCCGGCGGGCGAGGGTGGCGGACCGGGCGGTGGCACACCGGGGTCCGCGGGCTGCCCGAGGTGATGGGAGAGCTGCCGGTCGCGGCTCTGGCCGAGGAGATCGACACGCCCGGCGACGGCCAGCTGAGGGCACTGGTCACCGTGGCCGGCAACCCCGCGCTGTCGACTCCGGACGCCCGGCGGCTCGCGGCGGCGCTCGGCACGCTCGACTTCATGGTCAGCGTCGACCCCTACCTGAACGAGACGTCCCGCCACGCCGACGTCGTGCTGCCGCCCACCGACCCGGCCCGCGTCGGGCACTACGACTTCATGCTCGGCGGGCTCGCGATACGCACCATCGCGAGCTACTCGCCGCCGGTCCTGCCACCCGATCCCGGCGGGCTGGCCGAGCACGACATCCTGGCCCGGCTGACGTCGATCGCGCTCGGCCAGCCGGCGGACACCGACGTGTCGGCCGTCCACGAGTCGCTGGTCGACGACGCGCTGCGCCGTGCCGTCGCCGAGCCGGGCTCGCCGGCCGCCGGGCGCGACCCGGCCGAGCTGCGCCCGCTCGTCGACGGCGAGACAGTGCCGGAACGCCTGCTGGACATCGCGCTGCGCACCGGGCACTTCGGCGACGGGTTCGGCGCCCGGCCGGACGGGATGCGGCTCGCCCTGCTGCTCGCCAACCCGCACGGTGTGGACCTGGGGCCGCTCACCGCGCGGATCCCGGCCATGCTGCGCACCGTCAGCGGGAAGGTCGAGCTCGCCCCGGAACCGGTCGTGGCGGACGTACCGCGGCTGCGCGCCGCGCTCGACGCCGCCGGCGGGGGCGGCGACGACGGCGCGGAGGCCGGCCTGGTCCTGATCGGCCGGCGCCACCCGCGGACGAACAACAGCTGGCTGCACAACGTCCCGGCGATGGTCAAGGGCCGCGAGCGCTGCACCCTGCTCGTGCACCCGGACGACGCGGCCCGCCACGGCGTCCGGGATGGCGGCCGGACCCGGCTGACGTCCGCGGTGGGCACGCTGGAGGTCCAGGTCGAGGTGAGCGACGAGGTGATGGCCGGCGTCGTCTGCCTCCCCCACGGCTGGGGCCACGGCCAGGCCGGTACCCGGATGACGACCGCCGCCGAACACCCCGGCGTGAACACGAACGTCCTCACGGACGCCTCCCAGGTCGATCCGCTGTCCGGCAACGCCGTCCTCAACGGCATCCCCGTCCGGCTTGCCCCCATCGGCTGACGGTGGACCGGCGCGTGCCACCGGCCCGACCCTGGCGTCCGAGTGCGCGCCCGGGGTTATCCGGCAACGGCGACGGGTCGGACACCCTTCTGCCGCCGGACGAGGCCCCGCCGGTCAGCCGGTGGGCCGGCTGGTGGCGAGCAGCCGGGCGAGGACGTCGCCAGCCCGACGGATTCCGGCGTCGTCGACGTCGAGGTGGGTCACGAGCCGCAGCGTCGTCGGGCTGACGGCGCCGACCAGGACGCCTCGCTCGGCGGCTCGGGCCACGAACGCGTCGGCGTCGCCGACCTCGACGAGGATCATGTTCGTCTCGACGAGCTTCGGCTCGACCCGGCCGGGCGCGGCGTCGGCGAGTGTCGCGGCGAGTTCGCCGGCCCGGCGGTGGTCCTCGGCGAGGCGGTCGAGGTGGTGACGCAGCGCGTACAGGCCGGCCGCGGCGATCACGCCGGCCTGGCGCATGCCGCCGCCGAGCCGCTTGCGCCATTCGCGGGCCTGCTCGACATGCGCGGCGTCCCCGACGACAAGGGAGCCGACCGGCGCGCCGAGCCCCTTCGACAGGCAGACCGACAGGGTTCCGAAGATCTCACCGAGGCGGCGCGGCGGGACGCCGAGCGCGACGGCGGCGTTCCAGATCCGGGCGCCGTCGCAGTGCAGCACGACCCCCGCGTCGTCGGTGAGGGCGCGCAGGCGCTCCAGCCGCTCGACCGGCCAGACCCGGCCGCCGGCGCGGGCCTGGGTGTTCTCCACGGCGAGCACGCTGGTCCTGATCATGTTGTAGTTGTGGCCGATCGAGTGCGCCCGGATCTGGGCCGCCACGTCCGCGAGGTCGAGCGGCCCGGCGAGCCCTGACAGGGTGCGGGTCTGCACGCCGCCGAGCGCGGCGAGGCCGCCCAGCTCGTAGGTCACGATGTGCGCCTCGGTGTCCGCCACGATCTCCGTGCCGACCGGGGCGGCGGCCCGCAGCGCGCAGAAGTTCCCCATCGTCCCGCTCGGGACGAAGGCGGCCGCCTCGTGCCCGAGCAGGTCCGCCGCGTGCTCCTCCAGCGCCCGCACCGACGGATCCTCGCCGTACACGTCGTCGCCGACCTCGGCGTCCGCCATCGCCCGGCGCATCCCGGGAGTCGGGCGCGTCACGGTGTCGCTGCGCAGATCGACGGGGGCGGCGGTCGCGGAGGCCGCGCCCGTCGCGACGGAGGCCGCGGGCGCAGCGCCGGCGGCCGAGGCGAGGTGGGATTCCATGGTTTGCGACGGTAACGCCTGTGAGCTGCGTCTTTGCGCGGGGTCACCCGGTCCTGAGGCCCGGCCGAAGGCCGTTACGTCCCGGTACGCCCGCGTGACACGCCCGCAATCTGACGCCCCTAACGTTCGGATCCAAGTTCGGATCCGAAGCGCGTGGAGGTGTCCCGATGCAGGTTCCGTCGTTCTCACTGCCGGAGATCGTCGCGGATGCCCACGCTGGCCGCGCCCCCGCCGGCGGGGAGCTCGACCGGGTCTGCCGCGAGATCGGCGCCTTCGTCCTGACCGGGCTGCCGCTGCCCACCGGCCTCACCAACGAGGTGCTCGGGCGGACCCGGGAGCTGTTCGCCCTGCCGCGGCGGGCGAAGGCCGCCCTGGTCAGCCAGGACGACCAGTACGTCGGCTGGCGCGGCACGGACGGCAACCGCAACGAGTACGGCTACGCGGACGAGAAGGAGATGTTCCACATCGGCCCGCGGGTCGCCAGCACGCTGCTCGGCCTGGGTGACCGCGCCGGATCCGGATCCGGCGCGGTCGAGCCGACGCGGGGGCACACTGCCGGCCTGGTCACGGCGGCCGTCGCGGACTGCCCGCTGTGGCCGGCCGAGCTGCCCGGCTTCGTCGAGGCCTGGCACCGCTACTACGCCGCCATGCAGGAGTCGGCGGCGCGGCTGGGCACGGCGCTGGCGGCGGCACTCGGCCTGGAACCCTCCCGCTGGTCGGACATGGTGGCCGGGAACTGGGCTGACCTCGCCGCCAACTACTACCCGGCGCCCGCGCCGTCCGGCGCGCCGGGGATCCGCAACGCCGTGCACTCCGACCTGACCCTGTTCACCGTCCTGCTCCAGGACCCGCCGGGCAACGGCGGCCTGGTGATGCGGGACCGCTCCGGTGGGTGGCACGACGTCGCGCCCGCCGCCGGGGAGTTCGTCGTCAACGTCGGCGAGCTGCTCACCTACCTGACCCGGGGCGCCTGGTGGGCGGTGCCGCACGAGGTCCGGCCGGCCGGCTCCGCCGCCGCCGGCGACCGGCTGACCATCCCGTTCTTCTACCGACCCAGCGACCACCACGAGCTCGTCCCGTTCGAGGTGCGCGGCGCCGGCTCCGTGTCCGCCGACGCGCCGCCGACGGACGGATTTCTCGCCGACACCGTCCTGGCCGACGCGCTGCGCGACGCCGGCCCACTGGACGTGGGCGCCTGGGTGCGCCGCCGCAAGCTCCAGCAGCGCGTCACCTCCTGACACCGACCGTCCTCGTCCGCCACGGCCCGGCCACGGCCGTGCCCAGACCCGGCTCCTCCCGCGGTACCCCGCCTCGCACCCCTCCCCGCGGCTCCCCCGTCCTTCCCTGCCTGCTCCTTCGGTGTTCCGGAGAGGAAAACCATGTCCGCGCTCGACTCCTCAACCAGCCGCCGGGCCGTGCTGCGCGGCCTGTTCGGCGGCGGCGCCCTGCTCGCCGCCGGACCGCTGCTCGCCGCCTGCGGCTCGGATGACGACAGCTCGTCCGCGTCCGCCGCCGGCCTCACGACCGTCACCTGTCAGCTCGGCTGGAAGAAGTTCACCCAGTTCGGCGGGCACTTCGCCGCGCTGAAGAACGGCTACTTCACCGCCGAGGGCATCGACGCGAAGTTCGTCTCCGGCGGCCCGAACATCGACCCGGTCTCGGTCGTGACCAGCGGGCAGGCCGACATCGGCGACGCGAACGGCTCCGACATCCTCCTGTCGGTCAGCAAGAACATCCCCGTGATGGCGTTCGCCACGATCTACCAGTCCACCCCGAACGCGCTGATGTCCCTGGACAGCAACCCGGTGACGTCCCTCGCCGCGATGGCGGGCAAGACGGTCGGCCTGCCCACCACCGAACGCCCRCTGCTGTCCGCGATGCTCAGCAAGGCGGGCGTCGACCCGTCGACGGTGAAGATGGTCCCGGTCGGCACGGACCCGAGCATCCTGAGCTCCAAGCAGGTCGACGGCTACATCGGCTACGGCACCCAGCAGGGCCTTTCGCTGCGCCAGTCCGGCGTGCCGGTCACCATCACCTACTTCTCCGAGCTGGGCAACCCCGACTACGGCAACGCCCTGTTCGCGACGCGCAAGACCGTCGAGGGGAAGAAGGACCTGCTCACGAAGTGGCTGCGCGCGGACCGCAAGGGCTGGGACTACTTCGTGAAGAACCCCGAGGAGATCGCCCAGTACACCTGGGACCAGTACCACAACGAGACGGGCGCGGTGCTCGCCGACGAGAAGGAGTCGGCGAAGGCCGCCGTGCCGTTGATCGCCGGGCCGGACACCAGGACCCACGGCCTGATGTGGGTCGACCAGGCCGCGTTCGAGAAGGTCTACGACCTCTACAAGACGGCCGGTCTCATCGACAAACCGGTCGACTACGCCGCCGTCGTGACGACCGACATCCTCGTCGGCGCCGGGGCGACGGCGTAGCCGCCGACGCCGCCACGAGGACAGGAAGCCGACCGGGGACCCCACGATGACCGTCCACACCATGAGCACCACTCGCACCGGCCGCTGGCGGCTGGCCGGCGTCCTCGGCGACGCCGGCCAGCCCCCGGCGCGGGTCGACGCCGGCGGCGCATGGGAGCTGGTGGTCGACGACGGCGTCATCACGACGCTGCGCCCGACGCCGGCCGGCCAGGCGGGCCAGGTCGACCGGGACGACCCGGCCGGCCCGCGGGACGACCCGGCCGGCCTGGCGCCGCCGACGGCGCTCGTCCTCTGCCCGCCGCTGCTGAACGGGCACGACCACGGCCGCGGCCCGGGCACCGTCGACGCGGGCATCCCGGACGCGCCGCTCGAGGAGTGGCTCGACACGCTCGGCCGGCCGGTCCGCCCGCGCGGCCAGGACGAGCTGGTCGGGCTCGCCGCCGACGCCATGCTGCGCGCCGGCGTGGGCGCCGCGGTCTTCTGCGTCAACCCGACGGGCCCGGACGTCGTCGGCGAGGTGCGGACGGCGGCCCGGGCGGCGGTCGCCCGCGGGATCCGCGCCGCCGTCGCGTTCCCGGTCCTCGACGCCGGCGGCGACCGCCGAGGGCGGCGACGCGGCGCGCCCGGCGCCGGCCGCGCCGCGGTCGACGCGCTGATCGCCGACGTCGAACGGCTCGCCGGTGAGCTGGCGGATGAGGTCGCCGGCTCACCGGCCGCCGGGCTGGTCGACATCCAGCTCGGCCCGGTGGGCCCGCAGTGGGTCGCGGAGGCGACGCTCGCGAGGCTCGCCGAGCACAGCGCCGCGACCGGCCGGCGGCTGCACCTGCACCTGCTGGAGAGCCCGGGACAACGCGCCTGGGCGGACGACGTCTACCCGGACGGGCTGCTGCCCGCGATGGACCGGCTCGGGCTGCTCACCGAGCGGACCACCGTCGCGCACGGCACCCAGCTGCGCGACGACGAGCTGGCGCTGCTCGACGAGCGGGGCGTCACGCTCGCCCTGAACGCCTCGTCGAACCTGCGGCTGGCCGCCGGTGTGGCGCCGATAGCGCGGGCCGCGGCCAGGGTTCGCGCGGCCTGTCTCGGCCTGGACGGGCTCGCCCTTTCCGACGACCACGACGGCTGGGCGGAGCTGCGCCTGGCCCGCGGGCTCTGGCAGGCCCAGACCCACCGGCGGGTGCCGGGCGCCGCGGCGCTCGCGCTCGCCACCTCCGCCGGGCGCGCCGCGTTCGGCGCGGCCGCGCCGCGACCGCCCGCCGAGGGCCAGCTCGCGGACCTTGTCCTGCTTGACCTGAGCCCGTGGCGGCATCTGTTCGGCCATCCGGACTGGCCGCTCGCCGACATCGCGGTGGCCGCGGCCGGCCCGGCGCACGTCGCCGAGGTGTGGGTCGCCGGCACCCGGGTGCACCACCGCCCCGAACCGTCCAGCCGCCCCGAACCGTCCAGCGCTCCAGCGCCCCGACCCCGGGAGGTCCCCGCATGAGCATGGCCCCACCCACCACCGGCCGCGCCCAGACCGGAGGCGCGGCCGCCGCCAGCGGGACCGACGTGCCAGGACCCAGGTCCGCCGGGCAGGTGTCAGCACCCACGTCGGCATCGGCGTCGGCGCGGACACCAGCGGGGGCGCCCACGCCGGGGCCGGCGGGCCTGAGCCGGCCCCCCGCGGCCACGCCCGCGCCCGTGCCCGCCGACGGGGCCGGCCCGCCGGTCCTGCGGGTGGACGGCGTGAGCTTCGGCTACCCCGGCCGGCGCGACGCCGTCACGGCCGTCGACGACGTCAGCTTCACCGTGCCGGTCGGCGGCATAGGCGTACTGGTGGGGCCGTCCGGCTGCGGCAAGTCGACACTGCTGCGCCTGGTGGCGGGGCTGCTGGAACCGACCGCCGGCACCATCGACGTCGCCGGCGTCCCGCCCGCGCGGCTGCGGCGAGACCGCCGGGCCGGGTTCGCGTTCCAGGACCCGGGACTGCTGTCCTGGCGGTCGGTGCGGCGCAACATCGAGCTGCCGTTCGACCTGGCCAGGCTGCCGAAGGACCGGGCCTGGGTCGACCACCTCCTGGAGATCACCGGCCTGGCGGACTGGGCGGGCCGGCGGCCACGGGAGCTGTCCGGCGGGATGCGCCAGCGGGTCGCCCTCGCCCGGGCCCTGGCGACCCGGCCGGACGTCCTGCTGCTCGACGAGCCGTTCGGCGCCCTTGACGAGATCACCCGCGCCGACCTGAACTTCGAGCTGCTGCGCATCCTGTCCGACACCGGCACCACCTGCCTGCTGGTCACCCACTCGGTGGACGAGGCGGTCCTGCTGGCCGACACCGTCGTCGTGCTCGGCCCGCGCCCGTGCTCGGTGCACGCGGTGCACGACGTTCCGGTGCCCCGGCGGGACCGGCGCGAGCAGCGGGACAGCGTCGAGTTCGCGGCCCGCTGCCGCGCCATCCGCGCTGAGCTGGAGGCCGCGCGATGACGACCACCGCGGCACCCACCGCCGCCACGGCTCCGGGCCCGGCGACGGTTTCGGCGGCGCCGACAGCGACGGCGTCGCGGCCCGCGTCGGGCTCGGGCCGCCCATCGCTGCCGGTTCGCCTGCTTGTCGCCGCCGTGGCGGTCGTCGCGCTGCCCGCGCTGTGGGCGGCGCTCGCCGCGACCGGCTGGCTCGGCGCCGGCCTGATCGGCCCGGCCGCGACCGTCCGGGCGCTGCACGACCAGTGGTCCATGATCTGGTGGAACGCCGAGCCGACACTGACCGCGACGTTCACCGGGGTCGGGATCCTGCTCGCGGTGACCGCCGTCGGGGTGGTCGCGGTCGCCGCGGTGCCCGCTCTCACCCCTGCGCTCGGCGGCGCCTCGGTCGTCATCGGGTCGCTGCCACTGATCACCGTCACCCCGGCGCTCGCGCTGGTGATGACCCGCGGCCAGACGCTCGTGACCACGGTGACCGTGCTGTCCGGGCTGGTGCCGGTGGCCGCGATGCTCGCCGGCTCCGCGCTGGCCGCCGCCCGCGGCCGCGACGAGCTCGGCGCGCTGTACTCGGCCGGCAGGCTGCGCTGGTGGCGGCACGTCGGCTTCTGGAACAGCGTGCCGGTCATCGACCTCGGGCTGCGCGCGATGCTGCCGGCCTGCTTCGTCGGGGCGATCGTCGCCGAGTGGTCGGGCGCGACGGGCACCCGTGGGCTTGGCCAGGTCATGGTCAACGCGCTGTTCAGCTACCAGCCCGAGGTGCTGTGGGCGGCGCTGCTGCTGGCCGCGCTCGCCGCGCTGGCCCTGTTCGCGCTGGCCGCCGCCCTGATGACGCCGCTGCGCAGGAGGATCCGATGAACGCCCCGTCGACCGACCGCCGCCGAGGCTCCGCCCGCCGACCGGGCTCCGCCGCCGGCCGGGGGGTGGCCGCCCGCCGGGGGGCGCACGCGGCCAGCGTCGTCGGGGCGCTGGCCGTCCTGGCCGCCGGCTGGCAGCTCTACGTCTGGGTCGGCGACGTGCCCACCTACCAGGTCGCGTCGCCGGCCGAGGCGGCGCGGGCGGCCTGGTCGAACGCGCCGCTGCTGGCCGACCGCTGCTGGGTGACCATGCAGGGCGCGGTGCTGGGGCTCGCCGCGTCCGCGGCGGTGGCCCTGCTGCTCGCCGTCGCCGCGATCCGGCTGCCGCTGGTCCGCACCCCGCTGACCGCGTACGCGCTGCTGTTCCGCACGCTGCCGATCGTCGGCGTGGCCCCGCTGCTCACCCTGATCACCGGCCGGGGCCTCGGCACGTCGGTCGCCTGCGTCGTCGTGGTCACCGTGTTCACCCTGCTGATCGCCGCGCTGGACGGGATGGAGTCGCTGCCGGCGGAGGTGCGCGAGCTGCAGGACCTGTACGCCACGCCGTTCGCGCGCCGGCTGCGCACCGGCCTGCTCCCGAACGCCGTCGGCAGCCTGCTGGTCGGCCTGCGGGTCGCCGCGCCGATGGCGGTGCTCGCCGCGCTGCTCGCCGAATGGCTGTCCGGGCTGGAAGGGGTCGGAGAACTGATGACGACGTCCCTCGCGAACCGGGACAGCGAACTGCTGTGGGCGACGTCGGCCGTCGCCGCGCTGCTCGGACTGGTCGCCTACGCGCTGCCGTCGGGCCTCGTCGCGCTCGCCGACCGGTTCGGCTTCGCCGTCGCCCCGACCGCGTCGGGGACCACCGGGGGCGCCCGGTGACCGGCCTGGCGCTCGCCGCCGCCCCGCCCGAGCTGGCGTTCGGCGAGCCGGGCTGGTCGACGTTGGCCGGTGTCGTCGACGCCGATCCGGCCCTCGTCACGCGGGTCGAGGACCGTCTCGCCGCTGGGCTGGGGCGCTGGTGGGAGCTGGCGCTGGACATCCACGCCCGACCCGAGCTGGGGCTCGTCGAGTACCACGCCGCCGACGCGCTGTGCGGCGTGCTCGCCGAGCACGGCTTCGCCGTCACCCGCGGGCTCGCCGGCATGCCGACGGCGTTTCGCGCCGAGTACGGCGGCGGCCCGCTCACCGTCGCGTTCACCGCCGAGTACGACGCGCTGCCCGGCATCGGGCACGCCTGCGGCCACAACCTGATCGGGACGATGGCCGCCGCCGCGGGCGCCGCGCTCGCGGCCGTCGCCGACGAGGCCGGACTGCGGGTGCTGGTGATCGGCTGCCCGGCCGAGGAGAACGCCGGCGGCAAGATCTACCTCGTCGAGGCCGGCGTGTTCGACGACGTCCACCTCGCCGGGCAGATCCACCCGGCCAACCGGGACGAGCTGTGCCCGGCGACGCTCGCCAACGACACCCTCGCGGTCAGCTACGCCGGCAAGGCCGCGCACGCGTCGTCGTTCCCGGAGCGCGGCCGCAACGCCTACGACGCGATCACCGTCGCGAGCGTCGCGATCGGCCTCCTGCGCCAGCAGCTGCCCGACAGCGTGCGCGTCCACACCCTGGTCACCGACGCCGGCGACGCGGTCAACATCATCCCGGAACGCGCCGCGATGACGGTGAAGGTGCGCGCCGCCGACGCCGGCACCCTGGAGGGCGTCACCGCCCGGGTCGGCGACTGCCTGCGTGCCGGCGGCCTCGCCGCCGGCTGCGCGCCGACCCTGCGCCGCGCCCTGCCGCGCTTCTCCGAGATCCGCTACGACCGGCTGCTGTCGCGCCTGTTCGCCCAGGCCTGTCCTCGGTTCGACGGCGTCGACCTGAGCTTCGTCACCGACACCGGCACCAACACCGCCGCCGCTGGCGCTGGCGCCGACGGCGGCGAGAAGGGGGGCACGGACGGCGCCGGCGAGACCTACACGCCGCCGTCCGGCCGGGCGGCCAGCACCGACGTCGGCAACCTGTCCTGGGTGATCCCGATGATCCAGCCGATGCTGCGGCTGGAGACCGGGGGCTGCGGCAACCACGAGGCCGCGTTCGCCGCCGCGTCGGCGTCCGAAAGCGCCCGCCTGCTGATCGCCGACGGGGCCAGGGCGCTCGCGCTGAGCTTCCTGTCCGCCGGGACCCGGCACGCCGGGCACTACCTCGCCGCGGGCACCCCGGGACGACGGGCGGCGCGGCGCGCCGAGGCCCGAGCCGCCGAGGTGCTCGACCTGGGCGTCCCGCTGCTGGACCCGCCGAGGTGACCGCGCCGACGACCCGCCGCCCGCCGCGGCCCGCCGCTGACCAGCCCGACCGCGCGGTGACCACCGCCGTGCCCCACCCGTCCGCCGTGCCCGCGCCCACCCCAGGAGGAACCGTGGCCCCAAGCGACCTGCCCGTCACCGGCCATCTCGTCGCCGGCGAGCTGATCGACGGCACCGGCGGCGACGCCGTGGCGGTGCACGACCCGTCGAACGGAGCGGTGATCGGGTACGCCGGGCTCGGCGACGACGCGCTCGTCGCGCGGGCGGTGGCCGCCGCCCGGGCCGCGCAGCCCGGTTGGGCGGCCACGCCGCTGCGCGAGCGGATGGCCTACCTGGACGCGTGGCGAGGCAAGCTCGCCGCCGCCGCGGACTCCCTGACCGAGCTGGTCATCGACGAGATGGGCCTGCTGCCCGCGTTCGCCCGCAACGTCCACGTGGGCCGGGCGGTCGCCTGCCTGGAGCGCCTGGAGGAGCTGGCCGAGGCGGTGCTCGCGCCGCGCCGCGAGGGCATCTCGCTGATCGTGCGGGAGCCCGCCGGCCTGGTCGCCGCCATCACCGCCTGGAACTTCCCGCTGCACATGCTGGTCAGCAAGATCTCGTCGGCGGTCGCGCTCGGGAACACCGTCGTCCTCAAGCCGTCGGAGGTGAAGCCACTGGCGGCCTGGGCGGCGACCCGGCTGCTCGCCGAGCTGGACCTGCCGCCCGGCGTCGTGAGCGTCGTCGGCGGCACCGGCCCCGCCGTCGGCGCCGCGCTCGTCGCCCACCCGGACGTCGACATGATCAGCTTCACCGGCTCGCGGGCCGTCGGCCGGCGGATCCTCGCCGCGACCGCCGCCACGATCACCCGCAGCGTGCTGGAGCTCGGTGGCAAGAACCCGGCGCTGCTGCTGCCGGACGCGCCGCTGGACACCGCGCTGCCGGCCGTCCTCGGCAGCTGCTTCTTCAACAACGGCCAGGTCTGCGGCGCGCAGAGCCGGCTGATCGTGCCGCGGGCGCTGCTCGGCGAGGTGGAGGACCGGCTGGTCGGGCTGGTGGCGGACACCGCCGCCGGGCCGCCCCGGGCCGCCGGCACCCGGCTCGGCCCCGTGGTCAGCGCCGTCCAGCGCGACCGGGTCGCCGGCTACATCCGCGCCGGGGTCGACTCCGGCCTGCGCCTGCTCGCGGGCGGGCCGGGCGCGCCCGACGGGCTTCCGGACGGCAGCGCCGACGGCTACTACATCCGCCCGACCGTGTTCAGCGACGTCCCGCCCGACCACCAGCTGGCCCAGGAGGAGATCTTCGGGCCGGTGCTGACGGTGCATGCCTGCGACGACGTCGACGAGATGGTCGCGGTGGCGAACGGTACCCGCTACGGGCTGACCGCCTCGGTGTGGAGCGCCGACCTGGACCGGTCGGTCGCCGTCGCGCGCCGGCTGCAGGCCGGCCAGGTCGTCGTCAACGGCGGCGGGTTCAACCTCTCCGCGCCGTACGGCGGCGTGAAGGAGTCCGGGAACGGGCGCGAGCACGGGCGGGAGGGGCTCGCCGAGCTGACCGAGGTGAAGTCGATGCAGCTGCCCGCCTGACCGGCCGCCGCCGTGCCGGCACCCTGGACGGCGGGCCCCGCCACCGTCACCGTCACGAGCGACCACCGTCACGATCGACGCTGTCCCCGTCACCCTGGACACGCAACCGAGGAGCACACTCATGGACAGCCACGCCGGCCCCGCCGCGGCGGGCCCACCGTTCGACCTGGTCGTACGCGGCGGCGCAGTCGTCTCGCACGACCGGGACGTACGCACCGACCTCGGCATCCGCGACGGCCGGGTGGCCGCGGTCGGCGGCGGGCTCGGCGGCGGGCTGCGGGAGATCGACGCGACCGGGCTGGTGGTCCTGCCCGGCCTCGTCGACGTGCACGTCCACCTGCGTGAGCCGGGGATGACCCGCAAGGAGGACTTCGCCAGCGGCACCAGGGCCGCGGCGGCCGGCGGGGTGACGACCGTCGTCGACATGCCGAACACGCTGCCGCCGGTCGAGACCGCCGCGGGCTTCGCCGAGAAGCTCGCGCTCGTCGCGCCGAAGGCGCACGTCGACTTCGGGCTCTACGGGATGCTCGGCAAGACGAACGCCGACGAGATCGCCGGCATGGCCGCCGCGGGCGCGATGGGCCTGAAGCTGTTCATGGGGCAGACCACCGGCGACAACCCGTGCCCGGACGACGGCGCGATCTTCACCGGGCTGCGCGCGGCGGCGGCCGCGGGCCTCGTCGTCGGCGTGCACGCGGAGAACGACGCGCTGCTGCGCCGGCTGTCCGCCGAGCTGCGCGCGGCCGGGCGGACCGACCCGCGCGCCCACCTGGAGGGCCGGCCGGCCGTCGTCGAGGTCGAGGCCGTCACGAGGATCGTCACGCTGGCCGGCGCGGCGGGCGCCCAGCTGCACATCCACCACCTGTCCACCGCCGCCGGGCTCGACCGGGTCCGCCTGCTGCGCTCGCTCGGCCACCGGGTCACGGTCGAGGTGCTCGTCGCCCACCTGCTGCTCGACGAGACCGCGTACGACCGGTACGGGAACCTGGTGAAGCTGAACCCGCCGATCCGGCCCGCGGGCGACGTCGCCGCGCTGTGGCGGGGCATCGCGGCCGGCGACGTCGACATCATCGCGACCGACCACGCGCCGCACACCGCGGCCGAGCAGGACGAGCAGGACGTGTGGCGGGCCCACGGCGGCTTCATCGGAGTCGAGACCATGCTGCCGTTGCTGCTCACCGAGGTGCACCGAGGCCGGCTCACGCTGCCGGATCTGGTCCGGATGTGCTGCCACACCCCGGCCAGGACCTGGCGCCTCGACGACCGCAAGGGCCACCTCGGCGTCGGTGCCGACGCGGACCTGGTGCTCGTCGACCCGGCCGCGCCCGGCGAGATCGACCCCGGGCGGCTGCACTCGAAGCACCCGGTGACGCCGTACGCGGGCTGGCCGACGGTCGGCGCCGTGCGGGCCACCTACCTGCGCGGCGAGCTGGTCGCCAAGGACGGCCAGGCGCTGGGCGCGCCGCGCGGGCGGCAGCTCGCGCCAGCCCCGGTCACCGTTGCCCCCGCCCTCCCCGCGACGTCCACGGCCGTGCCCGCCGTCACGGCCACCGCCGGGAGCCCGGCGTGACCGCAACCGCTACCGGAACCACCACTGCCATGACCGGCGCGGTGACCACGTGGTCCGGTCTCGCCCCCACCCCGATCTGGCCGGACGGCGGGCCGGCGCCCGCGGACGACGTCGTCGGCGCGGCGGTCGCCGCCTTCCTCGCCGCGGAACTCGCGCCCCTCGGTGTCCGTGTGGACGCCGCGAACACCGCGAACACCGCGGACGCCACGGACGCCGCGGACCGAGCCGGCGGGCCCGGCCTGACGGTCGGGATCGGCGCCATCGGCACCACCGCGCCGCATGCCGTCGGCAGCCCGATGCTCGCCCGGGCGGTCGCCGACGCCGGCCTGTCGCTCGGCGCGGCCCGGCCCTTCGCCGACCCGGACGCGCTCGTCGCGGACCCCGGCTGGACACTCGGCGTCGTGCTCAGCCCATGGAAGCGTGAGGTCGCCGCCCGGCTCGGCCGACTGTCCCCGTCGGCCGCCACCACCGGGGTCGTCGACACCGTGCTCCGTCCGCCGACCGGCTCCTCCCCGGCGCTCTCCTCTCCGACCAGCTCCTCCCCGCACCACACGGCTGACGCGGCGCCGACAGGGGTCAACACCAACTCGTGGGCGGCGCAGGCCGTGCTCGAGCTGCTCGCCGCCGGCCGGACTCCGGCCAGCATCGTGCTGCTCGGCGCGGGCGCCTCGGCCCGGTCGGTCGCGCTCGCGGTGCGCCGCGTGTGGCCGGCGACGCGCCTGCTGGTCAGCGCGCGGTCGACGGCCGGCGCCGCGGAGCTCGCGGGGCTCGCCGGCGCCGACGCGGTCGCACCCGACGGCCTCGTGGACGCGCTCGCCGGCCGGCCCCCCACGATTCTGATCAACTCCACCGCGTGGGGCGAGACACCGGAGTCCGAGTCCCAGCCGTTTCCCTTCCCGATGGACCTGTTGCTCCGGCCAGGCGGAGCGTTCTTCGACCTGAACAACCGGCTGTCCGGCCTGCAGGCGCGCGCTCTGGCCGCGGGCGCCACGGTCAGCTCGGGAACGCTGATGCAGCGCGCGACGCACGCCGCCCGCGCGGCGGCGGCCCGCGCGGTCCTGACCCAGGAGATCCCATGACACCCGAGGTACTGCGCCCGTCCGGGGCGGCCGGGCCCGCGCCCGGCTCCGCGCCCGTTCCCGGTGCCGCTGTGGCGAGCCGCGTGGCCACCACGGGCACGGTGGCCAGCGCGGACACGGCGAGCGCGGGCACGGCGGCCACCGCGGACACGGCGGGCAGCGCGGGCACGGCGGGCAGCGCGGGCACGGCGGGCGTGACCGTCGCCGCGGGCGCCGCGACCGTGCGCGAGCGCGTCTACCGGTACCTGCGCCAGGCCGTGATGACCGGCGAGCTGCCGCCTGGCAGCCGGCTCGTGGAGGACCGGATCGCCGAGGAGCTCGGGGTGAGCCGGACGCCGGTCCGGGAGGCGTTGCAGCGTCTCACCAGCGAGGCGCTGGTGACCCGGATCCGGCGCGGCCAGCTGGAGGTCTGCGCCGTCGGCCCGCGCGAACGCGCCGAGATGCACCTGCTGCGGGTGGCGTTCGACGAGGTGGTGGCCCGGCTGGTGAGCCAGCGTGCCGCCGAGGTCGACTGGCAGGCGATCCTCGACAGGCTGGGCCCGCTGGAGGCGGCGCTGCGGGACGGCGGGATCGGCAGCCCGGCGTTCGCGATGGCGCATCTGGACCTGCACATGGCCGTGAACAGGGCCGCGTTCAGCACCCGGACGTCGACCTTCCTGGAGTCACAGGCCTTCCTGTACCCGACTGACGACTACGTCCAGCAGGGCGGCTACGAACCGGTCGAGCAGCACCGGGCGCTGATCGCGGCGCTCGCGAGCGGCGACGAGGAGCAGGCCGTCGCCGCCGCGCTCGCGCACGCCGTCCGCGGGCACGCGCGCCGCGCCGGCCGCGCCGACGGCCTGGTGGAGGGATGACGACATGACCGACGTGAGCATGGGTGCGCGCGAAGGCGCCGCCGACCTCGGTATCGACCAGCTCCCCTTCGACAACCGGTCCGACATGGTCCGGATGTTCGTCAACGGCCAGGCGATGAGCGGCGGTTCGATCCACGCGCCGCTGACGGACGCGCGGTTCCTGGGGCGGGCGTGGACGGCGCCGCGCTACCGGTTCTGGTCGTTCCGCGACGAGTTTCCCGGCCTCGAGCCGGTCTCCACCGACGGCTGGTCCGTACCGGGCGAGCTGTACGCCGTCAGCTATGCGGTGCTGCGCGAGCGCCTGCTCCCGCTCGAGCCTCCCGAGCTGGAGCTGGCGGTCATCGAACTGGCCGACGGCAGCGGTTCCCTGAGCATGCGCGTCCGGGCGGAAGCCCTGGCCGGCGCCGTCGAGATCCGCCATCCCGACGGCTGGCACGGCCATCTCGCCACCCGCCAGCCCGGCTGACACGCGGCTCGCGCCACGGGACAACGCCGTCACGCTCCTTTGAGCATGCCGTGCTCATGGGCGGGCAGAGGCGGCGCGTAATCCCGCCGGGAACCTGGCGTTCTGGTTGACTCCTGCCGTGGCCGACGACAGCCTCGCGGATTTCGAGGCGAATACGTTCACCCATGACGGCAAGGCCCGGACGGTGTACCGGACGGGTACGGGCCCGGCCGTGATCGTGATCGCCGAGATGCCGGGTATCACGCCCAAGGTCGCCGCGTTCGCCCGCCAGGTCGCCGGCATCGGTTGCACCGCGGTGATGCCGCACCTGTTCGGCATCCCCGGCAAGGACCCGGTCGCCGGCGGCCGGGTGGGCGCCATGCGGTACGTGCTGTCGTCGGTCGTTCCGGCCTGCGTCAGCCGGGAGTTCACCATCTGGGCGACCAGCCGCACGTCACCCTTGGTCTTCTGGCTGCGGGCGCTGGCCGCGGACGAGCACGCGCGCTGCGGCGGGCCCGGTGTCGGCGCCATCGGCATGTGCTTCACGKGCGGGTTCGCGCTGGCGATGGCGACGCACCCCAGCCTGATCGCGCCCGTGCTCTCGCAGCCGTCCCTTCCGTTTCCCCTCACGAAGGCCAAGAAGGGGTCCATCGACTGTTCCGCCGCCGACCTGGAGGTGGTCAAGGGACGGTGCGCGGCCGAGAATCTGCAGGTGCTCGGCCTGCGTTTCCAGGGTGACACCTTCTCGCCCGGTCAGCGCTTCCGGTTCCTGCGGGAGCAGCTGGGCGAGGCGTTCGTCGCGGTCGAGCTCGACGACGGCAGCGCCAACCCCGAGGCGACGATGAAGCCGCACTCCGTTCTCACCGAGCACCTCATCGACGAGCGGGGCCAGCCGACGCAGGCGGCACTCGACCAGGTTCTCGACCTGTTCCGCGCTCGCCTCCTACCGGCATAGCGGAACGCCCGGGCGCGGCGCCGATGTCGGCGCCGCGCCCGGGCGTTCCGGCGGCGGAGGTCAGAGTCAGAGCTTTCGGTAACGGGCCTCGAAGAACGAGTAGGCGCCGAACAGCGCCAGACCGACCGCGCAGATCCCGAGCAGCCAGGGACCGTAGGAGTTTCCGGCGATCGTCTTGAGGGTGCCGTCCAGCCCCTTCGCCCCGTTCGGGTCGAAGTCCACCGCGGCCTTCGTCACGAAGATGCCGGCCAGGCCGAACACGATGCCCCGGGCGACGTAGCCGATCTGCCCGGAGCGGACCGTCAGCGTCCGCACCCGCGGGCCCATCTCGCCGACGCGCAGCTTCTTCTCGAACTTGGTGGCCACGCCGCGCCAGATCATGCCGATGCCGATACCGATCACCACGATGCCCACCACGCCCACGAGCCAGCGCCCACCGGTGTGGCCCATGACCCGGGCGGTGTAGGGAGCCGGCTCGCCGGAGCCGCCGTGCCCCGAGGTGAGGAACTTGATGGTGCTGCCCGCGATGGCGAGGTAGATCAGGCCACGGACGGCGGACGTGGCGCGCTTGCCGGCCTTCTTCTTGCCGTCGTCCTCGTCCGTGTGCCCGGTGGCCGCGTCCAGCAGCCGCCAGGCCGCATAGCCGATGAAGCCGATGATGAGGATGACCAGGACGGCGGTGCCGAACGGCTTGTCGGCGATCTGGCGGAGCGCGCCCTCACGGTTCGTCTTCTCGTTGCTGTTCCCCGCGGCGACCTGAATGGCCAGGACACCGATCAGCAGGTAGACCAGTCCACGGGAGGCGAGGCCCAGCCGGGCCGTCACGGTCACCGCCTTGCTGTGTTTGGCTTTCTGCGCCTGACCGCTGGCTTTCTGGGCCTGACCGCGGCCGCTGGCCATGGCGGCGCCGGGCCGCGACGTGCTGTTCACCGTCACCGTTCCTCCGCGGGATGAATCGCCGGATGATCCCCTCAGACGCTGCCCCGCCCGATGCCGAGACAAACCGCGCATCCCACACCGCATGGGCGCGCCACCCAGCCGCCACCCCCGTGATCAACGGCGACGTGACGGCCGGCCGCCGGTCACCGCCGCCCGCGGAGGGCGAGCACGTTTTCTGAACTTGGTATAAAAACGACGGGCGGTACGGACACGCGCCGCCCGACAAGCCCAGGTCCGACACGCCCAGGTCCGGCAAGCCCAGGCCTGACACGCCCCGACCTCGGGGCTCGGACGCGACGCCTGGCCGGACACAGGAGACGAGGAAACGAGGTGCCTGTGAACGGCTCCGCGCCGGCAACCCGGCCAGGCTTGATCGTGGCTGTGCTGGCCGCGGGTGGCATCGTGGCCACGCTCATGCAGACCCTGGTCGTGCCACTCATCGGTGAGCTGCCCCAGCTGCTGCACACCAGCGCCGTCAACGCCTCCTGGGTGGTGACCGCCACGTTGCTCGCGGGATCGGCGGCCATCTCGGCGATCGGACGGCTGAGCGACCTGTACGGCAACCGTCGCCTGCTCCTGACGTGTACCGGGGCTCTCCTGGTCGGTTCGGTGATCTGCGCGCTCGCCGGATCCCTGGTCCCGCTGGTCATCGGGCGGGCGCTGCAGGGGGTCGGCCTGGGGGTCGTCCCCGTCGGGATCAGCGCGCTGCGGGAGCTGATCCCACCCCAGCGGCTGGGTTCGGCGATCGCGCTCGTGAGCTCCTCCCTCGGCATCGGCGGCGCGCTCGGCCTGCCGTTCTCCGCCCTGATGGCCGAGCACTTCGGCTGGCACGTGCTGTTCTGGACCGCCGCCGGGCTCAGCGCGGTGGTCGCCGCGCTGATCTGCCTGGTGGTTCCCGCGATGYCCGCCAGAAGCAGCGGCCGGTTCGACGCCACCGGCGCGATCGGGCTCGGCTGCGGGCTGATCTGCCTCCTGCTGGGCGTGTCCAAGGGCGCCGACTGGGGATGGCTCAGCGGGATCACTCTCGGCCTGTTCGCGGCCTCGTTGGTGACGTTCGCCGTATGGGGCTGGTGGGAGCTGCGTATCGCCGACCCGCTGGTCAACCTCCGGGTCGCGGCCCGGCGCCAGGTGCTGATGACCAACCTCGCGTCGGCCGTGCTGGGGTTCGCGCTGTACGCCTCGCAGCTCATCCTGCCGCAGCTGCTGCAGCTCTCCAGCAGCACCGGCTACGGGCTGGGCCAGTCCATGCTGGCCACCGGTCTGTGGATGGCCCCCTCCGGCCTGCTGATGCTCCTCGTCTCGCCCGTCGGMGCGAGGCTGTCGGCGTCACGCGGCCCCAAGGTCACCCTCATCGCCGGCAGCCTGGTCATCGCGGTGGGGTACGGATCCTCGATGGTGCTGCTCGGGACAGCGTGGGGCCTGCTGATCGTCTCGTGTGTCTGCATGGTGGGCGTCGCCTTCGCGTACGGCGCGATGCCCGCGCTCATCATGGGCGCGGTGCCGCCCTCCGAGACCGGCTCCGCCACCAGCTTCAACACGCTGTCGCGTTCCATCGGCATCACCCTGGCCGCGGCGGTGGTCGGCGTGGTGCTGTCCCAGATGACCACCTTGCTCGGGACGCGGGCCGTGCCGTCGGAGGCCGGCTTCCGCCTGGGCCTCCTGATCGGCTGCGGCGTCGCGCTCGCCGCCGCCGCCGTCGCGTTGGCCATCCCGTCCCGGCAGAGCGCCGAGCCCACCGGCGCGGTCGAGGCACTCGCCTCCACGAGCGCGCCGCCGGCCGACCAGCGGCTGGCGGTGGGCATCGATCACGCCGCCCGTCCGGAGCAGGTGGGCTGAGACACCGAATTCTCCAGTGAGCCGTGCCGTGAGCGCGTGGGCGGGCGCTGGGAGAAGAGTGAGGAGCGTGCCGGCTCATGAGACACCCGAGACACATGCCCAGCCACGGTGGCGCCGCACAGGGAACGCGTACTTCCCGGTCGCCGCGGCCGTCGACGGCCAGTGGTGGGTGCTGCGTATCAACAGCTTTCCCGACCACCCGCTGTGGACGCTGTTCGTGAACGGGGTGCGGCGCCTCGACATCGACGACGCCCCGCCCAGCTGGGGAGAGCCCGCGGCCCGGTCCGCCCCGGCTCTGGAACCCGGCCTCCACGCGGAGGTCCTGAATCCGGTGCGGGGCCTCGTCGCCTACGGCAGCGAGGTCGGCGAGCCCTGCGACAACCCGTTCTGTTGCGGCTGACCAGCTCTCGTGATCTTCGCAGCAGCCTCGGTCAGCGCCGGCGCGACTACGCGAGGGGCGAGAGCTGGAGGCTGCCGTCAGCGTTGATGGCCATTCCCGTCAGGCCCTCCCCGCTGGCTGGGGCATCCAGGTCGAGTGCGACCAGGGTCTTCTGGTAGTTCCACGCGGTGACGTCCAGGGAGAGCTCGACCAGCTGCGCGGCGGAGAAATGCGTCCGCAGCTCCGCCCGAAGCTCCGGGGTGATCTGGCGCGGACCGGTCATGTGCGCGTCGGCGTAGCGAAGCGCGGCCCGCCGCGACGGCGAGAACGCCGGGTCGTCGGCATAGCCGCCCAGCCGGGCGAACAGCTCCTCGTCGACGACCACCCGGCCGTCGATGACGAGCCGCAACGAGAGGCAGGTGCGGCAGTCGTGGTAGCTGCCCGCCCGCAGCCGGACCAGCTCGGTCGTCACCGGGTCGAGCGCGGACAGTCCCAGGGCGGCGTCGTGCAGCAGGAGGTTCGCCGCCCCGAGGGACCTGGGCTCGCTCGGCGCCTCATCGGGCGGGGCGTCGCCGAACTCGCCCGGGTCGAACAGCCTGCCGTGCCCGATGACCAGCCGGGCGGCCTGGTCGAACACGTAGATGATCTCGGCGAGCTCACGGGTCCCGCGCCCGCGCAGATGCTCACGCAGAACCGCGACCAGGTCCGGCCGCCGGGTCGCGACATGGCGCACGAACCCGTCGGTGAACGCGACGACCGCCTGGCCGAGCGGATCGTCGTCATCTCGCCCGGCCGCCGCCGACGCAGGTGCCGGCTGCGACCCGGCCGCCTCCTCCAGCGCCAGACCATGCCCGGCGGCGACCCGGCCGCGGACCAGGTCGAGCAGCCGTGGCTCGACCCTGCTCGTGGCCTGGGCCGCGTCCCACCCGGCCCGCAGCCAGGTCGCCGCGGCCGGCGCGACGGCCCGGATCGACTCGAGCCCGGACGCTGGGGCCAGCACCTGGGAATCGGACACGCGGACCACCTCAGGACGTGTTCGTGCGCCGCCCGCGGACCGGTCCACTCGACTCGGCACCGCCAGCCGGGTGACGGGGATCACCCCGGACCATCATCACCGACAGGCGGCCACGGCGCAGCCGTCCCACCTAACGATCATCTCCGCGGCACCCATCGCACACGGCGCATATGATCGGCCGGCCCGCACGACAGGAGCCGCCATGGCCTCGACTCTCGCCGCCGGCGCGGAGAACCCCACGCAGGCGCACATCCTGCGCCATCTCCGCGACGGGGGTCCGCTGTCCCGCGTCGAGCTGGCGGAACGCATCGGCACGTCACGCACGACGGTGGCCACCGAGGTGAGCCGCCTCGCCGAGTTCGGCCTGGTGGACGACATCGGACCGGGCGTGTCCCGGGGCGGCCGGCGCGCCACCCTGGTCGACCTCGCGGGGCGGCTGCGTTTCGTCGGTGTCGACGTCGGCGCCACCTCGCTGACGGTCGGGATCACCGATGGCCGGCTGCAGGTCCTCGTGCAGCGCKAGGAGAGCCTCGACGTGCGCCGCGGCGCGGAGCACGTGCTCGGCCGTGTCCTGGAGCTGACGAGGAAGCTGCTCGCCGAGCAGAACCTGGCCCGGCCGGCCGGGCTCGGCATCGGGCTGCCCGGGCCGGTGAACTTCCACACCGGCGCCCCCGTCGCCCCGCCGATCATGCCGGGCTGGGACGGCTACCCGGTGCGCGACGTGCTGGCCCGCGAGCTCGGCTGCCACGTGCTGGTCGACAACGACGTCAACGCGATGGCGCTCGGCGAGCTGCACGCCGGCGTCGCCCGCTCGGCGAGGGACTTCCTCTTCGTCAAGATCGGCACGGGCATCGGCTGCGGCATCGTCGTAGACGGCCGGCTCTACCGGGGGGTCGACGGCTGCGCCGGCGACATCGGGCACATCCAGGCCGAGGAGTCCGGGCCGGCGTGCGCCTGCGGGAACTCCGGCTGCCTGGAGGCGTTCTTCGGCGGGGCCGCCCTGGCCAGGGACGCGGCGGCGGCCGCCCGCTCCGGCCGCTCCCCCGAGCTCGCCGCGCTGGCCGCCGGCGGCGCCCCGCTGACCGCGGCCGACGTCGGCACCGCGGCCCGCCACGGCGACCAGGCGGCCCTCGCGCTGATCCGCGACGGCGGCCGGCGGGTCGGCACCGTCCTCGCCGGCCTTGTCTCGTTCTTCAACCCGGGCCTGCTCGTCATCGGCGGCGGCGTCTCGGGGCTCGGTCACCTGCTGCTCGCCGAGATCCGCGGCGTCGTGTACCGGCGGTCGCTGCCGCTCGCCACCGGCAACCTGCCCGTGGTCCTCACCGAGCTGGGCGACGCGGCCGGCATCGTCGGCGCCGCCCGCCTGGCCAGCGACACGGTCTACTCCCCCGGCTGACCCGCGCACCGCCCTGCCTCCCACGCTAGCCGTGCCGGCTCGCGGTTCCACCTATGGTGCCCGCACCCGGCGTCTGCTCTCGGGACGGCATGTATCCAGTTCAGCGGAACAGCTCGAATCCCGGGATGTCGGCTGTCCTGACGAATCAATCAGAGGTCGGCCATCATGGCGTCTATGCCCCGCACGCGGCGGTCGCCAGGAACTCGAACCGCTCTGGACGTCCTCCGCGGCTCGTTCCGCCCGCCCGACCCGGAGGCCGTAGACAATCTCCTAAGCGAGATGGACGCGGGCTGGCKCAGCACACAGCCCGTAGCGGTCTCCTGCTTCCTGCGCGGCACATCGGGCTCCCTCCCGCGCCGCTGGCAACAGGGAACTCTGACACTGGAYGGCCACTCCCTGACCTGGGCGCGATACTTCACGGTTCGACGCGACAGTGCCCGCCTGCCTCCTCGACTCGAGGTCGAGCAGGTACGCGACGTCAGGGGCGCCGACCGTCTCCATCTCAAGGCCGATCTGTTCCGGATCATCGTGTGTCACGCCGCGTCAGACCGTATCGAGCTCGGCGTGCCGACCATCGACGTCCCACTCGTCCGGCGGGCAATCCAGCGCGACAAGCGGAACTTCAGGCCGACGCCAGACCAGAGCCCACGATGATCTGGTGACGTCCTCGGAGGCAGAGCGAGGAAACGAAATCACTCACGTCCGGGCCAGGGAATCCGCGTGGCGTCGGTCAAGTGTGGTGTGCTCCGGCTGAGCTGTCTGTCGGGTGCGGGTCTTGCGCGGTCGGGTTCCTGTGGCAACCCTCCGGGTATCTGCTCGCAGGAGGACACGCAGACTCGCACTGTCCTTTTTGCGCAGCGGGGATATTCGGCGGCCCGGCGGGTGCCGCGGCCCCGCGCGAACGAGCGTGCATGATGATTGGTGACCCGATCCGTCAGCGGGTCGACCGGGTCACCGACCTGGCACGGATCGCCGTCGGGGTCCGGATGGCCGTCGAATCCTGCCCCCTTCCGCCTCAGCGGCGGTCCGCACACTTATTGTTCGCTGGACAGGCCGATCTCTTCATCGCCGTTCCACAGAGATGCGGTCACGCCGTCGTCGGCCTGAGCGAGGATCTCACGGATCGCGGCCCATGCCGTGGGGAGATTGTCACGTCCGACGACAACGGGCAGGCGCAGTTCGTTCGGCCCGGCGGCGTCAGCGCGGCCGACGTGAGCCAACACATCGGACCGTTCGAGTTTCCGCAGGCCGCTCCTGATCCGTGCGAACGACTTGCCGACGTTGACAAGGTGGAGGTCGAACTCCCACAACCGCAGGTGATGCATCGGGCTCTCGYCGAACCAGCGCGCGATGACCGACCCCTGCGCGGCCCCGCTGAGCACCTCCAGTACCCAGGCGGTCTCCACCGGTTCTGTCGGGGACTCCAGGGCGCGAAGCACCACCGCGTTGCCGTGCCAGGCATCCTCGACATACCAGGCGTCGTCGTCGTACTCGATGTCGTCGCCATACCCGGCGTCTCGAAGTGCGTCCGCCAGCTTGGAGACGTCCTGGTCCCGGATCGCGACGTCCAGCGCCGACCGGACCGCCGGTTCCGTCAGGGGGGCAGCGGCCGCCACCGCCGCCACCGTGGCCTTGGCCGCGCTGAGAAGGCCCGACAGCACAGCGAACGGGAAGTGCTCCGCCTTGGGCGTCCGGTAGGAGTGCAAGGGAGGCCAACCCGTCCTCGTGACGGCCAGGTGCCCGTCTGGTCGGGTGACCCAGGTGGTCCCCTTTGGCGGTGGCCATTTGAGCCGTGACCGCGTCTCGAGCCGCGGGCCGTGCCCCGGCTGGGGCCTCACCAGGCGGAAGGCGGCATCGAGAACCGGGCTGACGGCGTCCAGGGACTCGGTGCCGTCGCGGAGCAGATAGGGCAACAGCAGCGCGGCCACCGGCCCGGGATGCCGGATCTCCGGATCACGCAGCGCGGATGCCCGGCAGACCAACTCCAGCTCCTCCCACCGGAGCGTCGCTGGGACGGGATGCGCCCCGTCGATGTACCCGATCGACTTACCGTGCTCTGCCCCTGGCGCGTAGATCTCCAGCGACTGCATCCCGGAACCCAGCATGATGTCCGTTCCGATCCCGTAATCGTCACCGACATCGACTGCGAAGCGCACACTCGGTTTCTGGTCGGTCTGCGGGACCCAGGCGTCCTCCCAGGCGTCTTCCCACAGGACCTCGGACCAGAAAAGGTCCGCACACATCTCGGTGATCAGCGACTCGGGCAGCGGCACGATCGGCACAATATCGACATCGGAGTCCGCGGACGCCCGAGCCCCAGCCCGCTGACAGGCATGACCAGCCCGCGTCGTGACAGGTGTCCTCGGGGTGCCGACGATCAACCGTGACGCCGGACAGGACGAGCACGCGGTCGCACGGGCGTGAGGGCGACGCCTCCGGCTGGACCCGGCCCGGGCTCCAGTCGGGGGCGGCCCTGCGATCGCCAAGACTTCGTGGAGCAATTGGGTTCTTGCGCGCCAGAGCGCCGACGGTCCCACCAGATCATGGTTGAGCCTTGCGTGCGGAGCTGTCTGCGCCGCCCTGGCCGCCGGGTGTCGGCCGTCCTGACGCCGAGGCCTGGGCGTCCCGTCAACGATCACAATGACGGTGGCGCCACAGGACCGGTCGCGGTCGGCCGACCAAGGGGCCGACGTGGCGTCGCCACACCAGACTTTCGTCAATGACTTTGAAACTTTTGAAGATGACCTCTTGACCTGGGTTGGAGGGATCTCTAACTTGACTGCAGGCCGATCAAAGCCGGGTCAGAAGTGGCGCAGATCATGGGATCAGTGGTGGACAGCGACCCCGTCTTACCGAAAACACCCGAACCGCTCCTAGCTGTTACCGGCGTCGTCAAGACGTTCCCGGGTGTGCGCGCGCTCGACGGCGTCGACCTCGACGTCCGCGCCGGCGAGGTGCACTGCCTGCTCGGCCAGAACGGGGCCGGCAAGTCCACGTTGATCAAGGTGCTTTCCGGGGCGCACCAGCCGGACACCGGCACGATCCACTGGCACGGCGAGCAAGTCAGCCTGCCGACGCCGACCGCCGCGACCAGGCTCGGCATCGCCACGATGTACCAGGAGCTCGACCTGGTCGACGGCCTGTCGGTCGCCGACAACATCTTCCTGGGCCACGAGCTCGCCCGCGCCGGGCTGTCCCGCCGCCGCGCGATGGACGACGTCGCCCGGGCGCTGCTCACTCGGCTGGGCCACGCCGAGATCCCCGCGAGCCGCGAGGTCGGCCACCTGTCCGCCGCCGGCAAGCAGGTGGTGAGCATGGCCCGCGCCCTGTCCCACGACGCGCGGCTGATCATCATGGACGAGCCGTCCGCCGTGCTCGACGCGGACGAGGTCGACAACCTGTTCCGGCTGGTCGGGGACCTGACCGCGCACGGCGTCGCCGTCGTCTACATCTCGCACCGGCTCGCCGAGATCCGCCGGATCGGCGACCGGGTCACCGTCCTCAAGGACGGCCGCACCGTCGCCCGCGGGCTGCCCGCGCGCACCACGTCGACCGACGACGTCATCCGGATGATGACCGGCCGCGCCATCGAGCACGCGTTCCCGCCCAGGGTGGGCTCGGCCCCGGACGCCCCCGAGGTGCTGCGGGTCAGCGGCCTCGCCCGCCCGCGCGAGTTCCATGACGTGTCGTTCGCGGTGCGCGCGGGGGAGGTCGTCGGCCTCGCGGGGCTCGTCGGCTCCGGCCGTTCGGAGATCCTCGAGACCGTCTACGGCGCCCGCCGGGCCGCGACCGGCGAGGTGCGCGTGTTTGGCCGTCGGCTGCGCCGCGGCTCGGTCGGCGCGGCGGTCGCCGCCGGCGTCGGGCTGTGCCCCGAGGAGCGCAAGAGCCAGGCCCTGCTGCCCGACGAGCCGGTCTACCGCAACATCACGCTCGCCACGCTGTCCCGGTTCGCCGCCGGGCCGTTCACCCGGGACGGGCGTGAGTCGGCTGCGGCGGGCGAGCAGGCCGGGGCGCTCGACATCCGGCCGGCCGGGGTGGGCCGCCCGGTGCGCACCCTGTCCGGCGGCAACCAGCAGAAGGTCGTGCTGGCCCGCTGGCTGCTGCGGGACTGCCGGGTGCTGCTGCTCGACGAGCCGACCCGCGGTGTGGACGTCGGCGCCCGCGACGAGATCTACGCCCTGGTCCGCCGGCTGGCCCGGTCCGGGGTCGCCGTGGTGCTGGTCTCCAGCGAGGTGCCCGAGGTGATCGGGCTGGCCGACCGGGTGCTGGTGGTCGCAGCCGGCCGGGTCGTGCACGAGGCCGCGGCGACCGACATCAGCGAGTCCCAGGTTCTCGACCTGGTCATGGAGGAGGGACGCGTCGCGTGAACGAGCCACGTCTGACCGGCGCCCCGGCACTGGACCCGGCGGCGGCCGAGGCCCCGGCCGCCGCCGAACCACCCGCGCCGCCAGCGGCAGGGCCAGCCACG
Organism: Pseudofrankia asymbiotica; assembly: GCF_001983105.1. GTDB lineage: Bacteria > Actinomycetota > Actinomycetes > Frankiales > Frankiaceae > Pseudofrankia > Pseudofrankia asymbiotica. The sequence goes on along the minus strand of NZ_MOMC01000009.1, from coordinate 83,218 downwards.
GCGCCACCCGTCGGCGCACCGGCGGCAGCCGACGCACCGCCAGCCGCGCCACCGCCGCCAGCCGCGCCACTCCCGCCAGCCGCGCCGCTGGCCAAGGCATCGCCGAACGCGGCAGTGCCAGCCGCGGTACCGCCGACGGATGAGCGGGCGCGGGTCGAACAGGCCGCCGTGGAGGCGGACGTCGCCGTCGCCCCGGGCCTGACCGGCGCTCTCGCGGCGAAGGCGGACGCCGCCGAGGCGCGGCGGGGGCCGGGGGCGGCCGGCTGGGCGACGCTCGGGCGGCTGCTGAGCGGCGGCGCTGGCCGCAACCTCGGCCTGATCGCGGCCCTGGCGCTGATCTGCGTGATCGGGCTCGTCACCGCCGGCGACCGGTTCGGCAGCACCGACAACACGCTCACGGTCCTGCGCCTGGCGTCGGTCATCGGCGTCGTCAGCGTCGGCATGACGTTCGTCATCGCGGGCGGCGGGATCGACCTGTCCGTCGGTGCCATCGTGGCGCTCGCCTCGGTCTGGTCGACCACGCTCGCCACCCAGAACATGGCCCGCAACTCGACGTTCCTGGTGATGGTGTTCGTCGCGCTCGCGGTCGGCACCGTGTGCGGCCTCGTGAACGGCATCCTGGTCGCCTACGGGAAGATCGTGCCGTTCATCGCGACGCTGGCGATGCTGGCGTCGGCCCGCGGCCTGGCCGAGGAGATCTCGAACCGGCAGACGCAGGTCGTGCGGGTCCAGGGGTTCCGGAACTTCTTCCGCGCCGAGCCGGGTGGCATCCCGGTGCTGGTCATCATGTTCGCGCTCGTCGCGCTGGTCGGCTGGGTGGCGCTGAACCGGACGACGTTCGGCCGGCGCACGTTCGCCGTCGGCGGCAACCCAGAGGCGGCCCGGCTCGCGGGCATCAACGTGCGGCGCCAGACCCTGTGGCTCTACACGCTGCTCGGGTTCTGCTGCGGCATCGCCGCCATCATGATCACGGCGCGGACGACGTCCGGCACCTCCACGCACGGCCTGCTCTACKAGCTGGACGCGATCGCCGCCGTGGTCATCGGCGGCACCCTGCTCTCCGGCGGCCGCGGCACGATCGTCGGCACCGTCCTCGGAGTGCTGATCTTCACCACGGTCAGCAACATCTTCACCCTGAACAACCTGACGACCTCCACCCAGGCCCTCGCCAAGGGCCTGATCATCGTGGCCGCCGTGCTCCTGCAGAAGCGGCTGGCCCGGGAGAACACGCGGACGTAGCCGACGCCGGCGTAGCGGACATAGCGGGCGGGCGGGCGGCCCCGAAACGTCGTCCGCGACGACACCGGAGCACCGGGAGCACCGGGAGCAGGGACCCGTCGGGACTCAGAACGATTCGGGCTCAGAACGATCCAGAGGAGCGGGACATGACACAACTGCGCGGCACGATGCTCGGCCGGCGCCGGTTTCTCGCCGGCGGCGCGGCCTTAGGCGTGGCGGGCGTCGCGACGCTCGCCGGCTGCACCAGCAACGACGACGACAGCCCCGGCGACGCCGCCAACGTCTCCACTGGCGGCGGTGGAGCGAACTCCGCGGCCGGCAAGGCGATCACCATCGGCTTCTCGGCTCCGGCCGCCGACCACGGCTGGATCGGCGCCATCACCCGCAACGCCCGCGCCCAGGCCGGCGTGCACTCGGACGTGACCCTGAAGGCGACCGAGGGCACCAACGACCTCAACCTGCAGATCGGCCAGGTCGAGACCCTCATCAACGAGGGCGTCGACGTGCTGGTGATCCTGCCGCACGACGGCAAGGCGCTGACCGAGGTCGCCCGCAAGGCCATGCTCGCCAACATCCCGGTGATCAACCTTGACCGCGTCTTCGACAGCTCGCTGGCCTACCGGACCTGGATCGGCGGGGACAACTACGGCATGGGCGTCGCCGCCGGCAACTACATAGCCGGGCAGCTCAAGACGAAGGGGGTCAGCAACCCCGTCATCGCCGAGATCCCCGGCATCGACAGCCTGCCCCTCACGCAGCAGCGCAGCCAGGGCTTCAAGGACGCGCTCGCGACCGCCGGTTTCAAGGTCGGCCCGCGCGTGCCGGCCGAGTTCACCGTCGAGTCCGGAGAGCGGTCCGCCGCGAACCTGCTGCAGGCCGCGCCGCGCATCGACGCCCTCTGGAACCACGACGACGACCAGGGCATCGGCGTCCTGTCCGCGATCGACTCCGCCGGCCGCGACGAGTTCTTCATGGTCGGCGGCGCCGGGTCCAAGGACGTCATGGACCTGATCAAGGCGGACAGCGGCGTGGTGAAGKCCACCGTCACCTACCCGCCGTCGATGGCGTCCTCCGCGATCAACCTGGCCCGCCTCGTCGCGCAGGGCAGGACCCTGTCCGACCTGGTCGAGAACGACGTCCCGTCGTCGATCACCCTCGCGTCCGCCACGGTCACCAAGGACAACGTCGACAAGTACCTCAAGTTCGGCTTCGCGTCCTGACACGCGACGCGCCGCCATCCCGACGCCCGGCGCGCCGCCGTCCTGGTACCCGGCGCGCCCGCCGTCCTGACGCGCGACGCGCCGTCGACGAGGCAGTGGCATCTGAGCGACGTCCCTCACCTGGAGAATCTCGCAATGACGGAACGACAGCGCCTCGGCGTCGGAATGGTGGGCTACGCCTTCATGGGCGCGGCCCACTCCCAGGCGTGGCGCTCGGTGAACCGGTTCTTCGACCTCCCGCTGGAGGTCGATCTCGCCGCGGTGTGCGGCCGGGACCAGGCGAAGGTCACGGCCGCGGCCGCGAAGCTGGGCTGGCGCTCCCACGAGACCGACTGGAAGGCGCTGCTGCGCCGCGACGACATCGACCTGGTCGACATCTGCACCCCCGGCTCCAGCCACGCCGAGATCGCGCTCGCCGCGCTCGCCGCCGGCAAGCACGTGCTGTGCGAGAAGCCGCTCGCGAACACCGTCGAGGAGGCGCGGGCGATGGCCGAGGCCGCCGAGCGGGCGGCGGCGGCCGGGGTGCGTTCGGCGGTCGGCTTCAACTACCGGCGGATCCCCGCCGCGTCGTACGCCCGCGACCTGGTCGCCGCCGGCCGGCTCGGCACGCTGCGCCACGTGCGCGCCGTCTATCTGCAGGACTGGCTGGTCGACCCCGAGTTCCCGCTGGCCTGGCGGCTGCGACGGGAGATCGCCGGGTCCGGCGCGCTCGGCGACATCGGCGCGCACATCATCGACCTCACCCAGTTCATCAGCGGCCAGCGGGTCACCGGCGTCTGCGCGCTCACCGAGACGTTCGTGCGGGAACGGCCGCTGCCGGCGGCGGTGGCCGGCCTCTCGGCCACCGGGCTGTCGGCCAGCGGCCTGTCCGCCACCGGGCAGGGCGGCGCGAACGGGCAGGGCGGCGCCAAGGGGCGGGGCGGTGCCACCGGAACGGTGACCGTGGACGACGCGGCGCTGTTCCTGGCCCGGCTCGAGGGCGGGGCGCTCGCCAGCTACGAGGCGTCCCGGTTCGCGCTGGGCCGCAAGAACGGGCTGCGGGTCGAGCTGAACGGCTCCGAGGGCTCCCTCGTCTTCGACCTGGAACGGCTCAACGAGCTGGAGTTCTATGACGGCCGGGTGGACGACGAGACCGCGGGCTTCACCCGCGTCCTGGTCACCGAGCCGGGTCACCCCTACCTCGACGCCTGGTGGCCGCCCGGCCACGCCCTCGGCTACGAGCACTCGTTCACCCACGAGGTCCGCGACCTGGTGGCGGCCATCGCCGACGGCACGCCGCCGACCCCGAGCTTCGCCGACGGCCTGCAGGTACAGCTCGTCCTCGACGCCGTCGGCCGCAGCGCCGCGGGCGGCTCGCGCTGGACCCATGTCGAGGACTGACCGCGTCGAGAACCGACCGGGTCTGGAACCGACCGGGTCTGGAACTGACCACGACGGAAGTAGGGACAGATCATGGCGCGACCGGTCACGCTGTTCACCGGCCAGTGGGCGGACCTGCCGTTCGAGGAGGTCGCCCGGCTGGCCGCCGGCTGGGGCTACGACGGCCTGGAGATCGCCTGCTGGGGTGACCATCTCGACGTGCGGCGGGCCGCCGAGGACGACGCCTACGCCCGCTCCCGGCTCGACATCCTGGAGAAGAACGACCTGAAGGTCTGGGCGATCTCCAACCACCTGGCCGGGCAGGCGGTCTGTGACGACCCGATCGACGTCCGCCACCGGGACATCGTGCCCGCCAGGGTGTGGGGCGACGGCGACCCGGAAGGCGTGCGGGCCAGGGCCGCCGAGGAGATGATCGCGACCGCGCACGCCGCGGCCCGCCTCGGGGTGGACACCGTCGTCGGCATCACCGGGTCGGCGGCGTGGAAGTACGTGGCGATGTTCCCGCCGGTGACGCAGGAGCTGGTCGACGCCGGCTACCGCGACTTCGCCGACCGGTGGAACCCCATCCTGGACGCCTTCGACGCGGCCGGGGTGCGGTTCGCGCACGAGGTGCATCCGAGCGAGATCGCCTACGACTACTGGACGACGGTGCGGGCGCTGGACGCGATCGGCCGGCGGCCGGCGTTCGGGCTGAACTGGGACCCGAGCCATTTCGTCTGGCAGGACCTCGACCCGGTGGGGTTCATGTGGGACTTCCGGGACCGGATCTACCACGTCGACTGCAAGGACGCGAAGCGCCGGGTCGGCAACGGCCGCAACGGCCGGCTCGGCTCCCACCTGCCCTGGGCGGACCCGCGGCGCGGCTGGGACTTCGTCTCCACCGGCCGCGGCGACGTTCCCTGGGATGACTCGTTCCGGATGCTGAACACGATCGGCTACGACGGGCCGATCTCGGTCGAGTGGGAGGATGCCGGCATGGACCGCCTCGCCGGGGCACCGGAGGCGCTGGCCTTCGTCCGCCGGCTGGCCGTCGACCCGCCGTCCGCCGCCTTCGACGCCGCCTTCAGCTCCGCCGGCTGACCGGCGGGTTTCGGAGCCCGGCAGCGGCGGCCGGTCGGTGCGTCAGTCGGTGAGCATCCTGATGCCGAAGTAAAGGCAGAACGGGCCGGCGGTGAAGTACAAAGGGAGGAGGAAGATCCCCGACAGGGCCGCGCCGAACCAGTCCGTCCTGGTCACCCAGGTCGGATCGCGTGGTCGGTACACCACCCTGATCTTGGCGCCGATTCCCAGAAAGGCCGCGTCCGAGCTTCGCAGCGTGACGGCKCGAAGCTGCTCCCCGGCCCGTGTCGTGTAGTCGACGATCGGGGTGAAGATCGAGCCGCCGTCCTCGGCGTCGCTTTCGGTCACCTCGCAGTCGACGATGGTGGCGAGCGCGGTGTGGCCGGCGAACCGTAGCCAGATCCGCTGGATGATCTGGCGGAGCGTGTCGATGCCGAGCAGCAGGAAGAGCGCTCCGACGCACACCATGCTGATGGTCACCAGCGTTGCCAGCACCGACATCGTCTCGATGCTCATCGGCCCGCCCCGGCCGGAAGACCCTCTGCGCCATGGCGCCTCACGTGCCGATCATCCCGGTTTGGCACGGTCTTGACGAGATCGTTCCCCTGGCGGAAATCGGACAGTGCCGGGGGTTCCTGAGGCGGTGCTCCTCACTCCTCTAGATTCAACTATCGAACCTAGGTGGTAGGGTGCCGCCATGACGATCGCGGACCCGTCCACGTCGCCCTCGTCGGAGTCGGTGCCGCCGGCCTCGCCGGTGAGCCCGGTGGCGCCGGCTTTCGAAGCCTGGGGGGAGCCGCGGCAGAAGACCGTCGGCTGGCACGACCCACTGGCGACGGCCGCGCGCGCCGCGACGATGAGCGGCCTGGACTTCCTGTGCGCGTTGCGGGACGGCGAGGTCCCGCCGCCGCCCATCGCCGCGCTGTTCGACTTCCGTCCCGTGAGCGTCGAGCCGGGAGAGGTCCGGTTCATCTGCGTCCCCGACGAGTCCGCCTACAACCCGATCGGGGTCGTGCACGGCGGCCTCGTCTGCACCCTGCTCGACACCGCCGCGGCCTGCGCGGTGCACTCCACCCTGCCGGCCGGCGTCGGGTACACCTCCATCGAGATCAAGGTGAACTACCTGCGCCCGGTGCGGGCCGAGCCGGGCGCGCGGACCGAGCTGATCGCGCACGGCTGGGTCACCAAGCCGGGCCGGCGGGTGGCCTTCGCGGAGGGCGACGTCCGTGACGAGGCCGGCCGGATCGTCGCGACCGCGAGCACGACCTGCCTGGTCTTCCCGCTCGCGTAGCGCCCGCGGGACTGGCGAGGTGGCGCCCCGAAGACCAAGGTGACCTTCGGGGCCGCCTCCCGGTGGATCAGCTCACGTCGAACTCGCCCTTGCGGGCGCCGGTGAGGAACGCGCCCCATTCGTCGTCGCTGAAGGCGAGGACCGGCCCCTTCGGGTCGGYGGAGTCGCGCAGCAGCATGCCGCCATCGACGGGTGCCGCCTCGACGCAGTGGGTGTAAGGGCCGCTGGCGGTGCTCTTGTGCCAGTCGAGCTGGTCCTGGTCGATGGTGGCGAGCATGGATCGCATGTCTCGACTCATGACTGTCCTCCCAAGWGGAGATCGACCTTGATGTACGGCCCTGTACGCGGAGCCGCACTGATTCAGGGTGAAGTACCCCCACCTTGATTGCAATCCGTAGCTTTTAGATACGGAGCGTGACATTCGGATGTGCGTCACTCGGGATGACATGGATGAGCAGAGGCGATCAGGGGGCGGAGACCAAGTCGCCGGAGGGAGGCGACGCCGGTACTCCTCGCCGAGGGTCCGCCGAGRCCGGGCCAGCCACGCCCATCCACCCATGGGTTCTGGCGGGCGGGAAGCCGGGATCCACCCCACAAGCCATGACCGGATCCGACGAGGACCGTTTCGAATGTCGGTTGCTCGCTCCAGCCCCGAGAATCCCACCAGGTCACCAGCGCGCTCCGACCCTGTCGGCTGGTAATCACGATGCGGACGGAGTCCGAGGCGCACCGCCTTACTCTGTCTCCCACCCACGACTCCGTCTCCCACCCACACGCGTCGGAGTGGMGGCGCGTCGCTATCGCAGCGAGGACGGGACCATGACTGATCCCTCTGCCCCAAGGCTGACCGGAGGGATGCTGTGGACGCAGCCCGATGAGTGGGCACGGCGGCTTTCCCCAGACGGGTGCGTCATCTGCGCATCAGGGCCGCTCGACCTGATCGCCGAGTCGACCGGGGTATGGGCCACGGCGCCGRCACAAGCTCCGCTACCGGGCTATGTCTGCGTCGTCGCCCGCCGGCACGTGAACGAMCCGTATGAACTCAGCCGTGACGAGCAGGCCCATTTCTGGCTCGACTCCATGGTCGTCGCCGAAGCGGTCGCCTCCGTCGTCACACCGATCAAGATGAACTACGAGATCCACGGCAACACCCTGCCCCACCTGCATCTTCATCTTTTCCCCCGGCACACCGACGACCCGTTCGTCGGAGGCCCTGTCGATCCCCGCCGCGCTTCAGTCACCCGATCGGCCGCCGACCTCGACGCGCTCCGCGACGCCATAGGACAGCGACTCGCGCGCTGACATCCACGACAAGGCCCGCCGAAGCGTCGCGACCGCCAGTACGACCTGGCTGGACTTCCCGCTCACGGAGTAGCGAGCGCGGGATCTGAGTCTTCCCGCGGATCCAGACTGGGTAATGGTCCCCAGACAGCCAGACGCCGGGTTCACAACGGCCTGTACGAACAGGCCGCGATCGAGATCCTGGTCGAGGCGGACGCGATCCGGGAGGAATCCCTGTTCTGGGCCGTGATTGTCTCTGTCCGGCCGGAAGGCGTCGATGCCTACATCGACCGGGATCTCGCCGCGCGCGTTCTGAAGGAGACGGCCCGCGGGTCCGCGAGAAACGCGGCGTGGCGAGCGGCCTGCTCCCAGGTCGGCCGCCACGCCCGATGATCGCGGTGACCCGCGTGCCTAGTCGGCGGTGACCACCTTCAGCTCGACGCGGCCGTCGGCGTGATCGTGCTCGTGGCCATGGTCGTGGCCGCAGCCGCAGGCGTCGTCGTCGCCAAGGGCGTCGGCGAAGTGCTCGATGCGCTCGAACAGGTCGTGGGCGGCCGGGATCAGCGAGTAGTACTCGTGCATCATGTGATCCGCGAGGAAGATCGCCTGCGTTCCGACCTCCTGGCCGACCAGCGCACGAGCGTCGTCGAGGATCGTCCTGAGCGACGCACGMTCGGCCTCGTCCAGGTCGTCGTCATCCTCGAGCGAGCTGATCAGGTCATCGTCGATCGCGAGCGGGCCGACGTACGCCCCGGCCGGTTCGAGGTCCTTCGCGGCCTCGAGGAAACCCTGGAGGTCGTCCTCCCAGCTGACGACCGGAAGGTTTTCGTCGACCTCCGGCTCATCGGCGACGACGGCAATCCCGATCGCCCGCAGCGACTCGGTCACCTCCCGCACCTCGGCTGCCGTCATCAGTGCTCTCCTCTGCTCGGGCCGACCGGATGGCATCCGGAGCCGCTCACGTTCCGTCGTCTGACGGGACCCTATCGGTCCGCCCCCAGCGGCCAGGACACGGAACCACTCCCCCACGCCGACCCCGCCTGTCGCCCAGGCCGGAAGTCGAACGGCACGCGTGTCGCCGCGATCCTCGCGTTCCGAGGAACGCGGAGATCGATGCACGACAGGCCGTTCCCGACGGCGGCCGTCCCCCTCGTCCGACGGCACCGTCCCGGCGGGCCAGCCGCCCGAGTTGACGATTGACACGTCCCGCAGATCTAAGCAAGGGTGTCCTTGCATAGTTGGTCACGGCACGGGATACGCGTGGMCGACCGCCACCGCCGCCGGGTCCTGCCCAGACGAGACGGGGTTGGGGATGAACAACGATCAACAGCTCGAGGCGCTGCGGCGGATGCTGCGGATCCGTCGTTTCGAGGAATCGGCGATGGACATCGTGCGCAGGGGCCAGGGCATCGCCGGGTCGGTCCACATCTGCATCGGCCAGGAGGCCGCGATCGTCGGGTCCTGCCTGGCCCTGCGGGACGACGACTTCATGGTCGGCTACCACCGCTCGCACGGGCATCCGATCGCCAAGGGCGCACAGCTCGGGCCGTTGATGSCGGAGCTGATGGGCCGGAGCACCGGCGTCTGCCGGGGCAAGGGCGGCTCGATGCACCTTGCCGACTTCCGGATCGGCAGCCTGGGCGAGACCGCGATCATMGGCTCGGGAATCCCGCAGGCGGCGGGGGCCGCCTACGGCGCCCGGATCCGCGGCACCGACCAGGTGGCGCTCGTGTTCTTCGGGGACGGCGCGGCGAACATCGGCTCGTTCCACGAAGGCCTCAACCTGGCCTCGGTCTGGGGACTGGGCGTGGTGTTCGTGTGCGAGAACAACCTGTACGCGATGTCGACGGCGCTGGCCGACACGATGGCCAGCGACAGCATCGCCGCCCGCGCGGCGGCTTACCGGATGCCCGGGGTCGCCGTCGACGGCCAGGACGTCGGGGCGGTGCATGACGCCGTCACCGAGGCGGTGGCCCGGGCCAGGACCGGCGGCGGCCCGACGCTGGTCGAGACCCGCACCTACCGGTACCGGGACCACGCCGAGTACGGAAGCCTCGACCTCAGCCACCGCGCCGTCGACGAGCTCGAGCGGTGGCGCACCCGCGATCCCATCGACCTGCTGCGGGCCCAGCTGCTCGCGGCCGGCCTCGGCGAGGACGAGCTGGCCCGGCTGAGGGCGGCCGTCGACGAGGAGGTCCAGGAGGCGGTGCGGTTCGCGAAGGAGAGCCCGATGCCCGCGCCCGAGGAGCTGTTCGAGGACCTGTGGGCCACACCCGTGGGAGAGGCTGCCCGATGAGGACGATCAGCTACCGCGAGGCGGTCCGCCAGGCGATGCTCGAGGAGATGCGCCGCGACCCGAACGTCGTGGTCTTCTGCGAGGACGCCCGGTTCTGGACGATGCCGACCCACGGGTTCGTCGACGAGTTCGGCCCGGACCGGGTGCCGGTCATGCCCATCTCCGAGGAGGGCTTCACCGGCGCCGCGATCGGCGCGGCGATGACCGGTGTCCGGCCGATCGTCGACTACACGATCGCGAACCTGATGTACGTGGCCTGGGACCAGATCGTCAACCACGCCGCGAAGAACCGCTACCTGTTCGGCGGCCAGGCGAGCGTGCCGATCGTCTTTCGCGCCGCGATGAAGTACGCCAACGCGACGGCCGCCCAGCATTCCGACCGCCCGTATCCGCAGCTGATGAACGTGCCCGGACTGAAGATCGTGGTCCCGTCCAACCCGGCCGACGCGCTGGGCCTGCTCAAGTCGGCCATCCGGGACGACGACCCCGTCGTCTACTTCGAGCCGCTGCTGCTGTGGGGCGCCAAGGGCGAGGTACCGGACGGGGAGCACCTCGTCCCGATCGGCCAGGCCGCGATCACCCGCCCCGGCCGGGATGTCACCGTCGTGGCCATCGGCGACGCCGTACCCACGGCGCTCAAGGCGGCCGGCGCGCTGGCCAAGGACGGGACCGAGGTCGAGGTGATCGACCCGCGCACGCTGGTGCCGCTGGACAAGACGACGATCCTGGAGTCGGTCGCCCGCACCGGCCGGCTCGTCATCGCCGACCCGGCGCACAAGACCTGCGGCGCGGCCGCCGAGATCTCGGCGATCGTCGCCGAGGAGGGCTTCGGCAGCCTGCGCGCGCCGATCGTCCGGGTCGTCACCCCCGACGTGCACCCACCGTTCAGCCCGGCGCTGGAACGGCTCATGTACCCCACCCCGCAGCGCATCGCCGACGCCGTCCGCACGGTGCTCGGCGCGCCCTCCGCCGTGAAGGATCTCGTCAGCTGATGAGCGTCGAAGTCAACCTCCCCCAGTTCGGCATGGGTATGGCCGAAGGCACCATTCTCAGCTGGTTCAAGCAGGTCGGCGACGCCGTCGTGGAGGACGAGGAGATCGCCGAGGTCGAGGCGGAGAAGACCACCGTCGTCGTGGTGGCGCCGGTCAGCGGGACGCTGGTGAAGATCCTCGTGCAGCCCGAGGAGACCGTGCCCGTGTTCACGACGTTAGCCCTGATCGACGAGGCGTAGGAGGCGTGCGGTGACCGTGATGGAAGAGACGCCTGGCGCGGCCATCGYGCTCGCCGGGCTCAGCCACGGAAAGGCAGGGGCGCTGTGAAACCGGAGATGCAACGTGAGCTGGGGCGCCGGACGCTGGCCCTGCTGGACAACAAGACGACCGACATGGCTCCGCACCTGATGGAGGAGCCGCTGGATGGATACCGGTCACCCGAGCAGTGGGAACGGGAGAGGCGCGTCATCTTCGGCCGCTATCCCATGTTCGTCGGTCTGAGCCGCGACCTGCCGGGGCCGAGATCGTGGCTGACCTTCGACGCGACCGGCACTCCGATACTCCTCACCCGGGACGCCAGCGGACGCGTGCGGGCGTTCCTGAACATGTGCCGCCACCGCGGCGTCCGCGTCGTCGAGCCTGGTCGCGGCAGTCAGGCACGCCGCTTCGTCTGCCCGTTCCACGCCTGGTCCTACGACATCGAGGGCAGGCTGGCCGGCGTCACCGACGCCGAGGGGTTCGCCGAGCTGGACCGGGACAGCCGCGGCCTCATCGAGTTGCCCGTCGAGGAGCGCCATGGCATGATCTTCGCCGCCGCGCACCCGGAGGCGACGTTCGAGATCGACGAGTACCTCGGCGGCCTGTCCGAGCAGTTCGCGTCGTTCGGCTTCGACACCTGGCAGTCGGTCGCGCCGTCGCACCCGCACCGGGTCGGCGCGAACTGGAAGGTGGCGTGGGGCACCCATCTGGAGACCTACCACTTCGCCTACCTGCACAAGAATACCGCGGGACCGCTGGTGTACGGGAACACCTCGATCGCCGACTTCTACGGCGACCACGCGCTCATGACGTCGACCATGCGCACCATCGACCAGCTGCGGGAGCGGCCGGAGGAGCAGTGGCGCCCCGTTGACGACGGGCACATCAATCTGAACTACCGGCTCTTCCCGAACCTGAGCCTGTCGGTCGTCTTCGGCGAACGGCTGGAGATCTTCACCATCTATCCCGGTGAGAGCCTCCACGAGACCGTGGCGATGCACTACGCGTACCGCCGCACCGCGCCGGCGGAGCCCGAGGAGGCCGCGAAGCTGGAGCAGGAGATCCGCTGGGCCTGCCAGACCGTGGTGGACCAGGAGGACTACGCGATGGCGGCCAAGGTCGGYGCCGCGCTGCGTGCGCCCTACAGCCCCGAGACGCTGGTGTTCGGCCGCAACGAGCCGGTGATGCAGCACCTGACGATGTCGTTGCGGCGGGCGCTCGGCCCGCCGAGCGAGCAGCCCGCGTAGGCGAGCTCGGCGGCGGGCGGCGGGCGGCGTCCTGTCAGGCGCGCAGGCGGGCGGTGTAGTCGGCTCGGTTGGCGTCGTCGATGAGCTCGAGGCGGAACCCGTCGTCGCGTCGGAGGTACGCGAACAGCGTCGGGCGGCCCGCCTCGTCGGGCAGTGTCATCTCCAGGCTCCAGCCCTCCGTGCCGAGGCGCGTGACGTCTCCTTCGAGATCGTCCGTCCAGTAGGCGTAGTGATGCAGGCGGGGCCCGTTCGTCTCCCAGATGGTCCCCGGCCTGCCCTCGATGAGGTCGATATGCACCGGCCCTTCCCTCGAGATGCACGACTTCGGCCGTGGCTGGGGCACGCCGTCCACCGTGTGGTAGAGCCCCGGCGGCGTCGCCGGTGCTGTCCAGGACACGCCAAGGGCGTTCGCGAGATCCCTCATCGAGGCGGCGAGGTCGTTGGTCGTTATGCCGATGTGGAACGGCGCCGCGTCCATGGACGTGCTCCTCCGCGGACCAGCTCGAATGCAAGAGTCTCCTTGCATTTTGCCACAGGCCGGCGAGTCGCACCAACGCCAGGGYCGGCGCCGGTCACTTGATTCCCGTGTTCGCGATCGAGCTGACGAAGTAGCGCTGGCCGGCGAGGAAGAGCAGCATCACCGGGATCTGGCTCATCAGCGTCGCGGCCATGAGCACCGGCCAGTCCGTGAAATGGGCGCTCTGGAAGGTCGCGAGACCGATCTGCACGGTCATCACGTCGGATGAGGAGGTGACGACGAGCGGCCACAGGAACTCGTTCCAGACCGTCAGGAAGGTCAGGACGCCCACGGTGCTCAGCGGCGGACCCATCAGGGGCAACAGCACACTGCGCAGGATCCGGAAACGACTCGCGCCGTCGATGAGCGCCGCTTCTTCCAGCTCGACCGGCAACGTCAGGAAGAACTGGCGCAGCAAGTAGATGCCGAAGGGCGTCACCAGGTTCGGGACGATGAGCGCCGGCAGCGAGTTGACGATCCCCAGGTACTTGATGATGAGCAGCGTCGGGATCATCAGGACCTGGAACGGGACCATCAGCGTCGCGAGGATCGCGCCGAAAGCCAGCCGGCTGCCCGGGAAGCGAAGCCGGGCGAACGCGTAGCCGGCGAGGCTGCACAGCACCAGGTTCGTCACCACACAGGTGACCGAGACGATCGCGCTGTTGAGCAGCCAGCGGCCGAACGGCGACTCGGTCCAGGCCTGCGAGAAGTTGCTCCAGTGCAGCGCGCCCGGCACGCCCGGCGGGAACCGGCGGGTCTCCTCCCGCGTCGAGAGCGACGTTCCGAGCATGAACAGCAGCGGCACGACCATCAGCAGCGACGCGGGGATGAGCACGAGATGCCAGCCCGAAGGCCGCCGCCGCCACCGCCGCGGCCGGTGGCGCCACCAGCGCCGCCCCGGCAGCTCGGCGACCGTCGTGGCCGGCCCCGATTCGGCCGCCCCCGACAGGTCCAGCGCCGTCGAGGCCGGCTCCGTCATGACCGGCCCCCCGTCGAGGCGTCCCGGGCGAGCCGGGTCTGCGCCCAGGTGACCAGCGCGATGATCAGGAACAGCACCGTGGCCATCGCGGCGGCGTAGCCCGCGTGGAAGAGCTCGAAGGCCTGCTTGTAGAGGTAGTAGACGACGACGTTCGTCGCGTTCAGCGGCCCGCCCCTGGTCGTCACGTAGACCTCGTCGAACAGCTGCAGGGCGTTGATCGTGAGCCAGACCGTGAGAAACCCGGTGACCGGCTTCAGCAAGGGCACCTGGATACGCCAGAACGCGCCGGCCTTCGAGCAGCCGTCGATCTGGGCGGCCTCGATGACGTCACCCGGGACGCCCTGGAGGCCGGCGAGGTAGATCAGGGTGCCGAAGCCGACCCAGCCCCAGACGGTCATCGCGACGACGGAGAACAGCGCGGCGTGCGGCGAGGCGAAGAATCCCGACGTCGGCAGCCCCGCCTTCGCCAGCACGGTGTTGACGAGCCCGTACGCCGGGTCCAGGAGCCAGGTGAAGACGACCCCGGTGGCCACCGTCGACGTGACGACGGGAATGAAGAACGCCAACCGGTAGACCGACATCCCGCGGATCCGCCGGTTCAGCGCGGCCGCGGCCAACAGGGAGAGCAGCAGGGTCACCGGCACGAAGACCGCGGTGTAGAGGAGGGTGCGGCGGACAGCCGCGAGGAACACCTCGTCGTGGACCAGGTCGCGGTAGTTGGCGAAGCCGGCCGACGTCGCCGGCGTCTGCAGGTCGTTGTGCTGGAACGACAGCACGAACGACCAGACGACCGGGACCAGCCCGAACAGGCCGATCAGCAGCACGCTCGGCGAGATCATCGCCCAGCCGACCAGGCCGTCGCCGAGCCCCCGGCGGACAGGCCCCCGCCGCCCCGGCCGACCAGACCGGCGTCGGCGCGCGGGGGCCTCGGCCTGGTCCTGCCGGGCCTGATCCTGCCCGGCCCGCCCCTGCCCGGGCGGCGTCCGCCCGGGCAGGATCGTGCGTCGCGGTACCCGGGAGCGCGCGGCCCGTGAGCCGCGCTCCCCGACGCCGCCGGCGGAACTCACGAGTGCTGGGACAGCGCGGACGTCACCTGCGCCTTGGCGGAGTCGAGGGCCGCCTGCGGCTGGGCCTGCCCGAGGAGCACGGACTGCACCATCTGCCCCACCGCGGTGGACACCTCGGCGTAGGAGGCGATGTTCGGGCGGACGTGCCGCACGTTGTCGAGGTTGTCGACGAACACCTTCGCGCCCGGGTACTTCTGCAGGAAGGTCTGGTACTCCGGAAGCGCCGTCTCCGACTTGCGCAGCGGCAGGTCACCGGTCGCGATGGAGAACTTCAGGTGCACCTTCGCCGAGGTGAGCCAGGTGATGAAGTCGATCGCGACCTGGTGCCGCGGGCCGGAGTGGTCGAAGAGCATGTAGATGTCGGGGCCCGAGACCGTCTCGTGGTTGCCCTGGTAGCCCGGCAGGACGCTCACGCCGTAGTCGACGTCGGACGTGATGCTGGACAGGTCCCACGGGCCGGTCCACAGCATCGCGATCTTGCCGCTGTTGAAGAGGTTCAGGTAGTTCTGGTTGCCGGTGTCCAGGTACACGGACCTGTCGGTGACGACCATGTCCCGCAGCTGCCCCAGGGCGGCGAGCCCGGCGGCCGAGTCGAACGCGGGCGCCTTGTTGTCCTCGGTGAGCAGGTCACCGCCGGCCTGCCAGAGCAGCGGGAGGTACCGCCACACGGTGTCCTCGCTGCCGTCGTTCACATACGCCCAGCCGAAGGACTTGCTGGCCGGGTCGGTGAGCTTCTTCGCCGCGGCGCGGAAGTCCTCCCAGGTCCAGGAGTCCGTGGGCGGCGCGACCCCGGCCTGCTCGAACAGCTTCTTGTTGTAGACGAGGCTCAGGTTGTCCACGAGCGCCGGGATCCCGACGACCTTCCCGTCGACGGTGGTGGCCTCGCGCTCGGACGGGTAGAAGTCGTCCCAGTCGAAGGCGGGCGAGGCCACCGTGGCGGTGAGGTCGATCAGCTTCGGCTGGCGGGCCAGCTGGGCGGCCGACGAGCCGAACTCGTAGGCGACGTCGGGATAGTTGCCGGCCGTGAAGCCCGCGACGGTCTTCTGCAGCGCGTTGTCGTTCCCGCCGTTGAACTCGATCTTCACCTTGGTCGTCGGGTGGTCGGTGTTCCACTCGCCGACCAGGGACGTGATCGCCGCCGCCTCGGCGTCGGTGTAGCCGTGCGTCAGCGTGATCGTCGTCGGGTCGTCGGCGGTCCCACTGCCCCCGCTCCCACCCCCGCCGCAGGCGGCGACCGTGGCGGCCACCAGCAGGGTGCTCGCTGTCAGCGCCCCCAGCCGCCGCCCCCGTGTCGCGATCCAGGTACTGGCTACAGGGCGGGAAGCCATGGTCGGCGCTCCTTGGTCGACGCGGCTGGGTCGATCGCGCGAGCAAATCGCGCATGATCGATCAACTATTGTGCGCAGTGTTGCACTTAGTGCCCAAAACGGTCAAGACGTACGGACAAACGAGCAGTGAGATGCGCGTATCGTGCAGGCATGCGCCGCGAAGACCGTTTAGGGATCATCCTCCAGCGGCTCAACGAGACCGGCTCGGTGGGAGTCGACGACCTCGCCCAGGACCTCAAGCTCTCGCGGGCCTCGATCCGCCGCGACCTGCACCTGCTGGAGGAGCAACAACTTCTCACCCGTACCCACGGTGGGGCGGTCGCGTCGGGCGTGCTCTACGAGCTACCGATGCGTTACCGCGGCGGCCAGCGCCACGAGGCCAAACGCGCAATCGCGCAGTGCGTCGCGCGCCTGCTGCCCGACGACGTCGGCTCGCTGGGCATCAACGGCGGCTCGACCACGACCGAGGTCGCCCGGATGCTCGCGTCCCGGCCCGGTCTGCGGGTGGTGACGAGCGCGCTCAACATCGCCTCGGAGCTGGCGGTCCGCGCGAACATCGAGCTCGTGGTGTGCGGCGGCAGCGTGCGCGGCGAGTCCTACGAGCTCGTCGGCCCGCTGGCCGACCTGACCCTGTCCAACATCAACGTCGACGTCGCCATCGTGGGTGTCGACGGCGTCGACCCCGTCGCCGGGTTCACCACCCACCACGAGGTCGAGGCGCACACCAACCAGTCCCTGCTGCGGGCGGCCGAGCGTGTCATCGTCGTGGCGGACTCCAGCAAGATCGGAAAGCGCAGCTTCGCCAAGATCAGCGACGTCTCGGCGGCCTCGGACCTGGTCACCGACTCCGGCATCAGCGCCGAGGAGGTCGCCGCGCTCGAGCGGCTCGGCCCGACCGTCCACGTGGTCGACGCCGCCACGGCGCCCTGACCGGGGGGCGGCCCCGGCGGCCGGCGCCCTGACGGCCAGGCGTCAGGACACGGGGTCGCCGAGCCGCACCCGCAGCGGCTCCGGCAGCCGCTCGCCGTGCGCCGCCACCAGTTCGTCCGCCAGCCGCCAGATCTCCTCCACGCTCAGGCTGGCCGCGGTGTTGGGATCGGCCATCAGCGCGTGCCGGATGTGGTCCGGCCTGCCAAGGGTGGCCGCCCGCACCGTCAGGTCGACCACCGACAGGAACGTCCGGTTGAGGGCCGCGCACTGCGCTGGCAGGTCGCCGGCGGGGAGCGGGGCCGCACCGGTCGCGTCGACGCGGCACGGGACCTCCACCGCCGCCCCGGCCGGCAGGTTGTCGATGAGCGCGTCGTTGCGCACGGTCGCCTGGATCGTGCGCGCCGTCCCGGTGACCATGCTGTGGATCACCTGCGGGGCGTACTCGGCCGCCTCCTCCTCCGGCTCGACGTACCCGCCGGCCGCCACCACCGGCATCAGCGCCTCGACGTCGGCCAGGTTGCGAGCGCTGATCCCCACGTAGTCGTCGATCGGTATCCGCAACCGCTCGACCTCGCGCGGCTCGCGCAGGTACCAGGGGACGTACTCGGCGGAGTGCTCGCTGGTCTCGGTCGGGTAGAAGCCGAGCCGGCGGTACATGTCGACGCGGACCCGGCGGCGCAGCTGCGGGTCCGCGGCGATGCGGCGGTCCAGCTCCGGGTACAGGTCCACGCCGTCGCGCTCCCAGCGCAGCACCCAGGCCTGGTGGTTGACCCCGGCGCTGTGGAACGACACGTCGCCGAACGGGACGCCGATCAGCTCGCACAGGTCGTGCACCGTCCAGTAGACGGAGTGGCACAGCCCCAGGACCTTCAGCTCCGGATGGCGGGTGGTGAGGAACTGGATGTTCATCGCCATCGGGTTGGTGTAGTTCAGCAGCCAGGCGTCGGGCGCCTCGGCGCGCAGGTCGGTCGCCAGGCCGTCGAGGAAGCCGAAGGTCCGCAGCCCGCGGAAGACACCGCCGGGGCCCAGCGTGTCGGCGATCGTCTGGCGCAGGCCGAACCGGGCCGGGACCTCGAAGTCGGTCAGCGTCGCGGCGTGGCCGCCGATGTTGACCGCGTTGATGACGAAGTCGGCGCCGCTCACCGCGGCCGCGCGGTCGAGCGACCCGCGGATGGTGGCCTCGCGCGCGTGG
The DNA here is from genome assembly GCF_001983105.1 of Pseudofrankia asymbiotica. GTDB lineage: Bacteria > Actinomycetota > Actinomycetes > Frankiales > Frankiaceae > Pseudofrankia > Pseudofrankia asymbiotica. The sequence continues at coordinate 64,942 of NZ_MOMC01000009.1, read as the reverse complement.
CGCTCGACCGCGACGCGCGCCAGGTTCTCCGCGAGCTCGAGGCGGCGGGGGTCGACGTCGTGCATGACGAGCGTCAGCGGCCCGAGGTCGTCGTAGGTCAACAGGTCGCGCAGCAGCTGCCGGGTGAACTCGGCGGAGCCGGCGCCGACGAAGCAGACGGTGGTCACGCGGCGAGCATCGCACGGCGACGCGCGAAAGGGACAGGATCAATCACCTTTTCTGAGCGTTTGTGGACACAAAGAACGGCTTACGACACACTGGCGCCATGCCGGAGGACGGGGTGCGCGCCGACCGCGCGGACGCCGATCGCGCGCGGCCCCGCCGCGCGCGCTCCCGCCGGGTGCTCGTCGTCGGCGACCTCAACCCCGACCTGGTCCTGGGCGGCGACGTCGTGCCCCGGTTCGGCCAGGCCGAGCAGCTGCTCGACACCGCCGCGCTGGTCGTGGGCGGCTCCGCCGGGATCACGGCCCACGGCTTCGCCAGGCTCGGGCGCCCCGTCGCCCTCGTCGCGGCGATCGGCGCGGACAGTCTCGGCGCGACGATGACGAGCGCGCTGGCGGCGGCCGGGGTCGACACGAGCACCCTCGTCGTCCGGCCGGACCAGCCGACCGGCCTGACCGTCGTCCTGTCGACCGGAGCCGACCGCGCCATCCTCACGCTGACGGGGACCATCTCGACGCTCACCGCCGCCGACGTCCGCGCCGCCGCCGAACGACTCAAGCGGCCCGAGCAGGTCGAGCAGGTCGAGCAGGTCGACGGTCGCGAGCAGGTCGACGGTCGCGAGCAGACGGAGCCCGCGGGCCTCCGGCACGTCCACATCTGCTCGCTGTTCCTCCAGTCGGCGCTGGCCGCCGGGCTCGCCGAGCTGCTCCCCGAGCTCAGAGCTGCCGGCGTGACCACGTCCCTGGACACCAATGACGATCCCGCCCGGGCCTGGGCCGGCGTCGAACCACTACTGGCGCATGTCGACCTGCTGCTGCCGAACCGCCGCGAGGCGCTCGCGCTCGCGCGCGCCGCCGGGGCGGCCGGGGTCACCGGAGAGGCCGGAGAGGCCGGAGAGGCCGGAGAGGCCGGAGACGACCTGGACCTCATCGCCGCCTGCCGCGTCCTCGCCAGCCGCGGCCCGCTCGTCGTCGTCAAGGACGGCGAGCGGGGTGCGCGCGCGGTCGGCGAGGACGGCGAGCTCGCCAGCGTGCCCGCCGTACCGACGGTTCCGGTGGACGCCACCGGCGCCGGCGACAGCTTCAACGCCGCGTTCCTCGACGCCTGGCTGCGGTCGCTGCCGCTGCCCGAATGCCTGCGGCGCGGCGTCGTCGCCGGCTCCCGCTCGGTCCGCGCCGTGGGGGGCACCGCGGCCCAACCCACCCTCGACCTGCTGGTCGACGACCGAAGGGCATCATGACCGAGACCACGTCACACGCCGGCCGCGAGATCGCCCGACAGCCGCGGGCGTGGGCCCAGGCGTGCGAGCTTCTCCCCCAGGTCGCGGACCTCCTGCCCCGGCCCGGCGAGCGGGTCGCCGTCCTCGGGTGCGGGACCTCCTGGTTCATGGCCGCCGCCTACGCCGCGCTGCGGGAGGCGGCCGGGGCCGGTGAGACCGACGCGTTCGCCGCCGGCCAGTGGCCCGCGGCCCGCGGCTACGACCGCGTCGTCGCCATCAGCCGGTCCGGCGTGACGACCGAGGTGCTGCGGGCCGTCGGCGCCACCGCGGCGCCCGTCACCGCCATCACCTCGGTCGCGGGCTCGCCGGTCGAGGCCGAGGCCGAGGCGGCGATCGTGCTCGACTTCGCTGGCGAGGCGTCCGTCGTGCAGACCGTCTTCGCCACCACGGCGCTGACGCTGCTGCGGGCGTCGCTCGGTGACTCCGTCGAGGCGGCGGCGGTGCAGGCGGCCCGGATCCTCGGCGGTGAGCACGGCCTCGACCCGGCGGTCGAGGCGGCGAGCCAGTTCACGTTCGTCGGCAGCGGGTGGGGCGCCGGCATCGCGGCCGAGGCGGCGCTGAAGATGCGCGAGTCCGCGCGCGTCTGGACGGAGAGCTACCCCCAGCTGGAGTACCGGCACGGGCCGATCTCCATCGCCGAGCCCGGGCGGGTCGTCTGGATCTTCGGCGAGCCGGCGCCGGGCCTGGTCGACGACGTCGTGGGCACGGGCGCGACGATCGTCAACGACGACCTCGACCCGGTCGCCGATCTCGTCCGGGTCCAGCGGCTGGGCGTGGCGCTCGCGGGGCGCCAGGGCTTCGACCCCGACCGGCCGCGCCACCTGACCCGCTCCGTCATCCTCTCCCCCGCCTCTCCCACCTCCCCCGCGGGTGCCGCGTCCCCGGCCGGTGCCGCGCCGTGATCCTCTGCGTCTCGGCGAGCCCGGCGATCGACGTCACCTACCGGGTCGAGCGGCTGGCGGTGGGCGCCACGAACCGGGTCGAGGAGACGGCGCGCCGGCCAGGGGGCAAGGCCACGAACGTCGCCCGGCTCCTGCGCCTGCTCGGCGAGGACACCCGGCTGCTCACCACGGCCGGCGGCGACACCGGGGCCGAGCTGATGGCCGGCCTGACCCGCCTGCGCGTCCCCCACGAGGTGGTGCCCACCGCCAGCGCGACCAGGCGGACCGTCGCCATCGTCGACGAGGCCACCGGCACCGTCACCCTGCTCAACGAGCCGGCGCGGGTGGACGACTGGTCTCGGTTCCTCGCCCGGGCGGCCGAGCTGATCCCGGGCGCCGACGTCGTGGTGCTCAGCGGCACGCTGCCCGCCGACGCGCCGGTCGACGGCCTCGCGCAGCTGGTCCGCGTCGCCCGCGCCGACGGGCGACCGGTCGTGCTCGACGCCAGCGGGCCGGCGCTGGTCGCCGCCCTCGCCGCGGGACCGACCATCGTCAAGCCGAACGCCGACGAGCTGCGGGACTGCGCCGGCGAGGCCGACCCGGCGGATCCGGCGGCGGGTTCGGCGGTGGCGGCGGGCTCTACGGCGGCGGCGGGCTCTACGGCGGCGGATCCTGTGATCGCGGCCCGCGCGGTCGCCGAGCGGTGGACGGTCACGGTCGTGGCCTCGCTCGGCGCCGACGGCCTGATCGCCGTCGAGGGCGAGGGCGAGGGCGGGTGGCGGGCGAGGCCCCGGCGCCGGTTGGCGGGGAATCCGACCGGCGCGGGCGACGCGGTCGTGGCCGGGCTCGCCCGGGGGTTGCGGGCCGGCACGGCGCTCGGGCCGCTGCTGGTGGACTGCGTCGCCCTCGCCGCGGCCGCCGTGCTGTCCCCCACGGCCGGCGAGCTCGACACCGCCGACTACGAGCGGGAGTCCGTCGGCGTGACCGCCGAGCCGCTGGGGCGGGCCGCCCGATGACCCTCGTCAGCACGGGCGAGCTGGTCGCCGCGGCGGCTGCTCGCGGCGGAGGCGTCGCGGCCTTCAACGTCATCACGCTTGAGCACGCCGAGGCCATCGCCCACGCCGCCGAGATCAGCCAGACTCCGCTGATCTTCCAGATCAGCCAGAACGCGGTGTCGTTCCACGGCGGGAAGGTGGTCCCGATCGCCGCCGCGGCCGGCGCCGTGGCCCGGCTCGCGGACGTTCCCATCGCCCTGCACCTCGACCACGTCACCGAGGACGGACTCGTCGCCGAGGCGGCCGAGGCCGGGTTCAGCTCCCTGATGTACGACGGCGGGCCGCTGCCCTACCGGGAGAACGTCGAGCGCACCAGCCGCGCCCGATCGGCCGCGCAGGCGGCGGGGCTCTGGGTGGAGGCCGAGCTCGGCTACGTCGGCGGCAAGCCGGACGCGCCTCGGGGCGCCCACGAGCCGGGAGTGCGCACCGACCCGGACGAGGCGCGGCGGTTCGTCGACGAGACGGGCGTGGACGCCCTGGCCGTCGCGGTCGGAAGCTCGCACGCCATGACCTCGCGGTCCGCGGTCCTGGACATTCCCCTGATCGAGCGGCTCCGCGCGCGGCTGTCCGTCCCACTGGTGCTGCACGGGTCGTCCGGCGTCCCGGCCGAGACGCTGCGCGCCGCCGTCGCCGCCGGCATCAGCAAGGTGAACATCGGCACCGCGCTGAACGTCGCCATGACGGGCGCCGTCCGGCGGGTGCTCGCCGGCGACCCGAGGCTCGTCGATCCGCGGACCTACCTGGCGAAGGCCCGCGATGAGATCACGGCCACGGTGCTCGACCTGCTGTCCGTCGTCTCGGCGGGCACGGCCGGCTCGACGGGCTCGACGGGCTCGACGGGCTCGGGAAACTCGGGAAACTCGGGAGGGTCACGCTGATGGCCGAGGTCCGCTACATAGGCGCGAGCCGCCGGTACGCCGGCAGTTCCGCCGCCGCGCTGAAGGCACTGGACCTCGACATCGCGGACGGCGAGTTCATGGTGCTGGTCGGGCCCTCCGGCTCCGGCAAGTCGACCGCACTGCGGATGCTCGCCGGCCTGGAGGACGTCGACGAGGGCGAGATCCGCATCGGGGACGACGACGTGACCAGGTGGGCACCCCGGGAACGGGACATCGCCATGGTGTTCCAGAACTACGCGCTCTACCCGCATCTCTCGGTCGCGGACAACATGGCGTTCTCGCTGAAGCTGAGCGGGATCGGCAAGCAGGAACGCAAGGCGAAGGTCCTGGAGGCGGCGAGGCTTCTCGACCTGGTGCCCTACCTCGACCGCAGGCCCAAGGCCCTCTCGGGCGGCCAGCGGCAACGGGTCGCGATGGGCCGGGCGATCGTCCGCGAGCCGCGGGTCTTCCTCATGGACGAGCCGCTGTCCAACCTGGACGCGAAGCTGCGCGTCGAGACCCGCGCCAACATCGCCGCCCTGCAGGCCCGGCTGGGGACGACGACCGTGTACGTCACCCACGACCAGACCGAGGCCATGACCATGGGCCACCGGGTCGCGCTGCTGAACGACGGCGAGCTGCAGCAGGTCGACACCCCGCGCGCCATCTACGACCGGCCCGCCAACGTCTTCGTCGCCGGCTTCATCGGCTCGCCGGCCATGAACCTGCGCTGGGTCGGCCGCACCGACGGTTCCATCCGTCTGGGCGGCGCGCTTCTCCCCCTGGCGCCGACGGCGCGTTCCGCGGTGCGGATGACGAAGGGGAAGGAGATCACCGTCGGGCTACGCCCCGAGTCCTTCGCCGTCGCCACGCCGGACACGCTGAACACGCAGGACGGCCCGGGCTCGCTGTCGTTGCGGGTCACCCTGGTCGAGCACCTCGGCGCGGACTCCTACGTGCACGGCACGCTGCCAGGCGACGACACCCGCGACAAGCCCTTCGTCGTCCGGGTGGACCGCCGCGTCGACCCGGCCCGCGGCGAGACGCTCCCCCTCACCCTGACGGGCCCCGTCGAGCACGTCTTCAACGCCGACTCCGGCCGCCGCCTCACCTGACGGCGTTCCTGTCGGCGCGGGCGGCATCTGGAGGTTGGCGGTCGGCTTCGGCCACGTCCTCCTTCGTTCCCGAGGCGGCGCTCCAGTGCGTTCCGCCTGCCCTGATCCGGAACGACTGGCCGGACGATCGCACCGCGCCGACTCCCGCAACCCGATCCCAGACGCGCGGGCCGTTCATGATCTGGTGGGATCCTCGGCGCGACAGCTCCCAAAATCCCACCAGATCATGAAAATGCGGCGGCGGGGCGTCAACCTTCAAATTCTGATACGCCGGAGCACCGACTCTCGGGGCCTGACCTGCCGCGTCACCGCGGGGCGGTCAGAGCTTTGGCCGGGAGCCGTCCGGGGCGGGCGCCATGGGACGGATCATGCTGTCCTGGACCAGGGAAGCGATCAGGCGGCCGTCCTCGGTGAAGACGTCGCCATGTCCGTAGGCGCGCCCGCCACCCGCGTACGAGCTGTGCAGCCGCGACAGCAACCAGCTCCCGGCGTCGCACGGCTGGTGAAACGTGACGGTGTGGCTGATGACGCCGGTCGACAACGTCACATGGCCCAGTGACTGGCCGACGCCCTCGTGCGGGCGCATCGCCGTCCCGATCAGAAAGCTCTCGCTCGCGAACGCGATCAGCGCCTGACTCGTTGCGGGGTCGCCGGGCGCGTCGGCCCAGCGCGACCACACGTCCAGGTCAGGGGGGCCCACCAGGTCGGGGGTGTTGAGGTCCACGTCGCCGACGATCACGGACTGCAGCCGGCGGACCGCCTTGTCGATGGGCGCGGGTGACAGCGCGGGCGTCGGCGTGTCGGCGTGCCGGATGAGGTCGGGCTCCTCGGCGGACAGCAGGACCATCGACCGGCTGCGCACCTTCCCGTCCTGGCTGAAGGTCACGGTGCTGCTGGAGAACGTCCGTCCGCCGTGCATCCGGTCGACGTCTATCTCCATGGGCTTGTCCGGGACCCCGCCGCGGGCGAAGACGGTGTGGATGGTCTTGACCGACTTCCCGTCCTGCCCGACCAGCGCGGCGACGATGGCCTGCGCCAGGATCTGCCCGCCGAAGACCACGCCCGTGCTGAACGGAAGGTTCCCCGCGCGATAGCGGTCGTCGGCGACCCGTTCGAGCGCCAACGTGTCGAGAACCGGGTCCAGGTCGATCATCATGGCAGTTCCTCATCCGCGGGAAACGCTGCTGGGACGACGTACCACCGCCCGCGGCGAATACCGCGGCACCGCCGCCCGCCAGCCGGTCGCCGGCGGCGACGCGCAGTCGCATCGTAGGAGAATCCGCGCCTCGCGTGCGGCCTTCCGCCGCCGTCCGGCCGCTGGCTGACCTGGTGATCCGTCGTCAGGTCGCTCCTGAGGCCCCTTCGGCGAAGGCCTGCCGGCTGTGCTCGACGAGCCTGCGCGCGGCGGGGCTGTGGGCCGGGCGCCAGACCATGGACAGCAGGGCGGGCGTTCGCGCGTCGGCGATGGTCAGCGCGGTGAGCCGACCCTGGTAGGACGTCGCCATCGAGTCGCTGAGGATCCCGACGGCGAGCCCGCGGGCGGCCAGGCCGGCGATGGCGTCCGGGGCGCTTGCCTGCAGCATGACCCGGGGCTCGATCTGCCGCGCGGCGCAGGCCTGGTCGAACGCCGCGCGCAGGCCCGTGCCGGGTGGCATGCACATGACGGGGTACGAGCACAGCTCGCGCAGAGCGACCCGCGGGCCCTGCGCGCGCCGGGCCAGTGGGTGGACGGCGGGGACGACGGCGACGAGGTGATCCCGGGCGATGGTGAGCGCCTCCAGCTCCGGAGGCGTCGCGCCGGCCGTGCCGACGACGGCGAGGTCGAGCGTGCCGGCGCGGACCCGCTCGATGAGCCGCGCCGATCCGTCCTCCAGCAGCGTGAGCTCCACGCCGGGATGCGCCCGGTGGAAGGCGGCGAGGGCGTCGAACAGTGGCTCCAGCGTGCAGCCGGAGACCATGCCGACGGTGAGCCGCCCACGGATCAGGTCGGTCACCTCGTCCACCGCCTGGCCGACCGCCGCCGCGGCGGCGAGCGCTGCGCGCGCGTGCTCGAGCGCCGCCTTACCCGCGACGGTGAGGGTCGCGGCCCGCGCCGAGCGGTCGAAGAGCTCGGCGCCGAGCTCGCGCTCCAGCTGACGGATCTGGGCGCTGACGCCGGACTGGCTGATTCGCACCCGCTCGGCAGCGCGGGTGAAGTTCCGCTCCTCCGCGACCGCGACGAAGTACTCGAGCTGCCGCAGATCCATAACCTCAGATTCTAGCTTCTATTAGAAGCATCTGTTGGACTTCTAGATGCCGGATGGCCAGGCTGAGGGATACGTCAATCGGACCCACGGAGGGAGCGGCACATGTCCCACGAGAAGGCCATGCGACCCGAGGACATCACCCGGCTGTTCGTCGAGCGGTCCAACGCCGGTGACGCGTCCGGGGTCGCCGAGCTCTATGAGGAGAACGCGGTGCTGGCCTACCCGCCGGGCAGCCAGACGGTCGGCCGGGAGTCGATCCGGGCCCTGTGGGAGCGGGTGCTGGCCGGCCGTCCTCGGTTCGAGCCGGAGGAGCCGCTGCCGACCCTGGTCAGCGGCGACATCGCCCTCACCTCGACGCCGCCCAGGGACGGAGCCGGCGCCCGAGCACAGGTCGTCCGGCGCCAGCCTGACGGCAGCTGGCTGCGGGTGCTCGACCAACCCGAGTTCGCTCCGCCCACCCACTGATCAGACCGCCGGTCCCGGTCCCGGCTCCGCCGGTTTCGCCGGATCCGCCGGCCACGGGACCGGCGGCCGGCATTGCCGATGCCTGAGTGGCGTGCGGTGACCGGTCCCGGTCCCGGTAGCGCCGCCGCGGCGGACGAGGAAGTCTCGGGGGAACGTCGAGCGTCACAACACACCTGTGAGGGGCACGTCGTGACCGACACCGCTGATCTGATCAGACGCAACGCGGACTTCGCCGCCAGCCGGTTCGCGGCGGATCTGACCATCAACCCCAGCGGCAACATGATGGTCATCGGTTGCGTTGACCCGCGCGTCGACCCGACCCAGGTGCTGGGCCTCAAGCAGGGCGAGGCCGCCGTGATCCGCAACGTCGGCGGGCGGATCACGCCCTCGACACTTCGCACGATGGCCATGCTGGGGAAGGTCGGTCAGGCCAATGCGGAAAGCCGCCGCCCTGGCGACTGGAACCTGGTCATCCTGCATCACACCGACTGCGGAATGACGGACCTGGCATCTTTCCCCGACCTGCTGGCCGGCTACTTCGAGATCCCGCTCGGCGAGCTCGGCRCCAAGTCCGTCAGCGACCCGTTCGGCTCGATCCGCGTCGACGTCGACGTGATCAGGCAGGAGATCCGGAGCAGCGGCTACCTGGTGTCAGGCCTCGTCTACGACGTCTCCACCGGACTCGTCGAGACCGTGGTCGAGCCCACTCAGGTGCCGACCGGATAGATACGTCGGCACCGCACTTCATGATCTGGTGGGATTTTGGGAGCTGTCGCGCCGACGATTCCACCAGATCATGAACGGCCCACGGGTTCAGCGGAAGGCGGGGGCGAGCGGCAGTGGCACAGGGCCCCACTGGCGCAGGGTCGCGGCGTGGAGCACGGCGGCGAGATGGCGCAGGGCGGGCAGCGGGGCGTCCGTCTGCTCGGCGGCCCACCGCAGGCGGTGCTGCAGCAGGGCCCGGCGGGTCGGGACGATGGCGTGGCGGGCGGGGTCGGCCGGGCGCCGGTCACCGTCGAGGGCTTCCTCGAGGAACCAGCCCGCGGAGATGAACACCCACGCGACCGCGGCCCTGGCGAGGTCGATGTCGAAGGGGGCCGTCCGCACGACAGGCAGGGTGGGCGCGACAGCCGCGCGCCAGCGCTCCAGAGCCGCGGCGGCGAGTGGGGCGGGCAGCAGCCAGCCGCACCAGCACGACGGCCAGGGCACCCTCAGGTAGGCGGCGTCCCAGGCGACGTGGCGGTACTCGGCACCCTCGAAATCGATCAGCACCGGGCCGTCGGCGGTGTCGATGGCGTTGTCGGGGCAGATGTCGCCGGGGGTCATCGCGCCGGGCCGGCCGGGACGTGAGACGTCGAGGTCGGCGGCGATCGCGCCCAGCTCGTCCCAGGCGGCCGGGTTCGCGTCGACGTCGAGCCGGGGCAGCACGCGACGCAGCACGGCCGCCGTCTGGCCGACCGTCTCCGCGGATGTGTCCAGGCTCGGCGCTCCCAGCGGCGACAGCGCCGCGAGGTGTTCGGCGAAGGCGTCACGGAGCCCGGTGGTGCCGGCGTGGAACGAGCCGAGCGCCCCGGCCCAGGCGAGCAGGGACGTCTCGGCGGCGCGCGGCGCCGCGCCGAGAAGCCGGTCGGCCAGGGTCGGCCCCGGGCCGAGGTCGTCGAGGACAAGCAGTACCGGATCGGATCCGGCGGCCACCAGCCGCACAGCCCCCGGGACCGCGCGGGCCGTGAGCAGCCGCAACGCCGCTTCCGCGCGGGCCGCGCCGTCGCCCGCGTCCACCGCCGTCTTCACCACCAGCCGGTGGGGCCGGCCGTCGCGCCCCTGAGCCACCACACGCAGCACCCGGTTCCGGTCGCTGCCAGGCAGCCGCTCGCCGACCGTCACGTCGACCACGCCGAGGAGAGGCTCCAGCGCGGCCTCCACCGCTCGCCGCGTCGCCTCGTCCGACACTCCCCCACTCTCTCAAAGGGCGTCCGTGATCCGGACACGGCGTCCTCCGGAAGGCCGCTGGGCGGCCCGCGGCGATCGTCAGCAGAATGAGGCGGGGCCGCGGCTGCGCGGGGCCGGGCTGTACGCGGCAGTGGCCGCGCGGCCGTGGGATCGGTGGTGGAAGGGAGCGGAGCGGTCTGATGCGGACGGTGGGGATCGTGCTGCACCCTCGTCGCGACTCGGCTGAGGCGGTGACCGCCATCGTGGACTGGGCCGCCGGCCGCGGTGCCCAGGTGCTCGGTGTCGACGAGGAGATCCGGCGGTTGGGATGCGACGCCCTTCCGGTGCCGGCGGCGGAGCTGGGCCGTCGTAGCGACCTGATCGTCAGTCTCGGCGGCGATGGCACGATGCTGCGGGCGATGCGGCTGGCCGACGGTGGGCACGCGCCCGTCCTCGGCGTCAACCTCGGCAGGCTGGGCTTCCTGGCCGAGGTCGACGTACCCGACGTGCCCGACGCCCTGTCCGCGATCGACCAGCATCTGTACACGGTCGAGCCGCGGCTCGCGGTCGACGCCGAGGTGCACGGCGAGACGGTCAGCGCGTTCAACGACGTCGCGGTGGTGCGGGTGCCCGGTCACGGCAGCGCCGCGGTCTGCCTGCGGGTCGGCGACCGGCCCTTCGTCAGTTATGCCGTCGATGCGGTGGTCGTCGCCACACCGACCGGATCGACCGCTTACAGCTTCTCCGCCGGGGGGCCGATCGTCAGTCCGTCGGTCGAGGCGCTTCTCGTCACCCCGGCGGCTCCGCACTCGGCGTTCAACCGCGGGCTCGTGCTGTCGGTGAACGACGCGCTCGCTCTGGACGTGCTGCCGGCGAGCGGTCGGCTCGCGGTCGAGGTCGACGGCCGCGTGTCCGGCTATGTCGAGCCGGGCGCCTGCGTCATCCTGCGCGCACGGCCCGGCGCGGCCCACGTCGTCCGCCTCGGCCGGACGACCTTCTACGAGCGCGCGCAACGCAAGCTGCGGCTGATGGGATCAGCCGAGGTCGAGGCGATGCCGACCCAGCCGCGCGACGGCCGTCCCACACCGCCTTGACCCGCTGACCCGCCAGCCACGGTGGTCGATCGGCCGGGCCGGGGAATGCTTGCGGTGTGGTGCCGAGCCCCGCCGCCGTCGCATGACGAGCGGCCCGACCCGTCCTCCGGTTCCCGCGCCCGTCGGCCCGAGCCGGATCGGCGCGGTGTTCGGCGTGGCCCGCCCCCGCGGGCGGCTGCGGCTGGCGGTGGTCTGCGCGGTCGCGTTCGCCGTGCCGTTGACCGTCGGCCAACTCGCCGGAAAGCCGCAGGCCGGACTTCTGGCGACGTTCGGTGCCTTCGCCGCCGCCTACTTTCCGGACGCGACCCTGGCGTTCCGGGCACGGGCACTACCGGTGATCGGAGCCGGCCTCGCCCTGTCCGCCGCGATCGGGGTGACGGCGGCGGGAGCCAGCTGGACGATCGCGGTGGGGATCTCCGGACTGGCGGCGCTGGCGACGCTGCTCGTGCGGGCGTTCGACGTGCCCGCTCCCGGGGCGTACCCGTTCGTCATCAGCTGCGCCGTGGCGACGCAGCTTCCGCAGGACGTCGAGCAGCTCGGAGAACGCGTCGCGCTCACGCTGGCCGGTGCCGGTTTCGCCTGGTTGCTGACGATATCCGCGTCGTTCCCTGACCGGCACGGGCCGGCGCGGCGGGCGGCCGCGGCGGCCCTGACGGGCCTCGCCGCCATGCTGGAGGCGATCGGCACGCCGGACTACGACTCCGCGCGGCACAACGCCGCGCAGGCCGTTCGCCTCCTGCGGACGGTGCTCAGGGAGAGCTCCGGGCAGGACAGGAGCAGGCGAACGCTGGCGGCGGTGGCATACGGGGCGCAGCACGTGTTCGACTCGGCCGTGTCCTACGCGACCGTGACCCGGGAACCCGTCGCGCCCGTCCTGCCCGCGGCCCTGCGTGAACTGGCCGCCGGAATCCAGGCCGGCGCTGGTGGCACCGGTGCCCCCAGCGCCGGCCTGGTCGACCTGGAGCGGGACCGTGCCGACCCGCCACGCGTGGGGGCGGCGGCCTCGATGGCGCGGGGCGGCCTCTGCGCGGCCGTCGCCGAGCTGGCTCACCCCACGCCCGACCGGCCGTCCGTCCGACCGCCGGCTCCACTTCTGCCCGCCGCCCGGGCCGAGCGGCGCCGGCGGCTGGACCGGGAGGCGCTGGCCTGGCCACTGGCGGCCCGGGCCGGGCTGGCCGGGCTGGCCGCGGCGGCGCTGGCGATCGCCGCCGGGGTGGACCATCCCTACTGGGCCCCGGCCGCCGCGGCCACCGTGGTGCAGGGGACGACCGTCCGCGCCGCCGGCCGGCGGTCACTGCAGCGGGCGGCGGGGACCGCCATCGGAGTGGTGGTCGCGCTGGGCATCCTCAGCGTTCAGCTGCCCGCCTGGTGGCTCATCGTCATGATCGCCGTGCTGGAAGGGGCCGCCCAGGTCCTCATGGCGGCGAACTACGCACTGGCCACGGTGTTCGTCACACCACTGGCCCTGATCCTCGTGGAGTTCGCCAGACCGGGCACGCCCCCGRCCGAGCTGGTCACGCCACGGCTGCTGGACACGCTGCTGGGCTGCGCCGTCGGCCTTGCCGTCGTCCTGCTGCTCTGGCCGCACGCCGCCGAGCGCAGGCTGCCCCGGGCACTGGCGGACTCCCTCGACGCGACCGGCGAGCTGCTCGTCCTTCGGCTCACGGCGGACGGCGGAAGCCTGGGCGACGCCGGTCGCGCGGCGGACGTCGCCGACGCCCGCGACCGGCTCGAGATGGCCCTCGCGCGGATGACCTCCCTGCATGTCGACGCCGAGGACGAGCGGATACGTGGACCGCGGACGGCCGACCTGCTCTGGCCCGCCGTGGTCGCCGCCCGCCGGCTCGGCTATCTGGTGTTGGCCGATCCGGCCGGTCTCCACGGGCCGCTGCCCGCCGGGCCGACCGCCGCCCGCGCCGCGTTCCGGGCATGCGCGGACGCGACGACCGGCCTTCCGGTGGCCGGTGGGGATCCGACGTCCGCGCTGCCCGCCTTCGCCCCCGTCCGGACCGAGTTCGCCGCCCTGGCCGAGGCGCTGACGGCCGCCCGGGCGGCTGGAGCACTGCCCTTGGCCACCACCGGCGCCGACGCCACCGCCGGCGGTGGCGGTGGTGGCCGATGGCGCGGTTCGCGCGCCAGGGCGTCTATGACATCGCCGCGGGCGCGGGCGGGGGCGCGGGTGACGGCACGGGCGAGGGCAGCGGCCCTGGCGCGCCGAGGTAGTAGCCCTGGGCCTGGTGAACACCCGCCGAGATGAGGCACCTCAGCTCGGCCGCCGTCTCCACCCCCTCCGCGAGGACACAGGCGCCGATGTCGCCGGCGAACCGGGTGAGGGCCACGGCCAGGGCGTGCAGGTTCCTGTCGGCGTCGATCCGGTGGGTCAGCCGCCGGTCCATCTTGATCACGTCAGGCAGCAGTTCCACGAGGTGGTGCAGTCCCGCGTATCCGACGCCGACGTCGTCGACCGCGGTGCGCACCCCCTGGGCGCGCAGATGGTCCAGGGCGGCGCGGGTCGCCGGGTAGTCCTCGACGCGCTCGTGCTCGGTGATCTCCACGATGATCCGACCCGCGGGCTTGTCCGCGAGCAGCGTCGCCAACCGGCCGGACGCGACGGTCGCGGGCGACGCGTTGACCGCGACCGTCAGCCCGTCCGGAATGCGCGGAAGCACCCGAAGCGCGGCGCTGATCGCGGCGAGCTCCAGCTCGGTGCCGAGCCCGACCGAGACGGCATCCGCGAACCACCGCTCCGGTGAGCCGAAGCCGGGCGGGAACCGGGCCAGCGCCTCCGCGCCCACCAGGCGCATCGTCGCCAGGTTGAACACGGGCTGGAAGACCATCCTCGGGCCGCCGCCGTCGACCAGCCCGCGGATCCGGCAGTGCCGCCGGTCATGCCCCTGCCGGGTGGCACCCGGTTCGGTGACGGAGTACGACAGCGCGCTGGCCAACTGGGACAGGAAGGATCCGTCCTTCTCCCCCAGCCGATGATCCGCGTCATGGCTCAGGCAGGTGAGAAGTCCGTAGATCTGGCCGTCCGCGCGGCGGACGGGCGCCGTGACGATGGCTCCTATCCCCGGTTCGGTCCCCTGTTCACCGGCGGCCGGATCGCCCGCCGTCCGCCGGTCCGAGCGCACGTCCGACATGACCGGCGGCAGCCGGCCGTCCCGCAGCTTTCCGCACATCGACTCGGGATCGTCGACCACTATCCCCGGAACGAGACCGAACGACCTCGAGTCGCCCTCGGTGACCTCGACCATGAGGGCTTCACCGGCGGAGCGCGAAAGGCAGGAAAGCTCCATGTCCAGGTGTTGCCGTGCCACCGACAGGATCCGGCGGGTGGTCTCGCCGGGCGGGTCCGGGCCGACGCCGAAGGACTGGCCAGCACCATGACAATCGCTCCGCTCGACCACGGCGTCCTCCTCCGGGCCCTCACCACGCACAGCCGGTGACTCTCCACAACCTAGAGGACTACCCGCTACACGCCGGACATACCAAATTACCTAACGTGACCACGATGTCCAGACGCACTGAGGGACAAACCGCCCGGTCGGCACCTACCGCTCGTGACGGAAACGCGGCCGACTCCGGCTGTCGCGCAAGGCGGTCATGCCACCGCTCCGCGCCAGCCGCGAGAGATCTCCCGCTGGGTAGGCCTGTCTATGCCAGGCCGTCGCCGAGGCCTGCTCGCAGGTCGGCGAGCGACCGTAGCTGATGGCCGGCCCCGTCGAAGTTGTCGTCCGCGAGCCAGGCTTCGAGCGCCGTACGGACAAGAGGCCACTCGTGGTCGGCGATCGAGAACCAGGTGGTGTCCCGGTTGCGCCCCTTGACGACCAGGGCGTTGCGCCAGGTGCCCTCCTCCACGAAGCCCAGCCGGGCGGCGGCCACGCGGGAGGGCTGGTTGAGGCTGTCGCACTTCCACTCGTACCTGCGGTAGCCGAGGTCGTCGAAGGCGTACCTCATGAGCAGGTACTGCACCTCGGTCGCGGCTCGGGTCCGCTGCAGCGACGGCGCGTAGATGATCGAGYCGACCTCGATCGACCCGACGTCCGGCTGAGCACGCAACAGCGCCACCCGCCCCTGCAACACCCCGGTGGACAGATCCACGATCGCGAACGCGCACGTGCCCGCCCGCCGGGTCATGGCAGTGATCCCCCGCGCCGCCTCCCGCGCGTCGGCGGGCGCGTCATCGCCCTGGTAGGTCCACAGCTGGGGATGCGGGCTCAGCCGCTCGACCACCTGCCGTGCGTGCTCCTCGGCGGACAGCGGGCACAGCCGTACCCAGCGCCCGGTGAACTCCCGCGGCTGTGGCGGCCGCGCTCCCGACCAGCTGACTGGATCTCCCACCGGCTGCCCCAGGTCGTTTGGTCGCGGCATGCGACCCATCCTCACCGACGCGGCACCACAACCACCACGGAATTTGCCCCGGACCAGCAGGGGCGGTCCCCTGCGTCCTCGCGGGCGCTCCTGGCTCCTGACTCCTGACACAGGGTCGGCGGCCAGGGTCGACGTACGCGTCGTCACCGGCAGACGCGGAGCTCGCGTGGCTTTTGCCGCGCGAGCTCCGCGCCGCGGGGATCAGCTGGCGCCGACGGCCTTGGCCAGGGTCGGCTTGAGCTGCTCGAGCTGCCACGGGATGTTGAGGATCGTCGGGTTGTTCACCGCGCCCGCCGTGAAGGCGTCGACCTCCAGTGCTCGTCCCGCCTTGACCGCCGGGATCTCGGTGAACAGCTTGTTGCCGTTCATCTCGGTCTTCAGATCCGGCGTGGCGTATCCGATCAGCAGGAAGTCGGCGTCCAGCGCGCTGAGCTTCTCCATGCTCAGCGACCGGTCGACCACGTTCTCCGTGACGCCCGGCGCGAGCTTCATGCCGAGCTCGGAGTAGAGCTGCACCGACACCGTCGCCGGGTCGTCGATGACCGCCAGGCCACCCGGCTCGAAGTAGAAGGAGTAGCTGAACGTCTTGCCGGCCAGGCCGGGCAGACCCGCCGCGGTGTCCTTGATGACCTTGTCGGTGGCCGCGATCGCCTTGGCGGTGTCGGCCTCGCGGCCCACGGCCCTGCCGATGATGGTGCTGTTCTCCTGCCAGGTCGCGATGCCGGCGTCCTCGGTGAAGCCGACGGTCGGCGCGATCTTGGAGAGCCGGTCGTAGTAGTCCGCCAGGCCGTAGAAGTTCGTGGCCAGGATCAGGTCGGGCTTCAGCGAGGCGATCTGCTCGAGGTTCAGGTCACCGGCGGTGTCGAGCGCGGTGCTCTTCGACAGGTCCACCTTCCCGGTCAGCCACGGGAAGACGCCGTCGGGCTTGTACTCGTTCTTCGCGTAGGCGATCGGCGTGATCCCGAGCGTCGCGAGGGTGTCCTCCTCGTAGCTGAGCGCCATCACACGCTTCGGCTGCGCCGGGACCACCGTGGTGCCGAACTTGTCCTTCAACGTGACCGGGAAGCTGCCCGCCGCCGCGCTCGCCGGCGCCGGCGTGTCGTCGCCCCCGTCGCTGCCGCCGCAGCCGGCCGCGAGGGCGAGCGCGACGGCGGCCAGGACGAGTGCCGGGATGAGTTTCAGTCGGTTTCGCACTCGTTCTCGTTTCCGTGATCAGGCCGCGCGCCTGGATGGCTCGCGGTCGTGGGTGGGACTGCGTGGCTCGTCGGCCCGAGACGCCGTCAGCGCTGGCCGTCGCGCCGCGGCACGGCACGGTCAGCCAGCCGCCGCGGCGGGCTCGGCCAGCGCCCGGCGGTCCACCTTTCCGCCGGCGGTGACCGGGAGCGTGTCGAGCACCGTCACGGCGCTCGGCACCATGTACCGGGGAAGCAGGTCGGCACACCAGGCCAGCACCTCGCCGGCGAACGACCCGGCCGCCGCCGCCCCAGGCCTCGGACGGCCGCCAGCGCGGCCGGCGGCGGTCGGGTCGGTGGTGGCCGCGTCGGCGGTGGCCGCGTCGGCGGTGGCCGGGTCGGCGGAAATCGGGTCGGCGGTGGTCGCGTCGGCATCGGGGACGACGAAGGCGAGCAGCCGGGGCGAGGCGGCGTCGCGGGACACCACGACCGCCGCCCGCCGCACCCGGGGGTGCGTGGCCAGCGCCGCCTCCACCTCCTCCAGCTCCAGCCGCATCCCGCGGATCTTCACCTGGTTGTCGGCGCGGCCCACGAACTCCAGCCAGCCGGCGTCGTTCCACCGGGCGAGGTCCCCGGTCCGGTACATCCGCGCGCCGCCACCGGCGAAGGGGTCCGCGACGAAGCGCGCGGCGGTCAGCGGCCCGTTGTTCACATAGCCGCGGCCAAGCAGGAATCCGGCCACATACAGCTCACCGACCTCGCCGTCCGGCACCGGGGCCAGCGTGTCGTCGACGACGTGCAGCTGCGTGTGCGGGTTGGGCCGGCCGATCGAGGCGGCGAGGCRCTCGGCGCTGTCCTTGTAGATCACGTGGGAGACGCCGATCGTCGTCTCGGCCGGCCCGTAGCCGTGGTACATGGCCGTGCCGAGCTGCGCACGGTACCGGGCGAACAGCGCGGGCGTCAGCACCTCTCCGCCGCACCACACATGCCGCAGCGAGGCGAGCGCGTCCGTGCCCTCGGCCGCCTCCAGCAGGATGTCCAGCATCGAGGACACCAGGTAGACGAAGGTGACCCGCTCGTCCTCGATCAGGTCGACCAGATATCCCGGGTCGAGCTCACCCTCCGGCTCCGCGACGACCAGCCGGCCGCCGCAGACCAGCGGCAGCAGGATCTCGTTGATCGAGATGTCGAACGACAGCGGCGCCTTGAACAGGGACGCGTCGTCGGGGCCGAAACCGAACAGGTCCGTGACCTGCCACCGCAGCCGCTCGGCGATCGCGTCATGCCGGATCATCGCCCCCTTGGGGGCGCCGGTCGATCCCGAGGTGAAGATCACGTACGCCAGCCCCGCCGGCGGGATCTGCAGGTCCAGCGGCTCGGCCGACTCCGCCCCCCAGGACCAGGCGCCCAGATCCACCGGGATGGCGGGCACACCGTCCACCAGCCCCTCGCCCACCAGCCCGCCGGGCGTGGCCTGCGCGTCCGCGTCGGTCACGACGAACCGGGCCCGCGCGTCGGCCAGCACCCGCCGGCGCCGCTGGTCGGGCCACCCCGGCTCGACCGGGACGAACGCGCCGCCGGCGGCCATGACCGCGAGCAGCGCGACGATCATCTCCGCGGACCGGACCAGCCGGATGCCGACGATGTCCTCCGGGCCCAGGCCCCGGGCGCGCAGCACCCGCGCGAGCTGGAAGACCCGCGCCCCGAACTCCCCGTAGGTCAGCCGAGCCCCGGGAGCGACGACAGCGGGCGCGTCCGGCGTGCGCCGCACCTGGGCCGTGAACAGATCGACGACGGTCGTGATCGCCGTGGGCACGCTGAAGTCGTTGAAGTTCTCCAGCGTCGCCGGTCCGCCGGCCGGCCGGGCCGGCAGCGGACCATCGCCAGAGCGCGAACTCACCATCGTTCCCCTCGGTCAGCGGGCAGGATCCAGCCCGCCCCGGCACGTGGGCGGCCAGTTCCTGAGGGCGGCGGAGGCCAAAGCGATCCCGGCGCGAACGGCAGGCTAGCAGGTAAACCTAACCTACACAAGGGTAAACCTTACCTAACCAACCTGGCACCCTCGCCAGCCACGAGGACCGCCGCGGCCGAGGTCACCCGACCGCTGAGGCACGGGTGACCTGATCACGTCGGCCGGCTCAGAACCTCAGGTACATGTCGTCCGGGATGATCGGCTGGTGGTAGGTGCACGATCCCGACAGCACGGTGGACCCGTGCAGCCGTGACTTCGGGATCAGGATCTTGTCGCCGTCACTCAGCGCGATCTTGTGGGTGACGTTGTTCCAGAAGT
The DNA here is from genome assembly GCF_001983105.1 of Pseudofrankia asymbiotica. Classification (GTDB taxonomy): domain Bacteria; phylum Actinomycetota; class Actinomycetes; order Frankiales; family Frankiaceae; genus Pseudofrankia; species Pseudofrankia asymbiotica. The sequence continues at coordinate 46,005 of NZ_MOMC01000009.1, read as the reverse complement.
GCATGTCGCCGGACTCGATCATGACCAGCCGGTGCTCGTCGTGGACGTGCGTCGTCGACGTCTCGTCGCAGGACTCGACGAACGTGTCCAGGTCGACCGCGATCCGCTCGGCCTTGAGGTAGGCGTCGATGGCCTCGGCCTTCGCCTTGTACTCGTCGATCGAGTCCGCCCATGCCAGCTGCGTGGCCAGGTCCCGGTCCCACAGGCAGGCGAGGTGGGCCGCGTCCGCGAAGCCGTCGCGGAAGGCGGTCAGCGCCGCGTCGCCGTACAGCGCGAGCAGCGGGGCCAGGAGCGTGTCGAGCAGGTCGTCCAACACGGCCGGGGTCACCGCCGGAACGGACGCGAAGAGGGCCGGCCGCTCGCCGAGGCCGTCCTCTACCGCGTCCGCCCAGGCGACGGCGACGGCCGCGTCGTCGAGGCGCTGGTGCACGAACGCGCCGAGCAGTTCCGCGTGCCGGCGCGGCGAGCGGGACAGCTGGTGGAGATGGTTGCCGCGGGCCAGCGAGGTGTTCAGGTAGAGCTGCCAGTACGCCCCGGCCCCCGAGGTGAGCTGGGCCGCGGCGAGCAGCGCCGTCCAGTCCGCCGAGCTGGCCACCCAGCGCTGGTAGTCGCCGAGGAGCCGCGCCCGGGCGGCGGGCTGCGCGAGGTCGTACTCACCGAGTGACGCCCGGGCGATCGCCGCGCGCGCCGCCGGCAGGTAGGCCGAGAGCTGCAGCAGCGCGAAGGTCGTCGCCTCCCGCCGGTCGCGGGTGCCGCGCAGCACCGCGAACGCGTCGCCCGGACGGTCCCGGCGCTCCTCCCAGTGGCCGTGCAGCTCGCGCCGGAGTCCGCCCAGGAGCGGGCCACCCGCACCGGCGCCCACCGCGCCCGCGGCCCCCGCAGCACCGGTGGCACCGGCCGGCGCCGCCGCGGAATCGGCCCCGGGTTCCACCGGGTCGCCTGGCGGGGCGGGGCGCTGGTCCGCCAGGAACGAGAACAGGTGCCTCTCGAGGATCGGCTGGGCGAGCGCGGCCCGCAGCCGGTTCGCCTCGCCGTAGAAGTCCGCGGCGTCACGGTCAGCCGCCCCGTTGCGGCTCGGCGGCAGGTAGAGCAGGTCCGCGTCGTAGATGTTGCGCAGCATCCGGTGCCCGAGCAGTCCCGAGAGCTTCAGGACGCCCTCGGGCCGCAGCGGGCGGCCGTAGTTCAGCCAGGCCAGGTCGGCGGGCCGGACCGGACGCCGGTACGGGTCGCCCTCGGTGGTCAGCTCCTCCCACTCGGCGGGGCGGAAGGCCGGGTTCGACGCGAACGAGCGCACCAGCGCGTGCGCGCCGGGTCCGTCCTGGGCGGCCTCCACGCGGCGGGCCAAGTCGTCGAACCCCGCCGGATCGGCGGATCCGGACGCGCCGGGGCGCGCCGCGGTCTCGCCCGGCTGGGCCTGTCCGGTCGCGGCCTCGGCCGCTGACGGGGCCGGCGGGGCTGTGTCGAGGGGGCTGTCCGGGCTGGTGAGCTCGGACAGGGTGGTCTGGTCCGGAGTCATCGGCTTCCTCTCCCGGCGGGGCTGGTGGATGGTGTGCTGCCAGTCCTGGTCATCGGCCGAGCCGAGGAACTCGACCTCCCCGTCGGCGCGCAGCCGGGCCACGTCCCCGGTGGCGTACATCCGGCTGCCGGGTATCGGGCTGAACGGGTCGGGCACGAAGCGGTCCGCCGTCCGGCGCGGGTCGTCGCGGAAGGCCCAGCCGAGCGGCAGCCCGCTGATGAACACCTCGCCGACACCGCCGACCGGCACCGGGTCGTAGTCGGCGTCCAGGACCCGGATCTCGGTGTTCGGGTCCTGGGTCTCGGTGTTCGGGTCCTGGGTCTCGGTGTTCGGGTCCTGGGTCTCGGTGTTCGGGTCCTGGGTCTCGGTGTTCGGGTCCTGGGTCTCGGTGTTCGGGTCCTGGGTCTCGGTGTTCGGGGGCGGGGCACCCGGCGCGTCGTCGAGGCCAGCGCCAGCGGTCGCGCCGGTGGTGGTGTCCTCTGCCCCGGGGGCGGCCCCGGACCCGGTCGTCTCCGGGGACGTGAGCTCGTACCCGGCCGCGGCGTCGTCACGGGACGGGTGCGCGGAGGGGATGGAGGGCCGGCTCGCGACCATCGGCAGTGTTCCCTTCAGTTCCACGATGAACGAAAAGGCGCTGAACGGAGGCGGTGAGCGACCATGGGTGGGCGCCCTACGCCGCCTCGCCGGGTGTGTGAACCCGTTCCGTCGCGGTCAGGCGGAACTCGCGGAGACCGGCTCGCGGTCCCACGCCGAGCCCGGCGTGGGAAGCCCGCCGGGCCGGCCGTTACGCGTCGCGGCGCCCGCCGCCGTGCCGTCGGCCCCGGGCACGCCGGGCATCCGCCGCCGGAGGCTGCGTGGGCGCGGGTCGCCCCAGGTGAGCTCGATGCTGTCCAGGCACTCGCGCCGGCTCCCTGTGACGAGGGTGTCGAACCAGCCGAGCGCGTTACGACGCCCCAGCGGCCATACCGAGTACTGCTGCTCCTGGTTGACGACCACCTTGAACAGGCGGGGCTCCGGCTCGCCCGCCACGTCGGGTGCATTCGTCGTCCCGGGTGTCGCCGTCCCGGGCGTCGTTGTCCCGGGCGTCGTCGTCCCGGGCGTCGTCGTCCCGGGCGTCGTCGTCCCGGGCGTCGTTCCCGCCGTCTCGGCCCGGCCGGAACCGGCGCGGAACGGGCACCTGGCCGGAACCGAGGCGTCGTCGCGCAGGAAGTACTGCTTCCATTCCCGGTTGTTCGGATCGCCGTAGGAGCCCAGCAGCGGGGTCGAGTCCACCGTGTCGATCCGGCGCAGGCGCTCGCGGATGGTCCTGCGGGCGGCGGCGCCTCGCGGGGTGTGCGGCTCCAGTCCCTCGAAGACCCAGCGCGGCTGGAACGTGATGGTGAAGACCGGGCTGCTGCGGCTGCGCAGCCGCTCGTGGGCCGGCGTGTTGCAGACGACGAAGATCGGGGTGCCGCGGAAGCTGAACTCCCAGCCCGGGGTGTCGGTGTCGGTGGGGATGTCCGACGGCCAGGGCTCGCCGTCGCTGTCGTTCAGGTACCGCAGCAGCGACCAGAACCGCCGTTCGTACCCGAGGACGCCGTCGGCCCGCTCCCCCGCCGCCGCGCCGCCGGGCCCGAAGAGCACGACGAGTGAGGTGTTCCTCGAGAGCGACCGGTAGACCGAGAGATAGGTGGCGAGGATGTCCGGCAGAACGGACCAGGTCCGCTCGTCGTCAAGGTCGTCGACGAAGCCGAACCGCAGCCCGCCCCGGTTCGCCGCGGCCGTCGCGAAGATGCAGGGAAACGRCTCGGCGTTGGACCGCAGCGTCGCGATCATGTCCCGCGCGCAGCCGGCGCCCCATTCCGGCACCGGACCGATGGCCAGGTCCAGGATCTCCTCGCGGTGCGCGTCCGTCGTGCCGGCCATGCGCACCCCACTGAGTTTCAGCCTGTCTCGCACTGTGGTTTCTCTCTTTGGTCAGCCGCGGGCCGGTCTCGGCCCGGGGTCATGGCGTGGCTCGGTCGGAATGGCCTGGTTGGAATGGCCTGGTTGGAGCGACTCAGCTGCCGCCGTCTGGGACGGATGCCGGGGATGCGTGCTCCCCCAGGCGCGCGGCTCGGGCCGCGAGGGTGTCGAGCGCCCGCGTCCACGAGTCCGCGAGGCCGCGCAGGACCGACGCTGGCGGGCCGTCCGGCCCGACGGACCACCGCGCGCCGAGCTCCGGGCCGTCCGGGCCGTCGACGGCCCGGACGATCAGGCTGAGCGGGAACGGGTCGGGCTGGTCCGCGTTCCAGTCGGCGAACAGCTCCTCGTCCTCGGCGGCGACCGACCAGTCCGTGGCCTCGCCCCGCGTCAGCCGGCCCACATAGTTCAGGTAGACGGTGGGCGGTGGCGCCGCCGCGAGGACCGGCGCGGTCCGCGGGTTGAGGAAGCGCAGCATGCTGTAGCCGGTTCCACCGTCGGGGATCTGGCCCATGAGGGCGCGCACGCGTGCCACCGTGGCGTCCACGGAACGGTCACCGAGGACGGCGCCGTCGTCATCGGCGCGCTCGAGCGGGAACGGGAACACCTCTGCGAGCCAGCCGACCGTCCGGGACAGGTCCAGGTCGTCGACGACCTGCTCCTGGCGGCCATGGGCCTGCACCGCGGCGACCATCGTCGACGAGCCGGCGCGGTCCGGCCGGGTCTGGTCGGCCACGGCCAGCGACAGCGCGGCGAGCAGGAGCTCGTCCACGCCGACCCCGAACGCGGCCGGAATTGTCGACAGCAGGGGCGCCGCCCGCTCCGGCGGCAGGCTCACCGTGACCGCCGCCGGCTGGTTCTGGCCGCTCGGAGCGACCGGGCCGACCGCGTCCTCCTGGCCGGCCGCCGGGGCACCCGGGCCCGTCGGGTCCGCCGGTCCGGCCGGGTGCACGGTCCACACGACGGGCGTGGCACGGTCGAGCAGGCCCGACCAGAAGGGCAGCCGCCGGTCCGTCTCCGCCGCGCGCGCCCGCTCGTCGAGGCGGCGCGCCCATTCGGTGAACGAGACTTCGACGGGCGCGAGCCGGGGCCGCCCGCCCGCCGCCAGCGCGTTCGCCGCGGCCGCGAGGTCCTCCAGCACGATCGACCAGGAGACGCCGTCGATCAGCGCGTGATGGATGATCAGCAGCAGCCGGCCGGGGCGGGTGGCGCCCGCGTCCAGCCAGACGCAGCGCACGGTCTGCCCGTCGTCCGGATCGAGCTCGGCGTTCGCCGCCGCCGCGAGCCCGGCGACCAGCGCACGCCCGGCCGCGCTGTCGAAGCCCTCCCCCGCGGCGAGGTCGGCCGCGTCGACCCAGCGGACCCAGCGCCCGGCCTCGACGCCGCCGCGCGGCGCGATGGCCAGCGACCAGGCGGCACCGCCGTCGGCGCCCGTCGCCGCCGCGCCGTCCGGCAGCGGCCTGGCGGAGTCCGACCGGACGAGACGGGCCCGCAGGACGTCGTGGTGATCGACGACCGTCGTGATCGCCGCGACCAGCGTCGCCAGGTCGAGACCGGCGGGGGTGCGCAGCAGGACCGGCGAGGAGAAGGACGCGAACGCGAGGCGGCCGTCCGTCTCGGTGCCGCGGCCGCGCACCGCCTGCAGCGCCGGCGTCGGCGGGGCGACGACGACGCCGGCGGGTTCGGAGTCCGCCTCGGCCGTGCCGCCTGCCCGCCGGGCCGCGTCGCCCGCCGCCTGCCCGCCCGGCCCGGCCGGCCCGGCCGTCGTGACGGAGGACCGCGACGACGCGCGGGTGACGACGGTGGCGAGCGTCGCGGGAGTGCGGTGGCCGAACAGCAGCCGCGGGGTCACGGTGAGGCCCGCGGCGCGGATCCGGTTGACCAGCCGCATCGCGACGATGCTGTCGCCCCCGAGGGTGAAGAAGTCGTCGTCGACGCCGACCTCGTCGACCTTGAGCACCGCGGCGAACGCGGCGACCAGCGTCGCCTCGATCTCGTTCGCGGGAGCGCGCCCGGCCGCCGGTTCACCGACGCCACCGGCGGGCGGCGTCGACCGGTCCTCGTCCGGCCGGTCGGCGAGGTCCACCGTGCCGTCCGGGCGTCCGCCCGCACGGCCGCCAGCCCGATCCATCCACTCGTCCAGGCCGCCGATGTCCAGCGCGCTGACCGGTACCGGCCGGTCCGCGGCGACCGCGGCGAGAACGCGCAGCAGCAGCTCGCCGAGCCGGTCGGCGGTGGCGCGGTCGAACAGGTCGTCGCTGTAGCGGACGCCGACGACCATGCCGCCGTCGGCGCCGGTCCGCTCGAGGAAGTCGAAGGACAGGTCGAACTTGGCGCTCGCGGCCCGCACCGGTTCGGGATCGGCGCCCACGCCGTCGAAGGCCAGCTCGTCGACGGCGTCGGACGCCGCCAGGTACACGATCATGACCTGGAACAGCGGGTGGCGGCCCAGCAGCCGCGGCGGGTTGACGGCCTCCACGACCCGGTCGAAGGGCAGCTCCTGATGGTCGAAGGCGGCGAGGTCGCTGTCGCGGACCCGCCCCAGCAGCTCGCCGAACGTCGGGTCGCCCGACAGGTCGGTTCGCAGGACGACCGTGTTGAGGAAGAAGCCGACAAGGTCGTCGAGGCTGTCGTCGACGCGGCCGGAGACCGGGCTCCCGACCGGGATGTCGTCGCCCGCGCCCAGCCGGTGCAGCAGGGTCGCGGCGACGGCCCGCAGCACCATGAAAAGGCTGGCGTTGTGGGCTCGGCCGACGGCGCGCAGCGCGGCGACGCGCTCGGCGTCGATCGTCGTCTCGACGATCCCGCCGGCGTGGGTCGGCTCCTGCGGCCGGGCACGATCGGTCGGCAGCGCCAGCTCGGCCGGCAGGCCGGCGAGCTGCCGGCGCCAGAACTCCCGCGACGTGGCGGAGGGGCTCGTCGCGTCGGCCTCGTCGCCGAGCAGCTCGCGCTGCCACAGCGAGTAGTCGACGTACTGGACAGGCAGCGGCGCCCAGTCTGGCGTGGCGCCGCCGACCCGCGCCCGGTAGGCGACGGACAGGTCGCGGGCCAGCGGCCGGTCGGAGCCCTCGTCGGCGGCGATGTGGTGGATCAGGAACTGCGCGATGTGCAGGTCCGGCGAGCACCGGACTACGGTCACCCGCATCGGTGGCTCGCGCTCCAGGTCGAACGCGTAGGACGCGGCGACGGCCAGGACGTCCGCCAGCACCGGGTCGCCCGGTTCCGGCGCGGGCCGTCCGCCGCTGCGACCGCCGCCGGCCGCGGGCGCCCACTCGATGACGTCGAACGGGATCTCCGTGTCGGCCGGGTCGAGGATCCACTGGACCGGCTCGCCGCCGGGCGCGGGAAAGACCGTCCGCAGCGCCTCGTGCCTGGCGACGACGTCGCGCACCGCGGCGCGCAGCGCGGCCAGGTCCAGCGGGCCGGTCAGCCGCCAGGTGATCGGGATGTTGTACGTCGGGCTGGGACCCTCCACCTGCCCCAGCACCCACAGGCGCCGCTGCGCGAAGGACAGCGGTGGGTTCACCGGGCGCGCGGCGCGGCGGACCGCCGGGCGAGCGGCGCCGGCCTGGTCCATCCGCCGCGCGAGCCGGGCGACCGTCGGGTCCTCGAAGACCGCGCGGGGCGTGATCTCCGCGCCGAACGTCGACCGGATCGCGGCGCACAGCCGCATGACGAGCAGCGAGTGGCCACCCAGGGCGAAGAAGTCGTCGTCGGTCCCGACTCGTTCGACGCCGAGCACGGCCGCGAACCGCTCGGCCAGCAGCTCCTCCCGGGCGTCACGGGGACGCCGCCCGGCCGACGGCGCGGGCGCGACCGGCTCGGGCAGCGCCGAGCGGTCCAGCTTGCCGTTGACCGTGCGGGGCAGCCGGTCCAGCGCGATGAACGCCTGGGGAACCATGTACGCCGGCAGCGTCCGGGCCACGTACGCCCGGGCGGCCTCGACCAGGTCCGACCCGGCCGGCCTGACCGACCCGGCCGCGCCGGCCGGCCCTTCGGCGTCGCCCGCCGCGGCGGGCACGAGGTAGACGGCGAGCTGGAGCGCGGGCGGGGCGTCCGGGCGGAACCAGACCGCCGCCTGGGCGACGCCCGGCGCCGCCTCCAGCGCCCGTTCGATCTCGCCGAGCTCGACCCGGAACCCGCGCAGTTTGATCTGGTCGTCGGCGCGCCCGAGGAACGCGAGCGAGCCGTCGGGCCGGCGGCGCGCGAGGTCCCCGGTGCGGTACATGCGGTCCCCCGCCGCTCCGAACGGGTCGGCGACGAAACGGCCCGCCGTCAGGGCCGCGCGGCGCAGGTAGCCTCGGGCGAGCCCGGGACCGGACAGGTACAGCTCGCCCGCCACGCCGTCGGGAACGGGCCGCAGCGCGGCGTCCAGCAGGTAGGCACCGGTGTTCCCGATGGGCGCGGCCCAGCCGCCGCCAGCCCGGGCAGCCGGCTCGGCGACGTCCTCGGCCGCCAGGTCCGCGCCGTCAGCCGTCGGCCGTGGATCGTCACCCGCGCTGTGCCAGCCGTAGGCGTCGACCGAGTACTCCGTCGGTCCGTACAGGTCGTGGGCCACCGTCCCGGGCAGCGAGCGCAGCCGCTCCCACAGTGCCGGCGGGGTGGCCTCGCCGCCGACCAGGAGCACGCCCGGCCGGTGGCCCTCCGGACGCAGGAAACCGTTCCTGACCAGCTCCTGGAGGTAGGTCGGGGTCAGGTCGAGCACGTCGATCCGGGTCCGCTCGAGGTAGTCGACGAGGGCGGCCGCGTCCCGGGCGACCAGCTCGTCGACGACGTGTGTCTCGTGCCCGGCGAGCAGCCACAGCAGCGGCTCCCAGGAGCCGTCGAAGCTGAACGACGCCGCGTGCAGGACACGCTGGGCGCCCCGGTCGGGACCGGCGGCGCGCTCGGCCGGCGCGATGAGGTCGACCGCGTGCGAGGCGAAGAGGTTGACCAGCCCCTGGTGGGTGCCAACGACCGCCTTGGGGAGCCCGGTCGACCCCGAGGTGTAGATCACGCTGGCCGCGCCGGCCGGCTCGGGCCGGCGGCGGCGCGCCACCGAGCGGCCGACGGACTCGGGCGCGCCGCCGGACAGCGGGGCGTCGAGCGGTATGACGGCGGCCGCGACGGCGGGCAGCAGCCTTCCGAAGGCCTGGGTCGTGAGGACGGCCGCCGGCGCGGCGTCGGCCAGCAGGAACGCCAGTCGGTCCGCTGGCGCCTCGACGTCGATCGGCAGGTAGCTCGCGCCCGCCGCCAGCACGCCGAAGATCGCGGGAACCATCGACGCGCGAGGTAGCGCGAGCGCCACCACGGCCTCCGGGCCCGCGCCCAGGCGGGACACCACGTCCGCGATCCGGTCGACCTCGCGCCCCAGCTCCGCGAACGTCGTCCGGCCCTCGGCGGTGACCAGCGCGACCCGGTCGGGATACACGGCGACGGCCCGGGCAAGCAGGTCCGGCACCGTCGTCCCACTCGCCGCCGTCCCCGCGACAGCGGCGTCGGCGCTGGCGCTGGCGCTGGCGTCGGCATCGGCGTCGGCGCCGGCGCTCAGGTCGGGCAGCGCCCGCACCGGGCCGTGGGAGGCCCGCAGGGCGGCCGCGCGCTCGGCCTCGTCGACGATCTCCAGCCGGCTGACCGGCAGGTCCGGGTCGCGGACGATCTCGGCGAGCAGCCGGACCAGCCGGTCGGCCAGCCGGGCGCCGCTGTCCGGGTCGAGCACGTCGGTGGCGAACTCGACCAGCGCCGTGATCTCGTTGCGGGCCAACCGGTCGGCGAACGTCACGTCCAGGTCGAACTTGGCCGTACCGGCCTCGGGGCTGATCCAGGTCACCGGCCCGCCGAGCAGCTCCCGGTCGTCGTCGGCCAGGTGGTGGTAGCCGGCCATCACCTGGAACAGCGGGTTGATCCCGGGCACACGGCGCGGGTTGACCGCGGCGACGATGTCCTCGAACGGCAGGTCCTGGTGGTCGAAGGCGGCCAGGTCGGTCTGGCGGGTCCGGCCCAGCAGGCCCCGGAAGGTCGGGTCGCCGGTCAGGTCGGACCGGATCACCAGCGTGTTCACGAAGAAGCCGACGAGGCGGTCGAGGGCGGCGTCGGTCCGGCCGGCGATGGGCACGCCGATCGGGATGTCGTCGCCGGAGCCCAGCCGGTGCAGCAGGGTCGCGATGGCCGCGTGGGCGAGCATCGACATGCTCGTGCCGGTCGCCGCGCACAGGGCGCGCAGCCCGGTCGCCACCGGTGCGGGCAGGACACGGACCACCCGCGCGGACACGCCGTCCCGGTCGGCCGGGCGCGGCCGGTCCAGCGGCAGCGGGACCTCCTCCGGCAGGCCGCGCAGCGCCTCCAGCCAGAACGAGAGCTGTCTGGCGGCCAGGCCGTCCTCGTCGCCTGGCCCGCCGAGCAGGTCACGCTGCCAGAGCGTGTAGTCGGCGTACTGGACCGGCAGCGGCTCCCAGTCCGGCGCGTGCCCGGCGAGCCTCGCGGCGTAGGCGGCGTCCAGGTCGAGCAGGAACGGGCGGTCCGACCATTCGTCGGTCGCGATGTGGTGCAGGACGGCGACGAGCACGTCGGCGTCCGGGCAGCGCAGCAGGGCCATCCGCAGCGGCGCCTCGCGGGTCAGGTCGAACCGGCGTGCCGCGGACCGGGTGATCCAGCCGGTCACCTCCTCCGGGGCGCACCTGAGCACCTCGACGCCGGGGTTCGCGTCGGCCGGGTCCAGGATCCGCTGGTAGGGCTCGCCGTCGATGACGTCGATGACCGTGCGCAGGGCCTCGTGCCGGCCGAGGAGGTCGGTGACGGCGGCGCGCAGCGCGGCGATGTCGAGGCGGCCACCGGTCCGGAACGCGAGCGGGTAGTTGTAGGCATCGGTACCGCCCGCCAGCGCCTCGACGAGCCAGAGGCGCCGCTGTGCCGGCGAGAGCGGGATCCGCTCGGGCCGTCGCGCCGGGACGAGCGGCGGGCGCTTCGCCACGGTGCGGCTGGCGACCTTCGCCGCCAGCGCCTCGACCGTCGGCGCGTCGAACAGGTCGCGGATGGCGAGCTCCGTGTCGAGCGCCGTCCGGGCGCGGCTGATCACCCGGGTGGCGAGCAGGGAATGGCCGCCGAGGGCGAAGAAGTCGTCGTCCGCGCCCACCTCGGGCAGGCCGAGGACGTCGGCGAACAGCTCCGCGAGGGTCCGTTCGACGGCGGTGGCCGGCGCCCGGCCCGAGCTCGGCGCCGCGGCCGCCTCGGCCGGCGGCAGCGCCGCCAGGTCGAGCTTGCCGTTGGCGTTGCGGGGAATGGCCGGCAGCGGCACGAACGCCGACGGGACGAGGTAGTCCGGGAGGACGGCGGCCAGGTCGGAACGGAGGCGCCCGACGAGCGCGCCGGCGGCGCGGGCCGACGTCGGGTCGTTCGTCAGCGCCGCCCCGGGACGCGGCCGGCTGGCCGGGTCCGCGGCCGGCCGGGTCACCGGGAGAGCCGCCGGCCCCGAGCCGCGCACCAGCATGGCGTCGAGCCGGCCGGCGTCGTCGGGGCGCGGCGCCAGGGCCGCCTCGTAGCCCAGCTCGTCGGCCAGCGCGTAGAGGTCGTGCGGGTCGACGGCGCCGCCCTCGGCGTCCGCCGAGCCCGCTCGGCCCGGCGCGCCCGCCAAGCCGACCGGGTCGAGTCCCGCCGCGGCGAGGTCCGCGGCGACGCGGGCGTCCGGGATCGCCGTGAGGCGGATCCGCTCCGGCCGACGGGCGCGCACGAGCGCGCCGAACTCGTCCAGGCCGCGCACGTCGACGCCCCAGGCCGCGACGAGCGGCTCCGGCTCGGCGCCGGGCACCGCGGCGGCCGGCTCCGTGCCAGTGGCAGCATCCGCCTGGGCGGGGCGGCGCAGCACGACGTCGTAGCGGTGCTGGGTGAGCTCGTCGCGGTGACGTCCCCGCCGGACCCGGACGCACACCTCGAGATCGGCGGCCTGGGCCAGGCCGGCGAAGAACGCCGGCGCGACCACCAGCTCCTTCTCCAGCAGGACGCGCCGGTCGACGGCCGCCGCGAGCCGGGCCGGTTCCGGGCCGGGGCGCACGGGCGCGGTGGCGGCGGGCGACTGGCCGGAGCGGGCGAGCTCGATCGCGCTGTGGAACACGCGCAGCCGGCCCAGATCCCGCACGTCGCCGACGAACAGCGAGCCGCCAGGGGCGAGCAGGTCGAGCGCGCCGCGCAGCACCGTGCGCAGGTAGTCGGCGCTCGGGAAGTACTGGATCACCGAGTTGATGACGATCGTGTCGAAGAACGCCGTCGGCAGCCCGTCGGTCACGTGGGCCGGCTGGTGGCGCAGCTCGACCCGGCCGAAGCGGGCGGGGTCGGAGGCGAGCTCGGCGCGCAGCTTCTCGAGGACGGGAGCGGCGAAGTCCGTACCCCAGTACTCCTCGCGGCCGGGGGCCAGCTGCCCGAGCAGCAGGCCGGTGCCGACGCCGATCTCCAGCACCCGCCGCGGCGCGAGCGCCCGGATCCGGTCGACGGTCCTCGCCCGCCACTCCCGCATGTTCTCCAGCGGGATCGGCTGGCTGTCGTAGCTGGAGTCCCAGCCGTCGAAGCTCTCGGCGCGCAGCGCGGTCGGGATCCGCTCGTACTCGTCGGTGTAGACCTGGCGCCACTCGCCGACCTGCTCGGCCTCGATCGCGGCCCGGTCGGCGGCCGACCGCTCGGCCGGCACGACGTAGGCGACGAGGCGCTTCGCCCCCGGCGTCGCCGGGTCGTCGGTCGCGATCACGACGGACTGGCTGACCGCCTCGTGGGCGTCGACGGCGGCGGCGACCTCGCCGAGCTCGATGCGGTGGCCGCGGATCTTGACCTGGTCGTCGGTGCGGCCCAGGAAGTCGAGGTTGCCGTCGCCGGGCCGGCGGGTCACCAGGTCGCCGGTGCGGTACATCCGGCCGCCCGGGCGGGCCGGGTCGGCGACGAACCTGGTCGCGGTCAGGCCGAACTGGTCGAGGTAGCCGCGGGCGAGGCCGTCGCCGGCGATGTACAGCTCGCCGGGGACGCCGTCCGGCACGGGGCGTAGCCAGCGGTCGAGCACGTAGACCGAGGTGTTGCGGATCGGCCGCCCGACGGTCGGGGTCCGGCTGTCGGCGGTGGCGGCTCCGAGGGCGTTGATCGTGTACTCGGTCGGGCCGTAGAGGTTGTAGCCGGTCGTCCCGTCGGTGTCGCGCAGCCGGTTCCAGACCGAGTCGGGCACGGCCTCGCCGCCCAGCATGACCAGCGGCGGACGGTGGCGGTACCCGTTCGCAGGGGCGCCGTTCCGGCCCGGCATCCCGGCCGCGCGCGGCGCCGCCTCGCCGGGGGGCCGCGCGTCACCGGCGGGCGGCTGTCCGGTCCGCTCCAGCAGGCCGGCCTCGAACAGGTGGGCCGCGTAGGTGGGCGTGACGTTGACGACGTCGATCCGGTGGCGGTCGCAGTAGGCGACGAGGCCCTCGGCGTCGCGGCGCAGGTTCTCGTCGCAGATGTGCACCTCGTGGCCCTCGACGAGCCAGAGGAGCTCCTCCCACGACATGTCGAACGCGAACGAGACAGTGTGCGCGATCCGCAGCCGCCGGCCACGACCTCCCAGATCGGCTTCGCCGATCTGGCAGGAACCCCGAGTGGCCGCCACCGTCGGGTCGAAGATCTCGTCCCGGTGGTTGAGCCACATGTTCGTCAGGCCGCGGTAGGGGGTGACGACGCCCTTGGGCCGGCCGGTGGAGCCCGACGTGTAGATCACGTAGGCCGGGTGGTCGAGCCGGTCCGCGCGGTCGCGGGCGAAGGCACCGAGCTCGGCGTCCGACAGCGCGGCGGGCGAGGTCGCGGCGAGTTCGGCCCCGACGGCCTCGTCGTCGAGCACCAGCCAGGCCGGGGCGACCGGGTCCTGGCCATCGGCCGTCGCGTCCGAGGCCGTCGCGTCCGCGGCGGGCACGGCCGCGGCGGGCACCGCCGCGGCGGGCACGGCCGCCCCGCGGGCGCTCGCGTCCGTCACGACGGTGCGGGGCGCGTCCGCGCCGAGGCCGTCCGTCTCGCCGGTCAGGTAGTCGCCGGCCGCCCGGGTGGTGACCACCAGGCCGGCCCCGGCGTCGGCCACCATCGCCAGCAGGCGGGCGGGTGGGTGGTCCAGCTCCAGCGGCAGGTAGGCGGCGCCGGTGCGCAGGACGGCGAACAGCGCGACGACCATGTGCACCGTCCGCCCGATCCCCAGGGCCACCACGGTCTCCGGGCCGGCGCCGCGGCCGACCAGCAGCCGCGCCAGCCGGTTCACCCGGTCGTCGAGCTCGCGGTAGGTCAGCCGCTCGTCGCCGAGGACGAGCGCGACCTCGTCGCCGACGTCGCCGGCCCGTTCGGCGAGCAGGTCGGAGACGGTCCGGCCGCCGATCGGCAGTGCCGGCGCCGCCGCGGCGGCGAACCTGTCCCGCTCGGCGGGCAGCAGCAGGTCGAGGGAGCCGACCGGCGCGTCGAGCTGGCCGACCAGCACGTCGATCGTCGCGACGAGGCGGGCGAACAGCCCCTCGGCCACCTCCGGCGCGACCACGTCCGCGCGGTACTCCAGCCGGGCGGTGATCCGCGCCCCCGGGAACAGGACGAACGTCAGCGGGTAGTGGGTGTGGTCCAGGCTGCCGCCGCCGATGATCCCGTGGCGGGCGGTCGTCTGGTCGTTCGCGACCTCGTCGATGAAGTTCTGCAGGACGTAGAGGGTGTCGAACAGCACCGGGTGGCCGCCGGCCCGCTGGATGTCGCCGAGACCGAGGTACTCGTGGTCCAGCAGGTCGAGGCGCTGCTCCGAGACCCGGCGCAGCAGCTCGCCGACGGTCTCGCGCGGGTCGAGCCGGACCCGCACCGGGACGGTGTTCAGGAACAGTCCGACGACCTCGTCGATCCCGTCGAGCTCCGTCGGGCGGCCCGCGACGGTCGTCCCGAACACGACGTCGTCCGTCCCCGTCGCGGTCGCCAGCACCAGCGCGAGCGCGGCGTTGAAGACCGTGTTCAGGGTGACGCCGTGGGCGCGGGCGGCCGCGCGCGCCGCGCTCGCCGTCGCCTCGGGCAGCTCGGCGGTGATCCGGACCGGCGCGACCGGCGGCAGGCCCCGTGCCGCCGGTACCACCAGCGTCGGGCCCTCCAGGTCGGCGAGCGCCGAGCGCCAGGCCTTCTCGGACGCGGCGATGTCCCGCTGGCGCAGCCAGACCAGGTAGTCCCGGAACGAGCCTCGCGGCGCGGGCGGGGCCGCCGAGCCCGGCGTGTCGGCGTCGGCGTCGGCGGCGGCGGCGTCGGCGTCGGCGTAGAGGTCGAGCAGCCCCTCGACGAACAGGGCGCCCGACCAGCCGTCCCACAGCAGCACCTGGCGGTTGACGACGAGCCGGTCGCGTCCCTCGCCCAGGTGGATCAGGGTCAGGCGGAACAGCGGCGGCCGGGCGACCTCGAACGGGCGGGCCCGGTCGGCCGCGGCGATCCGGTCCGCCTCGGCCGCCCGCTCGGGCTCGGCCAGGCCGGCGAGGTCGATCTCGTCGACCGGCGCGGGCAGCTCGCGCGCGATGACCTGTACCGGGCGGGGCAGGCCGTCGGACAGGAAGCCCGCGCGCAGGGTCGGGGTCCGGGCCATGAGGACCTGGCAGGCGCGGCGCAGCCGCTCGGCGTCGAGCCGACGGTCGAAGTCGAACGTGAACTGGGCGGTGTACGCGTCGCTGGTCTGGTCGAGGGCCGAGTGGAAGTACAGGCCCTCCTGCAGCGGCGAGAGCGGCCAGACGTCCTCGACCTCCGCCGGGAACGCGCCGGCGATCCGCGCCGCGTCCCGCTCCGCGAGCGCGAGCAGCTCGACCGGTGGCTCGGCGGTGGCCGGCCCGGCCGTCGCCCCTGTCGCCATCGCCGCGGTGGTGACGGTGCCCGCGGTGGTGGCGACGGTGGCAGCCGCCGCCGGCGCGAGCGCGGCCAGTTCGCGCAGGGCGTCGACGAAGCCGTCGGCGATGCGCGCCGTCTCGTCCGCCGCGAGCACCGTCGTCAGGTAGGTGAACGTCGCGCGCAGCACCGGCCCGTCGGCGGTCTCGACGCAGACCGCGTCGACGGTCAGCGGGTAGCCCACGCCCAGGCCGGGGTCGGGCCTGGCCGCGAGGGCGTCGAACTCCTCGGCCGGCCCCCAGTCGGCCCGGCGGTCCGCGCCGAACCGGCCCAGGTAGTTGAACAGCACCTGGGCCTGCCCGGCGCGGGCGAGCGCCGGGCCGGCCAGCGGGCTGGCGTAGCGCAGCATGCCGAAGCCGACGCCGCCGTCGGGCGTGGCCCGCAGCCGCGCCGTCACGTCGGCGAGCGTCGCCCGCGCCCGCGCCCCGGCCGGCGCCAGCCTGACCGGCGCGATGCTGGTGAACCAGCCGACGGTCCTGGCGAGGTCCACGCCGGGGACGATCTCCTCGCGGCCGTGGCGTTCGAGGTCGACGAGAAGGTCGCCGTCGACGTCATCCTTGCCGGCCGCCGGCTCGCCGTTGGGCTGGCCGTACGCCCGCGTGGCCGGGACGGCCAGCCGCAGGCCGGCGAGCAGCACGTCGGTGACCTCGGCGCCCGTCGCGACGGGGACGCCGGTGAGCAGGGCGGCCGTGACGGCCGGCGGCAGCTCGACGACCAGGCTCGCGGTGTCGGCGACCGTGCCCACGGCGCCCGGCCCTGGCCGGGGCTCGGCCAGGCCGCCGGAAGCGGCCACCGGCCTTGCCGGCTCCGCGAAGGGCCGCCCGCCCGGCGCGAGCGTCTCCAGCCAGTGGGACAGCTCGCCGAGCCGGGCCGGCGCCGCCGCCTGCTCGCCGAGGAGCTGGCTGAAGGCACGCAGCGACGTGCCGACCGCGTCGAGCGCGGGCCGGCCGCCGGAGCGGGCCGCGAGGTACGCCGTCTCCAGGTCGGCGAGCAGGATCCGCCACGACACGCCGTCGACGACGAGGTGATGGGCGACGAGGACCAGCCGGCCGGGCTCGTCGGGGCCGGCGTCGAGCCAGACCGCGCGCAGCATCACCCCGGCGTCCGGGTCGAGGCGGCCGGCGGCCGAGCCGGAGGCGGCGGTGATGACGGCGCGGCGCGCGGTCGGGTCGAGTCCGGTGACGTCGATCCGGGTCAGCGGGTCGGCGTCCGCCGCCCCGCCCGCGGTGGTTGTGTCCCCCGCCGAGACCGCGCCCCGCGCGGCCGCGTCGCCAGCCTCGGGCGCGGCCGGGTCGATCTGGAGCAGCCACACGCCGGGCGCGGGGCGCAGCAGCCGGGAGCGCAGGCCGTCGTGGTGCGCGACCAGCGCGGCGAGTGCCGCTCGCAGCGCGGCCTCGTCGGTGCCGGCCGGCGTCCGGGCGAGGAACGCCTGGTTGAACCGCCGGATCTCCCCGCCCCATTCGGCGAGCCGGGCCACGATCGGCAGGGGGGTGAAGATCCCGGTGGCCGTCGCGTCGAAGGTCGCGGCCGCAGTCGCAGTCGCAGTCGCAGTCGCCGCCACGGTGGCGGACTCGTCAGCCGCCGCCGGCTGGGCGGACCCGGTCTCCAGGACCGGTTCGGGCACGGCGGCGCGGCCCGCGACCAGCGCGGCGAGCGCCGCCGGCGTCCGCTGGACGAAGACCTCCCGCGGGGTGAGCTCGACGCCCTCACGCCGGCCCCGGTTGACGAGCTGGATCGCGAGGATGCTGTCGCCGCCGAGGGCGAGGAAGTCGTCGTCGACGCCGACCCGGTCGAGGCCGAGCACGGCGGCGAACACCGCGCACAGCGCCCGCTCCAGGTCGGTGCCACCGTGGCGCGCCGACGTGGCGGCGGTCAGGTCGGGTGCTGGCAGCGCGGCCCGGTCGAGCTTCCCGTTGCCGGTCAGGGGCAGCGCGTCCAGGGTGACGACCGCCGCCGGGACCATGAAGTCGGGCAGCGCCGCCGCGGCCCGGGCCCGCAGCGCCGCGCCGTCGACGTGGTGGCCCGCGCGGGCAACGACGTAGGCGACGAGCCTGCGCCGGGCCGCGCCGTCCTCCCGGGCGATGACGACGACCCGCTCCACCGCCGGGTCCGCGGCGAGGACGGCCTCGATCTCGCCCGGCTCGATCCGGAAGCCGCGGATCTTGACCTGGTCGTCGGCCCGGCCCAGGTAGGCGAGCGAGCCGTCGTCGCCCAGCCGGGCGAGGTCGCCGGTGCGGTACATCCGGTCGCCGGGCTCGCCGTACGGGTCGGCCACGAACCGGGTCGACGTCAGGGCGGACCGTCCCAGGTAGCCGCGCGCGAGCTGGCCGCCGCTGACGTAGATCTCGCCGGCGACGCCGGGCGGCACCGGGGCGAGGTGGCGGTCGAGGAGCCGCGCGCGCAGGCCGCGCAGCGGCTCGCCGATCAGGCCGTGCCGCCCGGCGGCCGCGTCGGCCCGACCGAGCCGCAGGTACGTGACGTGCACCGTCGTCTCGGTGATCCCGTACATGTTGACCAGGGCCGGGGCGTCCGGGTGGCGCTCGTACCACGGGGCGAGCCGGCCGACCTCCAGCGCCTCGCCGCCGAAGATGACGAGGCGAAGGCGCAGGCCGCCGCCATCGCCGCGGTCCGCGCCATCGCCGGCGGCCGCCTCGGCCGCCATCAGCGCGCCGAAGGCCGACGGCGTCTGGTTCAGGACGGTGACGGACTCCCGCCGCAGCAGGGCGAGGAACTGCTCGGGCGAACGGGAGACGTCGTGGTCGACGACGACGAGCCGGCCGCCGTGCAGCAGCGGCCCCCACAGCTCCCAGACCGAGAAGTCGAACGACACCGAGTGGAACAGCGTCCACACGTCCGAGGAGTCGAAGTGGAAGTGGTCCCGGCTGTCGGCGAACAGGCGCACCACGTTGCGGTGCGGGATCAGGGCGCCCTTCGGCCGGCCGGTCGAGCCGGAGGTGTAGATGACGTACGCGAGGCTGTCCGCCCGCGCGCGCCCGTCCGCGCCGGCCGAGGCCGGCGGGGTGGACGCGGCCGGCGGCTGCTCGGCGAGGGCCGCGACGACCAGCGGGTCGTCCAGCGCGATCAGGGGAACGCCCGTACGGGTCGGCAGGGTCACCCGGGTCGCCGCGGTGGTCACCGCGCACACGGGCGCGGCGTCGCGCAGCATGAACGCGATCCGGTCCGCGGGGTAGGCCGGGTCGACCGGCAGGTAGGCGCCGCCGGCCTTCTGCACCGCCAGCAGGGTCACGACCAGGTCGGTCGACCGGGGCAGCGCGACCGCCACGATCGACTCCGGCCCGACGCCCCGCCCGCGCAGCAGCAGCGCGAGCCGGGAGGCGCGGGCGTCGAGGTCGGCGTAGGTGAGCTCCCCGTCGCGCCAGCGCAGCGCCACCGCGTCCGGGGTCCGGCGGGCCTGGGCCTCGAAGAGATCGGGCAGGGTGGCGTCCGCGCCCCAGTCGCCGTGGCGGGGTGCCGGGGTGAGCGCGGCCTGGGCGCGCGCGGCCGGTGCCAGGGCGGCGACGGCGCCGATCGGCCGGTCCGGGTCGGCGGCGATCTCTCCGAGCAGGGCGAGCATGCGGTCGGCGAGGCCGGCGACCGTCGCGTCGTCGAGGACGCCGCGCTGGTAGCCGAAGGTCAGCCGTGGCCGGTCGCCGGGGATCACCCTGATCGTCAGCGCGTAGTGGGTGGCGTCGTGCCCGTCGACCGCGGCGAGCCGCGGCCCGCCCGGCGGGATCAGCGTGGCCGCGTCGAACGGGTAGGACTCGAGCACCAGCAGGGTGTCGAACAGGTCCCCGTGGCCGGCCAGGGCCTGGATGTCGGCCAGGCCGACGTGCTGGTGGGCGAACAGCCGGCCCTGGGCCGCCTGGACGTCGGCCATGAGCGCGGCGAACGTCCGGTCGGCGGTGACCGTGGCCCGGACCGGGACGGTGGTGACGAACAGGCCGATCATGGCGTCGACGCCGGTCAGCTCCGGCGGCCGGCCGGCGGTCGCCGCGCCGAGGACGACGTCGTCGCGGCCGGTCGCCCGCGCGAGCAGCACCGCGTGGGCCGCCCGCAGCACCGTGCTCAGCGTCAGGCCGCGCTCGCGGCCGAGCGCGGCGAGCCGGTCGGCCAGCTCCGGGTCGATCTCGCGGTCGACGGCGGACGCCGGGCCTGGTTCGTCGGCGCCCATCGGCTGGGCGGCCGGTCCGGCGGGCGCGGCGGCGCGGTGCCCGGCGCCGGGTGCCAGCAGGGTCGGTCCCTCGAGGCCGGCGAGCTCCGCGCTCCACGCCGCGCGCGCGGCGTCCCGGTCCTGAGCGCCCAGCCAGCGCAGGTAGTCCGCGTAGGGGCGGGCGGCCGACGGGCGCGGCGCCGCCGCCGTGGCGCGGGCGGAGCCGTCGACCGCGTCGGAGTCCGCGCCGCCGTTGGAGTTCGCGCCGCCGTTGGAGTGCGCCCCGCCGTTGGAGTTCGCGCCGCCGTTGAAGCTGGCGGACGGGTCGGCGGCCAGCGCGAACAGCTCGCGCAGCAGGAGCGGCAGCGACCAGCCGTCGACGACGAGGTGGTGGGCGCAGACCGCCAGCCGGGCGCTGTCCGGCCCGGTGCGGACCCACAGGAAGCGGATGAGCGGGGGCGCCCCCAGGTCGAACCGCGCGGCCCGGTCGTCCGCGACCAGCCGGTCCGCCTCGGTCGCCCGCTCGGCGGCGGGCCAGGCGGACAGGTCGACGACGGTCCACTCCGGCTCGGCGTGGGCCAGGATCGCCTGGGCCGGCGCCCGGCCGTCGGCGAGGACGGCGGCGCGCAGGATGGCGTGCCGGGCGATCAGCGTCCGCGACGCGGCGCGCAGGCGGTCGAGGTCGAGGTCGCCCATCAGGTCCAGGACGAACTGGATCACGTAGACGTCCGGCGTGTCGTCACCGTCGACGAGGCGGTGGAACAGCATCCCCGCCTGCGACGGCGACAGCGGCCACACCTCGGTCAGCTCGGGCAGCCGGCCACGCCAGCGGGCGAGGTCCACCGGGTCCACAGGTGCCAGCTCCGCGAGGTCCGGCTCGGCCAGGGGCACCCGCCGCGCGGGGAGAACCTGCCCCGCCTCGGCCGTCTGCCCGGTCGTGGCTGTGGCCGTGGCAGCCGCGGCGGCATCCGCCACCGCGGCGAGCCCGGCGACGGTCGGCGTGCTGAACACGTCGGCCAGCGCGACCGGCACGCCGGCGGCGGCTGCCCGGGTGACCACGGCGAAGGCCAGGATGCTGTCCCCGCCCCGGTGGAAGAACGAGTCGTCGACGCCGATCTCCGGCTGGCCGAGCACGGCCGCGAAGACGTCCCGCAGGACCGTCTCCGTCCTGGTCACCGGGGCCCGGCCGGCCCGGGCCGCCGCCGCGAAGTCGGGAGCGGGCAGGCCGCCGCGGTCCAGCTTCCCGCTCGTGTTGGTGGGCAGGGCGGGCAGCGTCACGAAGGCCGCCGGCACCATGTAGTCGGGCAGGAAGGCCGCCGCGTGCGCGCGGAGCCGGTCCACCAGCGGCTCGCCTGCCGCCTGGTCCTCGCCGGGCTCCCCGGCGGGGTCGGCCGGGCTCGGCTCGTCGGCAGGGTCGGCCGCGCCCGCCGCCGGAACGACGTAGGCCACCAGCGCGCGCCCGGCCGGCCCGTCCTCGCGGACGACGACCGCGCAGCGCGCGACCGCCGGGTGGCGTTCGAGCACCGCCTCGATCTCGCCCGGCTCGATCCGGAAGCCGCGCACCTTCACCTGGTCGTCCGAGCGGCCGGCCACGACCAGCTCGCCCGCCGCGGTCCAGTGCGCGAGGTCGCCGGTGCGGTACATCCGCTCGCCGGCGTCGAAGGGGCTCGCGACGAAGCGGGACGCGGTCAGTGCCGGCCGGCCGAGGTAGCCGTGGGCGACGAAGACGCCGGCGATGTACAGCTCGCCCACGGCTCCGGGCGGCAGCGGCATGAGCGCGCCGTCCAGCACGTAGGCCCGGGTGTTGCGCAGCAGCCGGCCGACCGGCGGGAGCCCACCGCCCGCACTGGTGTCGCGCCAGGGGCCCGCCGTCACCCAGACCGCCGTCTCGGTCGGCCCGTACAGGTTGGTGACGCTGCCCGCGCGCGCGGAGAGCTCCCGGGCGAGGCTCGCCGGCATCGGTTCGCCGCCGCACAGGGCACGCACCCCTGGAAACGCCGCGGGGGTGGCGTCGAGGATGGACCGCCACCGCGACGGAGTCGCCTGGGCCACCGTGACCTCGCCGGCGGTCAGCGGCCGGGCCAGCTGGGACGGGTCGCGGGCGGTCTCGTCGTCGACGAGGTGGATCGAGGCGCCGACGGTGAGCGGCGCGAGCAGCTCGAGCGTGCTCGGGTCGAAGGTCAGGGTCGTCGCGGCCAGCACCCGGTCGTCCGGCCCGATGCTCACCGCGTCGGCGATGGACGCCAGGAAGCTGCCGAGCGACCGGTGGCTGAGCGGGACGCCCTTGGGTCGGCCGGTCGATCCCGAGGTGTAGATCACGTACACCACGTCGTCCAGGCCGACGGCCGGCGGCCACGCCGCGGCGACCGCCGCGGTCTCGAGCTCGAGCTCGAGCTCGGGCTCGGGCTCGGGCTCGGGCTCGGCCGCGAGTTCAGGCTCGGCCGCGGACTCAGGCTCGGCCTCGGGCTCGTCGAGGAGCACGAGCTCCATGCCGGGCACGACCGGGATCCGCGCGGCGAGGGCGCGGGTGGTCACCACGATCGCCGGGGCCGCGTCCTCGATCATGAACGCGATCCGGTCGGCCGGGTAGTCGGGGCCGATCGGCAGGTAGGCGGCGCCGGCGCGGCCGATGCCGGCCAGCGCGACGAGCAGGTCGGCGCGGCGGGGCAGCACGATCCCGACGACGGAGCCGGGCCTGGCCCCTCGGCTCGCCAGCCGGCGGCCGAACGTGTCGGCCGCGGCGGCGAGCTCGCCGTAGGTCAGCGTCCGCCCGGGCGTGACCAGCGCGGTCCGGCCGGGGCCGCGGCTCGCCCAGGCGTCGAACAGCGCCATCCACGGCTCGGCGGGGCCCGGTCCGGCGGTGTCGTTCCAGGCGCGCAGGACCTGGTCACGTTCGGCCGGGCCGAGCAGGTCGGCCGAGCCGATCGGCGCGGCGGGGTCGGCGACCACGCGGGYCAGCAGCCGCTCCAGCCTCGGGCCGACGGCGCCCGCGAACGCCGCCGACACGGTCGCCGGCTGGTAGGTCGTCTCCAGCTCCAGCGAGTCGGGGCCGCCCGCGTCCCCGCCGAGCTCGGCCACCACCATCAGCGGGAACTGGGCGGTTCCGTTGTGCAGTGGGCGGCGCTCGCCGCGCAGGTCGCCGCCGCCGGGGTCACGGCGGCGCAGCGCGGCGGCGGCCGGCGAGCGGACGCCGAACATCGTGCTGAACAGGCTGGACACCCCGTCGGAGCGGTCCGGGTTGACCGCGCGCACGACGTCGGCCAGGTCGACGTCGGCGTGGGCGAAGGCGCCCAGGCACGCCTCGCGGGCCCGTTCGAGCAGGTCGGTGAAGGTGTCGGCCGGCGCCACGGCCAGCCGGAGGCAGACGGTGTTGCCGAAGTAGCCGATGACGCCGTCGGTCGCGGCGGCGTCCCGGTTGACGACGGGCGAGCCGACGGTGACGTCGGTCGCCCCGGCGACCCGGTGGATCAGGGCGGCGTAGCCGGCGACCAGCACCATGAACGGCGTCACGCCGCGCGCGGCGGCGAACGCCCGGATCTGGCCGGCGAGCTCCGCCGGCGCGTGGTGGACGATCTGCCGGCCCGCGTCGCGGCGGCCGGCGGCGGCCGCGTCGGTCAGGCCGGGCAGGTCGCTGGCCGCGAGGGTGTCGGCCGCGCGGTCGTCGGGGGTCGGCTCGGGCAGGCGCACCGGCTCGGCGAGCGGGAGCAGCCGGTCCCGCCAGTAGGAAAGGCCCGCCGGCCGGACGGGCGGTTCGCCGTCCGGCGCGGCCGCGTCCAGGAACGGGGCGGAGCCGTCCGGCACGGCGTCCGGTGACGTGGCCGGGTCGCCGTCCACTCGGCCGTAGGCGGCGAGCAGGTCGCCGAAGAAGACGTCCCAGGAGGCGTCGTCCCAGGCGATGTGGTGGGCGGCGAGCGCCAGCGTGTGCCGCAGCGGGCCGTGCCGCAGGACTGTGACCCGTAGCGGCGACTCCGCGGTCAGGTCGAACGGGCGCCGGGCGGCGCGCAGGGCGATCTCCCGCGCGCGCCCGTCACGGTCCTCGGCGGGGTCGGCCGGCTCGGCGGACCCGGCCGGCTCGGCGGACAGGTCGACGCTGAGCCAGGCCGGTTCGACGTCGTCCCGAAGCACCTGTTCCAGCCGCCCGTCCGGCGTGACCTGGTACGTCGTGCGCAGGATCTCGTGCTGTCGCGCGACCGTGAGCAGCGCGCGGCGCAGCGCCTCCGTGTCGAGCGGTCCGGTGAGCTCGAAGGCGGCCGAGATCGTGTACGCGGCGCTCCCGGGGTCGAGCCGCGACAGGAACCACATCCGCCGCTGTCCCGGGCTGACCGGGTAGCCCCGCCCGGGCTCGCGCCGGGTCCGGCCGCCGGCGCCGTCAACCACCTCGCGCGTCAGCCGCTCGGCGGCCAGCCGGCGGCGGAGCAGCTCGCGCTTGCGCTGCGCGGAGTCGGGACTTGCCACGGTGCACGTCCTTCCGGTGGTGCCGGCATCGAGGGGCTGGGGGCGGCGCAGGTGTGGCTGGGTGACGGGCGGCGGGCCGCCGGGTCGGGTCGGGTACACGGCTCGGCGCACTCGCGCCCTCGCGGCGCTGGCCGGGCGGCGTCAGCCGATGCGGCGCCGCAGCTCCCGCTTGTCGATCTTTCCGACGGCGGTGAGGGGCAGCGCGTCGAGAACCGTGAGCAGGTCGGGGAGCATGAAACGGGCTAGCCCCCGCTCGCGCAGGAAGGCCTTGACCGCCTTGAGGGTGAGCGTCGCCCCGGGCGCGAGGACGACGACCGCGCGGACGCTCTCACCGACCTGCTCGTCCGCCGCCGCGATGACGGCGGCCTGCGCGATCGCCGGGTGGGCGAGCAGGTGCTCCTCCAGCTCGCCCGCGGAGACGTTCTCGCCGCCGCGGTTGACGACGTCCTTGATCCGGCCCTCGACGACCAGGTTTCCGCTGAGGGTCCGCCGGACCAGGTCGCCGGACCGGTAGTAGCCGTCCGGGCTGAAGGCGGTCGCGTTGTGCTCGGCGGCGCGGTAGTAGCCACGCGGGGTGTACGGGCCGCGGGTCCACAGCTCACCGACCTCGCCGGGGGCGACGTCGGCGCCGTCGCTGTCGACGATCCGGATCTCGTCGGCCGGCGCGAGCGGCCTGCCCTGGGTGGTGAAGGCCAGCTCGTCGGCCTCGTCGAGACGGGTGTAGTTCAGCAGCCCCTCGGCCATGCCGAAGACCTGCTGGACCCGCGCGCCGAGGATCGGCGGGATGCGCCCGGCCAGCTCCGCGTCGAGCCGGGCGCCGCCCACCTGGAGCAGGCGCAGGCTGGCGGTGTCGGGCCGCTCCCATTCGGCGGCGTCGACCCAGATCCGCGCGAGCGCCGGCACCAGGGCGGTCACCGTCACCCGCTCCCGCGCGATCAGGTCGAAGGCGACGTCCGGGCTGGGCGAGCTCGCCATGACCACGGTCGCCCCGACGCCGAGCGCGCCCAGGATCCCCGGGCAGGCCAGCGGGAAGTTGTGCGCCGCGGGCAGCGCGACGAGGTAGCGGTCGTCGGCGGTCAGCCCGCACAGCTCGGCGCTGGCCGCCGCGTTGTACGCGTAGTCCCAGTGGGTGCGCGGGATCAGCTTGGGCTTGCCGGTCGTGCCGCCCGAGATGAGCAGCACCGCGACGCCGGCCGGGTCGGGGGCTGGCGGCGCCGCGGCCCGCCCCTCGCGCCGCGCCGCGGCGCCAGCGGCCGCGAGCGCGTCGAGGCCGGTGAGCGCGCCGGCGTCGCCGGCCACCAGCACGTGGCGCACGGCGGGGACCGCCGTCACGACGTCCCTCGCCAGCGCGCGGTGGTCGAAGCCCTCGTACGTGTCCGGGACCGCGTAGGCGACGGCGCCGGACAGGCTGGCGAGGTGCTCGATCTCGACCCGGCGGTGCGCCGGCAGCGCCAGCACCGGGATGACGCCGAGGCGCAGCATCGCGAACAGCAGCGTCACGAACTCGGCGCGGTTCGGCAGCTGGACGAGGATCCGGTCGCCGGGTGCGACGCCGAGCTGGGTGAGCCCGGCCGCCAGGTCGTCCGCGGCCTGGTCGAGCTCGGCGTACGAGAGCCGGACCGGGCCCGACGCCGGCCCGGCCACGACGGCCGTGGCGGCGCCGGACCGGGCGGCCCAGTCCCGGAGCCGGTCGCCGAGCGGGCCGCCGCCCCAGTAGCCCTCGGCGGCGTAGCGGCGGGCGAACTCCTCCGGCCAGGGGACCCAGCCGTCGGCGGAGTCCGGCTGGGCCGCGGCGTCGGTGACCAGCGGGGCGCTCACTGCCGCACCCCGGCCGTGTCGGCCGTGTCGGCGGCGTCGCCGGGGGCACCGGCGGCGCCGGCCTGGTCGGGCGAGCCGGCCTGGCCGGTGGCGTCGAGCAGCCGCGCCTCGATCTCGTCGTCGGAGAGCGCGGAGATCTCCCAGGCGATCGCCGCGACGCGGTCGAGCCGGCCCGGCGTGGCCTCGGCCGCGCGCATGGTGTCCGCGAGCCCGGAGACCGTCGGCGCGCCGAAGACCATCCGCACCGTCACCTCGCCGGTGTCGAGCTCCTCGCGCAGCCGGGCCACGACGGACGTGGCCAGCACGGAGTCGCCGCCGAGGGCGAAGAACTCCTCGTCGACGCCGAACTCGTCGACGCCCAGCACCTCCCGCCAGACGGCCTGGATCACCCGCTCCAGGTCCGACCGCGGCGGCGCCGAGGCGGGGCGGGGCCCGGCCGGCTCACGTTCGAGGAGCGCGCCGACCGCCCGCCGGTCGATCTTCCCGTTGGCGCTCAGCGGGAGCTCGGCCACCGCGACGACGCGGTCGGGCACCATGTGCGGCGGCAGCAGCGCCCGAAGGCCGGCCTGGACAGCGGCCGGCGCCGGCGCCCGCGCCTCGTCGGTCCCCGCTGCCAGGGCGACGACCGCCCCGAGCACCGGCGGCCGGCCATCCGCGCCGGGCGTCAGCGCGGCCACTCCGGACCGGACCCCGGGCAGGGAGCCGAGCGCCGCCTCGATCTCGCCGAGCTCGACCCGGAATCCCTTGATCTTGACCTGGTGGTCACGGCGGCCGAGGAACTCGACGGTGCCGTCCGCCTGGTACCTGGCGAGGTCGCCGGTGCGGTACCAGCGGGCGCCCTCGTGGGTGACGAACCGGTCCGCGGTGCGCTCCGGGTCGCCCCGGTAGCCGCGGGCGACGCCGGCGCCGCCGATCCACAGCTCGCCGGCGACGTGGTCCGGGCAGTCGCGGCCCAGGGCGTCCACCACGCGCAGCTGGACGTTGCGCAGCGGCGTGCCGTACGGCACCGAGCGCCACTCGGGCGGCACCGGGCCGCCCCCGACGATCTCGCACACGGTGGAGTGGATGGCGGTCTCGGTCGTGCCGCCGACGCCCAGGAACCGGCAGCCGGGGACGGCGGCCTCCAGCCGGCCCGGCAGGTCGACGCCGACCCGGTCGCCGCCGAGGAGCACCGCGCGCAGGCTGTCGCCCAGCGGCACGCCGGCGGACAGGATCAGGTCCAGCACCGCCGGCACGCAGTTGAGGATCGTGACGCCGCCTGCGACGAGCTCGGCCCACCGGTTCGCCTCGCGCCTGGACTCCTCGTCGACGATCACGACGGCGCCGCCGGAGGACAGCGGGGCGAAGATGTCGAAGACCGACAGGTCGAAGTCGAGGGCCGAGACGGCCAGCGTGCGGTCTCCTTCGCCGAGCTCGAGGCGGTCGATCAGGTCGTCGATGGTGTTCATCGCGGCGCGGTGCCCGACCTCGACGCCCTTGGGCTGGCCGGTGGACCCCGAGGTGAACAGCACGTAGGCGGGCTCGTCCAGGCGGTGGGCGTCGTCCGCCGCGCCCAGCGTGAGCGCGCCGCGCGGGGCGGCCTCGCGGGCGTCGCCGAGGCGCAGCGGGGTCACGCCGGCCGGCCAGTCCCGGCCGGCCGCCGGGTCGGCGATGACCGTGCGCAGGCCGGCGGTCGCGGCGATCCGCTCGACCCGGGCCGGTGGCTGCTCCACCCCGATCGGCACGTACGTCGCCCCGGCCGCGAGCACGCCGAGGACGGCGACGACCTGGTCCGGCCCCTTCGGGAGGCTGACGCCGACGAGCTCGCCGCGCCGGACGCCGCGGGCGACCAGGGCGCCGGCGACGGCCGTCGCCCGCTCGGCGAGCGCGCCGTAGGAGAGCGACCGGCCCCCGGCCGGTCCGGCCGCGGACGCCGCCTCGTCCCAGAGCAGGGCGGGTGCGTCCGGACGGCTCCGCGCCGCCGCGAAGAACCCCTCGTGCAGCAGGCGGGTGGACGCCGGACCCGCCGTCGCCGCGACCCGGCGGCGCACCGCCCGGGTGGACTTGTCGAGCAGGCCGTCGACGGGCTGGTCCCAGGCGCCGCCGCCCGCGCCGCTCGCCGAGCCGAGGTCGGCCAGGTCACGCACGAGCCGCTCGAACGCCGCGAACATCGCGTCGACGGCGCCGGGCGCGAACGAGCCCTCGCGGATGTCCCAGTTGACCAGCAGCCCGCCGTCGAGCTCGGTGACCTGGGCGTCCAGCAGCACCTGCGGCCCCTGCGAGATGATCCAGACCGGCTGGCCGAACTCCCGGCGCACCGGGGCGTCGAACAGCTCGCCGAGGCCGAGCGCGCTGGTGAACACGACCGGTGCCAGCACCGGCTCGCCGTGGTGGCGGCCCAGGTCGCGCAGCACCTCGACGCCGGAGTAGTCCGCGTGGGCTGCGTCGGCGTGCAGCCGGGCCTGGACCTGGCGGCCGCGGTCGACGAACGGGACGCGGTCGGTCAGGTCGATCTCCAGCAGCACCGAGCTGGTGAAGTCGCCGACGACCCGGTTGACGTCGGGGTGCAGCTGCTCGCGGTCGAACAGCGGGACGTTGAGCAGGAAGCGCGGCTGCCCGCTCCAGCCGCCGAGGACCTCGGCGAACGCGGTCGCGACCGCCATCGCCGGGGTGACGCCGCGCTGGTGGGCCGCACGGCCGAGGGCCTCGCGGGCCGACGGCGGCAGCTGGAAGTGGCGCCGGGACACGCGCGGCGGCGCCGCCGGGTCGCCAGCGCCGGTCGGTGCGTCGACCCCGCCGGGCGCCGCCGGGGTCGTCGCCAGCGCGAGCTGGGGCGCGCCCGGCAGGCTGGGCAGGCGGTCGTGCCAGGCGGCGCGGGCCTGGGCGACGGACTCCGGCCGGGCGGCGCCGTGCTCCGCCCGGTAGCGGCGGTAGCTGTAGGCCAGCGCGGGCGCGGCCTCGTCCGGGCGCTCGTACAGGTCGGCCAGGTCGGCGAGCAGCACGCGGTAGCTGACGGCGTCCGCGGCGACCATGTCGACGTCGAGGTGGAACCGGGTCGCGCCGCCCGGCCGCAGGCTGAGCGCGGTCGAGAAGACCTCGCCCCGCTCGATGTCCAGCATCTGGTGGGACAGCTCGTCGCGGACCGCTTCCAGCCGGGCGGCCGCTGTGTCCTCGTCCAGGCCGCGCAGGTCGTGGACGGTCAGGCCGCGCCAGCCGGAGACCTCCTCGACGACCTGGCCGCCGTTGTCGGTGATCCGGGTGCGCAGCGCCTCGTGCCGCTCGATCAGCCGCCGGGTCGCGGTGGACAGCCGGGCCGGCTCCAGGCCGCCGCCGTCGAACTCGGTGTAGAGGTGGGCGGCGACGCCCCCGTAGGTCTGGCCCGTGCCGCGCCCGACCCAGTAGGCGTGCTGCATGAGCGCCAGCGGGAACTCGGTGCCGGCCGCGGGCTCCACCGCGTCGACGGCCGCCGGCTCCGCCCCCGCCGGGTCGACGCCCGCCGGCCCTGTCCCGGTCCCGGTCCCGGCCTCGGTCCGCGACGGGGTCGCGGGCCGCCGGCCGGTCAGCAGCCTGAACCAGCCGTCGAGGGTCGGGGTCTCGGCCAGCTCCGCGAAGTTGACCTCGATCCCGGCGCGCCGCCACTGCCCGATCGCCTTGATCAGGGCGATCGACTCCAGGCCCTGTTCGAAGAGGTTGTCCTGGTCCCCCAGCTCGGCCGGGTCCTCCTCCAGCAGCTCGGCGACGGCGCGCCGCAACGCCTCGAGGTCCTCGGACGCCACCGAACCGACCAGACCCGAAGCGGCCGGGGCCGCGGCCAGCGCCGGCACGGGGGCCGCCGCCGGGCGGGCCGGCACGAGGAAGCGGCTGACACTGCGCAGCTTCTCGCGCGTCTCCTCCAGCTCCCGCTCCGGGCGCGACGCCCCGACGATGCCGGCGCCGGCGCGCAGCCAGGTGCGGCCGTCGCGCTGGAACACCGTGCGCAGGACGAGGGCGGCGTCGATGGCACCGTCCGAGGTCGCGCTGATCACGGCGCCGCTGTAGAGGCCGCGCGGCCTCGGCTCGTAGCTCCGGATCGCGGCGCAGGCGGCGTCCTTCGGCACGCCGGTCGCCGTGATCGACGGGAAGACGGCGGCCAGCGCGTCCCAGCCGTCCCTGCCGGGGACGAGCCGGCCGCTGACCCGCGAGGCCAGGTGCTGGACGCTGCCCCGCTCGAGGACGTTCATGAACTCGTCCACGACCAGCGTGCCGGGCGCGCACAGCGGCCGCAGCTCGTCCTGGACCGCCTGCACCGACACGGCGTGCTCGTAGATCTCCTTCGGGTCGCGCAGCAGGTCGTCCCGGCGGGCCGCGTCGCCGTCGTCGCCGAGCAGCGCCCTCGTGCCGGCCAGCGGCTGGCTGGAGACCCGGCCGTCGGCGCCGACCTCGACCACGGTCTCCGGGCTGAACCCGATCGCGCGCTCGCCGGCCAGGTCGACCAGGAAGGACCGGGCGGGCGTGTTGCCGCGCCGGCCCAGCTCGTAGGTGGCGACCAGGTCGATCTCGCCCTCGACCGGGACGACCCGGGAGGCGATCACCTTGCGGATCCGGCCGGCCGCGATGTCCTCGACGGCGCGCGCGACCGTGCGCTGGTACTCGTCGGCGTCGTGCTCCAGGTCGGCCAGCGGCCGGGCCTCGCCCGGTTCGACGTCGGCCGTGCCGGTGAGGATCCCGGCCAGGACGCCCAGGTCGGCCGGGTCGGCGGCGCGCAGCAGCACGCCGGTCGCCGACAGCCGCGCCTCGCGTGCCGGGATGACCAGGTGGGCGAGCGGGTCGGGGCTGACCGGCCCGGGCAGCCCGAGCTCCCGGGGGCCGAGCTCGAAGCCGGCCCAGCCGCACGCCCGCCAGTCCGCGATCGGCAGGACCGACAGGACGCGGGCGAGGGCGCGCAACGGGGAGCCCTCGACCGGCTCGACCCGCCAGCCGCCGTCCATCCGGTAGCGGATCTCGTCCCAGTACAGGACGATCTCGGCCAGGGCGCCCGAGCCGCAGCGCCATTCGCCGTCCTGCTCGTACACGGTGACGGGCGCGGCCGCGCCGCGGGCGAACCGGGCGGCCGCCGCGAGCGGGTCGCCCACGCCGGCGACCGTCCGTTCGCGGTAGACCACCGGCGCCGTCATCGCGCCGTGCCGGAGTCGACGCCGTCGCGGCTGCCCTGCGCGGCGAGCGCATCCGTCGCCGACGCGGCCTGGCGATCGGCCTCCATCCGCTCGATCAGGCTGGCCGGGCGAAGGTCCGTCCAGTTGGCCTCCACGTACTCCAGGCAGGACGCCCGGCTCGCGGCCCCGTGCGCCGTCGTCCAGCCGGCGGGC
Source organism: Pseudofrankia asymbiotica (assembly GCF_001983105.1). Classification (GTDB taxonomy): domain Bacteria; phylum Actinomycetota; class Actinomycetes; order Frankiales; family Frankiaceae; genus Pseudofrankia; species Pseudofrankia asymbiotica. The sequence continues at coordinate 14,945 of NZ_MOMC01000009.1, read as the reverse complement.
ACCGGCGCGAACGTCGGCCACAGCGAGTRCTGGCCCTCCGCGTTGACCAGGACGTAGAAGCTGCCCATCTCGTCATCGAACGGATTGGTCGACATGAGGTGCCCGTCTCCTTGGATCTCTGCCCGCTAATCGGCGCTCGCCACATCGGTGCCGGCGACTGGGTGCCTGTGGCTGAGGTGCTCGTGACCTAGGTGCTCGCGACTTAGGCTCGCCTTACTTTAGGTTATCTTTACCTAAAACGGCCACATTCGTCTACCCCTGCGCTTCGGATACCCACCATTCCGACGCCGCGCGCCGGATCAGCTCAGCGGCCGGCCTCGACGCGCACGATCCGCGGCAGGCGCTCGATCGTGGTCGGCCGGTGCGCGATCACGATCAGCGTCCGGTCGGGCCGCAACCGTTCGGCGCGGCCGTCCCGTGCCCGGCCGGGCGGCGGCGACGGTGTACCGGGATCACCAGCGGTGTGCCCGACTCCGGGTCGGTGATGACCCGGCAGGCGAGGCCGAAGACGTCGGCGACGAGGCCGGCGGTGACGATCTCGGCCGGCGGCCCCTGGGCGACGATCCGCCCGTCGCGCATGGCCACCAGGTGGTCGGCGTACCGGCTCGCCTGGTTGAGGTCGTGCAGCACGGCCACCAGCGTGTGCCCCTCGTCCGCGAGCAGCTCGGCGCACAGGTCCAGCACCTCGACCTGGTGGGCGATGTCCAGGAACGTCGTCGGCTCGTCGAGCAGCAGGATCGGCGTCCGCTGGGCGAGGACCATCGCGAGCCACACCCGCTGGCGCTGGCCTCCGGACAGCTCGTCCACCAGCCGGTCGGCGAGCCCCGTGACGCTGGTCCTCGCCATCACCTCGACCACGACCCGCTCGTCCTCCCGGGACCACTGCCGCAGCAGCCGCTGGTGCGGGTAGCGGCCGCGGGCGACCAGGTCGGCGACGGTGACGCCGACCGGCGCGGTCGCGGACTGGGCCAGCAGGCCGAGCCGGCGCGCCACCTCCTTCGTCGAGTACGACGAGATCAGCGCGCCGTCGAGGTGGACCGCGCCCGCCTTCGGCCGCAGCAGGCGGACGAGCGCGCGCAGCAGCGTCGACTTGCCGCAGGCGTTCGGGCCGACGATGACGGTGAACGCGCCGTCCTGGATGTCGATCCCCAGTTCGCGGGCCACGACCCGGTTGTCGTAGGCGAGGGTGAGGTCACGGGCACTCAGCCGCGTCACCGGCGGTCCTCCTTCGTCGGCCCGGCCCGCCGTCGACCGGCTGGACACGCCTTCATCCGGTTGTGCCGTCCGCGCGACGTCACGCCGACCGCCGCTGGCGGACCAGCAGGACGGCGAGATAGGCACCGCCGATCCCGGCGGTCGCCACGCCGACCGGGAGCTGGGTGGGGGCGAACAGGCGCTGCGCCGCCAGGTCGCTGACCGTGACCAGCGCGGCGCCCACCAGCGCGGTCGGGACCAGCGGCGGCGACGGCGCCGCCGTCAGCCAGCGCGCGAGCGGCGGCGCGGTCAGCGCGACGAAGCCGACCGGGCCGGCCGCCGCCGTCGCGGTGGCCGCGAGCGCCGCCGCGACCACCACCAGCGTGAGGCGGCACCGCTCGACGTCGACCCCGAGCGCCTTCGCGGTGTCCGTCCCCAGCTCCAGGTAGGCCAGCCGGCGGCCCTGGTAGACGCCGATCGGCACCAGGACGACCAGCGCGACGGCCAGCGGCCGGACCTGCTCCCAGCCGCGGCTGTTCAGGCTGCCGATCAGCCAGACCTGCGCCGTGACCGCGTCCGCCAGCGTCGCCCGGGTGATCAGATAGGAGTTGACGGCGTTCAGCAGCGCCGCCGTCGCGATGCCGACGAGGACCAGCCGCGTGCCCGCGAGGCCGCGCCGGTAGGCGAGCAGGTAGACGGCCGCGCCGGTGGCCACGCCGCCGACCAGCGCGCCCAGCGTCGCCTGCGTCGCGTCGCCGCGCAGGACCAGCAGGACGATGACCGCCCCGGTGGCCGAGCCGGTGGTGAAGCCGAGGATGTCCGGGCTGCCCAGCACGTTCTCCGAGACGCTCTGGAAGATGGCGCCGGACAGCGCCAGCGCGGCGCCGACCAGCAGGCCCGTCACCAGGCGCGGCAGCCGCAGGGTGTTGACGACGAAGTCCGTGCCGCCGTCGGCGCGCCCCAGCAGCGCGCGCACGACGTCGCCGGCCGGGATCGAGTAGTCCCCGGTGGTCAGCGTGGCGACGCCGGCGGCCACGATCACGACGACGAACCCGCCGCTCAGCGCGACGGAGCGCGGGACGACCCGGACCGACACCGCGTCGCCGCCGAACCGGGCCACCCGGTGGCGCCACACGGACGGGCGGCCGGCGGCCGAAGCAGCCGCGGTGGTCGCGGTGGTCGCGGTGGTGGTCACGCCCGGCCCAGCCTGGCGCGGCGGCACAGCACGATGAACACCGGCGCGCCGACGAAGGCCGTGACCACCCCCACCTGCAGCTCCCCCGGCGCGATGATCACCCTGCCGACGAGGTCCGAGCCGATCAGCAGGACCGGGGCCAGCACCGCGGAGTACGGCAGGACCCAGCGGATGTCGGGCCCGGCGATCACGCGGGCGATGTGCGGGACGGCCAGACCGACGAACGTGATCGGCCCGGCCGCGGCGGTCGCCCCGCCGCAGAGCAGGACGACGGCGACGGCGCCCGACACCCGCGCGCGGTGCAGCCGGACGCCGAGCCCGCGGGCCGCCTCGTCGCCCAGCGCGAGCGCGTTGAGCGGCCGGCCGAGGGTGCACGCGAGGAGGAGGCCGGCCGCCATGAACGGCGCCGTCGCGGTCAGGCTGCCCGACCCCCGCACCGCCAGCGAGCCGACGTCCCAGTGCCGGAACTGGTCGAACGTGCGGGTGTCGAGCAGCAGCGCGGCGTAGACGAAAGACCCGAGGACGGCGGTCGCGGCCGCGCCGGCGACCACCAGCGTCGCCGGCGAGGTCCCGGCGCGGCCGGTGGCGCCGATCGCGAACACGGCCACCGAGGTCACGGCCGCGCCGACGAGCGAGAACCACACGTAGCCGGCCGGGCTCGTGAGGTCGAAGACCGAGATCGCGACGACGACCGCGGCGGACGCGCCGACGCTGACCCCGAGCATCCCCGGCTCGACCAGGTCGTTGCGGGTCAGTGCCTGCGTCAGCGCGCCGGCGACACCCAGCGCGGCGCCGACCACCAGGCCGAGCAGCGTGCGCGGGATCCGCAGGTCGTGGACGACCACCGCGGCCTGCGAGCCGTCGTCGTGCCACAGGACCCGCCACACGACGCCGAACGGCAGGTGGTTCGCGCCGATCCAGACGCTGAGCAGGCACACCCCGGCCAGCACGACCACCGCGAGCAGCAGACCGGGCAACCGCCGCCGCCGCGGCTCCCACAGCCGCCAGCGGGCCCGCCGCACCCGCGCGGCCTGGGGCTCCCCGACGGCCGCGGGCACCGGTGCGACCGCGGGGATCGCCGCGGACGTACCTACTGCTGGGACGGGTGGGTGTGTCGCCGGCGCGTCGCCCTTCGGCGGGTGCGCCGAGGAGGCCGGCGGACGCTCGGCGGGAACGCCGTCCGTGACAGTACGCACCAACCGCCCCACAGTTCGGCCCGACAAGTAAGGACAGGTTAACCTACATTCCGCGAACCGACCGGCGGGCGACGGCAGGGACCGCCACCGCCAGCACCAGCGTCGCGACGACCGCGGAGAGCGCGGCACCCGTCCTACGGGCTTGCCTGGTCGGCCGGCTCCCGGTCCAGGCGCTCGCCGGCGTGGAGCCGCCAGCCGCGGGCACGGCCGCGTTCGCGCCAGAAGGCGGCGTACCGCCCGTCCTGGGCCAGCAGCTCGGCGTGCGGGCCGCACTCCACGACGCGGCCACCGTCGAGGACGGCGATCTGGTCGGCGCGCACGATCGTGTCGAGGCGGTGCGCGATGACCAGGACCGTGCGGTGGACGGCGAGCTCGGCCAGCGCGGCGTGCACGGCGGCCTCGTTCTCGGTGTCCAGGGACGCGGTGGCCTCGTCGAGGAGCACGATGGGCGCGTCCTTGCACAGGGCGCGGGCGATGGCGACGCGCTGGCGCTCGCCGCCGGACAGCAGCCGCCCGCCCTCGCCGACGCGGCTGGCCCAGCCGTCCGGGAGCCGGGCGACGATGGAGTCCACCTGGGCACGCCGGGCCGCGTCGCGCACCTGCTCCGCGGTCGCGTCGGGGTTGCCGAAGCGGATGTTGTCCTCGAGGGTGGCGTCGAACAGGTAGACGTCCTGGAACACGAGCGCGAGGTGGCTGAGCAGCTCGGCGCTGGTGAGCTCGCGGACGTCGACGCCGCCGACACGCACCGAGCCGGCGGCGACGTCGTGGAAGCGGGCGATGAGCTTGGTGACGGTCGTCTTCCCCGAGCCGGACGCGCCGACGAGCGCGGTGGTGCGGCCGGCCGGGATCGTCAGCGTCAGCCCGGTGAGCACGTCGGGACCACCGGGGTAGCCGAAGCGGACGTCGACGAGCTCGATCCCGGCGTCGCCGACCGGCTGGCCGGCCGCGGGTTCCGGCAGCGGCTCGACCTCGAGGAGGTCGTCGATCCGCCCGGCGGACGCCTGGCAGGCCCGCAGCACGCCACCGAGGCCGACGAGCGCGTCGAGCGGGCGCAGCAGGCTGATCCCGAGGACGACGACGGCGATCATCCGGGCCGGCGCGAGATCGTGGTCGGTGGCCAGGGCGAGGCCGGTGAGGAGCAGGGCCGTGAAGGCGAGCTGGATGCCGAGCTCGCCGAGGTACTCGCCCGGCAGCGAGCCGACGATCTCGCGCCGCGCCGCCCGGTGCTGGGCGGCCAGCGCCTCGTCGAGGCCCACCCGGCCGGCGGCGGCGTTGCCGGTGGCCCGCAGGGTCGGCTGGGCGCCCGCGAACTCGACCAGCCGGCTGCCGGCCTCGGCGGTCGCGGCGTGGTTGGCCGCCTCGGTGCGTTCCGTCAGCCGGCGCCCGACCGAGAGCGCGGCGAGCACGACCGGGACGACGAGCAGCGCGGCGAGCCCGACCCGCCAGTCGTAGGCGAGCAGGAACACCGCGATCGTCGCCGGGGTCAGGACCGCGCCGAGCAGGGCCTGGACGAGGAAGACGGTGCTGGCGACCCGGGCCACGTCACCGACGATCAGCTGCGGCACCTGGCCGGCCCGCGGACCGTCGAACCAGCCCAGCGGCAGCGTCACGAGCTTGTCGCCGATGCGGCCGTAGAGGGCGCGGCGCCAGGCCGAGGACAGCCGCAGCGCCCGCGACCCCAGGTAGTAGTGCGCGAACCAGCCCACCCCGGCCGCGGCGGTGAGCGGGATGAGCCACCAGGCGGCGGTGGTGGTGCGGCCGTCGAGCAGGGCGATCAGCAGCGGGACGAGCACGCCGAACGCGACGCCCTCGCTCACGGCGTAGGCGGCCACCGCCGCCAGGTAGCGGCCCAGCGGCCGGTGCTGGTCGGCCGGGATGAGGCCACGCAACGGGTCGGTCACAGTTCGCTCCCCTGCTGGGCCCGCCAGAGCTGGGCGTAGCGCCCGCCGGCGGCGAGCAGGTCGTCGTGCCGGCCGCGCTCGACGACGCGGCCCTCGTCGAGGACCAGGATCTGGTCGGCCTCGGTGACCGTGTAGAGGCGGTGCGCGATCACGAGCAGGGTGCGGCCGGTGGCCAGCTCCGCCAGCGCGTCCTGGATCGCGGCCTCGGAGTCCGGGTCGGCGAACGCGGTCGCCTCGTCGAGGACGACCACCGGCGTCCCGGCGAGCAGCGTGCGGGCGATCGCGACCCGCTGCGCCTCCCCGCCGGACAGGACGGCGTCCTCTCCGGCCACCGAGTCGTAGCCGCGCGGCAGCGCCAGGATCCGGTCGTCGACGGCGGCCGCGCGGGCCGCCGCGCGCACCGCCTCCTCGGTCGCGTCCGGGACGGGCAGGGCGATGTTGTCGCGGATCGAGCGGCGCAGCAGGACGGCGTCCTGCAGCAGGAACCCGACGTGGCGGTACAGCTCGTCCCGCTCGAGGTCGCGCAGGTCGACGCCGCCGAGCCGGATCGCGCCCTCGGAGACGTCGGCGAAGCGCGCCAGCAGCATGGCGAGCGTCGACTTCCCCGCCCCCGACGGCCCGACCAGCGCCGTCACGGTGCCCGGTTCCAGCGTCGCGCTGACGCCGCGCACGACGCGATGCCCCTCCTGGTAGCCGAAGTGGACGTCGTCGAACTCGACCGTCAGCGGCGCGCCGACCGCGCGCGCCCGCGCGGGCTCGACCGCCGGCTGCCGGGGTCCCCGCAGCAGCTCGCCGATGCGGCCGGCCGCTCCCTGGGCGCTCTCCCGCAGGTCCTGGGCGAGGTAGATCGGGGTGAGCTGCTCGAACAGGCCGACCGCGAGCAGGGTGAAGGCGACGAGGTCCACCGGGTCGCTCCACCCGGCCGCGACCAGCCCGGTCCCGACGGCGGTGACCGCGAAGACCACGGTCGCCGGGGCGACCGTCGCCCTGGCCAGGCCGCGGGGCCGCAGGAAGATCCGCTGTGCCCGCTCGTCGGCGTCGACGTAGTCCGCCGCGGCCGCGGCGAACCGCGCCGCGCCCCGGCCGCCGGCGAACGTCTTGACGACGCTGATGCCCCGCACGGTCTCGAGCACGGCGGCCGTCAGCTCGGTGTTCGCCGCCGCGATGCGGCTCATCTGTTCCGCGGCCTGGACCTGGACCCGCGTCCGGATCGACTGGGCCGCGCCGACCATCACGACCGTCAGCAGGGCCAGCGGCCAGTCGACCCAGAGCAGGTAGCCGACGACCACCAGCGGGCCGGCCACGGCCGAGGCCAGGTCGCCGCGGGCGTGCGCCACCGCGTGGTGCAGCGTCGCCACGTCGTCCTGCGCCGTGGAACGCACCCGGGCCGACACCCCGCCCGCGAACCAGCTCAGCGGCAGCCCGCTCAGCTGCTCGGTCAGGCGGCGGCGCAGCAGGTAGGCGAGGTCCGCGTCGGCGAGATGGCTGAGCAGGCTCGCCGACGCGTACAGCACGAACCGGGCCGCGAGCAGCCCGACCGCCACCCACGCGAGCGGCCACACCGCCTGCCCGGACCCGGTCAGCAGCCGCCGCGCGATCTCCACCAGCACGACCGCCGGCGTGACGGACAGGACCGCGGCCAGCGCCTGCAGGACGGCTCCCACCGTCGTCCGCCCGCGGACCGGCCGCCGCAGCTCGGCGAGATCAGCGGCGGCAGGGTCGGCGGCCATCAGGCCCTCCTCGGGGCAGGGGGCGGCGCGGACCCGCCAGGAGAGTTCGGGCGATGGGCGGTCCAGGCGGACCAGAGAGTGGCGTAGCGCCCGGGGGTGGCCAGCAGCTCGGCGTGCGGGCCGGACTCGACGACGCGCCCCTCGTCGAGCACGACGACGCGGTCGGCCGTGGCCGCCTGGGCGAGCCGGTGCGCGACCAGGATGGCGGTGCGGCCGCGCAGCGCCGCGTCGGCGGCGGCGTCCAGCGCGCGGGCCGCCGCGCTGCCGGCCTCGGCGGTCGCCTCGTCCAGGATGGCGACCGGCGGGTCGGCGAGGACCAGGCGGGCGAGCGCCAGCTGCTGCGCCTGGGCGACGGTCAGCCGGTGCCCGCCCTCGCCGACGACCGTGTCCAGGCCCGCCGGCAGCAGCCGCGCCCAGGCCAGGGCCCCGACCACGTCGAGCGCGGCGGTCAGCTCGTCGTCGGTGGCGCCCGGGGCGGCGAGCCGGAGGTCGTCGGCCAGCGGGCCGGCGAAGACGTGCACCTCCTGGGTGACCAGCGCGACGGTGCGCCTCGTCGCCGTCGGCCCGAGTTCGTCGAGCGGGACGCCGCCGATCGACACCGAGCCGCCCGACGGCTGGTGGATACCCGCGATCAGCTTGGCCAGGGTCGTCTTGCCGGCGCCGCTCGCGCCGACGAGCGCGACCCGCTCCCCCGCCCGGACCGTGAGGTCGACGTCCCGCAGCACGTCATGCCCCGAGCGGTAGCCGAACGTCACCCCGGTCACGCTCACGGACGCCGCGCTCGGTTCCACCTGGGTGGAGGACGCCTCGGCGGGCGGGCCCGCGGTGGGGGGCCCGTCGCCGTCCGCCGCGTGCGCGCGCTGGTGAGGCGGCGCCGCGACCACAGCGGACTCGTCCGGCAGGTCGATGACGCCGACGAGGCGGGCGAGGCTCGCGCCGGCGGCCTGGGCGTCGTCGACGAGGCTGAGGGCGGCGTTGATCGGGTTGAACAGGTTGTGAAAGTACAGCGCCGCCGCGGTCGCCGTGCCGATGCTCACCGCGTCGTGCCGGACGAGCAGGAACCCGGTGGACAGCACCGCGGCGAGCCCGATGAACTCCGCCAGGTTCAGCCGGCCGAAGAACCGGGTGACCAGCGCGGTCCCCGACAGCGTCCAGCGGACGGCCTCGGCGGACCGTTCCTCGACCCGGCCCAGCTGGCGGGGGGCCAGGTGGAACGCCCGGACCGTCGCCGCGCCGCCGACCGTCTCCAGCAGCTGCTGCTGCTGGGCGCCGGCGGCGATCCGCTGCGTGGCGTACACCGGCGGGGCGGTCCGCGCGTACCACCGGACCGTGATGGCCTGCACCGGGGTGGCCAGCAGCGCGGCCAGCAGGAAACGCCAGTCGAGCACCGCGATGCCGACCAGGGTGAGCCCGATCGTCAGGCCGGCGCGGGCGAACTGCGGCAGCGCTGTGCGGACGACGTCGGCGATCATCCCGACGTCGTTGGTGACCCGGGCGGTCAGGTCACCCGTGCCCGCCGCCTCGACCCGCTCCAGCGGCAGGCGCAGCGCCCGGGCCACCAGCCGTTCGCGCAGCTCGGCGAGCATGTTCTCGCCGAGCTGCGCTACCAGCGACTCGCCGAGGACCGTCAACCCCCCGGCGACGACCGCGACGACGATCAGGAACAGGAACGGCGCCGTCATCGCGGCGGCCTGGTGGCCGTCGGCGGCGAGGTCGACGAGGTGCCCGAGGATCGGCGCGGTCAGCAGCCCGACGCCGGTGCCCGCCGCGACCGCGACCAGCGCGGCGACGGCCAGCGCCCGCCGCGGCCGCAGCAGCTCGCCGACGGCGCCTCGGGTACGCGCGCCGGTCGCCGTCGGCAGCAGCACCGGCACCGGCACCGGCACCGGCACCGTCGTCGGCGGCGGCGGCGGCGTGTCCGCCGCGGCGCCGGCGGTCGATCCGGTCGTCGATCCGTCCAGGGCGGTCACGCGAGCACCGCCGCGCGGTAGTCGGCGTGGCTGTCGAGCAGGTGGCGGTGGGTGCCGTCGGCGCGCACGCCGCCGCCGTCGAGCACCACCACCCGGTCGGTCACGGCCAGCAGCGTCGGGCTCGTCGCGACCAGCACCGTCGTCCGCCCGCGCCGCAGCTCGCGCAGGCCGGTGGCGATCCTGGCCTCCGTGACCGTGTCCACGGCGGTGGTCGGTTCGTGCAGCACCAGGACGGGCGGGTCGGCGGCGAGCGCGCGGGCGAGCGCGACCCGCTGGCGCTGGCCGCCCGACAGCGACCGGCCGAACTCGGAGATCTGCGTGTCGACGCCGTCGGGAAGCGCCCGGGCCACCTCGTCGGCCCCGGCCGCCGCCAGCGCCGACGACAGGGTGGCGGCGCGCGTCCGCGCGTCGGCCGCGGCGAAGGCGGCCGGTCCGTCCGCGGCGAGGCCGGAGGCGACGTTCTCGGCGAGGGTGCCCGCGAAGAGGTCCGCGTCGTGGGCGGCGACGAGAAGCAGCCGGCGCGCCTCGCCGGGCGGGAGGTCCGCGAGCGACACGCCGTCGAGCTCGACGACGCCGGCGTCCGGGTCGCGCTCGCGCGCGAGGCAGCGCAGCAGGGCGCCGGTGGCGTCCGGGTCGGTGACGACCAGGCCGAGCAGCTCTCCCGGGGCGACGTCGAGGTCGACGCCGCGCAGCCCGTCGACGCAGGCGAGGCCGTCGATCCGCAGGCGGCCGCGCGGGTGCGCCACCGGGTCCGCCTGCCCGCCGGCCACCGCCGGCCGCGCGCCGAGGACGGCGGCGATCCGGGTGGCCGACGCCCGGGCCTGGGCGAACTGGCCGATGACGTTGGTCACCATGCCCAGGGGGCTGAGCAGGTACTGGGCGAGCCCCACCGCGGTCACGAGACCGCCGATGCTGATCTCCCCCCGCGCGGCCAGCCGCCCGGCGAGCAGCGCCACCACCGCCAGGAAGATCCCGTTGAGCACGAGCACCGCGCCGTCGAACCCCGCCTGGGCCCGGGCGGCCCGCAGCGTCGCGGCCAGCGAGTCCTGGCTCGTGCGCCGGTAGCGGCCCACCGCGGCGTCCTCGGCGCCGATGCCCTTGAGCACCCGCAGACCGGTGGCCAGGTCGGTGGCGACGCCCGACGCGCGCGCGGCGCGTTCCTGCTCCACCGCGCTGCGCCGCTCCAGCGGACGGCCCAGCAGGTGCGAGAGCCACAGCAACGGAGGCGAGCCGAGCAGCACCAACAGGCCGAGCACGATCGACACGTTCAGCAGCGCGACGGCGGCGACCACCAGGCCGGCGAGCCCGGCGGTGCCGCCCGGCATGACCAGGTTGACGCCGCTGGCGCGCCGGACATCGCTGGTCGCCAGGTTCGTGAGCTCCCCGGCGAGGCGGCCCGTCTCGGCCCCGCCGCGGTCGTCGACGACGCGGGCCGCCACCCGGAGGCGCAGGTCGTGCCCGGCCCACTCGGCGGCGTTCACCGTCACCCGGAAGCCGAACCGGAAACCCAGGGACAGCAGGACGAAGTCCGCGGCGAGCGCCCCGAGCCAGGCCAGCAGGCCGCTGGTAGCGCCGGTCGCGACCGCGCGGTCGATGATCACACCGATCAGGACGGGCACGAGGGCCTCGCCGCCCTGATGGCAGATCGCTCCCACGACGCCACCGGCCAGCCGGCGCCGCTGGCCGCGCACCGCCGTCAGCAGCAGGTCCCCGCCCGCCGGCTGGTCGCCGCCCGCCAGCCCCTCCGTGCCGGCCGACGGCGCGGCGTCGGCACGCGCCGAACCACCGTCGGTGGGTGGTGGCACGACGACGTTCACGGGCAGCTCCTTCCATCGAGCCCGGGCGCTTCCCGCGTCGGTTTCGCGGGATGCCGCGCCGCGCACGAGGGCGGCCGCCACCGTCAGGCGCGATCCAGCGCCGAGCCACCACGGTGTCTACCAGCTTAGGTAAGCCAAAGCTAACCATGTCACGCTATGAACCTGCGGCGACGCGTGAAACGCGATGCGCGGACTGGCCCTGGCGGAAGGGCTCGCCGAGGTATCGCAGCAAAGCGCGCGACGGACGCCACATCGTCAGCCACCTGATCACCATGCGCTCCGGCGCCGCCGTCGCGGCGGGCGACACCTCCGAGATCGTGACCGAGGAGCTGGTGACCACCGCCTTCGGGATCCGCGCCCGCGTCGTACCCGACCCCGTCTCCTGCGCCCCCATGGTCGTCCCCATCGGCCGCTACCACGGGGGCGCAGACAGCGAGCCGGCCGTCGCGCCGTAGCCATGGGCTGTGGGCTGTGGGCTGTGGGCTGTGCCGACGGCTCCGCGACGGCCGCGTTCATGATCTGGTGGAATCGTCGGCGCCAGAGCTCCCAGGATCACACCGGATCATGAACGGCTCGCACGTTCAACGTAGCGGTACCCACCGCGGTACAGACGTCCCGGCCGGCCATACCAACAGCGTCGAGCACCCCGCGCCGGCCGTGCCGTGCGGGCCTCTGAACGGAGCGAAAGACGTGTGAGCCTTGAGGGACCACCGTCGTCGCGGTCATCACCGCCGCGGGCAGCCGCATCGGCCAGGCCAGCGCCCGAGCCTTCGCCCGCCGCGGCGCCCGGGCCGTCCCCACCTCCCGAGGTCGCGAACGACCTGCGCGAGCCCGGCACGGACGTCGATGGCCGCCTGGACCGCCTCCTCAGGGAAGCCGAACAGGCCGAGGCCAACCCCGAGCCGCGCGGGACCAGGGTCAGGTTCAGGCGCCCCGCGGCGCGCGTCACGCGTTACGGGGCGTGGATGACCGGCACGTCCAGGGCCCGCACGGTCGGGTTGTCCGCGCTCGCGTCGGTGACGACCCCCGCGACCTCCGTCAGCGGCAGCACGGCGAACCGCGACGCCGCGCCGATCTTCTCCGAGCTCGCCAGGACGTAGGTGTCGGCGGCCTGGTGCGCCAGGGCGCGCTTCATCGCGGCCTCGTCCGCGTCGCCGGTGGTCAGCCCGGCCTCGGGGTGCACGCCGGTCACGCCGAGCAGGAACAGGTCGGCGTGCAGCCCGCGCGCGGCCTCCACGGCGGCGGCGCCACAGGCGACCATCGAGTGCTTGAACAGCCGACCGCCGATCAGGTAGACCTCGACGTCCTGGTGGTCGACCAGCGCGCTCGCCACGGTCGGGCTGTGCGTCACGACGGTGGCACGCAGGTCGACGGGCAGTGCGCGCACCACGGCCAGGGCGGTCGTGCCGCCGTCGAGGATCGCGGTGCCGCCCGGTTCGATCAGCGCGGCCGCGGCGGCCGCCACCCGCTGCTTGCCGGACACCTCGACGGCCTGGCGGGCGGCGTAGTCAGCGATCGCCGGAGAGACGGGCAGCGCCCCGCCGTAGACACGCTGGCACAGGCCCGCCGCCGCGAGGTCGCGCAGGTCGCGGCGGATGCTGTCCTCGGACAGGCCGAGTTCCGCCGCGAGGTCCTTGGCGACGATCCGGCYGTCAGTACGCAGCCGTTCGAGGAGAAGGTCGCGGCGCTGGGCGGCAAGCATGCACGTTTCTCCTTGTTTCTGCCGACTCTTACACGATATGGTCGGCACCATGCTGATTCTTATCGCGGGGCCCTACCGCTCGGGCACCGGTGACGATCCCGAGCTGATGGCGCGGAACCTGGCCCGCCTGGAGGAAGCCGCCTGGCCGGTCTTCCGCAGCGGCCACCTCCCGATGATCGGAGAGTGGGTCGCGCTGCCCGTGCTGCGCGGCGCGGGCGGCACCGGCCCCACCGACCCGGTCGCCGAGCAGATCATGTATCCCACCGCGGAACGCCTGCTCCGGCACTGCGACGCGGTGCTCCGGCTACCCGGCGAGTCCACCGGCGCCGACCAGGACGTCCAGATCGCCCAGGCGAGGGGTCTGCCGGTCTACCACCGCGTCGAGGACATCCCCGGATACCAGGCCGCCTAGCCACGAGCACGCCCCGRCCGGGTCGTACCAACGCTCCTTGATCGTGTCGTACTAACGCTCCTTGATGACGTGCAGGAACGTGATGCCGGCCCACGGCCCGCCGTACCAGTACTCGGGCCCGAGCGGGCGCGGCGCGCCCTGACCGAGGTGCGCGGCGTACTTCCTGGCCATGGGCCAGAGGTCGGCGACGAGCAGCCGCCCGCCCGGGCGCAGCACGCGCATGGCCTCGTCGACCGCGCGGAGTCGCCCCTCGGACGACGGGATGTTGTGGATCGCCAGCGCGCTCGTCACGACGTCGAACGAGCCGTCGGCGAACGGCAGGGCGGTCATGTCGGCCGTGTGCACCTCCACCCGGTCGGCGACCCCGGCCGCGGCGGCGTTGGCGAGCGTGGCCTCGGGACCGTTGCCGCTCTGGTCCTTCCCCGACCACAGGTCCGCCCCGACGGCGCGTCCCGACGGCAGCCGCGTGGCCGCCGCGATCAGCACCGCGCCGCGGCCGCAGCCCAGATCCAGCAGCCGCTCGTCGCCCTTCAGGCCGGCCCGGTCCAGTTCCCGCTCCCAGACGCGCAGCTTGCCGCGCAGCGTGGTGTGCAGGTACACGCCCGTACTGGCCAGCAGCACTCCACCGGCGGCCGCCATCGCGACCCGGCCTCGCCGTCGCCGGGCGGCGGCCAGGCAGCTGGCCACCCCGGCGACGCCGAGGCCCGCCACGAAGGCCGGCGCGTCGACGCCGTACCGCGGCGGCCAGCCGAGCGCTCCGGTACGGCGGGAAGCAGCGAGCCTGGAGAGATCGATCGGAGAGTCGGTCATACCGTGGACGTCCTCCTGCGGTTGATCCTAAAGATGGCGCGTCGGCCAAGCCCTACATTTCTTGAGATCGACAGACACCGGCGACCCACAAGCTCATCGCCGCCACCCGGTGATCGGCCCTGCGACACTCACAGATCGCCGTCCGTGCCCTCAGGCGGTCACGATCGCGCCCCTCGCCTACGCCCAGTCCACACCCCATCAGCACTGGTGGGTCAACGAGGGAGCTCGACCTGGGGACGCGCTCGATCCTGGGTGATCGGTCGAAGACGGGTGAGCAGGTCGCGACGGCCGCGGGTGGACAGACCCAGCTGGCTCGCGCGGAAGACGTCTGTGCGGGCGTGTGCGGCGCGGGGCTGGTCGGCTGGTAGTCCTCCTGACAGGCTGCCGGTCGCCGTTCCGGGTTTGAAGGCTCGGCCCTTCATGGCTGAGAGCCTGTCCTGAATCTTGGTGGTGTGGACTGCGGGTGGTCTGTTTCTGATCTGCGCGGTGTGGCGGGCAGGTCGGGTGGGCTCGGTTGGTCACGGTCGGGGGATGGGTCGATCTCGCCGGTATCCCTCCGATATGTCCGACGCCGAGTGGGCCTACGTCGAGCCGCTGTTGCCGCCGGTTCCGAAGGACGGCCGCCCCGAGAGCCATGACCGCCGGGACATCGTCGACGGGATCCTCTACGTGGCGCACAACGGCATCGTCTGGCGGGCGCTGCCCGCGGACTTCCCGCCCTGGAAGACGGTCTATGGCTTCTTCGACCGGTGGAAGAAGAAAGGCATCACGATCAGCGTCCACGACGGGTTACGCGACCAGGTCCGCCACGCCGAAGGACGCGGACCCGACCCGACCGCCGGGGTGATCGACTCCCAGTCCGTCAAGGGTTCCCAGGTCGTCGCCGCGGGGTCCCGCGGCTACGACGCCGGCAAGAAAATCAACGGCCGCAAGCGGTTCATCGTCGTCGACACCCTCGGCCTGCTCCTCGGGGTTCTCATCATGCCGGCCAGCCGCCAGGACCGCGACGGCGCCCGCC
>NZ_MOMC01000088.1 GCF_001983105.1 Pseudofrankia asymbiotica | reverse complement strand
CAACAGCCGGCGGCCCTCCTCGTCGGTCAGCCGCCGTGCTCGCACGGGTTGCGCCATGACGTCCACCTCCCGGTACCACTCACACATCGGTACCGACAGTGCACACCCGAACACCCAGACAGGCGCAACCCGATCACCGCACTCCGCCCCAGCCAACGTAGGCGGTCAGCGCACTAGCCGCCGTCAGCCAGGCCTACACGGCCTTCGGCGACCAAAGCCCCGCCCTCTACGACGCGATGTTCGCGCAGGCCGTCAACCTGCCGTTCGCGACCCCGGAAGCGCCAGCAGCCCTGCGCACGGCCTTCGGCGAGCTGGCCGAGGCCGTCCGACCGCACGCGGACGGCGACGACCTCGGCATCCTGACCGAGACGTTCTGGGCCGCCCTACACGGCCTCGTCACGCTCATGCGCGGCGGCAGACTCCCCCGTGGACACCACGACAGCAGGCTCGCCCTCCTCCTGGCCCGCTTCGGGGCGCACGGCGCCCATGACTGAGCAAGTCCTCCGATTGGACGGACACCGCAAGAAACCGGACGCCGCGAGAACGACGGACGCGCCGACCTGAAGCGCTGGCGCAAGTTCCGAAGATGAGTCAGGCGTGGGTGTTTGGCACTCTCCGCGTAGACATGGCGGGCGCCGGAAGGCCCGATCAAGGTCAGCGAGCAGGGTTCTGGAAGTCTGAAAGACCGATCAGGCGGCGGGTTGGTCAAGCTGGTCGAGACGACCGGTTTCCAGGTGGGCGATGTCTCCGCCCGCGTGGAGGGCGGCGTCAAGCAGGAGCGCCAGCGAGGTGCCGTACACGGATACCTCGCTCGGCTCGTCTGCTAGACGGAATCTACGGCGGCCCAAGTCCGGGCCCGGGTCGGTGACGTCCTCGACGCGGCAGGCGACCCAATGGGTTGTCCGGGTATCGAAGTCGAAGTCGTGGACGGCACCGATGCTGCGGCCATCATCGAGCTCGATGAACACGACAATCGAAAGCATGTGGTCGCCGAACCACACCGTGCGGTGGTCGGCAAAGGGCAGGATCCGCCAGGCGCCGTCGAGCAGCGTCGCGGAGCCGATACGGCGGTACAGCGCCAGGATCTCGGCACATACCGCCGCCTCGCGCCACCAGTCCACATCTCGCGGTGGGGTGATGGCATGATCACGCATGATGCGATCGATCACATCGTCGATCTCGATTGCTGCCGGTGTCAGGTGCCAGCCGGCGACCGGTCGCAGCGCCCCGCCGTCCTCCTGGGTGACGCCGACCAACCCGGCATGCAGGGCTACGGCCCGGTTGTCGCCGTCGACCCGGTCGTTGACGTGAAAGACCACCCGCGACAGCGTGGCGGGCACGTCCTTGCTGTGAACTCCCGGGCCCTCATAGAAGGCGCCGTCTTTGGTCACGTCGCGCGGCTCGTCGAGGGGCAGCTCCAGTAGTGGATTTGGCGCCTCGTCTACGTTGTCACCGCTGAGGTAGGGATAGAGCCGCGCGCCCAGCCGGTGATCATCTCGCCGCCGTAGGCATCGATCGGGTTGTAGATGCGCCGCCAGAAGGCGGTGTCCACGTCACCGGCCGCGGCACATACGAACTGGTCGGCGATCGGCGCGAGCGACTGGCACCAGGTCTCGAGCCCGAAGCTGGCGATCGCGTCGACCCGCGCGCGGACCTGTCGCCAGTCCTCGACGGTGCCCGTCAAGGTGATCGACGGGATGCCGCAGATGCAGACCAGCCAGTATGCAAAATACGGCGAGTACGCGTCGAGGAACACTATTCGTCCCGCAACCCGTTCGACGTCGGTGCTGGTAGAGAAATTGCACTCGAACAGGTCGCCGGTACTGACTTCGTCGGCGAGTCGTTTATCGAACACGTCTACCACGTAACGCCACGATCTCGGGTCCTGCGGCATGGGTCCGTCGACCGTCACGGTGAGCCGCTTGCGGCCGCTGTGGCCTACCAGCCGCGGACGCAGCTCCTCGGCGTGCAGACGGACATGGTGAGCGACGCCCTGCAGGATCGTGAGCCACACCGCGTCCGGGGACAGCACGAGCGGGCGATGATCGGCAAATGCGCGTCCGACGGCGTCCAGCAGCGGATGCACTCCGTTCGGCACGAGTATCCGGGTGCCCAGATCGCCGCCGAACACCAACGCATCGCCGTACAGATCGGCGACCGGCTGGGTGGGTAACGCCTCGGTCGCGAGCGCCACGTCGTCAACCGCGAAGGTCACCATCGCACAACCCTACCGCCGGGTTCGACCCGACGATTCGCCACTCCGCGCCGCCTTCCTCTGCCGCAGACTCGAGCGATCMCCGTCTCGGGCCGCGCTGATCCCACCGCGCGGTGCCGCTCTCCGGGACGGGGGTACAGCATGACACCGCGCGCTCGCCTATCTCATACAGCGCCCCACGCCATAGTGTCGGAGCATGCGTTACGACCTGGCTCGCGACCAGTGGTCCGCCATCGACACCGGTACGGTGATGGGGCCGGACGGCCGACGGTACATGCGGCGCGGCACGCGCATGAAGCGGAAGCAAGCTGGGGCCCTGGTGGCCAGTGGTTGTCCGCTACTCGTCTACTGGCCCGGGGGCTTGCCCGAAAAGACCCGCGTGGAGTGGTTCGACGGCACGGACGCTCTGTCGGCTTGGAGCTCCCATCGCTCCGCCGTCACCACCGATCCATCTCAGACAGCGAAGGGATCGACGCTGACAGCCGGGCTCTGGGAGTCCGTCGAGGAGGAACCCCTTCTCGTTCTGACCTGGCATCACTAGTACGCCCGCTCAGCGCCCTCTTCATACACCGTCGGTTCCGCGGAGTCCCGATGGCTAGTCGGAATCCAAGAGATCCTGGCAACTTTCCAGCGTCTCTATCGATGCCTGCAGGTCGCCGAGTCGGGCTCTCACGACCGCGAGGACTTCCTGGGCCACTTCTTCAAGCGATCCCTCCAAAGAGCCCGGTCCAGCCTCGAGGAGCACCTCCCGGACCTCGTCGTCGCTCGAACGAGACAGAGCCGTAGTCAACAGTTCGTCGAGCCATTCATCGAGAGCGTCGGCGTCAGCGGGGCTCGTTCTAAATCGACGTAGAGAACTGACGAGATGCTCCGGAACGTCTTCGTGCGGCGTCGGCGACGCGACGCTCCTCGACACGCCTCGCGGGTCCTTGAACATATCGCCTCGCTGGCTACCAGTAGTAGTGACGGGTGTGAACGATCCTTCCACCGAACGATCGGTCGACGTGCACATGGTCGCGCGCGCTGCAGACGTCGCGGAACGCACAGGTGTTTGGATGCTTGTTGGCGTATCGCCGGGCGGCCGACCGCGCCGCTCCCTCACTCTTGTAGATCTTGCCGCTGTACCTCGCCCCGCGCATGCCTGCTTGGGTCAAACCCCGGAGCCCTCGGGCACCAGGAATGGCGCCGGCCATCGCCCATGCGCCACCTGCGTAGTTTCCTCGCCTGAACGCTGAGTACGCTCGGTATGCCGAGTAGCCTGCGACTACACCAGCACAGACGCTACATCCGACCATGGCTCCGACTGTGGCGACCTTCAGCGCGCGCTTTGCCCACTTCTTCCAGCCAAAGCGGCCGTCGAGGTCGAAGCTGTTGTAGGGGTCCTGGTAGGCGTAGTCGTAGGGGTTGGCGGAGCCGCCGGGGACGGGGTCGGTCTGCAGGAAGCGGCCGAGGTTGGGGTCGTAGAGGCGGACGCCCATGAGGGTGAGGCCGGACAGGGTGTTGCGGGAGCGCTGTTTGGCGCCGAGCCAGCCGTAGGTGGGGTAGGCGGAGGCGTTGAAGTAGGGGAGGCCGAATTCGGTGTTGTCGGCGTAGCTGGCGATGGAGGTGGCGGTGGTGGTGTCGGGGACGGTGGCGACGATGTCGCTGTGCAGGTTGGTGAGGTGCAGGGTGACGGTGCCGGCGTTGTCCTGGATGGCGGCGAGGCCGCCGTCGATGCCGGTGATGTTGCGGCTCCAGGTGGTGCCGTTGCCGGTCCAGGCGGCGCTGTCGGTGGAGCTGGTCGTGTAGTGGTTGGTGGTGGTGGTGCCGTCGGTCCAGGAGCGGATACGGCGGGCAGGGTCGAGGGCGTAGGTGCGGGTGGTGGAGCCGACGGTTTCGGCGGCGACCACGTCGTTGACGTAGTAGGCGAGGGTGGCGGCGGTTCCGGCGGGTGGGTAGGGGTCGGTGGTGGTGCGGCCGAACAGGTCGTAGGTGTAGCCGCTGTTGGTGAGCCGGTCGGCCTGGTCGTAGCCGAAGCCGAAGCCGGTGGGTGCGGTGGCCGTGGAGCAGTTTCCGGCGGTGCTGCCGCCGGCGTCGGCATAACTGGTCATCGCGGTGCGGTTGGAGTCGGTGTCGTAGGCGTAGACGCGGGTGGTGCACTTGGCCGGGCCGCCGAAGCTGACGGTGTCGGCGGCGGAGGTGAGCCGGCTGGCATTGTCGTAGCCGAGCGTTCGACCGCCCTGTGGGGTGGCGTCGAGGCGGATCTGGCCGTAGACGGAGTTCGTCTGGGCGAAGGTCAGCCACGGGGTGCCACCCTTGGCGTAGGTCAGCGAGACAGCGTCCCCGGTGTTGTCATAGCGCGTGGTCGCCACAAGCCCGTTCGGATACGTCTGCGAGGTCAGCTTCCCGTCGCCGTTGTAGGTGGCGGTGAAAGTGGACGGGGCGCTGCCAGCCCCGACGTCGAGGCTCGTGAGCAGGCCGCGGTGTTCGCCGGTGGTGCCGTCGTAGGTGTAGGTATAGGTGCCCTTGCCGTCGCTTGCGGTCGAGGTGCGGCCGTCGAGGTCGTAGCCGGTGGTGGCGGTGTTGCCGTCGGCGTCGGTCTGGGAGGTGATCCGGCCCCAGGAGTCGTACCCGGTCGTGAGCGTGACGCTGTTCGCGGTGGTGGTCGTGGCCAGACCGGTAGCGCTGTCATAGCCGAAGGTGGCGGTCGGCAGGGCCGTTCCGCCGTTCGCGGCGGGGCTCGCCGCGATGGCTTCCGAGATCTTGCGGTTCGCCGTGTCGTAGGCGTAGGTGATGGTCCGGGTCGTCGAGCTGACGGTGTCGGTCGAGGTGAGGACTTGGGCGAGGTCGTTGTAGGTGTAGCTGGTCACCGGTAGCGGGTTGCCGGACGAGGGCTGAGCGGCGGGACCGCTAGTGCAGGCCAGGCCGGTCCAGGCGGCGTTGACGCAGGCACCCGTTCCGGTGGCGGTGTAGTAGCTGGTGAGGGTGGTGTAGGCGTCGGTGCCGGCGCTGTTGGCCTTGGGCTGGCGGCTTTCGACGACGTTGCCCGCGGCGTTGAAGTAGGTGGTGYTGACGAGGTCGGGAGTACTGCCGCCGCCCATCCAGGTGGTCACGGTGGTGGGTTTGCGCAGGTTCCAGCCGGAGGTGGCGGGGTCGGCGCCGGTCTTGGCCTCGTAGCCGTTGATCGTCTTGCGGGGCTCGATATCGGAGCCGTTCGGCAGCCGGATCGACGTGGTGACCGTGGTGGCCAGCCGGTAGGGGTCGGGGGCGGAGGGTGCGCCCTGGTCGTAGTCGGTGTGGACGTGCTGGCGGGCGGAGTAGCGGGCGCCGGTGCTGTCGACGATCTGGTGGGTCGGGCCGTAGGTGTCGGTGACCGCGACGCCGTCGTTGGCGTAGACGGTCTGCTCGTCGAGGAGCTGGGAGCGGGCCGCCGGGGAGGTCAGCGCGGCGACAGTCTGGTCGGTGTCCGCGGTCGGGGTCAGCGCCTGGTTGCGGTTCTCGGCCGACAGGGTGCGGACGGTGTTGCCCTTGGCGTCGTGCTCTGTGGTGGTGATCTGCCAGGCGCCGTTGCCGTAGCTCGCCGCATTCACCGCCCGGCCGCCGGTATCGAGATACGTCAGGTCCGCGTACGGCCAGTCCGTCGCCGTCGGCGGCGAGGAGGGCACACGGCTGGCCGGGAACACACCCGCGCCGTAGATCGGCAGGTCGGTCTGCGCCCAGGCGGCCACCTGGCCGGGTGCCAGGTCGATCGGCGCGCCGGCACCGGTGATCGGGATGTCGTAGGCGATCGTCTGGGTCGCGTTAGGCCCGGCCGGCGTGGGCCGGGAGACAGTCGCGATCCGGCCCGCGCCGTCATAGGCCAGCGTCCAGGTCGCCTGGCCGGGTGGGGTGACCGTGGCGATCCGGCCGGAACCGTCATAGCTGTAGACGGTCGCCAGGTTGGTTCGGGGATCCTTCGCCGAACGCAACCGGCCAGTCGAGTCATACGCGTAGCGGGCAACCGTCACTGGCGCACTGGTACCCAGAGCCATGGCGATGCCGGTCAGCCGGCCGGTGTAGTCGCCCCACGTCGCGGGATCCGTGCCGCTCCCGGTCGCGGTCGTCGACGACGCGTAGGTGAACGTCAACGCCCGGCAGCCGGCGATCATCGTGGTGCACGCGTCGCTGGTCGGCATCGGTGCCAGAATCCGTGTCGTCCGGCCGGAGGCGTCGGTGGTGAACGTCGACTTGGTGTTCGACCCCGCCTCGAGGACCTGGTCGACCACCCAGACGGTGGCGCTGCCCACGGTCTTTGAGACGTAGATGGTCTGCGTCCCGTCGTCGTCGGTGACGGTGAACTTCGTCGCCGAGTTCTTCACCAGCTTCGACCCATCGGTGGCCGAGTCCCCGACCCCGGCATAGCTGTAGGGATAGCCGCCCGATCCGGTGCGGGTGTAGATGTCCTGGACGCYGGCCTCGTCGGTCAACGTCGCGTAGCCCTGGGTGTCGGTGAAGTCCGCCAACGTCTCATCCGCCCGGCCCGCGTCCGGCCCCGGCATCGACGCCGTCCAGCCCGGCCCGAACACCCCCACCGTGCCGGTACCGACCGCCAACGTCGTCAACGTCCGGCCCACCGACAGATCACCGGTGTAGGTCGGCATCGACACGTCCGTCGCTGACACCGAGTAGTCACCCGTCAGCAGCGCGACCGTGCCCGGCCCCACCGGCTGGGTGGCGTCCGCGTCCGCGAACGCGCGCCGGGCGAACTGCACCGTGTGCACCGACACGCACGACGTCGTCCCGCCCGCGTCCCGGAAACAGGCCTGGACCTGCGCCGCGCCATCTCCCGCGGACCAGGTGGCCATCGTCGCGGCGAAATCCCACGTCAACTTGTCAAACGCCCCGGACCCGTTACGGGCCATCGGCCATGACGGATGCGTCGACGTCCCCGCGACCACCACATTCGCCGTAGGAATGTTCGCGAACGGCGTCGCCGGGTTGGTCCCCAGCCGATACTGGAACGTCACCCCTGTCTGTGACGACGGGGCCTGCCCCTCCAGCGTGGTGTACTTCTGGATCCGCTCGCCCTCGGCCGGCTGCGCCAACGCTCCGGCACCGACACCGAAGGTGTAGGCGACCACCGCCGACAGGTTGCCCGCCTTGTCCTTCGTGCGCACATAGAACGTATGCAACCCGGCGGCCAACGTGACCGGCGCCGTCGCCGTCCCCGCGTTGACCGTGTCCGTCGACGGCGACGGCTGATCCACCCCATACAGGAACGACTGCGTGTCCCCGCCCGGCGACGTCCACGAGAACGTCCCCGTCGTCGCCGAACCCCACCCACCCGCGGGCCACGCCACCGACGCCACCCCGCTCGGCGCCGCCGGCGCGGTCGTGTCCACGGTGAACGGGATCCACCCCGACCAGTTCTGCGAATAGTCCAACCCGTCGAACCCACGCGCCCGCCACTGGTACTGCCCACCGTTCGCCAGCAGCCCCGACGGCACCGTCCACGACCCGGTCGCGTTCGCCGAGATGTTCGACACCGAACCCGAGGCGACCAGCACCGTCGCGTTCGCGTTCCACACCTCGAAGTCCAGGCGCACCGGCGCGCCCTCAGGATCGTACGAACCACCCTTCAACGTCGGCGTCGTCGTGTTCGTCCACACCATCGACGACGGACCACCACAGTTCGGATCGACACACGGCGACGTGAACCGCCCCGCCACCGTCCCCGGATACGAGTTGAACGTGACGCTGATGTGCGGCCCCAGGAACGTGTCACCCGAGTAGAAGTACTTGAACTGGTTCGCGTCCCCCTCATTCGGCGTCCGCAACGTCAACGCCTCCGGCGACGCGAACCCGTTGTGCGCCCACGCGTCCACCAACCCCGTGATGTCGATGTTCGTCCCACCCGACGACGTACACGACCCACCGTTGTTGAACGACCCCGAACCCCACGTGATCCCATCCGAGGCCGGCTGGGTGTTCCACGTCGTCCCCGGACTCATCCCCCCGGCACCCTGCACCACGATCGGCTGCGCCGTGCACGTCGCCGACCCGCCCTGCCACAGGTTCAACGTCGCCGACGTCACATGCGTGTTCTTGATCTGCGAATCATCGAACCGCAGGAACGACCGGCTCACCGGCCCACCCAGATAGTTCCCCACCCGCAACAGCTCGTACGTGTCGTAGTTCGTCGTCGGATTCGCGTTGTTCACGTCGGTGTCGAGGTTGTCCGCGAGGGTCGCGGCCGGGTCGATCGTCACCGGGTACTGCCGCGCACCGTCGGTCAGCCACGCCTTGTCCGGCTTCAGCGTCAACGTCGGCGCATCCGCCTTGGCCGTGTCCAGCGCCGCGTCCACCCCACGGACCCGGTCTGGCAGCCTGGTCGCCGGATCCACATGCGCGTCCCACATCAGCGGCGCCGGCGACCTGGCCGTCACCTTCCCACCCGCCGACAGCCGCAGCTCACCACCGTCGGTCCGCGACGCCGTCACCCCACGCAACCGCATCGGCAACCGCAACGCCGCCTGCGCCGCTGCCGCCGTAAACGCCACGACCTGCACGTCATAACCGGTCGGCGTCACCTTCACAACCAGATCCGTGCCAGCGGCGACGTTCTTGTACGTGGCCGTGTTGTCCTTCAACACCGGGGCGGGCAACGCCGACGGCCAGCCGAACGCCACCTCATGGCCGCCGTCGGTCAACGTCGCGACGTCGCCCGCGGCCTTCCCCCCGGCCGACAACACGATCCCCGCCTTGGCGACCTTTGGCACCACCCGGCCACCATCCAGCACCAGCGTCGTGTCGATGTCCGCCCAACCGTCACCGTCACGGACCCGCCGCACACCCGAATAGGCGTCCAGCGTCATCGACCCGTCCGGGTTCACGAACGTCGACGTCGACTCCGTTCGCAGCCCGGTCACCTCGATCCGCCGCTTCTCCGCCCGCGCCGCCAACTGCGCCGACACCACATCCGGACGCTCCGCCGGCCCCAGGTCCGCCATCGCCACCGCCGGCGGCGTGGCGGGCGAGGCCTCCCGCGCCGATGCCCGCAACGCCGGCACGAACTCCACCACCG
This sequence comes from Pseudofrankia asymbiotica, assembly GCF_001983105.1. GTDB lineage: Bacteria > Actinomycetota > Actinomycetes > Frankiales > Frankiaceae > Pseudofrankia > Pseudofrankia asymbiotica. The sequence goes on along the minus strand of NZ_MOMC01000088.1, from coordinate 29,663 downwards.
TCATCACCAGCACCGCCGCCAGCAGCACACACAGCAGGCGCAGAACAGGGAACCGACGCGCGGGCGCGGCCACCATCACACCGACTCCTCGGGGCAGGCAAAAACCACGGAGAAAAGGCAGAGAAAGCCACGGGCACCACACCGTGYACGCGCAGCGAAAACCAGCAGGTCGCCGCCACGACACGACGGCACACCACACTGGCGCAGACGAAACAAAAACCGGGCGCCATCGTGACGCATGGACCAACAGACCGTCAAGCAAAAAGACAGATCCGGCCGTAGGAAATCAGCACCCGACGGAACCGACGGCACATCAAAGGAAGACCCGCGCGCRTGAAGCACCAGCGGCACCGCTGTCAAGTACCAGCCTTCAGGAGCACGCACGGAGGCACTCGGGAACGCCGAGCCCGGAGCACCGCCCAGACCGCGAACCCCGCCGGGGCCACGACCGCCACCTTCCACCTACGTGAAGGTAGCGCTGGGTAATTCACGCGCGGAACCACGCCCAACTGGCAGAATAACTTTCTGCCCCGCGGCGGATTCTCGGCGCGCCGAGAATCCGTCACTCACGGTTCTCTTTACCCCGCCAGAGTTTCAGACGGTAATCAGCGCAGGCAGCCGGGCAGGTCAGCCGCGCAGAAGTCACGAGCCTCGCCACCGCGCACGACGGCTGGAAGTGCAACACCGCCCCACGGCCCACGACCGCCCACGTCAGCCGAGCGCCATGATCGCCGCCTATGCCCTCGGGTGGTCACGAGCAGCGCCCCCGCTTCGCCGTGGCGAGCGCGGGCCGTAGCCGCACAGCTCCCCTGGGCGAGAGGGGGCGATCGCGACGAATCAGGCGTGACGGCGGCGGAGGGTGACGGCAGAGGGCGGCGAGGCCTCGAACGTTGGCGTGTGTGTCAGTAGTGTTCGGGGGACGGCCCACCTGGACACGGCATGTCTTGTCGACGCCGTACCCCGGTGCCGGCTCGGGGCGCGTGTGTCCGCACCGATCGCACGGGCAGGGTGGACGAGCACGAACGGAGCAGAGTCCGAACATGCCGAACCGCACACCGTCGCCTCTATCGCCGACATCGCCGTCCTCGCCGCGGGCGGCCTCCCGGCCCGTGGGTGGCAATAGCGACGACGCCGGCGCCGAGGCGATGCGTCAGGCCTTCCGGCGACATGCGGCGGGCGTCACGATCGTGACGATGTCCGGACCGCGCGGCCCGGTCGGATTCACCGCCACATCCGTGGCATCCCTCTCCGAACGCCCCCCGCTGCTCGCGCTGGCGCTGTCGGTCCGGTCGTCGATCGCGCCGACGCTGCGCGCCGCCGACACGCTTCTCGTTCACCTGCTGTCCCGGGATCAGCAGGAGCTCGCCGCGCGCTTCGCCGCGCTGGGCGTCGACCGGTTCGCCGCGCCCACCCGCTGGCGCCGGCTCGGTACCGGTGAGCCGTTGCTGCTCGACGCCACCACCTGGCTGCGCTGCCGGATCCGGGATCGTTCCGCCACGGGAGACCACTGGCTGGTGGTCGCGGAGATCCTCGAAAGCCAGGTCGACCCCACGGCGGAGCCACTCGTCTACCACGACGGCGGCTACGGCACCGTCCTCAAGAGCGACGACCGCCCCGCGGCCAGCGCCGCGAAGCCCGTAGGCACCGCGAGACCTGTAGGCACCGCGAAGCCCGCCGGGGGCACGAAGCCCGCCGGGGGCACGAAGGCCAGCGGCACCGCGAAGCCCGTAGGCACCGCGAAGGCCAGCGGGCGCGCGAAGGCCGTCGAGCGTGGCGCGAAGGCCGTCGAGGGCGATCTCGGCATTCGTGGACGGTCGCCGTCAGGCTCCTGACCGGCTCAGCGGATACCAGCCGGACATTCCGGCGCAKAGGCCACTGACCTGGCATCCCGCTGACAGGGGGTGCTGTGCAGGACTGGCCCAAAACAGGGACGGCGACCTCTCGCGTCGTCGACCGCCCGGCCACCGAGCCGGCGCCGAGCGCGGCACTCGCGCATCCCGCTCACCCCACGCCCACCGATTCGACGGCACGGCGCTGGCTCGGGCGGCTGTTCGCCGTGGTCGTCGTGCTGGCGGGCGCGCTGTGCGCCCATCTCGCCTGGCTCATGTACGCCTTCTCGATGAATCCTTACGTCGCGTCCGCGGCGAGGATCTCGTCCGGGCGTCTCGGCGCACTGCTTGTCGGGCTGCTCGCCGGGCTGGTCCTGCTCCCCCGCGTACGCCCCGTCGTGCTGTGCTACGCGGGCTGTGGCCTCATCGAGATCGCGGCCATCCTCCTGGTCGCGTTCCCGGCCTGGGACAACACCTCCTACGGTTACCAGGTCCAGGAGATCGCCGGTCTGGTCGCGACCGCCGGCTTCTCCGTGCTGGCGCTGTCCACGGTGACGGTGCTCCTCCGGCGTCGCGTGGCCGCCTGGCTGCTCGCCCCACTGCTCGTGGTCGCCCATCTTCCGGCCCTGATCATCGGGACCTCGGGAGAGGACGCCACCAACACTCTGGCCGACGAAGYCATGATCCGTGTCACGAGGTCGTTCCTGCTCTTCTACGTCAAGCGGCTGCCCTGGCCGCCGAGTCTCCCGGAGGCGCTGTTCGCCGCCGTGGCGCTGCTCGGAGCCTGCCTGGGCCTCGCCCAGGCGGCCCGCTCCCATGCTTTGGCAAGGGCCGGCAGGACGGGCCGCCGAACGACCTGATCAACTGGCTGACACGGCCCGGGGGGACTGTTCGCCGAATCGTCCTGTTCTCCCACCGGGACTTGCCGACACCCGGACTTGCCAAGCATGTGTGCCCTCAGGCGCCGCCGACGGTGAAGAAGGGGAGGTCGAGGGGGGTGACGAGGCCGGGCGGGGCGGCGCAGACGGCGGGGATGGCGTTGAGGATGCGCATCGCGGAGCCGATGAGGCCGGCCACGGCGTGGCTGCCGCCGTCGTCGAGACGGGGCTCGAGTTCRAGCGTGAACGACGGGTGGCCCGTGACCTCGACGCGGTAGCCGGAGCGGCCGCCGGCCAGGATCGGCCAGTCCGGGCCGATGTCGTCGCGCAGCCGGTTGACGTGGGCGGCGGTGATCGCGGGCCGGCCGCCGACGATGCCCGTCACGTCGAAGCGGACGGCCGCGGTGGTGCCCTGCTCGACCCGGCCCATCGCCGTGTGGAACGTTTCCGGGGCGGGAAGCCGCTCATGCTCCTCGCGGATCTCGTCGAGCGTCCAGCCGAGCGCGTCGGCCAGGAGCTGGACGATCCCGCCCCAGCCGAAGGTCACCGCCCCGGGCTCGAACAGCGCGGCTGGATGGTCGAGCGGCAGGCCGAAACCGAAGACCTCTCCGGTGAAGGCCGGGTCGGCGTACTCGCCGTAGTTCATCAGCTCGCTGACCCGTATCGAGTCGACGCGTTCGCACATCTGCGCCACCAGCAGCGGGACCACGTCCCCGGACCAGCCGGGGTCGATGCCCGAGGTGAGCAGCGTGGTCCCGCCCTTCTCGCAGGCGGCCGCGAGCCGGCCGCGGGTCGCGTCGTCGAGGAACGCCGGGTTGATCAGGAAGACGAGCGCGGTGCTCACGATGTTCTTGCCTGCGGCGAGGATCATGCACAACTCGTCCATGGTGTCGTCGATCCGGGACTCGCCCTGGACCGTGTACGACACGCAGTCGGCATCGAGGGCCAGCAGCGCGTCGATGTCGTCGGTGGCGACGACGCCGGTGGGCTCGCTCAGCCCGCACAGCTCGGCCGCGTCCCGCCCGATCTTGGCCGGCGAGTGGGCGTGCACGCCGACGAGCTCGAGATCCGGCCGCCGGATGATCCCGCGTAAGGCGTGCTGGCCAACGTTCCCGGTCCCCCACTGGATCACGCGTAGCGGGCTCATCAGCTACCTCCGGTCACAACCTGGCTCACGGCGACGTCCGTGAACGGTAGCCATGATCGACGCTGTGAGGGGCGCCCGCCAGTGGAATGACCGGCCGGATCGCGGGTTCGGCCCGGGCCCGGGCGGGTGGCCCGGCTCATATTTCACCGCCTGTTGAGTTCTGCGAGGTCCGCCGCTAGCCTTAACTCATCGGGCGTTGAGATTTGGAGAGGGGGCGGGATGCCGGACGAGGAAGGGCTCAGGCGCGTCGGGCGGCGTCCCGGCCAGTCGGAGGCACGGGCCGAGATCCTGCGCGCCGCGCGGATGCTGTTCGCCGAGCGCGGGTTCGTGGGCGCCTCGATCAGGTCCGTGGCCGCCGAGGCCAGGGTCGATCCGGCCTTGGTGCACCACTACTTCGGCACCAAGGAGGGGCTGTTCCGCGCGGCCCTGGAGATGCCGATCCAGCCCGAGGAGCTGGTGGAGGAGATCTTCGCCGCCGGGGTGGAGCGGGCTCCCGAACGGCTGGTGCGGACGTTCCTGCGGGTGTGGGACGGGCCCGAGACGGGGCCGGCGATGGTCAGCTTCCTGCGGACGGTGCTGGCGCGGCAGGAGTCCTCGGACCTGATGCGCGAGTTCCTCGGCGCCACCGTGGTGCGGATCGCGGCGAGCAAGCTGCTGGGCGGTGTCGATCCCGCCGAGGCCGAGGTCCGGATCGGCCTGGTGGCCAGCCAGATGCTCGGGCTCGTCGTGGCACGCCGGGTGCTGGCCGTCGAGCCGCTGGCCAGTCTGCCGGCCGAGGTGCTGGTGGCCACGATCACGCCCACGATCACCCGGTACCTCCTCGGCGAGCTTCCCGGAGCCCACGCGGTGGCGGAGAACGATCCGTCGACCTGATCGCCCCTCCCCACTGAACTGATCCCACTGGGCTGACCCCGCCGTACAGAGTCCTACAGAAGAGAGCTCATCCATGAGCGTCACGCACGCGCCGGCGGCGGCCCAGCCGGCGATCCGGATCGAGGGGCTGGTGAAGAGGTTCGGCTCCTTCACCGCGCTCGACGGGCTCGACCTGACGGTCGCCCGCGGCGAGGTCCACGGCTTCCTCGGCCCGAACGGCGCCGGGAAGTCGACCACGATCCGGGTGCTGCTCGGCCTGCTGCGCGCCAACGCCGGCACCGTCCAGCTGCTCGGCGGCGACCCGTGGCGTGACGTCGTCCCGCTGCACCGGCGCCTGGCCTACGTGCCGGGCGACGTCGTGCTGTGGCCCGCGCTGACCGGCGGCGAGGCGATCGACCTGCTCGGCAACCTGCGCGGCGGCCTCGACGAGACCCGCCGCGCGCGGCTGATCGAGCGGTTCGAGCTGGACCCGACCAAGCGCGGCCGCCAGTACTCCAAGGGCAACCGGCAGAAGGTCGCCATCGTGGCCGCGCTCGCCTCCGACGTCGAGCTGCTCATCCTCGACGAACCGACCTCCGGCCTCGACCCCCTCATGGAGGCGGTGTTCCAGGAGGAGATCGCCAAGGAGAAGGAGGCCGGCCGCACCGTCCTGCTGTCGAGCCACATCCTCAGCGAGGTCGAGGCGCTCGCCGACCGCGTCAGCATCGTCCGCCAGGGGCGCATCGTGCGCACCGGCACCCTGCGGGACCTGCGCGGCCAGACCCGAGTCAAGATCACCGTCACGCTGGCCCGCCCACCGGAGGCTCCCGGCCATGACGGCCTTCACCGGCGCCCGCCCGCTGCTCAGGGTGGCGCTGCGCCAGAACGCCCGCGCCATCGCGCCCTGGGTGATGCTGATCTCGGCGCTGTCCGCCTCCTCGATCCTCGCCTACGCCTGGATCTTCCCCGACGCCTCGGACCGCGCGGAGCTGGCGCACTCGCTGGGCGGGAACCCCGCGCTCGCCCTGATCTTCGGCCCGGCCCGTGACCTGACGACCCCGGACGGCTTCAACGCGTGGCGCGCGGGCGCCCTCGGCGCGTTCTTCGCGGGACTGATGGAGATTTTCATCGTCATCCGCAACAGCCGCGCCGACGAGGACTCCGGCCAGGCCGAGCTTCTCGCCTCGGGGGTGCTGGGCCGCCAGGCCAGGCTCGCGGTCGCCGTTCTCCTCGCCGCCGTCGCCGCCGCCGCGCTGGGAATGGTGAGCTTCGCGCTCACCGTCGCCTGCGGCGGCGCGGCGCTCCCGTCCCTGACGCTGTCGGCGACGTTCACCGCCTCGGCGCTGGTGTTCGCCGGAGTGGCCGCGATCTGCGCCCAGCTCGGTTCCGACGCCCGCACCGCGGACAGCCTCGCCGTCGCCGTCCTCGGCGTCTGCTACGTGATCCGCGGCTATCTCGACTCCAGCGAGGCCCCCGGCTGGACCTCCTGGACCACCCCACTTGGCTGGCTGTCCCGGACCAGGCCCGCCACCGACGACAACCCCTGGCCCCTGCTCGCCGCGCTCGCCCTGACCATCGCCCTCGTACTGGCCGGATCCGCGCTGCACAGTCGCCGCGACTACGGCCTCGGGCTGATCGCGCCCCGGCGCGGCCCCGCTCGCGGCGGCGCGACGGCGAACGTGTGGGGCCTCGCCTTCCGGCTGCACCGCGGCACGCTCGCCGCCTGGCTGGTCGCCTTCGCCAGTCTCGGCCTGATCTTCGGCAACCTCGCCACCTCCCTCGGCGACGTCCTGCGCGACAACCCCGCCCTGGCCGGCACCCTCGCCGCCGGCGCGACCGACCCCGCGGGGCTCACCTTCGCGTTCCTCATCACGATCCTGAACCTCGTCGGCATCATCGCCGCCGTCGCGGGCGTCCAGGTCGCCCTGAGGATCCACGCCGAGGAGGTCGACTACCGGGTCGAACCGCTGCTCGCCGGCGCCCTGCGGCGACATGTGTACCTGGCAAGCAACGCCGTCGTCGCCCTCGCCGCGCCCGCGGTCGCCCTCGCGGTCGCCGGCACGGCGCTCGGCCTGGTCGCCGCGGCCCAGAAGGACACGATCGCCGCCGGTGACGTCGCCACCCAGGCGCTGGTCACCATCCCCGCCGTGTGGACCCTCGTCGCCCTGGCGCTGGCCGCCGTCGGCGCCGTGCCCAGCAGGCGGCTCGTCGCCTGGCTCGGCATCGTCGCCACGTTCGGGCTCACCCTGCTGGGGCCGACGTTCAACCTCCCCGGCTGGGCGCTGGGCATCAGTCCCCTGCGCCACGTCCCGAACGTCACCGCCGCCGCCCCCGACTGGCCCGGCCTGGCCTGGCTCACGGGCGTCGCGGCGCTGTTCCTCGTCGTCGCGTTCACCGGTTTCCGCCGCCGGGACATCGTCTGAACGGACAGACCCACGCGCGCCGCCGCCCATAAACGATCCTCACAACCCCCAGAAGCCAGGATGTCGCGAGCACCGCTGGAAGACGCCGGGCCAGATAGTGACCGCGGGAGGGCACGAACAGCGATCTACGCCGGCGTTCTCCTTCTTCGGCCTGGGGGCGGCGGTGGTGGCTACGATGGGTGGTGAGCGCGGGAGGGCGCTTCCGGGTCCGCGGGCAGGACTGAGTCCACCTTCAGAGACGTGATGTGCCCAATGCTGGTGACGTTCTCCTTCCCGGCTCGGCGCGCGGACCGCGAGCTGACGAGGGGACGTCATGCCCAGTCTTCCCGCCCGCCCGGACTTCCAGCAGCTTCGCCACCAGGCCAGAGACCTCCTGCGGGCCGCTCAGGGCGGTGACGCCGCCGCGCTGGCGCGTGTTCACGCCGTCGGGACCGAGGTCGGTCTCGCGAACGCCCAGCTCGCCGTCGCCCGGGAGTACGGGTTCGCCAGCTGGGCCCGGCTGAAGGCCGAGGTCGACCGGCGCGAGATCCTCGACGACGTCGACGCCGCCGGGCTGGCCGACCTCCTCGCCCGCGAGCCGCGCCTGGCCGTCGCCGAGATGACCCAGTGGTGCGACCACCCGTTGGGCGCGTCCCCGTTGGACTACGTGGCGATGCTGCGCTACGACACGTCCCGCGACGTCTGGCGGGACGTACCCGGCGCCGCGCCCCTGGCCCACGTGCTGCTCGCCGCCGGAGCGCCGGTCGACGGCGAGCCGGGCGGCCCGGAGACTCCGCTGATCACCGCGGCCAGCTATGGCGACGCCGAGGTCGCCCAGGTCCTCATCCAGGCGGGCGCCGACCTCGAGGCCACCTCGTCGCCGACGTCCGGCGGGGTTCCGGGTGGGACGGCCCTGCTGCACGCGGCCGTGTTCGGCATGACCGCGGTGGTGGACGTCCTGGTGAAGGCCGGCGCGCGGGTCGGTGACCTGGTCATCGGCGCGGCGGCCGGTGACATCAGCGGCTGGCCTCTCGGGGAGGCCAGCCCGCAGCAGCGCCTCCTCGCGCTCATCATGGCCGCGGACCACGAGCGGCTGGCGGTGATCGAGGCGCTGGTGGCGGCCGGCACGCCCGTCGACGGGGTCGACGAGATCTGGGGCCGCCATCCGCTGCGGCTCGCCGCCGCGAACGGGCGACCGGCGAGCGTCCAACGCCTGCTCGCCCTCGGCGCCGATCCCAACCAGCGGGACGCCGACGGGCTTACCCCGCTGGACCTGTGCCGGGCGGGGCGTTCCCACCACGCCGCCGGCACCGGCCACGCGGAGGTCGAACGCATCCTCGAACCGATCACCGCGCCCGAACCCTCATAGCGGGAGAGCAGGCCCCGCCGCCCACGCCATTGACCCATCCCGCCTCATTTGGATTCAAGCCGGCCCAGCGGACTGGAAGTCTCCGTCAGGGCCTTCCGCGCCGCCAGCCAGCTGGAATCCTCGATGCCGAGGGCGTGGCGGAGATAGGCGAGGGTGACCCGCTGGATCAGGGCGACTCGTTCGGGGCTCTCGTCCGTCGTCTCCCTGGCCTCGTAGCCGGGGATGCCGCCAAGCGAGTGCTCTGCCCCGAAGACGGTGAGCAGGCTTTTGTCGCCGGGGCTCAGGAAGTACGGGTCGGTCATCCAGTCCGGCCCCCGAACCGTCAGCGGCGAGTCGTCCCGGTCCCCCGCGACCACGAGGGTGGGCGTGGTCATGTCCGCGAAGCTCGGGTTCATGAAAGGGAAGTTCTCGACCGCGAACGGAGACAGGTCGGCCCCGCCCAGTCCGGCGGTCGCGAACAGCACACCCGCCTTGATCCGCGGGTCGGACAGGTCATCCCCCTCTTTGCCCTCCGGGCCGAGGACTCGCAGGCCCAGCAGGTTGCCCGCCGTCTGGCCCCCGAAGGAGTGCCCGGCCGCGGCGACGCGACTTCGGTCGACGCGCCCGCCGAGGCCGGGGACGGCGGCTTCCAGGAGTTCCAGATGATCGAGGACGCGCTTCATGTCCTCGACGCGGAAACGCCAGATCCGCGGCGTCCGGGGGTCGTCGTGAGGAATGTTGAGCGTCCGCGAGTCGAGATGGGTCGGCTGAATCACCACGAAGCCGTGCGCGGCCCAGAAGTCGGCCAGCGGGCCGTAGCCGTCCAACGACGAGCCAAATCCGTGCGAGAAGACCACGACGGGCAGGTCACGTCCGGTCGCGGGCGCGGACACCCGCACCCGCAGGTCCTCACCACGGCCCGGCGCCGGCAGCACGACCGGCTTCACCGAGACGACCGGGGCGGGTTCACCTGTGGCTGCGTCCGTGGTCGCCGTTCCTGTTTCAGCCATGGAGAATTCTCCCTTTCAGTTTTTCGGTTTGTTTCGCGGCTGTCTCGCGGCGGGTCCGGCTGACGTTGACAAGGCACGCCGGGCCGGCCCGGCACCCGAGCAGCCGTTCGACGTGTGGACGCGCGAGCTCCGCCTTGTCGCGCGCTATCCGCGCCGTCCTCCAGCGGCTCCCAGGCCGCGCGTAGGCGTGGGCGCGGCACCGTGGGACGGGCGTCGGTGCCGCCGCTCGGCCGATCGGTGGCGCCACGCGGTGACCAGGCGCGTTCTGGTTGTCGGGGCCGCGATCTGGCATCATCAAGAAGCGGGACACCGTCCCGGTTGACGATACGGGACACTGTCCCGTTTAGCAAGCACGGCGACGGACGAGGGGAGGACCGCGGTGAGCGACAGCGACCCGGACACGGCGCAGGCGGTCCGACCCAAGCGGGCGGACGCGCGGCGCAACGAGAAGACCCTGTTGGACGCCGCCGCCGCGATCTTTGTCGAGTCCGGCGTGGAGGCCCCGATCCGTGACATCGCGGCCAGGGCGGGAGTCRGGACGGCGACGATCTACCGCCACTTCCCGACGCGGGCGGATCTGATCATCGCCGTCTACCGGCACCAGGTCGAGGCCCTCGCCAAGGCCGGCCCCGACCTGCTGGCGACCAGCGCCAGTCCCTACGCCGCGTTGGGACGGTGGATCGACCTGTTCGTCGACTTCGTGGTCACCAAGCACGGGCTCGCCTCAGTGCTGCAGTCCGGCGACCCCTGCTTCGATCCCCTGCACTCCTACTTCCTCGACCGGCTCGTACCTGTCTGTGCCCAACTGCTCGACGCCGCGGCAAGCTCCGGCGAGATCCGCCCCGACCTGGACGCCTACGAGCTCATGCGCGGCGTCGGGGGCATCTGCATAGGCGCCGACACCAGCCATCGCTATGACGCACGCCGGCTGGTGGAGTTCCTCGTCGCCGGCCTACGCCGCCCGCAGTGACGCCTCAGTCCTCCTGAGGCCCGCCGGGACCTCCCGGGACCGGCGCTTTGCTGGCAGATGAGTCTGCTGACGGCCGAGGTCTCGCGCCAGCTCGAGCGGCGACGGCGGCTTCACGAGCTACCTCGTCGAGATCTGAGCACGGACATGCAGCAGAGACTCCCGACCTTGCTGGGCCGCGAGGCGGCCGGATGGTCGATGTCCACTGGCGGTGACGGACCGCGGATGATGCCCTGGTGAGCCGCATCGCGATTCTTCACCCGGGGCAGATGGGCGCGGCGGTGGGCCGGGCGCTGGTCGGCTCCGGCCACGACGTGACCTGGCTGCCAGCCGGACGAAGCGCGAGCACGCGCCGTCGCGCGGATGCCGCGGGGATGCGCGAGTCGGTCGACCTGAGAGACCGCGACGTTGTCCTGTCCATCTGCCCACCCGCAGCCGCGGCGGAGACCGCCCGGACGGTTGCCGGCTTCTCCGGGTTGTACGTGGACGCCAACGCGATCAGCCCGGGCACCGCTTCCGGCGTCGCAGCGGTGGTTCAGGCCCGCGGAGCCACGTATGTCGACGGCGGGATCATCGGGCCGCCGCCGGAGCAACCCGGGACCACCCGCGTGTTCCTGTCCGGGGAGCGAGCCGAGGACGTCGCCGCGATCTTTCGCGGCACCCGCATCGAAGCTGTCGTGCTGAACGGCGACAACACGGCCGCGTCGGCGCTGAAGATGACCTATGCGGCGTGGACCAAGATCACCTCCGCCCTGCTGATCAGTGCCTGCCGCGTCGCGGCGCGCCACGGTGTGGACGAAGCACTCGCGGCAGAGTGGGCGCGCTCTCAGCCTGAGCTCGCCACACGCCACGCCGCCGCGCTCGACGCGGCAGCCCACAAGGGGTGGCGCTGGGAGGAGGAGATGCGCCAGATAGCTCGCACGTTCGCCGAGGCGGGAGAGCCAGCCGGCTTCGGCGACGCGGCTGCTCAGCAGTTCGGCGGATGGCCCCGCCCGGCCAACTCCTGACGGCGCTGTTGGGCCGTGGGGCTGGTCTATACAGGGTCGACCTTGCTACGCGACGGGTCCATCACGGCCCGCTCGTCGGCGCGGTCGACGCGATGCTCGACTTCGGGAGTGAGTACGACGCCGAGCAGGTGCAGGTGATCGGTAAGACGTCGTCGAGCGGTCGCGATCGGTGAGTAGACCGAGCCGTCGAGCATCGCGGAATGGACCTCGCGTACGTTTCCCCGCCTGACAAGGCCCGAGTCGCGCTCACTCGGTGGGGCGCCTCCAAAGAGAGCAGCTGAGGTAGCGCCGGTCAAGATGATCTGCGGCAGCGCCCCACGCTTCCACGACCGCGCCGCAGCGGTGAATCACCGCCGTGACCGCCTCGGCCGCCTCCCGCGCGACGCGATTGACCAGCACAGTGGCGAGCACAACGGTCCAGTATCGTCGTCGTTCCCGCTCAACAGCCGCCTCGCATGATCAGTGCCTGGATGGAGACGCCCCAGCGTGCCTTGAGCATGGCGAAGTCATGCAGGGTGTACTCGTGGTCGGCCATCGCCTCGCGCATTCGATCTGCCCATATGATCATCGGCAGGTCGCGGTTGGTCCTACGACCGATCACACGTGCCGGCATCCCGATGTTGCCGGCGGCGACATCTCCTCAGTGGGTGTGCGCGATGAGGATGTCGCAAGGCGCGTGACGGGCGACGTCCGCTGCGATGCTACCCAAGACTCGGGTGACGCCTTGGACGCGTTTGTTGCCAACCACGATGATGCTCGCCCCGAGCTCTTCGGCGACACTGACGAGCACGTCAGCCGGCTTGCCGAACTCCGAGCGAGGAGTGGTCGGCAGGCCAGCGAGGTCGGCCGGGAGATCTTCGATCGCCTGCTCGGCCATCTTCAGCGCGACATCGCTCGCGGACAGGTCGAGTTCGTCGCCGGGCCGGCCCATCTGCAACGGGTCGGTTGAGCTGAAGGCGCTGACGACGATCAGCTCATGCCCGAGGGCGGAAGCGAGCACCGCCGCTCTAGCCGCGGCATTGCTCGCTGTGTCACTTCCATCGACGCCGACAATGATCTTGCCCATCTCACACCTCTCATGGCCTGCGCGGAAGCGCGACGGTAGCCGTGCCCGGCATGACGTTCTGTCCGCGCTGGCTGGTTGCCCAGGTCTCGATTTCGACGACGTTATCGCCGCTCTGGTCGAGATGCTTGCCGGTCACTCGGCCACTCGGCCGGACGACGTCAGAAAGGTAGACGTGGGAGCGGTACTGCCCGTGGATGTGATTGAGAGTGCCGGCGTCGCCCATCCAGTTCGGCGCGACGATCGGTCGTCTCCGCCTTGACCCACCACCGGACCCCGAGGCTGCGGCGGCGCACTGCGAGCGGCTCATCCGCATACCCCAGGCAGCGACCTCCGCGGTCGGCGACGAGCTGGCCGGCTGGCTCGGCGACGACAACGCACGCCTCCTCACCGCATGGAGGCCGGCCGTGCTGGCCATCGAGGATGAACGACTGCGCCGCTTCGCCCTCATCGCGCTCTCCCAGTCGCTGCGACCGTCCTCCCGCTGGCTGGTCGACTCGGTGAAGGTCACCGCGGATCCCCATCGGGTGCCCATACCGCTTGCGCACAGCCCGCGGCGGTGGGCCCGTCAGATCGCCCGCGACTACGAGGCCGAACTGGCCGCGTTCGAGGCGGCCCGTAACCCCGCGCGGCCCCCCATGTCCGCACGCGCGGCGCCCGCCCGCCCGCGGTAATCCTTCATGGCGACGCGCGCCATCTGGCACTGCCCGACGCCAGCGTCGACGCCATCGTGACCTCACCGCCGTACTTCGTCACGTACGACTCTTTCGACGTCCAACGCCTGTCGTATCTCGCCTTCGACTGGCCGATGCGGCGCCACATGCAGGTCGGCGCGAAGTACGGGCAGCTCCCGGTGACCGGGCACATCTGCCTGCCGCCCGCCTTCCGCTCCTGGTACGAGCAGGACTTCCGCGCTGAGTGCACCGTTCTCGGACGTGCTCTGCGGGCCTATGTCGACGGTCTGCGGCGTCACGTCGCCGAGGCCCTCCGGGTGGTGGCACCAGGCGGCGTCGTCGTTTACGCGGTCGCAAACACGGTCCGTGCCGGCCGCGTCTTCGACCTTGCCGGCGGATTCCGCGAGCTGCTCACCGAGGCTGGATTCACGGACGTTCGCGTGACCCCCCGCGTCCAGGAGGGACGACGCATCCTGCCCGCGGGCCGCGATCCCCGCACCGGGCGGTTCACCGGGGACGTCGGGAGCGCGGGCGTGCGCGAGTACGTGGTGCTTGGCCGCCGCTCCTGACGAGGACGCCGCGGCCGGCCGGTGGCCTGTCGGGGCGTAGTCCAACCCTGTAATTCTCGTATTTTGTCTCGCTGTATCCATTTCACGGTTTCAATTGGTCGCAAACCGTCTTCTTGTGCATGTTCCGTCCCGCCGCTTTCGCAGCCAGGTCATCTGATGGGTCTGATCTACCAATGAAGGTCTGGAAAAGATCAAGGCCAGGTGCAGAACGACGTCGCCGAAGGGTCAGCGGCCGGCTTATAGCCGTCGTCGGGCGCTGGTCGCGGGTCTGGTCCTCGTCGTCGTTGCGGCGAGTCAGGCGCCTGTTACAGCCCGGCTGAGTGTGTCCGCGGCCGAGGCAAGATAGTCGAGGTGGGCGTCGACGGAATCGAGGCCGAGGCCCATCGTGATCACCGAGAGGTGGGTGCCACCGGCGGCGCGCCAGGCCTCGGTCTCTGCGGTGAGGCCGTCGATGCCCCCTTGGGGTAGCACCACGTAGTCCCCGCCGAAGTCGTCGGCCGACCTGCCGTGGCTGGTCACTCGATCGCGCAGCCGTCGCCACGCGTCGACGGTGTGGTCGATGCCGCCTCCGAAGAACATGAACCCGTCGGCTAGCCGGGCGGCCCGGTCGAACGCGCTGTCGCTGGATCCGCCGAGCCAGATCGGGATGGGCCGGGTTGGTTTCGGTACGAGGGCGGCTCTGTCGACCCGGTCGAAGCGGCCGGCGAAGTCGACGACGGGTTCGGTGAACAACCGGCGCAGAAGTTCGATCTGTTCCTCCTGTCGGGCGCCACGGGTATGGAAGTCCTGCCCGAGGGCGTCGTACTCGACCTGGTTCCAGCCGACTCCCACACCGAGGCGCAGCCGGCCATCGGACAGGAGGTCGAGGTCAGCTGCCTGTCGGGCCACGAGTGCTGTCTGGCGTTGCGGAAGGATCAGAACTCCGGTGGTGAAATGGATTCTTTGGGTGATGGCGGCCAGGTAGGCGAACATCACGAACGGGTCGTGGAACGGGTCGGTTTCCGTGTAGGGGCCGGTTAGCGGTGGCGTTCGGTCGGCGTGCACGGCACCGAGCACGTGGTCGTAGGCGAGGATGTGGTCGAACCCCAGTTCTTCGACCGCCCGGCCAAATCGCCGGACGGCGGTCGGGTCTCCTCGAAGCTCGGTTTGGGGATAGACGACGCCGATCTGCATCCGCGCGCTCATGTCTGCTCTCCTCGTCGGACGGGCTGGGCCTCGGCCGGGTCCTGGGTTGCTGCGGCCGGATCACCGCGGTTCTGACCAGCTCCGGGCAGGATCGGGCCGCAGCCCCTACGGCGTCACGGAGGGCTCGTCGGGAGCCGACAGGCTCAGCACGGCGTGCACGACGGCGGGCGAGGACGTCAGCCTGGCCTCGATCTCGCGCAGCCGCACCGCGACGCGCGGCTCGATGTCGTCGCCGACCAGGTCCACGTCGCCGACCACGGTGATCATCCGCGGGCCGACGACCTCCACCCGCAGGTAGGTCACCCGTTCCACCTCCGGCATCTCCAACAGCGCCCGCATCGTCGCCATCCGTACCTGCGGATCGGCCTCCTGCCCGATGAGGAACCGCCGGTTGCGACTGATCAGGACCAGGGCGACCCCTCCCAGGAGCACCCCGACCAGGATCGACCCCGCGGCGTCGAACGCCGCTACTCCGGTGATCTGGTGCAATGCCAGGCCAAGCGCCGCGAGCACGATCCCGGCCAGCGCCGCCGAGTCCTCGGCGAAGACCGCCCGCAGGGTCGGGTCGGTGGTCTCCAGCACGTGCTCGATCACGTCCCGGTTCATCGACCTGGCCTCCGGCCTGGCCTGCCGCACCGACTGGAGAAAGGACGTCCCCTCCAGCAGGAACGACACCGCGAGAACCACGTACCCGACGATGTAGGCGCCACCATCCGACTCCGCGGCGAACAGTTCCTGGACACCGTGGGTGATGGAGACCGCGCCGCCCGCGACGAACAGTCCCATGGCGGCGAACAGCGACCAGACGTACGCCTCCCGGCCGAATCCATGCGGATGAGTCGGCTCCGGTGGTCGGCGGGATCGCCGGTCCGCCACCACGAGGAAGACCTCGTTGCCCGCGTCGGCCCACGAGTGCGCGGCCTCCGCGACCATCGACGCCGAACCGGTCAGGAGCGCGGCCACAGACTTCGCGATCGCGATCACCAGGTTGGCCCCGAAGGCGATCGCGATGGTGAGGCTGCTGTCGCTCTCCCCCTTGCCTCCGTCCTGCTGCAGCGGGATCGCGGCCTCAGCCTCCGGCGGCAGCTCTCGGGCCGGGCCCCGCTCCCCGGCCGCGGCCTGGTCCTCGGTCGCGGTCCGCTCGCCGGTCACGGCCTGCTCGCCGGCTGGTGGCGGGCTCTCGGTGGAGGGCTGAGTCTCCGGCGTTGTGTCCGGCTCGGTCGGCATGCCCACAGTCCTCGCCACAGACCATCACCTTCTAACCCAATACCGTCAGGCCGGCACCGCTCTCGATCCTCACTCGGCTCGCTGACCCGCGATCACCGGACCAGGGGTTCGGTCCTGACGGCGCGATCTCCTTCCGGCGAACCGCCAGCCCGGCCGCGGGCACACCCGCCGCCTCGGCGTCGCCCGGTTCACCAGGTCGCGCAGGCGCGCGTTGACCGCGTCCGGACGTTCCAGGATCACCGCGTGCCCGGCTCCCTCCTCGACCACGAGCTCGGCCTCGGGGAGCGCCTCGGCCAGGATCCGGCTGTGCTCGATCGGCGTCATGACGTCCGCGTCTCCGACGAGCAGCAGGGTGGGAACGTCACGCAGCGCGCCGGCGGCCGCGAGCCGATCATGATCGAGGAGGGTCGGCAGGAAGGCCCCGACCACGGGGATCGGCGTGTCCGCGATCATCTTCTCCAGCGAGTCGACGACCGGTCCCGGTGCCTGGGCCGCGCCGAACCCGAACCGCCTGGTCAGCGCCCGGGAAAGCGAGCTGCCCGGCCACCGGACGCGTTCGAGCAGCGACGGGGCGTGACGCATGCCGACGGCCATGCCCGGCAGAACCCGGCGCGCCGCGGCGGTGACCGCGGCCGGCAGCCCGAACGCCAGTCGGGGCAGCTCACCAGCGCTCGTCGAGAGCAGCGCGACCGCGACGATCCGGTCTCCGAACAGTTCCGGATGCGCCTCGGCCAGCCCGAGAATCGTCATCCCACCCATCGAATGGCCGATGAGCACGACCGGTCCGGTGGGCACCCGCTCGGCCAGGACCCGGTGAAGGTCGTCGGCCAGCTGCGAGATCGTGCAGTGCTCGGCGTCGGACGCGCCGGAGCGGCCGTGCGCGCGCTGGTCGTAGCAGAGAACGCGCCCCAGATCGGCCAGGTCGCGGCGCTGGAAGACCCAGGCATCCGCGGTCATGCAGAAGCCGTGCACGAAGACCAGGGTCATGCTGGCGTCGGACGGTCCGCTCTCCTCGACATGCAGCGGCACCCCGTCGGACGCGGTCACCGTTGTCTCCCGGCAGGCATCCGGGCCCGGCCGCCGCGCTCGTCCTTCTCTCCGCGGACCCGGTGCTCGCCGCGAACCCAGTGCTCGCCGAGAGCCCGGGGCTCCCCAGGAACCCAGCGCTTCTCCGGAACCCAGTGCCCGAGGGCGCCGCGTTCCGGACGGCGCCGCCTCCTGTTCGACCTTTGACAACCGAGTGCACCTCTTTGGCCCGCGCCGATCCGACACGCGCACCCTGCCCGCTACGGCGGCCGAAAAAACGACATGTCGGACGACCGTACGGACGCACCCGGCCGAGTCGTCGACCGAGCGCTTCCCCCCGGCGCGGCGTCCGATTCGTTCAAGCCAGGCGGGGGCGCTTTCMCTACGGTCTGGACATGCCAACGTTCTCACTGACTGGAATCGTGGTGTCCGACATGGCGCGGGGGCTGGCGTTCTACCGCCGCCTCGGCCTGGAGATCCCCGCCGCGGCCGACGCGGAGCCGCACGTCGAGGTGACGACGCCGAACGGCCGGCTCGCCTTCGACACCGACGACACGATCCGCTCGTTCGACCCGAGCTGGCGGCCGGGCACCGGCTCACCGCGGCTCGGGCTCGCGTTCGCCTGCGCCGACCCGGCCGAGGTCGACAAGGTCTACGCCGACCTGACCGGCGCCGGATACACCGGCGAGCGCCCGCCGTGGGACGCCTTCTGGGGCCAGCGGTACGCGACGGTGACCGATCCCGACGGCAACCACGTCGACCTGCACGCCCCGTTGGCCGGTAGCTGAGCCACCAGGCCGGCCAGGTCAGGCCGGCCAGCCAGGTCAGACCGGCCGGTCGCGCCAGACCAGCTGGTCAGGAGGCGCCGACGGGACCGGCCGGCGGCGTGACCAACTCGCGCAGCGGCGCCCCGCCGAGGGCGCGGGCCTCGCGGGCGAGATGGGCCTGGTCGGCGTAGCCGGCCGCGGCGGCCACACCGGCGAACGGCGACCCGGCGCGGGCGAGCGCCAGCGCGCGGCGGAAACGGACGATCCGGGCCAGCGTCTTCGGCCCGTAGCCGACCGCGAGCTGGCAGCGGCGCAGAAGCTGGCGTTCGCTGAGCGCCGCGGCCCGGGCGGCCTCGGCCACCGGAGCCCCTGCGCGGATGCCAACCAGTGCGGGCGGCGGCAGCAGGTCGACCAGCTCGGCCCGCGGGCCACGGCGGGCGATCTCGGCCTCGAGCGCCACCGCCGGCGCCTCGGCGGCAGCGAGCCGCTCCGCGAGCCGGGTCGCCTCGGCCGCGCCCCAGATCTCGGCCAGCGGCACCCGGCGGTCGCGGACCTCGCTGGCCGGGACGCCGATGCGCGCCGGGCCTACCGCCGAGTCGAACCGGATGCCAAGGTGGAGCGAGCCCGGCCGCCAGAGCGCGAACGCCGGTGCGGTGTCGGGACCGGCGACGATGACGTGCCCGAGGTCGCCCGGCCCGGCCCGCGACCAGATCAGGTCCATGCAGCCGTCAGGCAGGACGCGACGCTCCTCCGTCCGCCCCGCGGAGGTGGCGTCGGCCCGCGCCGTCGTCTCACCCACGCGGTCTGGCGCGGCCGCCAGCCACATGGTGGCCGCCAGCGTCCGGGCCCGCTGCTCGCGATACATCATCCCGACGGTACCCGGCTGCACGTCGTCCCACTGATCGCTCGGGCCCGCGGGGGCCCGAGCGGGCCCCTCAGGCCTGCTCGGGCCCGCGCCCACGAGGGCCAGCACGGGTACCCAGGGGTCTGATGCCTTCTCAGCGGCCCAGTGCCGCGATCCGCCCAGGTGATCCCACTCGCGAGGACTCCCGTGCCGCCGCCGGCAGCGCCTCTTGCGCGGCCGTCGACCAGTCCCTGGGTGACGGGCCGAGCGCACGCAGGTGCTCCACCTGCATGCGACACCACGGAGACACGGCGAGCGAACCCGACGAGACCTCGCCCACGAATGTCGTCCAGGGAGTCCAGTACGCCTCGGCGACCTCCTCCGGGTTGAGCTGGAGGGGCTCCGACGCCGTCGCGGAGAAGACCGGGCAGATCTCGTTCTCGACGGTTCCGTCGTCCATCACGGAGCGGTAGCGGAAGGTGGGAAGGACGAGGCGAATGTGCCGGGCACGCAGGCCCAGCTCGTCATTCAGCCGGCGCGAAATGGCCGTCGGTATGGCCTCGTCGAGGGCCGGATGCCCACAGCACGTGTTGGTGAGCACCCCGGGCCAGGTGCGTTTGTCGAAGGACCGGCGCGTCACAAGCAGCCGGTCGGACGCGTCGAAGACGTAACACGAGAACGCGAGGTGGAGTGGTGTTCGAGGTCCGTGGACTGTTGCCTTCGGTGCGACTCCTATGGCCTCTCCCTCGGGGTTGAGGAGGACGACGGTCTCGGTGGTCTCGTTACTCTCCACGGCAAGCATCCTATGGTCGGATATTCCCGGCGAACTGGGCGCAAGGGCGCGATTGTCGGTGTTCTCCGTCACGGCTCTCCTCCTGACCGATTTCTGACACCGCACAGCGAATTCCATGATGTAAAATTGATGCCGTTTTGCGTCCACCCGAGACGGGATGCGACGATCCGGGCTGCTTGGATGACACTCGCCGGCACGCCGAACGACGCACGGAAACGATCGTCGGCGCGCTTTCCGCACGCCGGGATGCGCCACAGGTCTTACGCTGGACCGCGTAGGCAGGACGGTCGGCGGCGCCGAGGAGAGCCGAGGAGATCGGCGACGGCCGCGGTCCGGGGCGACGCGACCCCGAGGCCATGCCCGCCAGCCAGCGCCGGGCCGCGCCCGGCCGCCCCGTCCACAACGCTCGCCGCGCCGCGCCACGCGACGGGGAAGAAGCTGGAAGCACCGCGCAGACGCGCCCAGCGCCCGCGGAAGACGGCTGGCGGCCGCGGCGTGCTCGCCGAGGACCACGGCGAGGGGTCAGGACGCGCGCAGAGAGGCAGGCGCGATGTGAACCGGTGGGACACGGCGGAGGTCGGGAGCGGCTGGGCGTTGGCCGAGGCCGGGGACATCGCGCGCGCGGACGCCGAGGTCGGGATGTGGGACCGCGACATGGTCTCCGGGCGGCTGACCTGGGACCGTGCCACCTCCAACCTGCACGGCATGGACCTGGACGCCTTCGGCGAGACGATGGAGGCCTTCTACTCCACGATCCATCCGGACGATCTCCCCCGGGTCGAGGAGGCCGTGGAGACGGCGATCGCGACATGTGGGGCCTACCGGGCGGAGTACCGGGTACTCAGGCCGGACGGGTCCCAGCTGTGGGTCCAGGGGCTGGGCCGGGTCGTGTCCAGCTCCGCCGGCCAGGCCACCAGGGTGATCGGCCTCGTCGTCGACGTCACGTGGCGGCACGCGATGGTCGACATGCTGCAGCGCGCGATTCTGCCGCAGACCCTGCCCCAGCTGCCCGGCATCGACCTCGTCGCCCACTACCTGCCGGCGGCCCGCGACGCCGGGATCGGCGGCGACTGGTACGACGTCGGCAAGCTGCCCGACGGCGGGGTCCTGCTGGTGGTCGGGGACGTCGCCGGGCACGGCCTGTCCGCCGTGGCCGCGATGGCCGAGCTGCGCCACGCCGCCCGCGCCTACGCGCTCGCCGGCTTCTCACCGGCGGGCATCACCACCCAGCTGTCCGCGAACCTCGCCCCGGACCCGGACGGCACCACGGCGACCGTCGTCGTCACCCGCTTCGACCCAACATCCCGCCTGCTGACCTGGTCCTGCGCCGGCCACCCACCGCCGCTGCTGATCTCCGGCGGCGAGGTCGACTACCTCGACGACGTGCACGGCCCGATCCTCGGCGTCGACCCGTCGCTCTCCTACAGCCAGACCGACCTGAGGCTGCCACCGGAGTCGCGGCTCCTCCTCTACACCGACGGGCTCGTCGAACGCCGCCACCTCTCGATCACCGACCGGCTCGACACCCTGGCCGACGTCGCCGCGGACCACGACCCACACGGGTACGACGGCCTCACCGGCCTCTGTGACCGCATCCTCACCCACGTCGCCGGTCCAGCCGGGCGGGAGGACGACCTCTGCCTCCTGGCCGCCCAGACGCCCTGAGCCGGGCTGGGCGCGCCGGACGGGCCAGTAGCTGCCTCCGGCCGACGTCCGCCCGGGGTCACGTGGCCTGGGCGTCCGCCGGGTACCAGCGAAGCTCGACGGTGTTGCCATCGGGATCGCTGATGTAGAGCGACACGGCGTTGCCGCGCGCGCCGAAGCGGGTGGCCGGGCCGTCGACGACCGTGACGGTGYCCGCGTCGATGACCTCCTGCCAGTCGAGCGGGTCCACGACGAGGCAGAAATGGTCCACGTTGGCCGAGCCGCGGGGCATCGCGACCAGGTCGATGATGGTCTCGCCGCTGACGCGGACGGACGGGAACGGCGCCTCACCCGCCCGCCACTGCTCGACCCGGACGGGCTCGAGGCCGAGAACGCCGCAGTAGAAGGCGAGCGAACGCTCGACGTCGCCCACGTTGAGAACAAGATGGTCGAATCCGGTGACCCGCATGGCGATCAATCCTCCTCGTCGACCCGTGGCGCCACCCGCCACGGTCACCCCGCGGCAGACTCCGTCCCGGCGGGGTGCGAGGGCTCCCGCACCCGGCCGAAGTACCTGGTCGTGAGCGATGGCATGGTCTTCATAGCCCACCGTCCGGCGCTCGCGCCCCGCTTACAAGGCGGTACGTATCCGGGCCACCGGCCGGACCCGGGCTGGGCTGGACGCGGGCTGGGAGGAGGCGGACCGGAATGCGGGTGCGGGTGCCTGTGATCGCGCTTACCGGGTACCTGGGCGCGGGCAAGACGACGGTGCTCAACCACCTGCTCCAGACGCCCGGGGCGCGTCTGGGAGTGGTGGTCAACGACTTCGGAGCGATCAACGTCGATGCCTCGCTGGTCACCGGTCAGATCGACGAACCGGCCTCGATCGCGGGCGGCTGCCTGTGCTGCCTGCCGGACACGGACGGCCTGGACGAGGCGCTGGAGAAGCTGACCCACCCCCGGCTACGGCTGGACGCGGTGATCGTGGAGGCCAGCGGCGTGGCCGACCCACCGGCGCTGGCGAGGCTCATCCGGTTCAGCGCGGTGGACCGCGTCCGCCCCGGCGGCCTCCTCGACGTGATCGACGCCGCCTCGTACTTCGAGACCGTCGACAGGGGCGGCCTGCCGCCAGCCCGGTTCGCGTCGGCCTCACTCGTCCTGATCAACAAGACCGACCGGGTTCCGCCGGCGCACCGGGCCGACGCTCTGGCACGGATCTCCAGCCGCGTACGCGAGAGCAACCCGCGTGCCCACATCGTCGAGACGACGCACGGCCGCCTCGACCCGGCGCTCGTCTTCGACGCCGCGAGCCCGCACGACCCCGTGGACGAGCTTCCGCTCGCGGCCCTGGCCAGGCACGACCACGACGATCACGACGACGAGCCACACCCGCGCGTCGACGCGGTCACCGTTCCCGCCGCCGGCCCGATCGACCCCGGCCCGCTGGTCGACCTGATCGAGGATCCGCCCTCGAACGTCTACCGCCTCAAGGGCACCGTCACCGTGAACACCGGGCGCGGCGTGCGCGGCTACGTGGTCAACGTCGTCGGACGACAGTTCCACCTCGCGACGAGGCCCGTGACGGAAGGGCCCGACGGTCTGGTCGCCATCGGCATGCGCCTCGACAAGCCCACCGTCCGCACCCGTCTCGAGGCAGCCCTCCAGCTCTGCCTCGACCGCCCCGCCGCGGACGGGGTACGCCGCCTCGCCCGGCTCCGCCGCCTGAGCACCTGAACACGCCGCGGCCCCACCGCGTGTCCCGAAATTCTTGGCCACTACATCTCTCCCGCACATATCCGAGCGATTTTCGCCTTCCAGGCGAAAGGTTCGCAGCATCGCATGACGATGGCTGCCTTCCGCCTTCCGAGCCACGACATCAGGGCACAAGGGCCGGACACAGCGGAGCTATCCGATCGATCCGCTACGCTCGTCGCCACCGGTGAGATAGCGGCGGCGCGGCCTTGACGACGGGGGTTCACGATGACAGACGTGCCGCACGCCTCCGCGGCGAGCGACGGAGCCCGCGACATCGAACTGAGTGACGACGACCTCGGTCGCCTTTGCGCCGTGCTCGCGCACTTTTACCGGGAACGTATCTACATCGAGAAAGCACTAAAGGAATCGATCGGCCTGAAGCCCTCGCGGCTACCGCAGGGAAACATGGGTTCCGACGTGCTCTGGAACGACATCCTGGAAAAGCTGGAGCACGGCATCGCCTGCGACGCGGACCAGCCCTTCAGAGTCCTCCTCGTGTGGCTGCTGGCACAGTGGCCCAGAAACCGGGTCCTGYGCGAGCTGGAGGCGACATATCTCCTCCATCCTCCGGCGCCGACGAGCTCCTCCTCGGAAACCATCAGGCAGGTGCCCGTTGGCATAGCCGACCGGCATGTCGACACGGCCTCAGACGACGAGTCACTCGAGGAGCCTTCGACCAGTCCCGCGCCTGGCCAGGAACCACGCGCCGACGAGAGCGTCGACGCCGAGACGGAGGCCGGAGCCGAGACGGAGGCCGGAGCCGAGACGCCCGTTCGGACGCCCGACCAGTCTGAGACCGTCGCGCCACCAGCCGGCGACAGATCCTGGTTCCGCCGGCGTCCGAGGCTGCTGGCGGCCGCGGGGATCTCGATGGTGCTCGCCGTCGTCGGCACGTTCGTCGGGGTGTACGTCGCATCCGGCGACGAAGGATGCTCCGCGCCCGACGACGGTGTTTCCTCGCTGTCCTGGGTCGACGGCGAGTGCGTCGGCTACAGCGACGGGTCGTTCCAGTTCGGCGGGGGGCGCGGCGGTGGAACTGACCAGTCCGGCTCAAGGCTGGTCGCTGTCCAGAAGAACATCCACGACCAGAACAGGTGCGCCGAGACCCTGCGCGCGCGTCCGACGTCGACACGCGCGTTCGTGACGTTGATCTACTTCGCGGGTCTCAGCGCTCCCCGTCGCGGCCCGGCGGGAAGCCCGGAGCAGTGGGCCGAGGCACAGGTCGCCGAGCTGCTCGGGCTCCTGACCTGGCAACGGCACGAGAACATCATCGAGGGCAGCCCGGCCAACTCACCCTGCCGGCAGGCCCCGCTCGACCCGGTCGGCGACCCACCGTCCTCGCCCACCCATCTGGGCCAGAACCACGAGCAGGGCGGCCCGATCGTGCGCGTCATCGTCGCGAACGGCGGGTACCAGATGGCTCATGCCGACCGGGTGACGCGGGACAAACTGATCCCCTTCGCGAAGAAGGCGGACGAGCGGGTCGCCGGGGTCGTCGGTCTGGACCGCACGGTCGACTCGACCGTGCGGGCGATCACCGACCTCGGCCGCGCCGGAGTACTCACCGTCGCCAGCACGCTGGCCGGAGACGACCTCGCGAACTTCAGCCCCACCTATTTCCAGATCGTCCCGCAGAACAGGCGGGAGGCGCTCCTCGTCGCCGACTACGCGCTGCTCAACCAACGCCGGCAGATCGACATCTTCTACCCGAGGGGAACCTGCGGCGGCGACGAGAGGACGATGCCGGACGTCGCGGACTGGTACGTCTACACGCTGGTGCGGGATGTGGTCGACCAGGCCGCGCTCATCCCGGGGCTGCGGACGGTCCGGCACGGCTGGCAGCCGGAGACCTGTCAGGGAGCGAAATCGCTGCAGGAGTGGTTCAGCGACCAGTGCCACCGGCTGGCCGGACCCGGTCAGCCGGTGCCCAGCACCGAGAGTCTCGTCTTCTACGCCGGCCGCGGCGAGGACTTCGGCGCGGTGAAGAAGGCGGACTGCATCGGTGACGGCACCAGCGGCTCCCTCTTCGTCGCCGACGACTCGGTGACCCGATACGTCAGCCAGAACAGCGGTCACGAGAGCTCGGTCTTCCGGATCGTCTCGAAGGGCGTCGGGCCGACGCTGTCCGGGACGTCCTGCGCGGACAGTGATCTCGGCGCCATTACGGCAAGGCTCGCGCCAGAGCTTCCGCAGTTCTGCACCCGGCTCAAAGCCATGTACGACTACACCCAGCCACCTGCCCCCGCCGGCGCGAAGCACTGGACGGATGAGCGGACCGCGCTCGCCTATGACGCCGCCAAGCTGGTCCTTGAGGCCGTCGACCACACCGCCCAGGTCGACCCGCTGAACACGCAGAAGCTGATCGAGTGGATCAGGCAACCGGAGCAGTTCGAAACACCTGGCAACCTGGACGTGCGCCCAGATCGGGCCGTCAACGGGGGCAAGGTCGCCCCACGCGCCGGCACCACCGGCTCCGTCAACTTCCACGGCTCCCAGATCGCCGACACGAAGCAGGTGGCGATCCTGCGGGCCGACCTCTCCCAGACCGACCCGTACGCGGGTTCCCTGGAGAGCTGCCTCGTCCTGAGCGAAGACCCGCCGGTGACCACCGACTGCATGGTCAACAAAGTCTCGCTCCTGCGCGGCCTACCGGCGGTCTGACGTCGAGTTCAGCGCGTTCCGCGYGGGACCGCCGGGCACGCGCCGCCCGTGAGACCCACCAGCAAGGGGGGTGGGGCTGAGACGCTCACCGACGGGCGGGCGGGAAAAGAAGGTGCGTCGAGATGGCTTCAGCCGGCACCATGGGATGTGGCCTGGTTGATGACGGAGAGCGTTGACGAGTATCTCGCGGCGGCGGGCGATTTTCTGATGTCCCGGCTGGCGGAGAACACCGTGTTGGTGACCGTCGCCGAAACGCTGCGCGCACGTGGCATGGCGGCATTCGGGGAGGCCGCTCCGCTGTTCGGCTGGTGGCTGTCGGCCGGCGGCACCGTCGAAGGCGCGTTCGTGCACACCCCACCGAATCCCGTTCTTCTGACCAGGGTTCCGCGGCAGGCTGTGGAGTCGCTGGCCGAGTGCTGGCCTCACGAAAGGCCACTGTCCGGGATGACCGCGGGCGAGGATGTCGCCAGCGCGTTCGCCTCCGCCTGGCAAAGGCGGACCAACGCCGCACCGTGTCTTCATCGTCGGACACGCCTGTATCGGCTCGGGCGCCTCGTTCTTCCGCAGCCCGGGCCTCCTGGGCATCCGCGCGTGGCCGCGACGACCGACAGGGACCTGTTGCTGGTCTGGGTCACGGCGTTCCAGCAGGAGTCCAGTGGCGTCGCCGGCAACGCCGCGGAACGGGTCGACGATCGACTCAGCTATGGCGGCCTCACCCTGTGGGAGGTTGACGGGGTAGCGGTCTCCATGGCCGGGATCACTCGCCAGGTAGGAGGGATGGTCCGCATCGCGCCTGTCTATACCCCTCCAGGTCTCCGGCGACGAGGCTATGCCGGAGCGGTGACGGCGGCGGTGAGCCAGGTCGCGCTGCGCACGGAAGCGCGCGAGGTCCTGCTGTTCACCGATCTGGCCAATCCGACCAGCAACGGCGTATATCAAAGGCTCGGCTTCGAGCCTGTTGAAGACAGCGTCACGCTCCTGCTCCGGCCAGCGCCCACCCCCGAGGGGTGAACGTGATCATGAGCACGTCGACACGACATCGCCCAGTGAACGAGCCCTCCCGATCCATACTCCGGAGGGCTCAGCCAGCTACCCGGCGGTCAGCGCGGTCCCGATGAAGCGGATCGCCTCCAGGGTCCGTCGATCGGCGGCCGGCCCCACGTGGCCCGCTCCCTCGACCAGGCGGTAGATGTGAGCGATGTCGAGCTCCAGCAGGACCCCGTGCAGGTAATCGGCTCCCTCGTTCAGGAGAAACTCGTCGGCCGCGCCGCAGTCGATCAGAATCGGCAGTCGGGCGGCGCGAATCGCGTCCGCGTTGGCGCGGAGACGGCCATAGACGCTGTTGGCCGCATAGGCGGCGGCGTCACCGGCACCCCCGGCCATGGCGGCGTGCAGCTCACCCAGCACGGAAGGGATGTTCCGTGCTGGAACCTGCCGCGGTTCTTCGCCCGGGAACACGGCGGGCGAGACCGCCGCGACGGCGTCGAAGCGCTCCGGCGCGGCGAACGCGACCTTGAGCGCCCCGTACCCTCCCATCGAGGCACCTATCAGAGCCGTCGCCTTGAAGGGCCCGAAGATTTTCGCGACGTGCTCGGGAAACTCGTGCGCGATCAGCGTCTCCCAGGCCGCGTCGGGCCAGTCGAGATAGAAGCCGCCTGCCGTCGGCGTGCTCGGGCACGCGACGACCGCCCGCGGAAGCTCGCCGCGCCTCCACAACTCGTCGTACAACGGCCTGGCGAGTTCGAGCGAAGCCGACGAGGACATCGCCCCGTGCAGGTGAAGAACGAGCGGAAGCGACTCACCCCGGTCCCAGTCCGACGGGAGCAGGACTCGGAAGTCGACGGGTGCTCGCACCGATGCGGAACCGAAGTGCGCCTCAATCAGGTGCGTGAGGCAAGGGGTCATCGCGGTTTCTCTCCAGGCTGCCGGTGACTTATGAGGCCGATCATCGACGTCGAGCGACAGGGTGAGCGCGGAGCGTACATACACGGTCACCATCTCGCTCGATCTCGAAATTTTACCATCATGATAAAATTACCATCGTGGCAGAATTGAGGCAGCGCAAGCGAGCCGAGGCGCGGCAACGGATCTCCGACCGCGCGACACGTCTGTTCGAACGGCATGGGTTCGAGAAGGTGACGTTGGCGGAGATCGCCGCGGCTGCCGACGTGTCCGTCAAGACCGTCATGAACTACTTCGGGGCGAAGGAAGATCTCTTCTTCGACGCCGAGCCGGCGATCTGTGACGAGCTGGCGGCGGCTGTCTCCCGTCGAGGCCCAACTTCGGCGACTTCGGCGCTTCGGCCCCTCATCGTCGAGAGCCCGATCCTGGCGGGCCCCTGCCCGTGGGACTCGATCGACGACGCGATGTGGGACTCGATGCGGGTGTGGGCCGAATGTGAGTGGAACTCGCCGACACTGCGGGCCCGGCGCGCGTCGCTTCTGCAGTCCTGGATGGCGCCGCTGACGGCGGCGAGCGGGTCGGCCGCATGGGCCGCGATGCTGATCGGTGTGTTGCTGCTGCGGCACGCTGTCGTCCAGGACGGGCTGATCGGCCGACAGACACCGAACGAGGTCGAGCGCCACGTCCGTTCCGCGGTGGGCGAGGCTTTGGACGCGCTTGAACGAGGATTTCAGGCGACCGATCGGCGTGACTCTTGACCCTTCGGGCGCGCACGAGACGGCCTGTAGCCAGCTTTCGGACCCGCACCGCCGCCCGGCATACGGGCGAGGACGGAAGGCGGTCGGTCGAGTTCGTCGGCTGACGCATGGAACCGGAGTGCGCGACGGCGCGTCGAAAGCGTCGGGAGGCCGCCATGAGAGCTCGTCCGATCCGCATGCCGCGGCCGCGGCCGCGATCCGTGGCCCGGCGCGTCGGTGCCGCCCGTCGCCGCTGGCCACGGGCACTGCTCTGGGGGGTGGGGATATCGGCCGCCGTGACGCTGGTCGCCGGCGGCACGGTGCTGGCCATCGGGCTGGCGGACGGCGGCGACGAGACCGCCCGACCCTCGGCCGAGCGCGCGGTATCCGAGACGTCGCAGCCGGCTCCGGGATGGCGGTTCGAGTCGTTCCTGGATATCGAAGTGCAGGTCCCGGCCTCCTGGGGATATGCGCGGGCACCCGGCACCGACTGGTGCGCCAGCACGGGGCAACCGGCCGCCTTTCCTGAACAGCCGTACGTCGACACCGGGGGCGGCGATGCGGTTGTGCTGGATATCGCGTGTTCCCCGGGAGGAGAAAGCGGCCCGGACCTGCACGGCGGTGGAGTGCCTCGCGAACACTGGGCGCCGCATGTCTGGTTCGCCGCCACCCCAGCGCCGAATGGCGTCGAGGAGCTGCCTGACGGAAGGGTGGGCGCGAACGGCTGGACCCGGATCGTGCGCACAGTCGGCTCGGCGAAGGTGCTCGTCCTGGCCGACGACGCACACCTCGACGAGGCCGGGCGGATCGTCGAATCGGCCCGCCAGACCACTGTCGACCATGACGGCTGCGACGTCAGCTCACCGATTCAGGCCGGCCGGTTCGCGAGCCCTCCCGCACCGTTCGACGTGGCTCACCTCGGCGTCGTGGACACCGTYGCGATCTGCCAGTACGACCTGAACCGGCCGCTGGGCAGCCCCGGGCTCCTGGCCTCCCGTCAGCTTGGCGGAGCCGACGCGACGACGCTGCTCGCGGCCGTCCGGGCAGCGCCGGTCGGCGGTGGTCCGAACGCGCCGGATACCTGCGTGAAGGACAGGTGGGGCGACACCGGAATCGTGCTGCGCCTGGTGGCGGCCGGGACGCGGAATCCGTCAAGCTTTTTGAGGCAGTGTTGTTCGAAAACTAGCTACTCGTCGGTTCCGGGTCTGGTTGCTCCTCGTCCGGTGGCCGGTTGATCCAGGCGGGTGCCGGGAGCTTCGGTGGGGTCGGGGGCCGGCGGATGAACCGTTCCGGGTGGGCGGCGTAGGCGGCGTCGAGGACCGCGGCGCGGGCCTGGCGGACGGTGTCGGCCAGGCCGTGGTGGACGACCGTCGGGG
>NZ_MOMC01000087.1 GCF_001983105.1 Pseudofrankia asymbiotica | reverse complement strand
CCACCCCCACGAACCAGCCGCTACCCACCCGGCCTCCACCAATCCGACCGAACCGGCCTACCAGTCAAACCGCGAGCGTGCCGGAACCTTGCCCCAGCCCACCAGCCTTGGTCACAGGCCAGCTTCGCTGAGACGAGACACCGAGGCCGCCACCGTCAGACCGCGCGGCCGTCGGCCGTGCCCCTTGCCGCCGCCGCCCGGCCCATGGCCCGCGGACTGCGCGACCGAGGTCTCGAAGACGGAGATCATGGTGGGTTGGTGGCGGGATACGGCCACGCCATGATCATCGCGCGGCTTCGAGCGATCCGGCTCACGAGCTTCAAGACGTTCGAGGGTGCCGCGCTGCTGATCGGCCCGGTTGCCGTGCTCACCGGCCGAAACGGCAGAGGCAAGTCCAACGCCCCGACCACCGAATGCTCACCCCCATCGCTGGCACCATCGGAATCAAGATCAGTCAGACGCTGTGCGTCACCGACAGAGCGTTCGTTAATCACTACAATATTTGCTATGGGTGTACGTAGGCAGACGGGTCGGGTGGCCGTGGCTTCGAGCGATGGCCGGTCGGTGTTGATCTATGCGCGTCGGTCTGTGTTGGATGACGGGAAGTCGGTCAGTGATCAGGAGTCCGAGGGCCGCGACGACTGCGCGGAGCTGGGCTGGGATGTGGCCGACGTCTACACGGACAACGGCCGGTCGGCTTCCGAGTTCGCGAAGCGCGACCGGGAGGAATGGGCCCGGCTACTCGCCGATCTGGAGATCGGCCGGGGGGATGCGTTGTGGTTGTGGGAGGCGTCGCGGGGTGATCGGAAGCTGACGGAGTGGTCGCAGCTTCTGGACTACTGCCATGACCACGGGATCCTGATTCGGGTTGCCAGTCATGACCGGACCTATGACATGGCGAATGCCCGGGACTGGGAGACGCTGGCGGAGGAGGGCATCCGCTCGGCGGTCGAGACGAAGAAGATCTCCCTTCGGGTCCGCCGTGGTGTCGCGGGCGGTGTCCGCAAAGGCCGGCCGCAGGGTCCCGTTCCGTATGGCTACCGCCGGGAGTACGACCCGGAGACGAAGAAGCTCGTCGCCCAGGACCCCGACCCGGCCACGGCGCCGGTGGTCCGCCGGATCGTGCGCGAGGTAGGCGAGGCCCGGTCGCTACGCGCGATCGTCGACGGTCTGAACGCCGAGGGCATCCCGTCGCCGAAGGGCGCGCGCTGGTCAGCGGGCACGGTCCGCCGGATCGCCACCGCCGAGGTCTATGTCGCCCGGCGCACCCATGGCGGCCGGGTTCATCCCGGGACGTGGCCGGCGCTCGTGGAGGAGGCCGCGTTTGCCGCCGCCGGGCGGGCGGTGGCCGAGCGGACGGCCGGGGGACGGCCGGTAKCGGCGTCGCGGCCGGGGCGGCAGCGTTACGAGTGGTCCGGGATCGCGACCTGCGCGGTGTGTGGTGCCGGGTTGTCGGTCAACCCGGCCGGGGCGCGTCGGGCGCATTACTGGTGTAAGTCGGGGGCGCGCCATGTGTCGATCATGTTGGAGGAGTTCGACGACCACATGCTGACCCTGACCGCCCGGCGGCTCGCCAAGCCGGATGTCCTGGCCCGGCTGTCGCGGCCGGATGACTCCCGGGCGCTGGCCGCCCGGCGCACCGTGGGTGAGCTTCAGACTCGGCTGTCGGGGTTCTACACGTCGGCCGCTTCGGGGAAGCTGTCGGCGGAGGGGCTTGCGCAGATCGAGGCGGAGCTGTTGCCGCAGATCGCCGCCGCCCAGACGGAGGCGGACACGGTCGCGGTGCCGCTGTTCGTCGTGCGTCTCGTCGCCGGTAGCCCGACCGAGGCCGAGATCCGGGCCCGGGTGAAGGCGTTGGCGGTCCCGACCCGGCGCGCGCTCTACCGGCTGTTGTACGCATCGGTGAAGATCAAGCCTGCCGGGCGCAGGCACGGCCCCGCCGGCATGATCGACGTCACCCGCCTTGACGTCCGGTGGCGCACCTTCCGGGCCCCAGCCGAGCGCGACCGGGAGCAGTCAGCCGGCACGCCGACCGTGGCCGCCTGACAGACCAGCCCCACCCGCCGACCCGGGACCGCCGAGCAGGGTCGCGATCCGTTCCACGGTGACGTCATCCAACGGTGGCGCCGCCTCGACCATCGCGTCGATCCACGCCTGCGCCGCCGCACGGGCACGCTCACGAGCCGCCACCGACGCCGCACCACGACCACGACCAGCCCGAGCACCGCCAGGAGCAGCCGACGCACCGCCAGGCGCGCACGGCGGGACGGACCGAGGCGGGTCCCACCCACCCACCCCCACCGGCGGGACAGCTTCCCCGACACCCCCCGAGCCCGAGCACAGAGCAGACGCCGAGGAACCTTCGGTACTCACCACACCGGCGGCCACCGGCCGCACACACTCCGCCACGCCCGGCACGTCTTCGGAGTCGTCGAAGGGCAACGCCCTCTCGCCTGCCAGCAGCCCCGACCCACGCCGCCGCGTCACGGCCCCACCCCAGACGAGTCCCGCACCGCACCTGGATCACGGCCACGCCCGGCATAGCGCCACTGTCCGATGACTGCCGTGTTCGGGTCGCCGTCGGGGCGGCCGAACTCATCCAGCACGACCGGGCCGCCGTCGTCGTCCAGACCGAGGGGACGGCCGGACAGCGCCGCCGCGAGCAGTCGCGACCAACGCCGCCGCACCCCACGCAACTGCCGAAACGTCGTCGAATACCTCCACGACTTCGTCAGCCAGTGGCCACCAAAGCCGAACGAGTGTGACCAGCGGATCAGCCCGGACACCCGGCCCGCAGGCCGTCCGGCCGCCGCATCCAGCGCTTCCGCGAACGGACGATCCGTCCCCAGGCGCCAGCACGTTTCCACCAGCCGTCGGGTGTGTTCGCGCAGGCCGAGCCGGGCGAGGTGGCGCAGAGACCGGACCGGCCTGTCGAGTGCCCCCGAGTCGGTCACGGACTTGGTCAGGTACTTGGCGAGGTAGTTGCCGACCTTGACGGCGTCGACGTCGGAGCCGAGTCGGATGCGGCGGATGTCGACCTGTCCGCCCCAGCGCACCGCCCACCCGTCGGACGACGCCGCGAYCGGCAGCGCGCCCGAGCTGTCGAACAGCGCGACCGCCGCCGGGTCCGGAGCCGACACCGAGACCGAGTTGACGACCGACCGTAGGCAGTCCGCGATCACGTCTCCGTACGCCCAGGACGGTGGCGCCGTCGGTTCGCCCGACGGGTCACGACCGTCGACCCGGACCACGACGTGCAGGTGGACCAGGCCCCGGCGCTGCATCTCGGCGACCTTGACGAAGCTGACCCGCACCACCCGGCGCAGCCCCGTGACCGTGAGCCCGACCGCCGAGGCCACCGCGGATTCCAACCTGTCCCGGGTCGCCTTCCACAGCGCCGGAACCAGCGCGTTCCACACCACCGCCCGGCCGTAGTCGAAGCAGCGCGAACACAGCGGCTCACCAAGCCGCCGATCATCGCCGCCGTGGCGAAGGTGGCACGCCAGCGCACGGCCGTGCTCACAGGTCCCGCGACGCGCCCGACACACCCGGCTGTCCGCGCCTTTGCCCGCACGGCGGGAATGGACCGGGCCGAACGACGGGGCGGTCAGGGTCACGAACCAGGCAGGCCCGCCCACGACCGCAGCCGCCGCACCGTCCGGTCCGGGGTCCAGGCCGCGCATTACGATGCGCCGCGCGTCGCGTTGGTAGAGCTTGGAGCAGTCCGGACAGGCCGAGGCCCGCCGGTTGTTGCACCGCACATGCACCGTCGGCGGGGCGGATGCCCGCCGGATCTCACCGGTGGCCAGGTCTACGTGATCGGACCGGCCGGCGAGCCGGATCGGTCGGCTACAGCCGTCGGTTGGTGTCGTTGACGAGGACTGTTCGGTCATCGGGACCGCGCTCCCACCCCGGGAAGCGGGCCCGACCGCGCCTCACGTCACAAGCCCGGCACGACGCAGACTGCGCAAAGGCACAGCCCGGCCGTGGTGAGGGCGACGCGACAGCGCAGCCGAGACCCGCAGGCCGCCCCGCCCAAGGCGGGGTGCGCCCGGGATACCCACCGCTGTTACACGCGGAGGTCACACCAAGCGCGTAGGTGGTGACACCGAAGCCTGGGCCGTCCTACTCCTGGCCAGCTCTCAATGTGGCGGCACCCGTACTCAATCCAGGTCTGGGAATCTTGACCTAGCCCTAACGGGCTCTAAAGGGCCTACCCGACGACCGGATTCCAGAATACGACACCAGCACAGGCAAAGACAGGGAAACGAAGAGATACCGTCCCTGAGGCATCCTGGAACGGACTACCGGCCGTACCAGGCCAACGACCGGATCCGCGCAGCGGTTCACCGCCGGTCAGGCCGGCACCGCCACCGGCCACCCGACCACCGGCCCCAGCCGTA
The DNA here is from genome assembly GCF_001983105.1 of Pseudofrankia asymbiotica. GTDB lineage: Bacteria > Actinomycetota > Actinomycetes > Frankiales > Frankiaceae > Pseudofrankia > Pseudofrankia asymbiotica. Next base: position 34,780 of record NZ_MOMC01000087.1, on the reverse strand, counting down.
GCAGCCAGGCCGCAACATCAGACGTCTCGCTGATCTCCCACACCACCCGGTACTGGACACCGCCGCGCGCGTGGACCGTGACCGGGTGCGGCACGATCACCCCGCCCGACTCCCACGCGCACCGCGGCCGGGACGCACACAACACCACCGGCACCGCACCAGCCCCCGCCACCAGCCGCTGCTCGACCAGCAACCGGCCAACCGCCAACGCCAACACCGAACACGCAGGCGACGCCAACGGCGGACAGGCCACCACCACCCGCGCCACACCTCTCGCCGCCAGCCGCAACGCAGCACCATCCGCCGGGAACCGGCCCGAGGGCACGAAATCCGGCCACGGATAGGCGTCGAGCAGCACTCCGCCACCGCGCGGCAGCCGCACCGGCCCCAGCTCCACCGGCACCGAGCCGGGTTCCCAGCCGTCCAGTTCCACCCTCACGACCGTCACGGTTCCTCCCACCCTCGCGGCCGGYGAGCCCGACACGTGCGGGCCGCAGAAGCCGGCTCCGGCCGGGGGAACGCAGCCAGCCCGACCGGAACCGGCGCCATCCACGATCTGTCGCCGAACGACCGCCGCCAGTGACGGCGACCTGGACGATCCGGGCCGCTTCCAGCCCACGGCACAAGGGGCCATCCCGGGCCACTTCGGGCCACTTCGGGCCACTACACCGCAACCCGTGCGCCGCTCCTGACAGTGCCTCCGCGACGAGTGATGATCAGTGGAGCCCAGTCGCGCCCGCCGGAGACTCCATGACCACCAGCGCCACCCCGCGCACCCACCTCGCCGCGCTCCTGATCCAGCGCGGCTGGAGCGCCACCCGCTTCAGYCGCATCTACCAGCAGACCGCGATCACCCTGAACATCGGCTCCGGCTACCTCGCCGAACRCACCGCCAAACGCTGGATCGCCGGCGAAGTCACCGACCCACGAGCACCCGCCGCCGCCGTCCTGAACGCCATGTTCGGCGCCGATATCGCCACCTTGTTCGGTCCGCCGGCCCCACAGCCGCCGCGTGATCCGGCCCTCACGCCTCGCGCGGCGCTGGTCCCTGACCGGCGTGCGGGTGACGATAGACACACCAGGCCAGCAGCGTCCGGGGAGGTGAGTCCATCGCGCCGCCGCGACCTACTCAGCGCAGGCGTCCTACTCCCCACCATCGGCGCTGCGGGTGGCCCATCCGACCGGGCCGCACGTATCTCCCGGGCCATCGCCACCGCCGGACCCGACMCGCTGACCCTCGCCCAGCTCCAATACGGCATCCACCGCCTCACCACGCTCTACGCCATCACCCCACACGGTGACCTGGTCGAACCCGTAGAACAGGCATGGGACGACGCCGAAGCCCTCCTGGAAACCCGCGTCTCAGGCACCACCCGGCGAGACGTCGAACTCGTCGCCGGCCAATACGCCTACTACCGTGGCCAACTCGCGTTCGACCTGGGCGACGACACCACCGCGTTGACGTTCTTCGTCCTCGCCGCTCAACACGCCGACGCCGCCGGAGACAGCCTGCTTTCCGGTTCTGTCGCCGTCATGCGGTCAGCCCTCGCGTTCTTCGCGAAAGAGTTCACCACCGCCGCAGCCATCGCCCAGCGAGCGCAGCCAGGCGCCCACGCCTACGTCATCCCCGTACTTGCCAGTTCCCTTGCCCGCGCACTCGCCCAGACCGGCGACACAGGCGGCGCCATCGCAGCTCTACGCACCCTGCGAGACAACATCTGGACCGGCCCACCGCAGCCAGGACCAGAACCCGGCGACGAACAGCACTACGAGGCATTCAGCGCCATCACACTCGGCTACCTCGGCAAAGGCGACGCCGCCGAGCACCACGCCCGGAACTCCCTGGCACTTCTGGAGAGCACCGGCCGCCACGTCCAACTAGCCGGAACCCACCTCGCACTCGCCCGGGCCTTCCTCCACCGCCCCACACCCGAGCCCGAACAGACCGCCACCGCACTCCAGAACGCACTGACAGCAGCCCACGGCAACGACCACGGCGCCACCGCCCACCGAGTCGCAGGCATCTACCGACGCCTCACCACAGAACCCAAATGGGCGACACTCCCCGGCATCCGCGACCTCAACGACCAACTACCCACCCGCCGAGCACTCCCCCCAGCCGCAACCATCTGAACCACAGGCCAGCACAAACACCAAGCGAAGATGTCGAGTCCCAGCAGATGGTCGACCGACGATCTAGGGCACGAAGCCGCGTGAGACTCCGTTGAGCCCTCCGTAGCGCGCGAGAACGCCCGCCTTCCCGAGCGCGAACGCGTGCGGCCCGCGGTTTGTGGCCGAGGCGGAGACTGCTGGGCGCGGCCAGCCCCATCGCCGTGGCCTGATTCGGCGACCGACTGGAGGGCGGCGACGCACTCGGGCGAACGACGGAGCCAAAGCTTAGAGCTGTGCTTAACTACCTTAAGCAGCTCGACACCGCTTCGGTGGTTCTATGGGGGAGTTTCAATGACGCTGCGCTCAGACGCCTATACCGCGATTCGCCGATACGAGAACGCTAAACGAGACGCTGCGAACGCGCAGCACACTGTAGATACCCACCGACGCAAGCTAGAACACGCTAGCCGCACTCTTCGCTACGATCAAAGTCGACGACCACAGGCCGTTGAGCGCCAGAGGCGTGTAGTGACCGAAGCCGAACGCGATCTGCGGAGCGCTCAAGATCGCGCGTCTCGAGCGGCTGAGGATGTGAGAAGAGCGCACTCGGATGCCAAGGATGCCGTAAGCCACGCCGTCCTCAACAGTGAGGCACCGGAGCTGCGAGGGTGGCGAGGTTAAACCTGATCGGCAAGTATCCAGCTTCGTCGGCACCTTACAGATCCCGTCTCCAGGGCGCTCCCTCATGCGATCAGGTCGGACATGCCCCTACCCCCGGGTGGGACACCGGAGATCCGCAAGCTGTGAAGCAAGCCATGGCCGCCGCGAGTGTCGCGGCGAGCGTCGCAACGGTCACCACCAGTCGCCAAGATCGCTGTCGCGGAAATTCTGTACCGCCTTCAAGGGCGGCCTTCGGCCGCCGGCCGGTCGTCGCCGCACGCGCCGCACGCGACGCGCCGGGCGGGGCCCGTCAGCCCCGCCACGCCCCGGGGCCCCGCCTCGCTTCGCTCGGCACCCCGGGCGTGTCGGGTCTGCCACCCGCCCGGCGCGTCGGAGCGTCGGTGCGTCGCCGTCCGGCCAAGAAGCCGCAGACTACGACTCCGTCAGTTCCTCCGTGTTCCTGGCACCCTTTGCCCGCAGCCACGCCGCCAGGGTGGGGGCTTCCGCGCGTTCAGCCGCGCCGAGGGGGGTCAGCTCGTCGTAGCCGACCCAGTTGATGTCGGCGCCCCGATCGAGCAGGTAGGCGGCGGCCTGTTCCTGACCGCCGTTGCACGCGCTCCACAGAGCGTGGGTGACATCGTCGGGCGTCGGCTGGTCCGGCCCTTCGAAGTAGGTGGCCAGACGGTCCATCATGCCCAGCGCGGCGACGTGCCAGATTCTGGCCTTGGCTCCGCATTCGACCAGCCGCCGAGCAACGTTCCACTGCCCGAACGCGACAGCGTCGTCCAACGGCGTACCCCCGGCGATCACCGCGCCGTCGGCCTCGATGTCAGCRCCCGCGTCCAACAGCGCGTCGAACACGGCCACGTCGTCGCTACTGGCCGCCCAGTGCAGCGGGGTTTCTGTGTGCGGTCCGCCGAAACGGGCGTTGACGTCCCCGCCCGCCGCGACGAGGGTCCGCACGGTCTCCGCCCCGTTGGGATAGTGCCCCGGCCAGTCGGTCACGACGTGCATCAACGTCCGTGACATCCCCGGATCGCCGAGCCGCACCACAGCCAGCCCAGGATGTTCCTGGAGCAGTGCCGACAGCGCAGCGACATCCCCGCTGTGGATCGCGGCGACCGCCGCGACCGCAACCGGATCCTCGGTACTCAGGAACTCCACGACACCCCTGGGGTTCTGGCCCGTCGTTGACCGTTCAGACCATCACGATGTCATGGCCTCTTAGCCGGCCAGCCTGAGCCGGTCGTCAAGGACCGCGCGAAGCGTCACCGCTGGCACATCCAGCTCATCGAGCAGCGCGGACAGACCGCCGCTGGARACGTCCAGCGCACTGCGCAGGAGCCGTTCGTGGAAGTGGTGCGGGGCGCTGTCCCAGCACCGGCCCACCACCCGGTCGATGGTCTGTTTGAACTGCGGACTCAACGCGGGTCCACACAGCGGACCCTGTGGCCGAAGGTTCCAACCCACCTCGCTGGCATACAGCCGTTCGACCGCGTCCGCGCCGAACCGCTCCGTGACCGCACGGCGGACCTCGTCCAGATCGATACCTAGCGTCGCCAGCAACGCGGCGGCATCCCACCGCGGACCGTCACCCCGACCCTCACCCACGACCAGCCTGACCGCGTCGCGGGCCCGCTCACCGCTCACACCGACCTGGGCGAGCAGCCCCGACACCGACCCCGCCCAACTCCCCGTGAACGCGACGAGCATGTGCTCCAGGCCCACGTAGCCATGCTGAGCCGACGCCACCTCCGCGCGGGCGGCTTCCAACACGACACCCACCGGCCGCCTGACCGRCCCGCGACCGCCATCACGCGCCCGGCTCATGACCGCTTCCAGCCCGGCAGCGCCCGCGTCACGTACTTGCGATGCACCGCCTGACGAGTGACCCCCAGAGCCTGCGCGATCTGTTCCCAGGTCCAACCCTGCTCACGGGCCGTCGACACGTGCAACGCCTCCAACTGGTCCATCAGCTCACGCAGCGCCGCGATCGCCGCCAACCCGGTCCCCGGATCCTCGCCTGCCGCAGCAGCAGCGGCCAGYCGCGTCACATCCGTCATGCACCCCAGAGTGAACCGACCACCAGAACCTGTCAACACATGTTGACAGCGTGGATCTTCCCGCCACGTCTCAGACGCTGACCCGCGAAGACCACCAGTGACAGCGGTGGCGAGTGTCTACCCCGCAGGCAAGGCAACGATCAGTCGCGGTCGCTGCCAGCCGGCAGACCAAGCGCTTCACGAAGGTGTGCCACCGACGGCGCCCCGGTCACGTCGCCGCCAGCGTCGCGGTAGAGCCGACACGACAGGCTCACCGAGCGACCCGGCTCAGCAAATGGATCCACACCGTCAACCAGCAGGGTCGGCGAGCCGGTCATGCCCACCTCCACTGCCGCATCCTCGCTCTCGACCACGCGGAGGGTGACCGCGTCATCGACTCCTAGCAGGCCACCGATCCGATCCCGCAAGATCGAGGCGTTCCGGCAGCCCGGGACACAGAGGATCACCAACCTCATCCGCGATGCCCCTCCCCGCTCGGTAGCTCGACGCCGCACGACGCACCAGGGCTCTGCCCCGGACCCCGGCCCTTCCACCGGAGAAGGGGGAGGACGGCGAGAGTCCGCGTGTCTCCTCCGACGAGCAGGCACCCAGAGGGTTGCCCCAGGAACCCCGACCGCGCAAGACCCGCACCCGACACGCTCGGGTCCAGAGCCGTCGACGGATCTTGCACGGCCGAGAACCCTGACGCAAAGCAGAGCTTGCCTGCCCGCCGGAGAAGCCCCGCTCAGCCCGAGCCATGAAGGGCCAAGGCCCCTCAAACCCGAAGGCACCGACAAGGCAGCTCCGAAACCCGGACAGAAGACGACGGCCAGCAGTCCCCCAGCGAGGGAACGCCGACCAGGTCGCGCGGGGTGGCGCCCTAGCGCAGCGTCATCGTGTGCCGAGCACCGTCGAGCGGAACGACGTGGTACGTAAACCGATATGCCGCAGCCATGATCGTAAATGGTCGATAGGTGGTATGGGTGTCGAGATGATGTTGCTAGTGGCCCGTTCAGGCCCACCAAGAGGCATGATCGTTGATCAGTTGATCGTTAAAATGCTTGCTCTGGCAAGCGGAATTGACACCGCAGTTAGCACCGTCCAGTCGAGCCGCGACGGCCGAAACGGCAACGGCGGCCGGCACCCGGGAAGGGTGCCGGCCGCCGTGGCGGATCGGTCGGAGGGTCAGTGTCGGGCGCGCCGTTCGCGCAGCAGGTCCGCCAGGACCATGACCGTTTCCGGGGGCAGCCGTTGGACGAGGCCCGCCATCCGGGCGCCGGACGCGCTGTCGGGTGCCGCCGCGAGCAGCTCCCACAGCGCGCACTGATACGGCGTGATCCCACGGTCAGGCACCGCGCCGACATCAGGGACCCAGCCCGACGGATCGCCCGGCACCGTCAGCGCGTCGGCCACAGCCTCAGGAGCCGGACCGACCGGGGCGCGCCACGGCGACGAGCCCGCGACGCCCACGGCGCTGTCCCGGAAGACCAGATCCACCGCCGCACCGGCGGGCGTGACCGGCCGGTGGGTGACGTAGAACGCCGAAGGCAGCATCCCGGCCAGCGTCGCCAGTTCCCGCGCCGGGGCGCCCGCATGCAGCCGCAGCGCCACATCACCGTCGGGAAGCGGCACGATCCGCGCCGGCTGCCACCGCCGGGGCCAGCCGCCGCGCTCGTGTGGAGGAAGATTGGACATGGGTTGCCGTCCTGTCTGAGCACAGGTCTGTGATCAAGGTTTCGGCGTGGGTGCTCGCTACACCCCGCCGGAACCGCCTACACCCAAATTGTACGGCGCCGCGCCGTATATTTCTGTGGATTGTGGAGAGAACGCCCGCATGCCTGACGAAGATCCACTCATCGGCTACCGCGAGATGGCCGAGCGGGCAGGCATCAGGCCGGGCACACTCCGCAACTACCGCAGCCAGGGGCGCCTACCTCCGCCCGACGACGACTCCGTACCCGACCGGCCACGCTGGCGCCTCTCCACCTTCGAGGCGTGGATGCGAGCCAGGCCCGGCCACGGCGGACGGCCCCCCAAGGCCAAGCCCGACCCCGACAACTAGACACGGCGCACACAAAGACGCAGCTTGCTCCAGCAAGCGGGGTCATGGGTGATTTGTCAGTGGCTTACAAACGCCCTCTCAGTGGCGCGTAGCGTCTGACTAATCTTGAAAAGGCCGTTCCGAAACGGGTGAACGTCGCCAGACGTGTCACTGGTGCTGCCGGGTGGCGACTCTCGGTGTGCTTGCTGTGGCTTAGCGGGGTAGATGTGCCTGTTGTGGCAGGCGCCCCCCGGTTATCGCTTTCAGGGGCGGTTACGGACGGGCAGGATCAGGAGGGTGCGTACACGGCCGGCATCTGACGATGACTGGGCCGGAATTTGGCCGATCTGGCACGGACAGGTGTCGGCCGGGGATCTGCTCGTGTGGCGCCCGGACACCTCGGAGGCGGACGCCCGGAGGCTGTGGATGCTGCCACCCCCGGCGGCGGTGCTCGTGATGGAGGACGACGGCGGGGATGGGCGGATCGTCGCCTCCGCGCAGATCACCCCCGCGCAGGCTGGCCTCGGCGACCATGTGGCACAGCTGATCTTCATCGCCGAGCCCGCGCGCGCCGCCGAAGGGCTGGAGCGGGAGATGGCCCAGGCCGCGATCGAGCACGCCACCGAGCTCGGCTACCGGGCGATGCAGTCCACGGCGGTGGTCGCGGGCAACACCAGGATGGTCGCGATCTGGCGGGTGCTCGCGTTCCGCGTCATCGGCACGCTCCCGTCGGCCTTCCGCCACCCTCAGGGTGGCGATATCGACCTCTACGTCATGCACCGCTTTCTGCCCTACAAGACCTATCGCCCCCGCCGCCCCGACTGAGTGGCGGTGCGGACGAGGCCGCCGACGGGCGTCCCGCGAGCTTTCGGCTGCCCAGACGGCCGGCTTACTGGGATGGTTCGCCGGTCCGTTGGTCCGGGGAAGCCGTCTCCGTCTCCATCTCCGTGTCCTGATCCGTCTCCGTGTCCCAGTGGGGATGCTCGGCGGTCGCCCACCAGGTCGGGACGTAGCCGGTGCGCATTCCGGCGCGGGAGAACGGGTCGCGCGAGGCCATCCAGAGGTGGCCGCAGATCGCGAAGAAGATCCCGTAGGCGAACACGTCGTGGACGAACGTCGCGCCGGTGCGGTACCGGTCCGGAACGCTGAGGTCGGCACCGAACCACATCAGCAGGCCGGTGCCGAGAAAGACCGCGATCGAGCCAGCCACGCCGGCGGCATACAACTTCTGGCCCGCGTTGAACTTGCCGCCGATACGCGCCTGGCCCACGTCCGGAGCGCCGGGCGCCGGGACGGCGCCGGCGGTCGTCCCACCGGCGTCCGAGGCCCACGTCTGGCGGCGAAACCTGCGGATAGGGCCGGTCAGTAGATGATCGCGGAGCCAATGGCCGTCGGCGGGGCCAAAACGGTTGAGCTCGGCGGCGTCACGGCGAAAGCCGCCGCTGGACCCGCCGAGCCGCCTCCGCCCGCGCGAGGCTTCGCCATCTTCGCGCGGGCTTTGGCTGAGCAGCCAGCCGAGCAGGGCCGGGATGGGCAGGGCCAGGCCGCTGTAGAGATGGACGGTCATCACCAGCGCTCGCCGGCCGAACAGGATCGAAAGCGCTGGCAGGTAGAGCACGGCGGCCGTTGCGATGCACACACCGAACAGGAACGCGGTCGCGCGATGCACCCAGCGGGTGTTCGTCCCGAAACGCCGGATCTCGCCTTCGCGCGGTCCCGTCGCCATTTCCCGGTACCTCTCCGGTACACGGCGGTCCTGGTTGTCCCAGCCCTCCTGGTGGACATCCACGGCTCAGACCGGCTCGTCGTCACGGCCGTTGGACTTGCCGATCCAGGCGTCGACGTCGTAGCCACGCCGCTCCCACCAGCCCGGAGCCACCTCGTTGACCAGCTCGATCTCGCCCAGCCACTTGATCGACTTGTAGCCGTACATCGGCGCGACGTAGAGGCGGACCGGGCCGCCATGGTTGTAGCTGACCGGAGCGTCCAGCATGCGCAACGCCACGAGCACATCCGAGCGCCTGGCCTGCTCGATCGTGAGGCTCTCGTCGTAGAGCCCGTCGAACGAGCGAAAAATGACGGCCTTGGCCGTCGACCGCGTTTGGACCCGGTCGAGCAGGTCGGTGAGCCGGACGCCCGACCAGTGGACGTCGTCGACCCGCCAGCCGGTCACGCACTGGAAGTCGCGGGTCATCGCGGTCTGTGGCATCGCCTCCAGCTCGGCGAGCGTGAGCGTCACCGGCCGGTTCACCAGACCGTGCACCTTGAGCTGATAGTCGGCGGCCGTGCGTCGTGGCACCGAGGACGCGACCGAGTAGATCTCGAAGCCGCTGCCAGGAATCAGCTCGGTGAGACCCGTCGGGTCCCTCTCGCGCAGCGGCGCGGTGACCGTGTCGACCGCCCGCTCCACCTCCGCGCCGACGGCGACCCCGGCGGCGCCCAGGGCGATCAGCCCCAGGACCACCCGGCGACCCACCGGTGCGCCATTGACCACGGGTTCCAGTGAACACCGCCGGCGAGCCGATACACCCCCGGCCCGTCAATCGTTAGCTTTTCGTAATCATCGTCGGCGCTGACTCGCGCCGAGAAGGTGAGCGGCGAGTCGCTGGATCGCCTCTCGGCCGGGACGCGGTGCCCTGGCCCGGAGACGACGGGCACAGGGCACCGCCGGGCCGGCCCGAGGCCCGGCCCAGCGGCCGTCCAACCACGTTCAGGCGGTGATATCGCGACGAGCCAGGCTGGTGATGCCGACCGTGGCGAGCGCGACCGCGTAGAGGATGCCGAGCAGGAGCGGGCCGCGGTAACCGGCGATCGAGTTGCCACCCGTGCTGATGTTGGCGAACACCAGGCCAGGCAGGTACCTGGTCGCGTCCGGCCAGGCGTTCTCGATGATGTGTTCGAGCGGGCCCGTCCAGGCGAAGGCGATCAGCACGGCCGCCGTGGTCGAGCGAATGAGCAGGCTCAGCGTCGTGCCCGCGATCGCGAAGCAGGTCGTTCCGACCAGCACATTGAGGTAGTCCTTGCCGGCTCGGCGCAGCGCGTCGTCCGTCCACCACTGCCCGGTGTCCACACCCCGGATCTGTGCCATCAGCACCGCCGTCGCCGCGCTGATCACGAACGCCCCGACGAGCGCGACCGCGAGGATGGAAAGGAGCGCGCCCATCCTGCCGGCGAGCCAGGAGACCCGCCGCGGTTCCCGCATGAAGATCATCCTGATGGTGCCCTGGTTGTACTCGGTCGCGAGCATCGCCGCGCACAGCAGGAGCAACAGCAGACCGGTGAAGGTCGAGCCGATCCGGAAACCCAGGACGAGCCCGGCCGGCGTGGCCAGCGCGGGCAGCGGCGGCAGCAGCCCGTCCGAGCTGCCGAACGCGCTGGGTGGACCGTCCTTGGCGAGCGCGAAGGTCAGGACGGTCGACAGGACGGACAACGCGGCGAGTACGCCCATCGCGGCTACCGTCGTCGGACGGCGCAGCTTGTGCACCTCAGACCGGTAGCTGCGGGCTACCGCGAGCAGTGGGCCGCGATCCGTTGATCGGCTCCGTCCGACGGCAGGTGGGCCGCTGCCGGTCCGAGCGGAGGCGGCCCGGCCTTCGTCGGCCTGGTCGTCGAATGCCCGCCCGCCCGCGGTCTGCTCGGCGTAGACCTGATCGTCGACGGACTGTGTGGTCAGATGCTGGGCGGTCATGCCGCGTCTCCCGTCCGACGGCCGGCACCCTGGGCGACCAGGCCGGTGTAGCGCTCCTCGAGGGTCACCCGGCTCGGCGCGATCTCGACCAGCGTGATCCCGTGCGCGTGCGCGGCCCTGTTCAGGCCACCGAGCAGGGCACGCATCGCCTCCTGGGGGTCGTCGTGCTCGGTCTCCGAAGCGCCCGCGGCCCACGGCGTCGCCGATCCGTTCGGAGCCTCGCCGGCGGGCAGCGTCGCCATCACCTGGTCGCCGGCGCGCTCGACCGCGAGGCCAAGCCCAGCGGCCAGGTCCGCGAGCATGCCAAGGTCGTCCAGGTGCTCGGGGCGCAGTGTCACCCGGGAAGCGCCGGCGGAAAGCAGCCCGTCCGGTGGCCCCTGGTAGGCCAGCTCGCCCCCGTCGACGACGATGATCCAGTCGCAGATCTGCTCCACCTCGGCGAGCAGGTGCGACGAGACGACAACCGTTCGCGGGCGGTTGTCCCGAATCGAGAGGTCACGGATCAGCTCACGCATCAGCCGGATGCCCATCGGGTCGAGGCCGTTGGTCGGCTCGTCGAGCACCAGCAGGTCCGGGTCGCCGAGCAGCGCGGCGGCGATCGCGAGCCGCTGCTTCATGCCGAGCGAGTACGACCGCACCTCGTCGTCGGCCCGTTCGCCAAGCCCCACCTCGTCGAGCACCTCCTGGATCCAGGAGGGGTGGTACTGGCCGGCGAGGATCGCCAGCGCCTCGAGGTTGCGGCGGGCCGAGAGCCGCGGGTAGAGAGCCGGGCTCTCGATCAGCGCGCCGACCCGCGGCAGGTAGCCGGCCGGCTCCGTCAGCGGGCGGCCGAGCACGGTGCCCTGCCCTGTGGTCGGGCGGACCAGGCCGAGCAGCATGCGCAGGGTTGTCGTCTTGCCGGCCCCGTTCGGGCCGATGAAACCGGCCACCGCGCCAATCGGGATGCGCAGGTCAAGGTCGTGGACGACGGTTCGCCGGCCGTACCGCTTCGACAGGCCGCGCACGTCGACCGCGGCGGGATCCGCGTCGTCCGCCGGCGATCTCCCTCCGCGCGGCGAGGCGGGCCCCGTCGCGGCCTGAACCGGAAGCCGAGCGGGCGGCGAGGCGGGCCGGCTCTCCCCGCGTCGCCGTTGTTGCGTTGACTGGGTCATGTCGATCAGAGTGCGGCGCGCGGCGGCTCTCGTCGTCGCCCCAGCGTCGTCACCCGCCCTACGCCCTCCGCCGTACCTCCGCGCCCGTGCCCGCGCCCGGGCTCGGCAGGCGACCGGTCTAGACGAGGCCGGCCTGGTTCGCGAGGACGGCGAGCTGGGCGCGGTCCCGGGCGTTGAGCTTGACCATCACGCGGCTGACGTGGGTGCGGGCGGTCGCGGGGCTGATCACCAGGCGGGCGGCGATCTCATCGTTGGACAGACCGTGGCCGACGAGCCCCATCACCTCCCGCTCCCGATCGGTCAGCCCGCCGAGGTCGGGCGCCGAGGGTGATACGGGCCGGCGCGCGAACGCCTCGATCACCCGGCGGGTGACGGCCGGTGACAGCAGCGACTCGCCGGCGGCGACGACCCGGATCGCCCGCAGCAGGTCCGCCGGCTCGCTGTCCTTCAGCACGAATCCGGAGGCGCCACCGCGCAGCGCCTCGAACACGTACTCGTCGAGCTCGAACGTCGTCACCATGACCACCCGGGTGTGGCTCAGCGCCGGATCGTCGGTGATCTCACGCAGCGCCGCCAGCCCGTCGAGCACGGGCATCCGGATGTCGAGAAGCGCGACGTCCGGCCTGGCCCGGCGCACCAGCTCGACGGCGGCCCGGCCGTCCTCCGCCTCGCCGACGAGCTCGAGGTCGTCCTCGGTCTCGACGAGCACCCGCAGCCCCAGCCGGATCAGCGGCTGGTCGTCGGCCACCACGACCCTGATCAACGATTCCCTCCGCCACGGCTACGACCGCCACCAGATCCGCCACGAGGACCGCCGACCGGCTGTGCCCGGGTGACCGGGAGCTCCGCGTGCACGCGCCAGCCACCGCTCGCGCACGGGCCGGCGGTCAGGCGCCCGCCCAGCTCCTCGGCCCGCTCGCGCAGTCCGGTGAGTCCGTGGCCCGGTGGTGTCACCGGCTGGGCGGCCGGTGGGTCCGGAGCGTCGGCGACGTCGATGGACACGGCGCCGCCGGCGACGGCCACCTCGATGGTGACCCGTGACGCGGCGGCGTGCCGGAGCACGTTCGTCAGCGACTCCTGCACGATCCGGTAGGCGGCGAGGTCGACGTCGGCGGGCAGGGTGTCGAGCGGCCCGCTGGTCGACACCTCGACCGGGATCCCGCACAGCCGGACCTCGGCGAGGAGGCTGGGCAGCCTCCCGAGCCCCGTCAGCGGCGTCCGTTCGGCCGTCCGGTCGGCCTTCCGCTCGGTCTTTCGCTCGGCCGGCCGGTCTGTCGGCCGGCTGGCGGCCCGCTCGGTCGGCGCAGCGGGCGACGAGGGCGGCCGCGGCGGAGCCGCCCACGGGCCGGACACGGCCTGGGCCGCGGGTGATGGCTCCGGACGTGATGGCTCCGCCAGCGGCGGCTCCAGCGCGGCCGGCCCGCGCGTGGACCGGCCGGCGCGGGTCAGGGCGAGCGTGGCGCGCAGCTCGTCCAGCGCCTCGATCGCCGTCCGGCGAATCGCCTCCAACGAGATCTGCGCCTGCTCGGGCCGGCGGTCGAGGACGTGCAGCGCGACGCCCGCCTGCAACGAGATGATCGACAGGCTGTGCCCGACGACGTCGTGGACCTCGCGGGCCATGCGCAGCCGTTCGTCGTCCACGCGGCGCCGGGTCGCCTCCTCCTCGGCCTTCGCCCGCCAGGCCCGGTGCTCACCGATCAGCGCGCCCCCGACGACCGGGACCACGCCGAACAGCAGCGCCGCCCCCAGGCCGACGGAGAGATCCCAGCCGCCGGCCGCGTAGCCGCGCAGGAAGCTCGTCAGCTCGCCGGCCGCGATCAGGACGGTGGCGCAGGCCGCGGCGCTGGCGGCCACTCGGCGCTGGCGGGTCCGGCCGACGGTGATCCCGGTGATCGCCACGGCGATGAAGTAGGGGCCATGGGCGTAGCCCGCCCCGAGGAGGGCGCCGACGAGCAGACTCTGCGCGCCCAGCGTGCCCAGCGGCAGCCAGCGGCGGGCCAGCAACCCGGCCGCGATCGCGCCGAGCAGCGTGTATCCCGCCGCGTCGATGGGCCGATGCGACGAGACCTGCGTCTCGCTCCACTTGGGCGCGCTGAGGAAGAACAACGTCGTGAACGCGGCCGTTACCAGGACGTCCCGCACCAGGAACCGAAGGTTCCGTCGAAACCACGTTCCGTCCATCCCGGCGACGGTAACCCCTCAGGCCGGCCCTGACATCCCGCCCGACGCGTATCCCGCGCTACGCGCCCGGTCGTATCCGCCCGCGCTCTTGCCGTTGATCACGGGTGTTCGCGGGAACGGTCGGGCACACGGACCGGGTCGGGCTGGCTTTCCGGGCCGTCCCGCGTGCCGTTCGGCGAACCCGCGGTGATCGGGAACCGCCGTGGTCGATGATGAGGAACCGCCGTGGTCGTCGGCGCCATGACCGCCATCGCCGCCATGACCGTCGTCCTCGGTGGCGCGCGGATATCGCTGGAGCTCGGCCCCCGTAGGGGTGCCGGTAGCGTGGACGTCTTGCCTGAACGAGGACGAGGGGGCCGCGCGGGTGATCGTCGCGATCGAGGGGATCGACGGGGCGGGAAAGAACACGCTGACCATGGCGTTGGTCGCCGCGCTGGCGGCGGCGGGGCGCCGGGTGGGCACGCTCGCGTTCCCGCGCTACTCGGTCGCGCCCCTCGGCCCGGCGGCGCGGGCGATGCTGACCGGCGACCCGGCGCTCGCACCCGTCGCGGCCTCCGCTCGCGCGAGCGCCCTGCTGTTCGCGCTCGACCGGGCGAACGCGCGCCCCGAGCTCGACGCGGCGGCGGCGGGTGACGGGGTGGTGCTGGTGGACCGCTACGTCGCCTCGAACGCGGCGTATGGCGCCGCCCGGCTGCCGGCCGAGGAACGCGCCGGCTTCCGCGACTGGGTCGCCGCGATCGAGCTCGGCGACCTGGCGTTGCCTCGCCCGGACCTGCAGGTGCTGCTGCGGGTGCCAGTCCAGGTCGCCCGGGCGCGGGCGCTTTCCCGCGCGGCCGCGGACAGCGGGCGTGGCGTCGACCGCTTCGAGGCGGACGAGGCGCTGCAGGCCCGGGTCGCGCTGGAGTACGACGAGCTGGCCCGCTCCGGCTGGGCCGCCCCGTGGCTCACCGTCGACCGCGCCGAGACCGCGGGCGCGTCGGCACCCGGAGCCGACGCGATGGCGGCCAGCGTCGAGGCCGCCGTCGAGAAGGTGCTGCGCGACCTGCTCTGAGCCGCGCGTGCCGCGCCGTTTCGCCCCGTGCCCCGTGTCCCACGCACCGGGCCCCACGCACCGGGCCCCACGCGCCGCGCACCGTGCCGCTTCGCACCACGCGCTCGCCCGATGGGCGCGCGGGCGGGTCTCCCCTTCGACGTCCCGATATATGGCCCGAGCGGTCGTCCCGCCTGTTGACGCGCGTGCTGGTGCGTTCAGTGGTCGTGGCGGCACACTAGCGGGGGTCGGCTCGTGCGCGCGGGTCTCCGTGTCACCCATCTTCCCGTTAGGGGTTCCTATGAGTGATGACGTCGGCATGTCGGCGGACGGAGACAAGGCGGCGCGTATCGCGGCGGATCTGCGGTCGCGCGGTGTCGGGGTGGTGGCGCTGACCTGGGTCGACAACAGYGGGATCACCCGGGTCAAGGGCGTGCCGGTCGGCAGGCTGGAACGAGCCGTCCAGGTGGGTGTCGGGGTCTCGCCGGTGTCCGACGCGTTCGGGCTGACCGATGGGATCGCGTCCGGCCGTTACGCCGGGGGCCCGGTCGGCGACCTGCGGCTGCGCCCGGACCTGGACAGGCTGGTGCCGCTGGCGGCTCAGCCGGGCTGGGCCTGGGCACCGGCGGACCGGTTCGACCAGCTCGGCCGGCCACATCCACAGGACGCCAGGGAGGTCCTACGCCGCCAGGTCGACGCGCTCGCGGGCTTTCTGGGCGGTGCCGGCCAGGCACGGGCGGGCATCGAGATCGAGTGGACTGTCTACCCCGAGGGCGGGCAGCACTTCTCGGCGCCGGCACC
This sequence comes from Pseudofrankia asymbiotica, assembly GCF_001983105.1. Lineage (GTDB taxonomy): Bacteria > Actinomycetota > Actinomycetes > Frankiales > Frankiaceae > Pseudofrankia > Pseudofrankia asymbiotica. The sequence goes on along the minus strand of NZ_MOMC01000087.1, from coordinate 19,074 downwards.
GGTAGCCAAGGGATCCGCCTATGGCATGGACCGGGTCATCGAGCTTTCCGACTACCTGCGCGACGTCGTCGAGGCGTTGACCGAGCAGGGCCTGGTCGTCGAGCAGATCCACCCGGAATACGCGCCGGGTCAGTTCGAGGTGTCCGTCGCGGCCGAGGACCCGCTCGGCGCGGCCGACAGCAGCGTGCTCGTCCGCCAGACCGTGCGCGCGGTCGGCGTCCAGCACAAGCTGCGCACCTCGTTCTCGCCGGCGGTCGTCCCGGATGGCGTCGGCAACGGCGGGCACGTGCACCTGAGCCTCGGGATGAAGGACAGCCAGCGCTGGAACAGGCTGATGGACGGGACGGGCCCGGCCGGGCTGAGCCAGCTGGGCGAGCGGTTCGCCGCCGGGATCCTCGGCCACCTGCCCGCCCTGCTGGCCGTCGGCGCGCCCAGCGTCGCCTCCTACCTGCGGCTCGCGCCGTCGCGCTGGTCGGGCGCGTTCGCCTGCTGGGGCGTGGAGAACCGAGAGGCCGCGCTGCGGCTGGTGACCGGCCTCGCGGTGGGCGGACGGTCGGTGCACTCGCCGGACGTGGAGGCCGAGCTGGGCGTCAAGATCAGCCTCGAGCGGTGGGCCGCGGCGTCCCCGAACCTCGAGATCAAGTGCTTCGACCTGACCGCCAACCCGTACCTGCTGCTGGCGGGCCTGCTGGCCGCCGGGCGGTCAGCCCCCGCGATCGGCGAATCGCGGCTGCCCGAGCCGGTCGACGTCGACCCGGCCACGTTGCCCGCGGAGGAACGAGCCCGGCGCGGCATAGTGGCACTGCCGCGCCGGCTCGACGACGCGGTGACGGCGTTCGAGGGTGACTCCGTCCTGCTCGACGCGTTCGGCGTCGAGTTGCATGACACGATCCTCGCCGTCCGCCGAGCGGAGATCGACCAGTTCGCCGGCGCCACCCCGGCCGAGATCGTCGCCCAGACGCTCTGGCGGCACTGACCGCGCCGCCGCGAGTTCCTCGGCCGGTGGGTTCCTCGGCCGGTGGGTTCCGTGGGTTCCGTGGGTTCGGCGGGATCGTCGAGGTCGGCGGGAACGCGGCTGGCCGGAGGCCGGTTCAGCGGCAGCGGATGCCGTGGCCGGTCTGAACGCAGGTGGGCCAGGTGATCGGGGGGAGCTGGATACCTCCGCCCCCGCCTGACCCGGTGCCAGGGTCGGGCGACGGGGGCGGCGTGGCGGGACGCGTCGAGCTGCCGCCGCCGGCCGGGCGGGGCGCGGGTGAGACGACAGGGCTCGCCGCTCCGCTGGGCGTGACGTCGCCCGATGCCGTCGAGGACGCCGTCGGCGTGTCGAGCGCGGAGGACGAGAGCTGGGGAGACGGCGAGACCGAGAGCTCGGGCGTGGGGCGCGTCAGCAGCAGGTCCGTGTCCTCGCCGTGGTTGCCCAGGCCGCCGAACATCAGCCCGATGGTGAGGGCGATGACGCCGAAGGTGGCTACAACGACCGGGAATGTGGTCACGTGCCACTTCCGGCGGCGATGGCTGCCCACGAGGACACTATGGACTACGTCACTCGTACCGTTGCCGTTGGGGCTGGCGTGAGACRCCAGGCTCAGGCGTGACCTCGGGGGCTCAGGCCTGGGCGGCGAGCTCGCCGGTGGCGGCCCGCGCGGCCCGGGCGGCGCGCTTCTCCTCCTGGAGGGTGGCGAAGGCGTCGAGTCCCTCGAGAAAGGCCGCGACCTCGGTCCTGGCCTGCTCGGCCTCGGCGCCCAGGCCCTCCAGCGCGAAGAACTGCCACTGCCGCAGCACCGGCGTCACCACCTCGTCGTGGTGGACGCGCAGGTTGTAGATGCCGGCGTCGGCGATCTGGCGGGCCTTGGACTTGAAGTCGAGGATGCCGGTGCCGGGCATGTCGAAGTTGAGAACCTCGTCGCGGATGGCGAGCACGGTCTGGTCCGGGGCGAGCTCCAGCGCGGCGGTGACGAGGTTCCGGTAGAAGATCATGTGGAGGTTCTCGTCGGCGGCGACCCGGGCCAGCAGCTTCTCGGCCACCGGCTCCTCGGTGAACCGGCCGGTGTTGCGGTGGCTGATTCGGGTGGCCAGCTCCTGGATGGTCACGTAGGCGATGACCCGCAGCGGCGACTTGCTGCCGGAGTCGTAGCCGAGCTCCATCTGGTGCATCCGGCCGCGCTCCAGCGCCACCGGGTCGACGCCGCGGGTGACCATCAGGTAGTCCCGCATCGCGATCGCGTGCCGGCCCTCCTCCGCGGTCCACCGGCCGACCCAGGTACCCCAGGCGCCGTCGCGGCCAAAGGCCGAGACGATCTCCCGGTGGTAGCTCGGCAGGTTGTCCTCGGTGAGCAGGTTGACCTCGAAGGCGATCTGGGCGACGTCGGACAGCGTCGACTGCCCCGGCTCCCACGGCAGGGTGTCGAAGTCACGCCCCAGGCTCCACGGCACGTACTCGTGCGGCATCCACTCGGCGGCGAGGCTCAGGTGCCGGTCGATGTTCGCCGCGGCGACTGGCTCCAGCTCGCGCAGCAGATCCAGATCCGTGGGTGAGGTCATGAACTGACCATCGCAGCCGAACCCCGGCCCCACCATGTCCCCCCGGAGTGGACTTGCCACCACCGAACTATTCCCGGGGAACAGTCGACGTGGATTGGTGRCGTCCAAGCCAAACGCAACCGCGCTAACGCGGAGGCCCCTCCCACGAGCGAAGCGATGTGCCCTGCGGATGTCCTGGGCTTGGATCTGGTGACGTCCAGCGGCACGCAACCGTGCTGGGCGCGGAGGCGCGCCTCGCGGAGGCCCGACCATGGAGCGAAGCGAACATGGTCGGGCCGCAGCGAGGTCGCCGGAGCGCCCGTGAGCGGAGGAGGACACGGCGCGGAGGTCCCTTGGGAGCGAAGCGAGTAAGGGGCCGTAGCGCCGTGCCCGCACGGAGCGAACCAAGAACACTGTCCACAGTCGTCCACAGGCGACGGGTCGCCGGAAACCCCTGCACAGAGGACGGTTGAAGCCCGCGAGCTCCATAGGGGCGGATCTACCAGCCTGGTTGTACACAGGCCACCCCCACTTCTCCACAGGTTATCCACAGGCCTTGGGGGGTCATGCCCGCGCTTCGCCGTCGTCCGTGCCCGCCCGAACCAGGCCGGGAGCGCGCGAAGCACCCGACAGTCCGGGGTGCCCGGCGCCCCAGAGGCTTGCGACGCCGGGATACGGGGGAGGTTCTCCGCGTGTCGGTGCCACGGATCGAGACGCTCGAATCGCTCCCGCTGGTCGACCATCACTGCCACGGGCTGGTGCGGCGCGAGCTGAACCGCACGGACTTCGAACGGGCCATGACCGAGGCCGACCATCCGGGGCCGCGAGGCGCCTCGTTCTTCGACAGCCAGCTCGGCTTCGCGCTGCGACGCTACTGCGCGCCGGTGCTGGACCTGCCCGCGCACGCCCCACCGGACGACTACCTCGCCCGCCGGGCGGAGCTCGGCGCCGACGAGGTGGCGACACGGATGCTGCGGTCGGCCGGCATCGCCGACTTCTGCGTCGATACCGGGTTCGCCCCGGAGCGCCTCACCAGCGCCGCGGATCTCGCCGCGGCCGCGGGCGGCCGCGGCCATGATGTCGTCCGGCTCGAGCCGCTCGCCGAGCAGGTGGCGCTCGACATCGTCACCGGCCAGATCGGCGTCGCGCACTTCCCCGACCAGGTGCGCGCCCGGCTTGCGGCGCGGGCGGCGGCCGGCGGCGCCGGCGCGAGCGCCGGCGCCGGCGCGGGCCCCGCCAGCGGTGACAGTGCTCCCGTCGTCGGGGTGAAGTCGGTGGCCGCGTACCGCGTGGGCCTGGAGCTGCCCGCCGAGCGGCCCACCGACCGAGTGGTGATCGCCGCTGTGCGGTCCTGGGTCGGCCGGCTGCGTGCCGGCGCGCCGATCCGGCTCGCGGATCCGGTGCTGCACAGCTTCCTCATCTGGGTGGGCGCCGACCTGGGCCTGCCGGTACAGATCCACACCGGCTATGGGGACACCGACCTGCACCTGAGGCGGGCCAACCCGCTGCTGCTCACCGACATGCTCCGGGCGCTGATGCCCACCGGCGCACCGGTGCTGCTGCTGCACTGCTACCCGTTCCACCGGGAGGCGGGTTACCTCGCGCAGGTCTTCCCGCACGTCTACCTGGACGTCGGCCTGGCGACCCACAACGTCGGCCGGGCGAGCGCGACCGTTCTCGCCGAGGCGCTGGAGCTCGCGCCGTTCGGCAAGCTGCTGTTCTCCACGGACGCGTTCGCCCTCGCCGAGCTGTACCTGCTGGGCGCGCGCCTGTTCCGCCGGGCGCTCGCCGCCTTCCTGGCCGCGGGCATCGCGGACGGCGACTGGACGGCCGAGGACGCGGACCGCGTCGCCGTCATGGTGGGCGCCGGCAACGCCCGTCGGGTCTACGGCCTGGCGGAGCCGGCCGAAGAGCCGGCGGCGACGAAGCGGGCCGCGGCGAAGCGGCCGGCCGGCACGACGAGCAGGCGGGCCCCCGCCAAGCGGGCGCCGGCCACGAAGGCTGGTCCCGCGAAGCCGGCCCCGGCGAAGCGACCGGCGGGGCGGTCGAGCACGTCCGAGCCGGCCAAGCGGGAACCCGCGAAGAAGGAACCCGCCGCGAAGCCGGCCACGGCCAGGCGGCCGGCGAAGCCGTCGTCCAACGACGGCTGAGCGCCGTTCACCCAGAGCGGGTCACACGCCGAGGCCGCGGCCGATGATCTCCTTCATGATCTCGGTGGTGCCGGCGTAGATGGTCTGCACCCGGGCGTCGAGGTAGGCGCGGGCGACCGGGTACTCCGTCATGTAGCCATAGCCGCCATGCAGCTGCAGGCAGCGGTCGATCAGTTTGACCTGCAGCTCCGTCGACCACCACTTCGCCATCGCCGCGTCCTCGGCCGAGAGCTGACCCGCGACCAGCTCCTCGATGCACCGGTCGATGAACGTGCGTACCACCTGGGTCTCGGTGGCGAGCTCGGCGAGCACGAACCGGCTGTTCTGGAAGCTGCCGATCGACTGGCCGAAGGCCTTGCGGCTCTTGCAGTACTCGACGGTGTACTGAAGCACGGCCTCCATCGACGCGGCGGCCAGCACCGCGACCGAGAGCCTCTCCTGGGGCAGGTTGCCGACCAGGTGCAGGAAGCCGGCCCCCTCCTCGCCGATCAGGTTCGCCGCCGGTACCCGGACGTCGTCGAAGAACAGCTCGGCGGTGTCCTGCGCCTTCATGCCGACCTTGTCGAGGTTGCGGCCGCGGGTGAAGCCGGGCATCCCGCGCTCCACCCCGAACAGCGAGAGCCCGCGTCCGCCCTTCAGCTCGGAGGTGCGGGCGGCGACGATCACCAGGTCGGAGTGAATGCCGTTGGTGATGAACGTCTTGGAGCCGGAGAGAAGCCAGTCGCTCCCGTCCTTGCGGGCCGAGGTCCGCATGCCGCGCAGGTCGCTGCCCGCGCCCGGCTCGGTCATCGCGATCGCGGTGACGATCTCCCCCGAGCAGAAGCCGGGCAGCCAGCGCCGCTTCTGCTCGTCGGTGCAGAGCTTGATCAGGTAGGGCGCCACGACGTCGTTGTGCAGCGTGTAGCCGAGGCCGGTGGTGCCCGCGCGCCCGCACTCCTCGGTGATGACGGCGTTGTAGCGGAAGTCGTCCTGGCCGCCGCCGCCGTACTCCTCGKGAACGTCGAATCCAAGGAAGCCCTGCTTGCCGGCCTCCGTCCAGACCGCCCGGTCGACGATCCCGGCCTTCTCCCAGTCGGCGTGATACGGCGTGACGTGCTCGGCCAGGAAGGCGCGGAACGCGTCCCGCAGGAGCAGGTGTTCCTCGTCGAACAGGGTGCGCCGCATGATTTCCTCCGGTATCCGCTGGCCGCCAGTGCGCGACGGCCGTCCGGGGCCGCGCGCCGCGTCGCGCCCGGCCTCGCTGGACAGTGGCGGACTAAACGATAGCTAACGACTGTTATCCGATCCCGTGATCGCCGGAATCGCGCGGGACAGCCCTCAGTACTCGACGGGCGGGGGCGGCGACGGGGGTGGGACGCGCAGGCCGGAGACGACGGCCTCGAAGACCGCGCGCAGCTMGTCCAGGTCGGGCCCGGCCATCCCCGCGGCGCGGCCGGTGAGCAACCCGATCGGGGCCAGGTAGAGGAACCAGGCGATGGCGTCGGGGGACAGGTCGTCGCGCAGCTCGCCGTCGTCGCGCGCCTGCTCGATGGCGCCGCGTACCAGCTCGAACCGCTCGCGCAGCACCTCGCCGAGGGCCTGGCGCAGCGTCGGTTCCCGGCGGGCGGCGACGATCGCCTCGAGCAGCAGCGCCTGCTCGCGTGACAGCCGCCGTCCGGCCGCGGCCGACGTGGCGGCGGCCAGCAGCGCGTCGCCGAGCTCGCCGTGGCCGACGTGCGCGACTGCCTGTACGGCGTGGTCGACGGCGTGCCCGGCGGCGTCGGCGAGCAGCGAGGCCATGTCCGGGTAATGCGAGTAGATCGCGCCGGTGGTCACCCCCGCCCGGTCGGCGATGTCGCGGACGCGTACGCCGTCGTAACCCCGTTCGGCGAACAGGTCGACGGCCGCGGCGAGCAGCCGGTCCCGGGTGACCTCCGGCTGGCGACGGCGCCCGGCGGCGGGACTGCGCAATGCCATCAGCCCAGTCTGCCTGTCAAAACGCGTGTTCGTTTCGAACGCCCGCAGTCAGGCGCGGATTGAGGCGGCCCGGCATTCATTGCGCGCGCAATAAATTGCCACCACTTTAACCCTTGGTAGTCATTCAATTGCGCTGTGCCATCGGTCGAGGAATCTCGACTGTCCCCGGGCGCTGCGGCCTGCGCCCCGCCCGCCCCCGCCGAGCCCGGCTCAGGTGCTGTATGTCGTGGCGGCGGGCGGCGGGCAGTCGAGAGCCAGGTCGGCACGGGCCTGGGGCGGGACGAGCGTGCAGCCGACCTCGTAGCTGCCGAGCTGCTCCAGCCGCCAGCCGGACTCGGTCCGGTGCAGCACGCCATAGGCCCGGTCGATGTCCGCGGTCACCGGCGTCAGCTCGGCTCGCGCCCAGTTCGGGTCGCTGCCGGCGATCTCGATGTGGTCGACCTGGTAGGAGGTCGCGGGGACCTGGCCGGTCAGGTCGCTCGATCTGATCGCGGCGGTGATCGCCGCCGCGTCCGCGGACGACGGCGCGGCCGCTCCGGCGGCGACGGGCCGGGCCGCGCCCGCGGGGACGCCCGCGGCCGCCGCCTCGCCCACGGGCGGGGTGGCGCCGGCGGGTGCGCCGTCTGGGCTCGCCGCGCCGACCGGCGCGGTCGCGGCCGTGCGGGCTATGGGTTCCGCGGCGTCCCGCGGGCTGGTCGCGAAGGCGACCGCGCCGCCGATGGTGACGACGCTCGCGACAGCGACCGTGGCCGCGGGCAGGGCGATCCGCCGCGCAACCACGGTCCGGGAGGTCGCCTGGGCCGCGGGGCGAGCCGCGTGCCTGCCGCCGGAACGGCGGTGTGGCGCGGCGGAGGCTACCCGCGGGGCGGTCCGGGAGTCGACTCGGTGTCGGGCCATGGGTTGCACATCCCCAAGTGTGCTCGGCTCATTCAGGTGAATCGCGATGAGATCGCGATCAGAAGGAGTCAGACTGCTGACAGACCACTCTGGTATTTGGCGTACGACTGCGTACGAAGCGTYGCGGACACGGAATACCCGATCAATAGCCCGCTGGTGTCCCGGTGTGGGCGTTCCGACGCGTGAGCGCCTGAAAGTGCTGCCTTCCAGACTCTTCGGCGGTGGCGGTGGCCACGATCGTGGCCGCCGTGTCCTGGCTGGCCGAGGCCGCCCTGCCCGCGGCGGGCACCGCGGTGACGTCGCCGTAGGGGAAGGTCACCGGGCTGGTGCTGGTCATCATGGTCTCCTCGTCGAGACGCCGGGGCGGGAAGCCGCGGTGGTCGGTTCGTTGCCGGAAGGGGCAGCGGCACGACTGTGCGTCATCGCGGCACCGCCCAGCGACGGTGCCAGCCGGCGAACGGYCGGGGAGGCCAGCACCACTTCCGTGGGGCGGTTATCCCGCTTCCCCACGTCGCGAGAATCCGCTGGAATCCAGTCATCCCCGCGCGGCGGGGTGATCCGTGTCCGTCCGGGCCGAGCCCGACCGGCCATGGGCGCGATCATGCGGTTCGAAACACGCCCCCGGAGGCGGACGTCCTTGGGAACATGGGAACGCGGCGTCGGCCGTCGTGACGTGACGGAGTCGGACCGGGGGGACGGGGTGCGGATGCGCGGCGCTGTCGGCGCGATCGCGACGGGCGGAGGCTCAGGCGACGGTGACGCGCGCTCCGCGGGCGTCACTGACCGCCCGGCGGACGGTCCGGAGCGTTGGGGGACCTCGCCGGAGCCGGTCGTGGCGGTGGTCGGCGTGCACCGGACCTTCGACGCGGAGGTGGCCCCGGTACGGGCGCTGCGCGGGACGTCGCTCACGGTCTGGCCCGGCGAGTTCGTCGCCGTCACCGGCCCGTCCGGCAGCGGCAAGTCCACGCTGCTCAACATCATCGCCGGGCTGGAGCGCGCGGACGACGGATCCGTGGTGGTCGCCGGTCAGGCGCTCGGCGAGCTGTCCGAGACCCGGCTCGCCCGGCTGCGCCGCCGGCACGTGGGCATGGTGTTCCAGTTCTTCCACCTGCTCGAGAGCATGACGGCGGCCGACAACGTGGTGCTGGCCGCGCGGCTCGCCGGGCTCGGCCGGCGTGCCGCGGTGCGCCGCGCGCAGGACCTCCTCGACGTGCTCGGCCTGCTGGAGCGGGCCGAGGCGCTGCCCGCGACGCTGTCCGGTGGCCAGCGTCAGCGGCTCGCGATCGCCAGGGCGCTCGCCGGGAGCCCGACGCTGCTGCTCGCCGACGAGCCGACGGGCGCGCTGGACTCCGCCGGCGCGGCCGAGGTGCTCGACCTGTTCACCAGGCTGCACGCGCGTGGACAGACGATCGTGATGGTCACCCACGACGCCGCGGTCGCCGCCGGCGCGCAGCGGATCGTGGCCATGCGCGACGGCCAGATCGAGAGCCCGTCCGGTCTCGAGGACCTGCCGTGACCCGAGGACCCGACACAGGCATACGCCGCGGCGATGGCGGCAGCGGCAGCGGCCTCGGCGATGGCGCCGGCGTCCGGGGACGCGGCGAGGTGCGACGGTGAGCCTGCCACCGCTCGCCGCGCCGCCGCGCCCGCGCGAGACGACCTCCCGCCCACGACGGCTGTTGCTGGTCGCCGCCGTGCTCGCCGCCGCCGGCATCGCCGCGCTGTGCGCCGTGCCGCGGCTGCTGGGCGCCGGGTATCCCCCCTGGTGGGTGCCGATCGTGTCGGCGGCGGTGCTGCTCGCCGCGGGCGTGCTCGCCGGCCGGTTCGGCACGCCGCGGCGGCACGCCGAGCAGGTGCTGATCCTCGGCGCGGACGTCGCCTCGTTCGCGCTGGTCGGGGCCGGGGCGCTCGCGGCGTCGGTGGTCGCGCTCGGCCGGATCCCTGAGGACGACGGCGCCGGGTTCCTCATGCCCGTGCTGGTCAGCGCGGCGACCGCGGCGACGCTCAGCGTCGCGCTGCGGATACCGGCCAGGCGCGCCGCCCGCCGGGCCGCGCGCGGCGGCCGCTTCCGGCCGGACGACGTGCTGGCGACGTTCGGCGAGCAGACGAGCCGGGACGGGCCGCTGGAACAGGCTCTCGTGCAGCTCGCCGACGCGCTGCGCCGCACTCTGGCGCTGCGCCGCGTCGAGATCTGGACCGGGCCCGGCGGGCGGCTCACAGCCGCCGTCGTGCTGCCAGAGCCCCCACCGCTCCGGTCCTCCGTCCCGTCACCGGACGGCCGGGGCGGCGCGTCCGAGCTCGCGGACGCGGGCCTGGGGCAGGCCCGGGTGGGCGAGACGCTCTCCTTGTCCGCCGGCGACCTGGTCGCGCTGTCGCGGGCCAGGGTCGCGGGTCCTGGCTGGTTGTCGTTGTGGGTGCCGCGGCTGGTCTGGGCCCGGCCGGGCATCCAGCTGCGCGTCGTCCCGGCACGGGCCGGCGGCGCGCTGCTCGGCCTGCTCGTCGCCGAACGGTGGGTGGACGACCCGCGGTTCAGCGAGACGGAGGACCGGCTGCTCGCCGAGCTCGGCACCCGGCTGGGCGCCGTGCTGCACAACCGGCAGCTCGACGCGAACCTGCGCGAGGCGCTCGTCGACCTGCGCCGGGTGAACGACGAGCTGAGGGTCTCCCGGGCCCGGCTGGTCGCGGCCGCCGACGCCGAGCGGCGCAGGATCGAGCGGGACCTGCACGACGGGGCCCAACAGCAGCTGGTCTCGCTCGCGATCGGCCTGCGGCTGGTGCGTGACCTGGTCACCGAGGACACCGAGGCCGCCGAGGAGCTGATCGGCGAGATGGCCGAGCAGGTGACCGCCGCGATCGCCGAGGTGCGCAACCTCGCGCAGGGGATCTACCCGCCGCTGCTGCGCTCCTCCGGCCTGACCGAGGCCCTGCGCGCCGCCGCCTCTCGCTCCCCGCTGGGTGTACGGCTCGTCACGGACGGCGTCGGCCGGCACGGGCCGGATGTCGAGGCGGCCGTCTACTTCTGCTGCCTGGAGGCTCTGCAGAACGCCGCCAAGCACGCGCCCGGCAGCCAGGTGGAGATCGCCCTGACCGAGCGCGAGGACGCGTTGGCGTTCAGCGTCGCCGACGACGGCCCCGGTTTCGACCCACGGCGGCGACTCGCCGGCCAGGGGCTCACGAACATGCGCGACCGGATCGGCGCGATCGGTGGCTCGCTCACGATCGAGTCGGCTCCGGGCAAGGGAGTGCGGCTGGGCGCCGTCGTCCCGCTGGCTGACAACACGGGCAGCGTCGCCAGCGGTCTCGCCACCCCTTCGGCCGGCGACTCGACGCTGCCTTCCGGCCCCGGCCCCAATCCCGGCCCCGGCACTGGTGCCGGTCCCGCGTCCAGCTCTGGCGCGGGCCCGGGAGGTGCCGCCGCGGGTGGCTCGGTGGCCGTCGGCCCATCGGTGGGCGGCGCGGCGGCAGACGAGGACGCCACGGGGGCCTCAGGAGGCTCGGGAGCCCCAGGACGCACAGGAGACCCAGGAGCCACGGAAGGCTCCGGGGCGCTGGTGGGTGGCGCCCGCGCGGGCGCGGCCACGGCGGACGGCCGTGTGCCGGCGGCGTCGGACGCGCGTGCGACGCCCAGGCCGGGCGAGCCCGGCGGGAACGGCGGCTGAGACATGGCAGCCCCGGTGTTCGGCGCCGTCCGCATGATCGCCCTCGGGCAGCTGCGGCGTCGCTGGCTCAGCCTGGTCGCGCTCGGCCTGCTCGTCGGGCTGGTCGGCGCGGTCGTCGGCGGCGCGGCCGCGCTTACCCGGCGCACAGGGACGGCCCCCGCCCGGCTCGAACGCGTGACGGCGGTGCCGGACCTGCAGATCACGGTGCCCGGCGGCCCGGGGCTCGCGGCCAGGGCCGCGTCGGTGGTTCCCGGTCTGAAGTCCGTCTGGGTCACCGCGGGGTCCGCGGCCCGGGTCGAGAACCGGCCGGGAGTCGTGTACCTCGGGATGCTCGCCGGTCACCAGCCTGGCTCGGAGGTCGGCGTCTACACCCCGGTGGTCGTGAAGGGCCGGGATTACGACCCGACCGCGGCGGAGGCGGTTCTCGACGAGCGGACGGCCCGGTCGCTCGGGGTCCGGGTCGACGACGTCCTGACCTTGCGGACACTGACCAGAGAGGACTTCTTCAGCTTCGACACCGGCTTCGGGATGCCGCACGGGCCACGGATCACAGTCCGGGTGACCGGCCTCGTCCGGATGGCCGGCGCGACGGCGCAGCAGACACCGCTGCTGGTCTCGCCCGCCGTGGCCCAGGACCTCGCCTCCGTCGGCATCACCGTCATGATCAAGCTGGTGCCGGCTCCTGACGCGGTGGCGCGTGCCGACGCGGCGCTCGCCCGCGCCGCCGCGGCGGCCGGTGACGAACAGGACCCTCAGGCGGCCGAGTTCCCGGTTCTCGAGGTGAGCCATCCGGCGACCGACTCGGACGCCCGCGTCGGGGCCACGACCCGGGTGCTGCTGACCGGCCTGGTGGCGTTCGCCGTCGTCGTCGGGGTGACCGGGCTCGCCACCGCCGCGGTGGCGTTCGCGCGACACCATTACGCGCGCGTGACGGAGCAGCGGATCGAGGCCGTGCTCGGCGTGACACCGGCCGGAAGAGCGGCGGCGCGGGTGCTCGCGGCCGCCCCGGCGGCGGCGCTCGCCGGGCTGGTCGCCGCGCTGGGACCGCTGCTCGCCGGGCGGCTGGAGCCGATCGGCCCGCTCGCCGACCTCGAGCCCCATCCTGGCTACGCGCCCAACCTCGCGATCGCTGGGATCACCGCGGTGGCCACCGCCGGTCTCTTCCTGGCCTTCGCGGGATGGTCGGCCGCGCGCGCGGGCCGCGGCCGGGCCGCGGCGGGGGCCACGCGCGCCGTCGGCCCGGTGCGCGCCAGCTGGCTGCGGCCCGGCCCTGCCTGGGCGGGGCCGGCCTGGCTGTGGGTGGGCGCGCGGTTCGCGCTCACCGGACACCGGCCCTCGTCGGGCCGTCGTCCCTCCGTCATCACGGCCATGCTCTCGGCCGCGGCGCTGGTGGCCGCGGCGACGGTCGCGCACGGCGTGGACCGGCTTGTGGAAGATCCCAACCGTTACGGCTGGACGGCCGACCTCGACCTCCTGGACGCCCGGCCCGACATCGTCGCGCGGCTGAAGGTGGACCCCTGGATAGCGGCCGTCAGCCTGGTCGCCCGGTCGACGGTGCTCGCGGGCGGCGGCTGCGGCGCGATGGGCACCGCCGAGGACAGCTCCAGCCGGCGGACGCAGGGAGCGCCCGCGGCGAGCCCGGGTCCCGGCTGTGTCGAGGTCACCGCGTACGCCGTCCATTCGTCGACCGGTGAACAGCGTTGGACGATGCTCTCCGGCCGGCTCGGCCGCGGCCCGGGCGAGGCGGTGGTCGGGACGCGTGCCGCCCGGAACCTGGGCGTCGAGGTCGGCGACGTCCTCGAGCTGGCGCCCCGGCCGGGTGACGACCGCGGGGCGCGGGTCACCGTCGTGGGCATCGGGCTCGGGCCCCCGGTCGGCGGGGAACGACTCGGCGACAACCTGCTGCTCGACCCGGGCGTGCTCGAGCGGACCCAGCGGACGGCGCCCTGGTGGGACGGCCTGGTCACCGCCGCCGACGGCGTGCCGGTGGCGTCGCTCGTCGGGGACCTCGGCGACGAGTACGAGGTGTCGCCGCGGCGGCCGCCGACGGAGGTCGCGAACCTCGGCGGCATCGGCAGGCTGCCCGAGGTGCTCGAGATGGTGCTCGGCGGCCTCGCGGCCATCGCGCTGGTCCACGCGGTGACGACGAGCTGGCGGCGGCGCGCGGGGGAGGCCGGCGTGCTGCGCACGCTCGGGAGCACCCCGGCGCAGACGGCCGCGGCCTCGGTGACGGCGGCCTGCGTGACGGCGCTCGGCGCGGTCGGCGTCGGGATTCCCCTCGGCCTCGGTGTCGGGCGCCTGGTGTGGTGGGAGATCGCGGACGCCACCGGAGTCGGGGGCGACGTCGCCGTCCCGGGCCTGCTGCTGCTGGCACTGCCGCCGGTGGCCCTGGTCATCGGAGCTCTCGCGGCGCTCATCCCAGCCCCGCGCAACGCCTGGCTGCGGCCCTCGGTCCACTCGCGATCCGGCTGAGGCCGGTGCCGGTGCCTGCCTGCGCCTGCGCCAACGCCGGCGGCGCCGCGCGCCAGCGCTGGCTAGTCGCCGTCGAGGGGGCGGCGTTCCCAGAGGGCGCGCAGCACCGCGGGCGCGAGGTCCGCCTTGTGGAGGTAGTCCATGCCGCTGGTGGCGACGGTCGCGGGGAGATCGGTCTTGCCGTAGGTGGAACAGAGAACCACGACGGTGTGCGGGTCGGYGTCGCGGATCCGGCTGCCGGCGACGACACCGTCGATGCCGGGCAGGTTCACGTCCATCAGGACGAGGTCCGGGCGCAGCGACTCGGCGGCGGCGACGCCAGCCTCGCCCGTGTCCGCCTCGCCGGCCAGGACGAATCCCGGCGCGCGCCGGACAACGGCGCGTACCGCCAGGCGAAAGGGCCGCTGGTCATCCACGACAAGGACCGAGACGGCGGAGGGGGAGGTCATGAACCCAGTGTGTCCGCCCATCCCGCTCTAACCCAGGATGCGACCACCCACGTCGAAGGGTGTGGCTAACCCCCCTGCCGGCCGCCGGAGGCGGTGGCGGGGGCGCGGTTCTTTCTCAGCTGACGCGGGGGGCGCGGCCGGCGCCTGGGCGGGCCTGGCGGGTGTTCGGCGAACCGTCGGGTTTGCCCGTGGTGTTCTGCTGGCCCGAGTGCAGGTAGAGCAGGACGGCCTTGACGCGGCGGTTCAGGTCCGGTTCGTCGGTGAGGCCCAGCTTGGCGAAGATCGAGTTGCTGTGCTTCTCGACCGCGCGCTCCGAGAGCACCAGGCTCGCGGCGATCGCCGCGTTGCTCCAGCCCTGGGCCATGTGGCTGAGCACCTCACGCTCCCGCGGGGTCAGCCGGTCGAGCTCGGAATGGGTGCGCCTGGTGTTGGCGGCGACGAGGCCCTCGACGACGGCCGGGTCGATCACCGACTCGCYGGCCGCCACCGCGCGGATCGCCCGCAGCAGCTCGTCCAGCCCGGCGACGCGTTCCTTGAGCAGGTAGGCACGCCCCGCGGAGCCGCCTTCCAGCAGCGCGAGCGCGTAGGTCGCCTCGGCGAACTGGYTGAGCACGACGACGCCGACACCCGGGTGCTCCCGGCGTAGCCAGGCGGCGACCTGGATGCCCTCGTCGGTCCGCGTCGGCGGCATCCGGATATCGGTGACGACGACGTCCGGGGACAGCTCGCGGACGGCCTGCTCCACCGACGGCCGGTCCGTGACGGCGCCGGCCAGCTCCACTCCGTCGGTCCGCTCGATCAGCGTCGCGAGGCCATGCCGTAGCAGCGCGTCGTCCTCGGCGAGCAATACGCGGATGGCCACCGTCCAACCCTAAGCGCACGATCGCGCCAATGGGGTGGCAGCCCTTGCACGGACAAGTGTCTCATCGGCGACGCGGCGCCGAACCGGTCCGCTCGGGCCGTCGCGCGCCGCGCGCGGGCCAGACGACTGGACCTGGCCTGAAATCCCTTGGCTCGGAAATCTTCCCCGAATGCGGACAGGATCTGGCCGTTATCGCTTCTAGCGTCGGTTCTGACGGACGACGCCGGCGGACCTCCCGCTGGTCTCCAGAAGGGTGGGCCCCATGGCGTCGAAGGTCATCTCCCAACAGGCGCAAGCCGTACAGGAAGGCCCAGCGACGATGACAACCATCACGACCACCTCCACCGGCACCTCCCCTGGCACCGCCACCCTCGAGTCCGGCGCCGCGGATCCGGCCGGAGGCGGCGAGGCCACGCCGGCGGTCAACAAAGCCGGCGCCGACGCCCCCGCGCTCACCGGCGAGCACGCTGAGCTGCTGGAGACCCTGGCGCGCCACCGGTTCTTCCTGCGCTTCACCACCAAGAACCTCACCGACGAGCAGGCCGCCGCCCGTACCACGGTGAGCGCGCTGACCCTCGGCGGGCTGATCAGGCACGTCGCCCTCACCGAGCGGCGGTGGATGGACTTCGTGGTGCGCGGCGCGGACGCGTTCGTGAACGGCTTCAGCGAGCGTGAGGCGGAGTTCAGCCTGGCGGACGGTGAGACGCTCGCCGACGCCCTGGCGCGCTACGAGGAGGTCGCCCGGCGCACCGAGGAGATCGTCGCCGGCATCCCGGACCTCGGGACCGGCCACCCGCTGCCGGAGGCGCCCTGGTTCGAGCCGGGCGCGAGCTGGTCGGCCCGCCGGGTGCTCCTGCACCTCATCGCCGAGACCTCCCAGCACGCCGGCCACGCCGACATCATCCGCGAGTCCCTGGACGGCGCCCGCACCATGGGCTGATCCCGCCTCTGCCCCGCTCGCGACCGCGGCCCCGCCCCCGGCCCCGCCGTTCTCGGGTCCACGCCCGACGCCCGACGCCCGACGCCCTGCGGCCGCCGGCCGCCGGCCGCCGGCCGGCGGCAGTCAACCGGCAGTCAACCGACAGTCAACCGGCAGTCAACCGGCAGTCAACCGACAGTCAACCGGCGGTCAGCCGGTGGCGGTCAACCGGCGGCAGTCGGCCGGCGGCGGGCGTCAGAGGCTGCCGGCGAATCAGCGAGCTCCGGGTCTCGGCTCGCGCGGACCTCGGGAGGCGCCGAGCCTCCGAACCTCCACGCCTCCGCGCGCCGGCGGACCCGCTCCATGATCTGGTGGAATTTTCCGACCTGTAGCACCGAAAATCCCACCGGATCATGGAGCGGCGTCGTGCGTCGGACCGGCGAGGCCAATGCCCACGTCCGATTGAGGGCACGCCGCGCCGCGCGGGCCGCTGGCAGCGTTTAGGAACCCGTTCAGGAAAACCACAGCCGCCCCGGCGACCCTTGAGTACATGACAACGCACGAGCCGGTGTCGCGCGCCACCACGGCGGACCTGCCAGGGCAGCGAGCCGTCCCTGACTACGCCGAGGCCGTGCCCGGCTCGACCGCCGTGCCCGGCTCGACCGCCGTGCCCGGCTCGACCGCCGTGCCCGGCTCGACCGCCGTGCCCGGCTCGACCGCCGCGCCGCGCTCGACCGGCCTCGGCGGCTCGACTGCCGAGACCGGCTCGACTGCCGAGACCGGCTCGACTGCCGAGACCGGCTCGACTGCCGAGACCGGCTCGACTGCCGAGACCGGCTCGACTGCCGAGACCGGCTCGACTGCCGAGACCGGCTCGACCGCCGTGCCCGGCTCGACCGCTGCGCCCGGCTCGACCGCCGTGCCCCGCCCGACTGGCCCGACCGGCGTAGGCAGCCCGACCGCCGAGGCCGTGCCGACCGGCGCGTTGGGCGCGTCCGCGAGCGTCCCGACCGCGGTGGGCGCGGCCGGGGCCGTCGCCGTGGCCGCTCCGCCCGCGTCGACTGGTCTGCGCGAGTCGATCGGTCAGCCAAGGGCCGCGGACCTGGCCGATCCGCCGGGGCGGTACGCCGCCCCGGCGAGGGACGGCCTGGCGGACGGCGGCCTGGCGGACGGCGGGCAGGGGTGGCGCGGACGGCTCGCGCGGGTGGCCAGGGGACGGGCGGACGACCCGCGGTGGGCCCGGCCGGCGTTGCTCGTGCTGCTGGCGGCGACCGCGGTGCTCTACCTCTGGGGACTGGGCCAGCCCGGGTGGGCGAACGCCTTCTACTCGGCGGCGGCGCAGGCCGGCGGGCAGAGCTGGAAGGCGCTCTTCTACGGGTCCTCGGACGCCGGCAACTCGATCACCGTCGACAAGCCGCCGGTCGCGATGTGGCTGATGAGCCTGTCGGTGCGGATCTTCGGCCTGAGCTCGTGGAGCATCCTGGTGCCGGAGGCGGTGTGCGGCGTCGCTTCCGTCGGGCTGCTGTACGCGACCGTCCGGCGGGCGTTCAGCCCGGCCGCCGGCCTGATCGCCGGGCTCGTCCTCGCGACGACACCGGTGGCGGTACTGATGTTCCGGTTCAACAACCCGGACGCGCTGCTGGTGCTGCTGCTCATCGGCGCGGCGTACGCGACGCTGCGGGCCGTCGAACGGGCGAGCGCGCGCTGGCTGGCGCTCGCCGGGGTACTGGTCGGGTTCGGCTTCCTGACCAAGATGCTGCAGGCGTTCCTGATCGTGCCGGTGCTCGCGGTCGTGTACCTGGTCGCGGCGCCGACGGGGATCGGCCGGCGGGTGCGCGACGTGCTGCTCTCCGGCCTCGCGCTGGTCGCGTCGGCCGGCTGGTACATCGCCGTGGTGGAGCTCGTCCCGGCGTCCGCCCGCCCGTACATCGGCGGCTCCCAGCACAACAGCATTCTTGAGCTGACCCTCGGCTACAACGGCTTCGGCCGGCTGACCGGCGACGAGACAGGCAGCGTGGGCGGGGGCCCCGGCGGCAGGGGCACCGGCGCCGGGGCCGCGGCCGGACGGGTGTTCGGGCCGCCGACGGCCGGCGGCGGCTGGGGCCAGACCGGCTGGGGCCGGATGTTCAACAGCGAGATCGGCGGCCAGGTCGCCTGGCTGCTGCCGGCCGCCCTCGTGCTGCTCGTCGCCGGCCTGTGGGTGACGTCGCGGGTCATGCCGTTCTCGTCGGGCGGCGCGGAGCCCGCCTACCGGCGGCTGTGGGCGACTCCGTCGCCGGCGCCGTCCGCGGCCGGCCATGAGCCGACCGGCCAGCCGCCCCAAGCCCCTTCCGCGACGCACTCCGCGGCCGGCCCGGAGCCGGTCCGCCAGCGGCGATGGACTCCGCGCACCGACAGAGCGCGCGCGGCGTTCCTGGTGTGGGGCGGCTGGCTGCTGGTGACGGGCATCGTGTTCAGCGAGATGCAGGGGATCTTCCATCCCTACTACACGGTCGCGCTGGCCCCGGCGATCGGCGCGCTGGTCGGCATGGGGTCGGTGGCGCTCTGGGAGCGTCGCGGGCATCCGGCCGCCGCCGTCACGCTCGCCGCTGTCACGGCCCTCACGGCGTGGTGGTGCGCCCGGCTGCTCCACCGCACCGCCGGCTGGCACGAGTGGCTGCGCCCCGCCGTGCTCGTGGTGGGGCTCGCGGGCGCGGTGCTGCTCCTGGGTGCGTCCCGGCTGCCGGCCCGCGCGGGCGTCGCCGTCGCGGGCCTGGCGCTGGTCGGCTGCCTGCTCGGACCGACCAGCTACGCGCTGGCGACCGCGGACTCGCCGCACACGGGCGCGCTCCCGAGCGCGGGCCCGTCGGCCGGCGGGGGCAACGCCCGTCCCGCGGGCGGATTCCCCGGGGGTCAGGGTCAGCAGGGTCAGGGTCAGCAGGGCCAGGGCGGCTTCCCCTCGCGGGGCGGAGCGGCGCCCGGTGGCGGCCTCGGCCGCGGTTTCGCTGGTGGGGCTCCTGGCTTCCCCGGTGGCCAGGGTGGCACTGGCGGCCAGGGGGGTGCCGGTGGTCTGGGCGGCGGCGGGTTCGCCGGCAGGGGCGGCGGGATGGGCGGCCTGCTAGTGCAGCCGCGCGTAAATCTTGCTGGTCTGGTTGGTGGTCATTTGGTCCAGGCGGTGGGGTCGCCGGCGTAGAGCCCGCAGGCGCAGTCG
>NZ_MOMC01000086.1 GCF_001983105.1 Pseudofrankia asymbiotica | reverse complement strand
CCACCAGATGCCCGACCAGCGCATCCGCGTCCAGCAACTCCCGGTCCGACCGGCTCCTCCCCAACACCACCCAATGATCCCAAACATCATGATCAGCATTGGGGAGGCGCGCCGACGTTATTCAGCGGTCTCCTAGAACCGGCCGGTACGCGGGGGTCGAGCCGTAGAACGCGAGCAGGAACGTCGCCGCCCGCGCCGCGGCGAGCTCCTCGTCRGTCCGGCCGACGGCGACGATGACCTCGGCCGTCACCTCGAGGTCGGCGCGGGCACGGCCGGCGGCGGCGAGCCCCGCCTCGATGGCCGGCATCGTGCGGGTGCGCATGTGCCGGTCGCTGTTGAACGGCATGACGAGAATGCCGTCGGCGACCTCGGCGGCCATCTGGTTCATCCGCGGACCGAGCGCGCCCACGAGCACCTTCGGGACGCCGTACGGGTTCGGGCCCGGATGGAAGGCCGGTGTCATCAGCGTGTGGGTGGTGTACTCGCCGCGGAAGTCCAGCCGGGTGCCGTACTGCCAGCTGTCCAGGATCGCCCTGGTCGCGAGCACCCACTCGCGCATCTGGCCGACGGGCCGCCCCCAGCGAGCGCCGAACCGTTTCTCGACGTGCGCCCGCACCTGCGAGCCGAGCCCGAGGCGGAACCGGCCCTTCGACAGAAGCTGCAGGTCATAGGCGGCGTGCGCGAGGTGCATCGGGCTGCGCGGGAACGCTATCGCCACGTTGGTCATCAGGTCGAGCGAGCACACCGGCGCCGCGGCGACCAGCGGGAAGAACAGGTCGTGGGAGTTCTCGAAGGTGAACACCCCGTCGACGCCGGCCTTCTCCAACGCCCTGGCCCGCTCGGCCGCCTCCACCACCGAGTTCGCCAGCATCACATCGAGCTTCAACGGCATACGCGACGAACTCCTCCACCCAGACCCGCCGCCGGCACCCGGCCACGGCCGCCACGGTGGCACCAGCGCCGTCGCGCCCGCAACAGGTAGCCACTGCCCTTACCGCGTTGACGTGGCAAGGCCGCCGCGGCGGAACCGATCGAGACCCGAACCGATCGAAACGAACCGGCGGGGCCGGAACGGGCCGGGCTTCCGCTCGCGGAACCAGCCGGGCTTCCGCGCGGCTACCCGGCCACTCGCCGGGCGACCGACAGGTTGCGAGCACCGGCGAGCAGCAGGGCCGCGCGTTCCCGCAGCACGTCGCACAGATCGGCGGGATCGGCCAGTGCCCAGTCCCGGACCGCGTCCATGACGAGCGAGGTAAGCATGAGCGCCAACGACCGCGCGGCGACATGCTCGGGAAGCTCGCCGGTCTCCCGGGCGTGGGCGAACACGACCTCGAACGCCCGCTCGAACCCGAACCGCTCCCCGTCCTCCGTCTGGTAACAGGCGTTGCCCACGTTCTGCGCGGCGAGCATCCGGCGCACCGCGACCCGCGGCACCTTCTCGACCCGCCGGCCGATGCCCGTCACCAGCCCGGCGAGGATTTCGTCGACGGTGCCATTCCCGGCGAGCTCACGCCGCGCATCCTCGTAGGCGACCCGCGCGGTGAGCCAGCCTGTTTCCAGGAGGATGTCTTCCTTGCGCGCGAAATGAAAGTAGAAGGTGGCCTTCGAGATACCGGCGCGGGCGGCGATCTCCTCGGCGGTCGTCTCGTCGATACCGGTCTCGTACCCGCGTTGCGCCCACAGGTCGAGCGCCGCCCTGACTATGGCCCGCCGGGTGTCGCGCGACCGTTCCTGAACCAGCAATGACCGCTTCGGCCCCGCGCGTCGTTCGGCCACGCCCCTATCACCTCCGACAGGCCGAGCCTAGCCCAGCGGACACGGCACGAACATCCGTCAGTATCCGTCGGCGTCCGTCCATGACCACCAAGCCCAGTTCCGATCTGTCTCGCGCGGCGCGGTAAGGAGCGGCGCGGGGCGGCACCCACCCGGACGACGGCGTCGGGACGGCTCACGGTTCCCGCGATGACCATGCGGCGCCACGCGGGAAACACGACGCGACACGGGAAGACCACGGAGGGATCTGTTTCGGACGCGTTACGCGCTGTCAGCTAGTTGTCAGGTTTCGAGCCGGTCGATCCCGGCCGCCCTAAGATCATAAATGTGACCTCGGCCACCGCGTTCCCGCCGACGCCTGTCAGCGCCACCGACCGGCTGATCGGTCCGGCGCGGGGCGCCACCGCCTGGCTGCGGGCGAGAGCCAGGACGACTCCCGGCCTCCTGCGCATCGTGTCCGTGGCGCTCGTCGCGGCCATCACCCTGATGTGGGCCGCCGCCTTCGCCGCGGTCGTCGTCCGTGACCACGCGGTCCACGCGGTGAGCGCCGACGCCGGCCCGGCCTTCGCCGCCGCCCAGCGCCTGCATGCCGACCTGTCGGCGGCGGACGCCACGATCGCCAGCGCCGTCCTCGCCGGCCCGGTCGAACCGCCCGAGCAGCGCAGGGCCTACGACGAGAGCATCGCCCTGGCCGAGGGTGAGCTGCGCACGCTGGCCAGGGCGGGCGGCACGGCGGAGGCGGGCGACCCGCTGGACACGCTGCACCGCCAGATCCCCGCCTACACCGGCCTGATCGGCCAGGCCCGGGCCAACAACCGGCAGGGGTACGTCGTCGGTGGCGCGTACCTGCAGAAGGCATCCCAGCTCATGCAGCAGACGATCCTGCCGGCCGCGGACAGTCTCGCCGCGAGCAGCGCCGAGGAGGTCGACGACCGGTACCGGCGGGCGACGTCCTCGGTCCATGTCGTGCTGGTCTCGGTCGCCGGCGTCGTCAGCCTGGCCGCGCTGGCCGCCGTCCAGGTATGGCTTTTCCGGCGGACCCACCGGCGGCTGAACCTTGGGCTGCTCCTCGCGACGGCCTGCGTCCTGGTGATCTTCGCCGTCACGCTCGGCGCCTTCTCGGCCGAGCGTGCCCGGATGCTCGAGGGCCGCGATCACGGCTTCGTTCCGATGTCCGAGATCGCCCAGGCCAGGGTGCTCGGGCTGCGGGCCTGGGGCGACGAGAGCCTGTCGCTGATCGCGCGCGGCGACGGCGCGGCCCTCGACGCGGACGCGGACGCCGTCGCCGCGCGTCTCGGCTACACCCCGAAGGGCGACCCGACCGGCTCGGGGGTGCTGCCGGCCGTCACCGCCTATTTGAGCGGGGAGGGCTTCCGCGGCGGCGACCTCGCCGCGCTGTGGCGGAGCTACCAGACCACCAGCTGGACGGTGCGTTCGGGAGTCAAGGACGCCGGCGGGTTCAACGGCGCGCGCGAGCTGGCGCTGGTCGACGGCGCGGCCGCCTTCAAGCGGTTCGACGACGCGGCCGAGGCGGCGCTGAGGACGAGCCAGCAGCGCTTCGACGACCGGCTCTCGGCCGCCGGCGACCGGCTCAGGGGCCTCGAGGCCGTCGTGATCGTGCTGTCGGTGCTTGCCGCGGCGGCGGTGCTGGCTGGCATCCAGCCACGGATCAACGAGTACCGGTGAGGCGGCGACACATGACGCGCGGCCATCAGCTCCTTCCCAGCCGTCACCCGTGGCGCGCGGGCACGCGGCGCAGGGGCGCGCGGCGCGCGGGTGGGGGCGTGGGCGCGCGCGCGTCCCTCGGCCTGGTCGTGGTCGCACTGCTGGCCGCCGGCTGCGGGACGGTCACGAGCCCGCTGCCGGACGCCGGCCGCCCGCTGCCGTTGACGAACGCCTCCGACGCCACCCCGTCGAACCCGTCCACGACGTCCTCGCCGTCACCCGCGCTGGACTGCGGCGACCCGAGGGTCAGCCTGCGCCCGCCGGCGGTCATGCCCGCGCCAGGCGCGATGCCCGCCGAGAGCTTCATGGCGAAGATCGCCGAGCGCGGCTATCTCATCGCGGGAGTCCTGTCCGACGCGCCGCCGTTCGGCGCGATCAACACGGCCGCGGGGCAGGGCGACGGGGAGGACGAAGCGCGCTTCGAGGGCTTCGACATCGACATCGCGAAGGAGATCGCGAAGGCGATCTTCGGCCCGGACGGCGCCGACGAGAAGCATCTGAAGTTCCGGGCGCTCGTCAACTCCGAGCGCATCCCCGTGATCCAGAACAACGAGGCCGACATCGTCGTGGCGACGATGACGACGAACTGCCCGCGCCGCACCCAGGTCGACTTCTCGGTGCCGTACTACGAGGCCCAGGCCAAGGTGCTCGTCCTGAAGGGCTCGCCCTACCACGGGATCGAGGACCTCGGCGGCAAGAAGGTCTGCTCGGCGGCGGGGACCACCTCGCTGCAGCACGTGGCCGACGCCGCCTCGCACCCGATCCCCGTCGGCCTGCCGGGCGACGGCGACTGCCTGCTCGCGCTGCAGAACGGCGACGTGGAAGCGATCTCGACCGACGACACGATCCTGGTCGGCATGGTGCAGCAGGACCCGCGGACGGAGATCGTCGGCGGCGTCCTGGACACGGAACCGGACGCGGTCGCGGTGAGCCTCGACCATCCCGAGCTGACACGGTTCGTCAACGGCGTGCTCGCGCGGGTCGTGGCGAGCGGACGCTGGGATCAGATCGCGCAGACCTGGCTGGGGGACATCGACCCACCGCTCAAGCCGCCGCCGTCGCCGCCCGCGGCGCTCTACCGGGACTGAGGCGTGATGGCGGCCGGGTCCCTGTCGGCACTGGACACGACGCTCGACCAGCTGCGCGCCGGCGCGGCCGGGCTGGGCGCCGCGCTGCTCGAGCTCGACACCGACGCCAACCGGGCCCTGCTCGACCCCGCGGCGCGGACCGGCGCCACGGCCGAGCGCTCCAGGGCGGTGCGCGCCCGGCTCGACTGGCTGTGGGAGCGCCACCTGCTGCTGTCCGGCGTGATCCGTCAGGCGGAGACGCTGCGCGGCGACCGGACCTGGCTGGGCCCGCGTCGGCTCGCGGAGCTGGAGGCACTCCTGCACCGCGCGTCGCAGCCACGGCCGCCCGCCCCGCCGGCGGCAGGCGGCGGCGACGCCGACGCGGCCGCTCCCGGCGCGGGTGCCACCAGCGCGGGCGCCTCCGCCGCTCCCGCGAAAGGGGGCGCGCCCGTCCCGCGCCCGCCGGCTGGCCCGGCCTCGGGCATCGCCGCCTACCCCGAGGATCTGCTGGACGGGACGAGCGAGGTCGTCGAGGCGGTCCGGCGGGACGTGAACGCGGTCGTCGCCGCCTGGGCGTCGAGCGTCGGCCAGCTCTCGGCCGCCGAGCGGCGGCTGGCCGAGCTCACCGTCGACGCCGCCCGGCTCGGCCTGGCGGACCTGCCGGAGCTCGCCGACGCGAGGGCGGCGGTGCGCGCGCACGGGTCGGCCGTCGCCGCCGACCCGCTGTCGGCCCAGGCGGCGGACCTCGCCGCGGCGGCCGCGGCGGTCGACGAGGCCGACGCCGTCCTCGGCGTGCTCGGGCGCGCCCGTGGCTCACTCCCGGCTGACCTGCGCGCCGCCGAGACGCTGCTGGCCGAGGTCCTCTCCGTCGCGGCCGAGGGTGAACGCCACGCGCGCAGGACGGTCGAGCGGGTCGCGGGCGCCCGGGCGGCACTGGCGCGGCTGGACGAGGGCTGGCTGGCCGACCCACGCCGCGGGCTGCGCCCGTGGCTGGACCGGCTGGTCGACGCCGCCGCCGGCGGCGACTGGCCGGGGGCGGCCCGCGGGCTGTTGGCCTGGCGCGGTACCGCCGAGGCGACGCTGCGGCGGGCCCGTGAGGTCGCCGAGGAGAACGCCGCGCCGCTGCGGCGGCGCGACGAGCTGCGTGGGCTGCTCGGGGCGCTGCACGCGAAGGCCGCCGCCGACGGCAGCGCCGAGGACCCGGATCTCATAGCGCTGCACCGGCGGGCCCATGATGCGCTCTACATCGCTCCCAGCGATCTGGACCTCGCCGGCGACCTCGTCCACGGATACGCGGCGGCGGTCACCGCCGGTCGCGGCGGGGCCAGCGGGACCGGCGGGGTGCCGGCCCGGATGCCGCCCGCCGCGCCGTCGGCCCGCTCCCGCGGGCGAGCCGGGGGCACCGCGCACGACGACCGCGTGACGGGCAACGCCGCGTGGGACACGGAGGAGGCGGGATGACATCCAAGGGCATCCCCTGCCCGGAGAACGACTGCCCGGACGGCACGATCGACGCCGACGGCTACTGCGACAGGTGCGGCACCTTCTACGTGCCACCGGCCGCCCACGTGCCACCGGCCGTGGCTGGCCAGGCGTCCGCGTCCGGCCAGCCCAGCGCCAGAGGCCCGAACGGCTGCGCGGACCCCACCTGTGACGGGAACGTCGCCGGCGACGGCTACTGCGACGTCTGCGGGACCCATGTGGGCTCGGCCGCGGGCGGGAGCGCCCAGCCCGGCGCCGGCGCTGGCGCCGGTGGGATCGGGAGCGCCACCCCCGGCGCCGGCGGCGGGACCGGAAGCGGGACCGGAAGCGGGAGCGGAAGCGGGAGCGGGAGCGCCGGCGGGTCCGGGAGCAGCCGGTCGGGCCGTTCCCGCAAGTCGACGCGCACGACCGGGCCGCGCAGCCGGCTCGGCGCGGGTCTCGTCGAGGTGCCGGAGCTGCCGGCGCCCGACCCGACCTCGATGGTGCTCGCCGACCCGCAGGTCCCCGAGAGCCGCCGCTTCTGCCCCAACCCCGACTGCAAGCAGCCGGTCGGGCGCGGCACCGCCAAGCGGCCGGCCAGGGCCAAGGGGTTCTGCGGCAAGTGCCGGTCGCCGTTCTCGTTCGTGCCGGCGCTCTCCAAGGGAGACCGGGCGGGCCAGTACCAGATCGAGGGCGCGATCGCGCACGGCGGCCAGGGCTGGATCTACCTGGCCCGTGACACCGGCGTTCACGAGACGTTCTGGGTCGTGCTCAAGGGCATGCTCGACGCTGGTGACGCCGATGCCTACGCCGCGGCCGTCGCCGAGCGCCGGTTCCTCGCCTCCGTCGACCATCCCGCGATCGTCAAGATCTACACGTTCGTGGAACATGCCGGCAGCGGCTACATCGTCATGG
This sequence comes from Pseudofrankia asymbiotica, assembly GCF_001983105.1. Taxonomy (GTDB): domain Bacteria; phylum Actinomycetota; class Actinomycetes; order Frankiales; family Frankiaceae; genus Pseudofrankia; species Pseudofrankia asymbiotica. The sequence goes on along the minus strand of NZ_MOMC01000086.1, from coordinate 32,295 downwards.
AGTACGTCGGCGGGACGTCGCTGCGCGAGCTGCTCAAGCGCCGCCGCGACGCGGCCGGCGGCAACCCGGACCCCCTGCCGGTAGCCCAGGCGATCTCCTTCATCCTCGCCGTGCTGCCCGCGTTCGCCTACCTGCACCGCAACGGTCTGGTGTTCTGCGACTTCAAGCCGGACAACGTCATGCTCGCCAGGGACGCGGTGAAGCTCATCGATCTCGGCGCCGTTCGCCGGCTCGACGCCGTCGGCGGGGCGATCTACGGCACGCCCGGCTACCAGGCGCCGGAGGTGGCCAGGCAGGGGCCATCGGTCGCCTCCGACCTGTACACGATCGGGCGGACGCTCGCCGCGCTGATCCTGAACTTCCGCGGCAACACGTCGACCTACCGGTATCGCCTCCCACCGACCTCGGAGCACCCACCGTTGGTCCGGTATGACTCGCTCTACCGGTTCCTGCGCAAGTCGACCGCGCCGCAGCCCGACGACCGGTTCACCAGCGCCGACGAGATGTACGACGAGCTGCTGGGCGTGCTGCGCGAGATCGTCGCCGCCGAGGGCGGCAGGCCGGTGCCGGCGCCGAGCCGGCTGTTCGCCGGCGACAGCCACCTCACGGGCGAGGACCTGGACGGCACCAGGGCCGAGCCGCCGTGGGCGGTGCTGCCGGCGCTGCGGGTCGACCCCGCCGACCAGGCGGCCAGCACCCTGGCGGCCCTGCCGGACAGCGACCCCGCAGCACTCGCCCAGCTGCTCGCCGCGATCAGCCCCCAGACCGTCGAGGTGCGGCTGCGACGGGCCCGCGCCCTGATGGAGGCGGGCGAGGCGGCCGAGGCCGGCCAGCTGCTCGACCAGGTCGCCGACGAGGATCCCTGGGAGTGGCGGGTCGAGTACTACCGAGGGCTGCTCGCGCTCACGGGCGGCGACGCGGCGGCGGCCAGGGGCGCGTTCGACCGGGTCTACTCCCAGGCGCCGGGCGAGCTCGCGCCGAAGCTCGCGCTCGCGCTCGCCGCCGAGGTCGACGGCGCCCTGGCGCATGCCGAGAGGATGTACGACATCGTCTCGCGCACCGACGACGGGTTCACCAGCGCGGCGTTCGGGCTCGCCAGGGTCCGCACCGCCCGGGGCGACCGGACGGGGGCCGTGGCGGCATACCAGCGGGTCCCGCCGTCCTCGGCGGCCCACCTGGACGCGCAGATCCGGCTCGCCCGGGTGCTCGGCACGGTGACGGCGGCGGGAACGCCCAGCCGGGATGACATCGCCAAGGCGTCCCGGGTACTCGCCCGGCTCGGTGCCGGCCAGGGTCCCCGGCTCGACGAGGTACGGCGCGCGGCGCTCACCCGCGACCTGCTCGCCGCCGCGGTCGATCTGGTCGCCTCGGGCGCGCTGGCGGACGCCGACGACGTCAAGGTCGCGGGGGCCCAGCTGCGGGAGACCGACCTGCGGTTCGCCCTCGAGCGGGTCTACCGGGAGATGGCCAAGCAGGCGCCGAGCGCCGCCATCCGCTACGAGCTGGTCGACCTCGCGAACAGCGTCCGTCCCAGGACGCTGGTCTGATGGCGCCGGCCGGACAGGCCAGCGCCCGGGAGCCGAGCAGCGTCGGCGACCACGCCGCCCACACCGTCACGCCGGCCACGTCGGCCGAGTCCGCCCCGGCGGACAGGCTGGTCGCGGCCAGCCCGGCGGACGCGGCCGACCCGGCGGACGCGGGCGGCGCGGCGGACGCGGGCGGCGCGGCAGACGCGGGCGGCGCGGCAGACGCGGGCGGCGCGGGCGAGGGGACCGTGGCGGTGCGGCTCTGCCAGGCATGCCTGGCGGAGGCGGCCGACTCGGACCTCTACTGCGAGCAGTGCGGGGCGGTCCTCCCGGCGGTGCCCCCTCCCGGGGCGTCCGGCGAACAGGCGTCAGCCTTCCCGGCCAGCTCGCCGGACCCCGCCGATGTGCCAGATTCCATCGGCGCGCCGAAACCGGCCACGGCGGCCGCGGCGGGCTCGACAGCGCCGGGGTCGAGGCCGACGGCGTCGGGGGTGACCGCGCCGCCGGAGACAGCCGGCTCGCCGGCCACGGCCGTACCGGAGGCGTCGGACGCACGCGCTGATGCCACCGGGGTGGAAGCGACCGCGCGGGAGGCGAGCGGCGTGGAGCCGACCGTCTCGCTGGGTTCGACCTCCTCCCAGGGGTCGACGGTGTCGCTGGAGGCCCCGGCGCCCGCCGCGGGTCCCGGGCTCGCCGGGCTGGACGGGCCGTGCCCGGCGTGCGCCTCGGCCTCGGTCGACGAGGACGGCTACTGCCTCAGCTGCGGCCTGCGGCAGGGCTCGGCCCGCTCCGGCGACCACCTGGAGGTCGACCTCGGGCGGCTCGCGGGCGTCAGCGACCGTGGGCTCGTCCACCGCGACAACGAGGACGCGATGGGCCTGCGCCTCGTCGCGTGGCCGGACCCCGCGTCGGCGGACGGAACCGGGACGGCGGTCGTCGCCGTCGTCTGCGACGGCGTCTCCACGGTGCCCGGCTCGGGTCCGGCCGCCGGCACCGCCGCCAGGACGGCGACGGATCTGCTGGCGGAGTGGCTCACCGCGGCGAACCCCCACGCGCCCGCGGTGGCCGGCGGACTGCGCGTGGCGACGGAGCGGGCCCAGCGGGCCATGGGCGCCGCGCCGCCCGGCGACCCGGCGCCGTCGTGCACCTTCGCCGCGGCCGTCGTCACCGGTACCGACGTCACGGTCGGGTGGCTGGGCGACAGCCGGGTCTACCTGCTCGGCGCGGACGGCGGCATGCTGCGGCTGACCGCCGATGACACCCTCGCCGCCGAGGCCGTGCGCGCCGGCCTCATCCCGCCGGAGGCCGCCGACACGGCCCCCGGCGCGCACACCATCACCCGCTGGCTCAGCCCCGACCGCGGCGAGGCGCGGCCGCGGATCGCCGTCGTGCCGGTCACCGGCCCCGCGCGGATCGTGGTCTGCACGGACGGGCTGTGGAACTACGCCTCGGGCGTCACGGAGCTGGCCGCGCATGTCGCGGCGCTCCCACCCGGCGCGTCGGCGCTCGCGGTCGCCCGGCATCTCACCACGGTCGCGCTGCGCGCGGGCGGCCGCGACAACATCACCGTCGTCGTCATCGACATGCCGGGGAGAGGCTGATGCCCGACTTCACCTCCGAGGTCAACCAGAACAAGTACCTGCCCGCGGGCGGGACGGACGTGCACGCGGTGGTCACGGTCACCGCCAGGGCCGGCGGGCCCGAGCAGGGCCAGGCCCGGTCCCGGCCGGGCGGTCGGAAGGCGGCTGCGACGGCGGCTCGCACGGCGGCGGAGGTGATCCTGCTGGACTGCTCGGGGTCCATGGGCGGTAACAAGATCATTGAGGCACGCCGGGCGGCGAGGGCCGCGATCGACACGCTGAGCGACGGGGTGCTGTTCGCCGTCGTGCAGGGCGAGCACTTCGCCAAGAAGATCTTCCCGGAACGGCACAGCCTGGCCGTCGCCTCCGCCGCCACCCGGGAGGCGGCCAAGACGGCGGTGAGCAGGATGCAGGCGGGCGGCGGGACCGCGATCGGCGAGTGGCTGCTGCTCGCGCGCGAGCTGATGCTGACCAGGCCGGACGCGATCCACCACGCGATCCTGCTCACCGATGGCCAGAACGGCCAGAGCGAGGCGGAGCTAGACCAGGCGCTGAGCCAGTGCGAGGGCGTGTTCCAGTGCGACTGCCGCGGCGTCGGCGCGGACTGGGAGGTGGCCCAGCTGCGGCGGATCGCCAAGCGGCTCCTCGGCGACGTCGGCCTCATCCGCGAGCCGAACGAGATGGCCGACGACTTCCGTGCCATGGTCGAGGCGGCCCTCGGCCGCGGGATCGACAAGGTGGCCTTGCGGGTCTGGACGCCGCGGGGCGCCGAGGTGTTGTTCCTGCGGCAGGTGCTCCCGGACATCACGGACCTGACCGGCGGCGCGGTCGTGGTGGACGCGCTGACCAGGGACTACCCGACCGGCGCGTGGGGCGAGGAAAAGCGGGTGTACCACCTGGGTATCAAGATCCTCCCCGGTCCGGTCGGCGTCGAGAAGCTCTCGGCCCGGGTGCGCCTGGTCGTCGACGACGAGCCGCTCGCCGAGGCGAAGGTCCTCGCCGCCTGGACCGACGACGTCGAGCTGAGCACCCGGATCGACGGCACGGTCGCGCACTACACCGGACAGGCCGAGCTCGCCGACGCTATACAGAAGGGCCTCAAGGCGCACAAGGACGGCGATGAGGAGACCGCCGCGACGCTGCTCGGGCAGGCGGCTCGGCTCGCCACCGAGGCTCGGGACTCCAACAGACTGGCGCTTCTGGAGAAGGTGGTCGAGATCGAGGACGCCGCGACGGGCAGGGTGCGGCTGCRCACGGACGTGCCGGAGCTGGACGAGATGGATCTCGACGCCCAGTCGACAAAAACGGTCCCCGCGCCGCGGTGAGCGTCCGCTGCCCGCTGGGCCACCTTTCGAGCACCGACGACTGGTGCGACGAGTGCGGTGCCCGGATCGAGGCCGCGGCGGACGCGGGCGGCGCGACCGGCGCGGGCGCCGCCGCGCACCTGGCGACCACGCCCATGCCAGCCGACGGCACGGCCGCTCCGTCGGCGCGACCACCGCTCGGCTGGGTCACCGGTCCGTGGCCGGTGACCCAGCCGCCGGCCGGCCAGCGCCCCCTGGCCGCCGCGGGGCTCGCGGCGCAGGAGGCGGTGTGCCCGCTGTGCGAGACGCCGCGTGAGCCGGGCCAGCGCTACTGCGAGGAGTGCGCCTACGACTTCCTCACCCGGACCGTGCCCGCGGGACGGGAGCACCCGGCCCCGCCCCTGATCACGCAGCCGACTCCCCCGCCGGCACCACCTTCCACGCCCTCCAGCCCGCCCGGTGTGCCGGAGCGCCCAGAGCCGCCCGCCGGCGTCGCGGCCACGTGGCTGGCCGAGGTCGTCCCCGACCGGGCTTACTTCGATCGCGGCGATGACGGCTCGGTGCCGTTCCCGACCGACACTCCGCCCCGGCTCGTCGCGCTGCTGGGCAGCCGGACCCTGATCGGGCGGCGCAGCCGGTCTCGCGGGATCTTCCCGGAGATCGACCTGTCGCTGCCTCCGGAGGACATCGGTATCTCCCGCGCGCACGCCCTGCTCGAGCACCCTCCGGGCGGCCCGCTCACCGTCACCGACCTCGGTTCCGCGAACGGCACCTGGCTCGGGGACAGCCTGCGCCGGGTGGAGCGCGGCGTCGCGGTCGAGCTCGCCGCCGGTGCGCGTATCTACCTGGGTTCCTGGACCCGAATCACGCTGCGCGCCCGCTGAGCGGTCCGGCTCGCCGGCCGGGCGAGGCCGCGCGCCGAGGCCACGGCAAGGACAGGCCAAAACCGGCCCCGGGAGGCTAAAACGACCAGAGCGGGACCGAGGGCCCCATCACCACCGGCGTTTGTGAAGGACGACGGGGGGTAGGCGAACTCAACGTCCGACCGCGTCGGTGGCCTGTCGACAACGGGTAATCCTCGATATCAGCAAGCTCACGCGCGGACGCGGGGCCGGCGACGTCCCGGCACCATGAGATTTCGGGCAGCGGCGTCCCGACATACGCAAAGGAGCGCGCGCGTGACCACACAGGACCGTCACTGGACGACGACCGACGCCGGCGCGCCGGCCCCCAGCGACGAGCACTCACTGTCCGTCGGAACGGATGGTCCCCTCCTGCTGCAGGACCACTATCTGATCGAGCAGATGGCGAACTTCAACCGGGAACGTATCCCGGAGCGCCAGCCGCACGCCAAGGGTGGTGGCGCTTTCGGCGTCTTCGAGGTCACACGGGACGTGAGCGCCTACACCCGGGCGGCGATGTTCCAGCCTGGCGCGAGGACGGAGGCCATCGCGCGGTTCTCCACGGTGGCCGGGGAACGCGGCAGCCCGGACACCTGGCGCGACCCGCGCGGCTTCGCGCTCAAGTTCTACACGACCGAGGGCAACTTCGACATGGTCGGCAACAACACGCCGGTGTTCTTCGTGCGTGACCCGATGAAGTTCCAGCACTTCATCCGCTCGCAGAAGCGGCGCGCCGACAACAACATGCGCGACAACGACATGCAGTGGGATTTCTGGACACTGTCTCCCGAGTCCGCCCACCAGGTCACCTGGCTGATGGGCGACCGCGGCATCCCGAAGACCTGGCGGAACATGAACGGCTACTCCAGCCACACGTACATGTGGATCAATGCGGCTGGCGAGAAGTTCTGGGTGAAGTACCACTTCAAGACCGACCAGGGCATCGACTTCCTCACCCAGGAGGAGGCCGATCAGCTCGCCGGGTCGGACGGTGACTACCACCAGCGCGACCTGCACGAGTCGATCAAGGCCGGGAACTTCCCGAGCTGGACGCTGAAGATGCAGATCATGCCGTTCGAGGAGGCCAAGACCTACCGGTTCAACCCCTTCGACCTGACCAAGGTGTGGCCACACGCCGACTACCCGCTGCACGAGGTCGGCCGGCTGACGCTCAACCGCAACGTCACCGACTACCACACCGAGATCGAGCAGCTCGCGTTCGAGCCGAACAACCTCGTCCCTGGCACGGGTCTCTCGCCGGACAAGATGCTGCTCGCCCGCGGGTTCAGCTACTCCGACGCCCACCGGGCGCGCCTCGGCGTCAACTACAGGCAGATCCCGGTCAACACCCCGCACGTGCCCGTCCACAGCTACACCAAGGACGGCGCGATGCGTGTCCAGAACGCCAGCGATCCGGTGTACGCGCCGAACTCCTACGGCGGCCCGAAGGCCGACCCGACACTGACCGGTGGCGACGGTCTCTGGTACGCCGACGGCGAGATGGTGCGCACCGCGTACGCGCTGCGCGAGGATGACGACGACTGGGGCCAGGCCGGCACGATGGTCCGCGAGGTCCTGGACGACGCGGCCCGGGAGCGCCTGGTCAGCAACATCGTCGGCCACCTGCTCAAGGCCGTGAGCGAGCCGGTCCTCCTGCGGGCCTTCGAGTACTGGCGCAACGTCGACAAGGACCTCGGCGACGCCGTCGAGGCCGGCGTCCGCGCCAAGCAGCGCGCCTAGCCGAACTAGCACCGGGACGCCCCTCCCGAGGCGTTCCTGAGCCGGTCTCTGGCCTGGCCACCCATGGGTGGCCAGGCCAGAGCCGCGTCATGCCCGCGGCCGGCCGTCGCCCCGGTCCTCGCTCAGCGAGCCCCGGACGCGAGCCGCCGCGCGAGGTCCGGAATCCAGGGGTGACGGCTGGCGACGTCCGCCACGAAGTCGTCGACGTCGTGAGCGCCCAGCAGGAGCCGGCCGACGGCCGCGGCGGTGGTGGCGGCGGCGAGCGAGCGCGGCCGAGCTCCGGCGGACCCGGCGCGGGCCTCCCAGAGATAGCCGGCGCGCAGCGCCTCGTTGAACTCGCGGTGACGCCCCGAGTCCAGGACGGTCCGCAGGTCGTCGGCGAGCTGGGCACGCTCTCGACGCCGGCGGTCCGCCAGCGCGGCACGCCGGTCGCGCCACTCGCCGGACCGCGCGCGATGCTCCAGCGCGGACTCGATGTGCTGGACGGCGTGCCGGCCGATCAGGTTGTCGGGCAGCAGGCGCGCGAAGTGGTCACGCTGCTCGTCGGCCGAAGCCTCACGCAGGTCGTCGTCCCGCTCGACCTGGCTGACCGCCCAGCGGACCAGCGAGCCGGTCTTGTCCGCGAACCGGCGCCGCCACACCATCGCGTCGATGTCGCCGCGGCGACGACGCTCGGCGAAGTCGGCGTCGGCGTCGGCGTCGGCGAAGTCGGCGCCCATACCAACCTCGTCGTAGTCGTGGTCGTATCCGTCCCGGATGGCGATCAGCAGGTCACGCTGGCGAGCGCGCTGACGCCGGTGGGCACGCCGCCGCAGCTCCCGGGCCGACCGGCGAGCCGTCGAGGGCAGCACCGACTCGGCCATGTCCTTGATCTTCTCGTCGTGGTTCCGCACGACGCACGCTCCTCGAGGCCGCCGGCGCCGCGCGCCACAGGGCGCGGCTGACCAACCGGCGGCTACCTAGTCCGCTGCGTCATGGCCTCACCTCCTCCGGACGAGCAGAGAACCATGCGAGCACCACCATTGCACCGAAGATCGCGCGCGAGCGCCACGCAATTTCCCGCCCACGGGCTGAGGCGGACATGACGGGAGGCGACGCGGCGAACAGCTGGCCGGGTCCAAGGCGGACCTGAGCCAGCCGGGCCGGTCAGACGGGCGTGGCCAGGCCCGTGCGCAGGAGGAGGAACGCGCCGACGCCGACGACGGTCAGCGCGCTCACGACCGGCCCCACGGTGAGCGCCGTCGCGGCCAGCCGCGGGGCCCGGCGCCGCAGCCGGATCAGCAGCGGGCGCAGCGACCGGTCGAGCAGGTAGCCGACGGCGATGAGGGTTCCGGCCATGCCCAGTCCATAGGCGACGACCAGCAGCACCCCGAACGACGCCTGTCCCAGGCTGATCGCTCCCAGCAGCACCACAACGGCCGACGGCGTCGGCATCATGCCCCCGGCCAGACCGGTCAGCAGCAGCGAACGCAGCCCCACCGGCGTCCCGTCGGCCGCCACCACCGGAGCATGACTGTGCCACCGCCCGCCGTGCCGATGAGCATGGCCACGGTCATCACTGCGCGCGCCACTGTCACCGCCGTGACCGTGACCATGCGCATGGCCGTGACCGTCGATATGCACATGATCGTCGCCGTGGTCGTGGTCGTGACCATGCRCATGGYCGTGACCGCCGGCATGCACGTGATCGCGGCCGTGTACGTGGACGGGTGCATGATCGTGATCACCAACGTGTGCATGGTCGTCGCCGTGTGCATGGTCGTCGCCGTGCGGGTGGGGATGGCCGTGACGATGTGCCCCGTCGTCAGGGGGATGGTCGTGGACGGGCGCGCCGAGGCCGAGCAGCGCCGCGGGCCAGCGGCGCCCGCGGCCGAGGCGGGAACGCAGCAGGCCGAGACCGAGGCCGATCATGAGCAGGCCGCTGGCGGCGCCGAGCCATGGGTAGAGCCGCTCGGGCGCGAAGCCCGCCGACGCGGACAGCGTCACGGCCAGCAGGAAGACCCCGAGGGTATGGGTGAGCGTCACGGCGCCGGCCATGCCGGCGAGCTGTCCGCGGGTCGCCCGTCGGCCGACGATCATCGCGGCCATCAGCGTCTTGCCGTGACCGGGCGCGAACGCGCGCGCGGCGCCCAGGACGAGCGCGCTGACGAGAGCGACGGCGGCGGCGCCGACCGTCAGCGCCGTGCCCGGCCGCACCAGGCTCGTGAACCGAGCCGTCAGCCGCCGTTCCCGGCCCGGGAGACGGCCTGCGCGTCGGCTGAGGCCGCCGTAGGTACCCCGGCGGCGTCCGCGCCGGCGTCGCCGGGCACGTCCGGGAACGGGTCGGGAGCCACCGGGCCACCTGGCCGGGCACGCAGGGCGGCATGGGTGACGTCGGACCGGCCGGCCAGCGGGTCGGTCGGGTAGGCGGTGAGCAACGCGCTCGCGGACCGGTTCGGCACGTCGCTGCGCACGATCGTCGCCGCGTCGCCAACGGCGACGGTCTCCCCCCAGCCGGCCCGCCCGGTGTAGGCGCGCAGCTCGTACGCGATGTCCGCGCCGCCCGCGCCCAGCAGTCCGGGCGTGGGAGCCGTGGCGTACCGGCACACGAGCCGCGCCGTCGAGAGGCCGGCCTGGCCGGGCGGGAACGTCAGCGCGCCCCCGGTCGCATTCAGCCGGGCCGGCGCGCCGGCTACCGTCAGCCGGACGTCCCCGGCGATCCGGGCGCATTCCCAGTTCCGCCACACCGCCGGGCCGGCCGCCTCGACGGCGGGCCGCGCCTGGGCGGTCGGGATCTCGGCGAAGTCGACGACGACGTCGACGCGGATCCGGTCGGGCGCGACCCGCAGCACGCCGGCGGTGTTCACCGTGAAGCTCCCGAGCGGATGGGCCAAGGCGGTTCCCGCCACGAGGGTCAGGAGGAAGCCCACCAGGCCGACGACCACCGCCAGGCGGCGGCGCCAGGCGCGCCGCGCCCGCGCCGGCGCGTTCGACCGCGACGGATCGGGGGTCACTGGCCACCGCCCGCCGGGGACTCACCGTTCAGCGAGGCCAGCAGCGCGACGGCCCGCGGGGCGTGCAGCGGGGAGAAGCGCCAGTCGAGCACGAGCGCGAGCCGGAGGTCGGCTATGGCCACGTCCCGCTGCCCGAGGGACGCCTCGATGACGCCGAGGTGGTAGCGGAACAGCGCCCGCGGGGTGCCCAGGGAGACGGCCGAACGGGCGAAGGCCAGCGCCTCGCCGTCGCGGCCGAGCCGGTGCAGCGCCCAGGCATGCGCGTCGTCGACGAAGACCCCGGCGCGGCGCGGCGTCGCCGGGGTGAGCGCGGCGAGCGCCGCCGCCGGGTCGCCGTGGTCGGCGTCGAACAGGGCGAGTTCCACGTCGACGTCGACGCCCTGGGCACGGAAGAGGCCAGCGGCCGTCCGGGCGAGGGCGTACTGCTCCCGCGCCTCGGGCAGCCGGCCGAGCGATTCGAGCAGTTCGCCGTACTCGACGACGAGCGCCGGCTGCGGCGAGCGGGCGACGGCCAGTCGGTAGTCGCGAGCGCCGCGTCGGCCCGCCCGCGGGCGACCTCGACGTGTGCCCGGCCGGCGAGCAGCGGCGCGGAGGACGGGTCGGCGACCAGGCCGCGGCCGAAGGCGTCCTCGGCGCCGGCCAGGTCGCCGGTGTCCCGGGCGAGCTCACCGAGATGCAGCCAGGCGAAGGCCACGTCGGCCGGCGAGGAGGCGTCGGCCAGCACCCGCCGCAGCGTCTCCTCGGCCGGCCCGACCTCGCCGCGCAGCTCGAAGGCGTAGGACGCGCGTGCCAGCGACGACACGTCCGGGCGCACGTCGACCATGCGCTGCGCGGCCTGCCACGCCTCCGGGTAGCGGCCCAGCTCGACGAGCGCGTCGGCGCGCACGCCAAGTGCGGGGCCGCCAAGCTCGTTGACGGCGAGCGCGGCGTCGGCGAGGCGCAGCGCCGCCGGGAAGTCGTGCCGCGCGGCGGCCAGCGACGCCTGCCCGGCGAGCGCGAGGTCGTTGCCGTCGGGGTGTACCCGCAGGGACTCGGCGAAGGCGCTCTCGGCCCGCGGGTAGGAGGTCGGATCACCGGTGATCCTCGCCTGCTCGACGTAGGCCGCGCCGAGCGCGGCCCAGCCCGGCCAGTCTCCAGGCAGCGTGCGCAGCCGGGTGGCGAGCGTGTCGATCCGCCGGCCGAGCTGGGCCGCCGGGGCGGTGACGCCGCCTCCGCTGGCCGCCGGGTCTCCCCCGCCGCCGGTCCGCTGGCCCACGCCGACCACCGCGGCGACGCCCACCCCCGCGGCCAGCATGGCCACGGTGAGCGCGGCGCCGAGTACGGCGCGGCCTGCTCGTCGTCTCATCGTTCGCCCCTTGAGGTCGCGCCGGGCGGCCGGTGGGCGCCATCGCCCGGCCGGCGCGCCGACGGCTCCCGACGGTCCGCCGCCTGGTTGTTCGACGCCGGCGGGAACCCGGACCGGTCACCACTGGTGTCATCCAGACAACACGGCGTGTCGGGCGGCCTGCCCATCCGTACCGGCGCCAGCGACGAACAGCCCCGTGCGGGGTCGGCGACGGGCCGGCCCGTGACCCAATGAGGTGATCCGTGATCAGACAGCTGACCGCCCCCGATGCTCCTCCCGATCCCCGCTCGCGCCGTGGCTCCGGCCGCGGTCCTGGGCTGCGGCGCGGCCTCGCGGGCGTCGCCGCCCTCGCCATGGGGGCCGCGGCTGCCGTGGTCGCGACCCCGCTCGCCGGCCAGGCGTCCAGCCATCGGGAGGCGCCACTGATCGCCGCCGACCCGACCGTGGACAACACGGACACCTACGCGTTCGTGAGCCCGGACGCGCCGGACACGGTGACCCTGGTCGCCAACTGGTCGCCGTTCTCCGAGCCGGTGGTCCGAACTTCTTCCCGTTCGCGACCGACGCCCGCTACAACCTGCACGTCGACGYGGACGGCGACGCGAAGGCGGACCTGACCTACCGCTGGACGTTCACGTCGCAGTACAAGAACCAGAACACGTTCCTGTGCACCACAGGCGCGGTCACGGCGCTGGACGACCCGGACCTGAACTTCACGCAGACGTACAAGCTGGAGCTGATCCAGGGCGTGCGCACGACGGTCCTCGCCGACAACGTGCCGGTGGCGCCGTCGAACGTCGGTGTCGCCTCGACGCCGGACTACGGGAAGCTGCGGTCCGACGCGGTGCGCACTCTCGCGGGCGGCACGAAGACGTTCGCCGGCCAGGCCGACGACCCGTTCTTCCTGGACCTGCGGGTGTTCGACCTGCTCTACGGCGGCAACGCCTCGGAGATCGGGAAGGACACCCTTTCCGGCTACAACGTGAACTCCATCGTGCTCCAGGTCCCGAAGAAGGCCCTGGCGCTGAAGGGAGACCCGGGCCGCAACCCGGTCATCGGGGTCTGGAGCACCACCGACCGCCGCAGCCTGCGCCTGCTACCCAGCACCGGTGGGGACGGCAAGCCGACGAACAGCGGCGGCTGGTCGCAGGTGTCCCGGCTCGGCTCGCCTCTCGTCAACGAGCTGGTCATCCCGGTCGGGCAGAAGGACCGGTTCAACAACTCCAACCCGGACCGCGACGCCCAGTTCCTGAGCTACGTCACCAACCCGGAGCTGCCCAAGCTGATTGAGGCGATCTACAACATTCCCGCGCCCGCGGCGCCACGCAACGACCTGGTGGCGGCCTTCCTGACCGGGGTGAGCAAGGCGAACCTCGGCGTCGACCTGAACGCGCACACGCTGAACATGGACGCCGCCCCGAACAAGATCGTTCCGTACGAGGCCCTGCGCCTGAACATGCCGGTCCCGCCGACGGCGCAGCCGCACCGGCTCGGCGTGGTCGGCGGCGACACCGTAGGGTTCCCGAACGGACGGCGGCTGGCCGACGACGTCGTCGACATCGAGCTGCAGGCCGTCCAGGGCATCCTGCTGCCGAACCCGCCGCCGGCGGCGAAGGCCCTCGGTGACGCCGTGGACGCCAACAACGTGCCCTTCACCTCCGCGTTCCCCTACGTCGCCCTGCCCACCCCCGGCTCCCGCTCATCCTCGGGCGCCTGAGCTGTCCCCGCTCGCCCTCGCCGGTTGGGGCCGTGACGTCACCGCGTCGCGGCCCCGGCCCTAGCTTTAGCTCTGGTTTGGTTCTGGTTCTGGTTCTGGTTCTGTTCTGGCCTCGGGTGAACCTGTTCGTCGGGCGTCGCGAAGCGCGGGAGCAGCGTGCTGGCGAGGAGTGTGACGTCCGGCGCAGAGCGTTGAGCCGGCTTTTTCGTGGCGCGTCCGGATGCCGTCGATCTCACCGTGTGCCTGGATGTGAGCGGGCCCAAGCGCGGGATGACCGTCCGGTGGACGACCGCTCCTAGCATCGCGAGCGGGTGAGCGATCGCGACGGTCCCGGCCGCGACGTGACGCCCACATCGCGATCTGATCTTCGACGAATCGGAGACGAATATTCATGGACACCCCCTGGGCCCAACTCGTGGCCTCCGCCGCGGCGGGCACGAGCGCCGCGCTGGAGAAGGCCGCGGATCTGGACTGGCTAGGCCCGGCCGGCGATGTCGAGTGGAGCTGTCGGAGCATGCTCGACCACATCGCGCTCGGCGTCGTGGGGTATGCCGGCCTGCTCATCGCGCGGYCGCCCGACCGCTACATCACGCTGTTCGCCTCCGTGGACCCGGCCGCGCCGATCCCCGCCGCGCTCGAGGCACTGCGAATCTCCGGATCGATTCTGGCGTCGGCCGTGCGCGAGGCCTCGCCGGAGGCCCGCGCATGGCATCCGTACGGCAGTTCCGACGCGACCGGATTCGCCGCGATGGGCGTACTTGAACTGACCGTCCACACCCGCGATATAGCCATGGGACTCGGACTCGACTGGGTACCCGACGATCGGTTGGCCATCCCCGTCATCGACCGGTTGTTCCCGCGTGCCCCGCACGGCTTCACCCCGGTGGAGACGCTTCTGTGGTGCACGGGTCGCATCGCGCTTCCGAGTCTGCCTCGCCAGCGGGCCTGGCAGTGGTACGGGGCCGTCCGATAACTCATGCCGGCCGCCAGGCGAGGCGGCCCACCATCATCGCCCACGCCCGCCGTCACATGGGCCAGTGGTCACGACCTCGGCCACCAGTGACACGACCTCGGCTGGTCGTCACGGTCAGAGGAATTCCGTCTCCGGATCGAGTCCCAGCAGAACGCGGCCCTGCAATTCCAGGTTCACGTCGACCTGCAGGAGCGCGTGCAGCGAAAAACCCTGGATGTCCCGGTGGTAGCGCTGGATGGGGACGCTGCGCAGGATCGCGCTTCCGCCACTGGCCGCGTGAAGGATACCCACGGCGTCCTTGGACAGCTGCGCGGCGAATGCGGCCTGGCCGCGAATGACGGCCTTCTCTGTCAATGTCGGCTGTTCCCCCACGTCGGCCCGCGCCTGCAGGAGATCCAGCCAGCCCCTGGCGAGTCCCTCAGCCGCCGCGATCTTGTTCGCCGCGGTGGCGACCTGGACGTGGCTGCGCGGGTGGGCGGACTGATCCTCCCAGCGGGTGTACGTGATCGCCCGGCCTGGCAGCCGGTCCACAAACAGCTCGTACGCGCCACGCGCGATACCGATGAACACCGCGGCGCACTCGGACATCACAAGGCTGAGCAGGCCGTAGCCACGACCGGTCACGGCGATGTCGGACCGGTCGCCGACCGGGCCGGCCATAGCTTCCTCGAAGCCGACAACGCGGTGAGAGGGGACGAACACACCCCGCGCCCGCGTCGTGCTGCTACCCGTGGCGCTTCCCGCCGAGGCGTCCCAGTCGTCGACGATCTCCATGTCGGACATCGGCACCAGGGCCATGAGCTCGCTAACCGTCCCGTCAGGGAGCTCGAGTAGCGCTGCCGCCAGGTTCCAGTCCGCGCCCGGAGCCCCTGAGTTGAACCTCCAGGTCCCATCCAGCAGGTAGCCGTCCTCGGTCGGCACCAGCTTCCCGGTCGGCGCGAAGACGCTCGACACCCGCGCGGAACCGTCGGCGAAGACCTCTCGCTGGGCGCGATCCGGATACAGGCCGACCGTCCACGCGCTGGACAGCCAGATCATCAGCACCCAGCCGGTTGACGGGCAGCCTCGACCGATCTCGGTGAGGACCCGGCACTGCTCCGCCAGGCTCAGGTCCAGGCCACCGAACCGCCAGGGCACAGCCATCCGGAAGACRCCGGCGCTCTCCAGCAGCTCGATGTTCTCGTCCAGGATCCACCGCCGCGCCTCACCTTCGGKGCCGTTCTCACGAATTCGGGGGACGATGTCCCGCACCTGATCGAGGACGGCGCGGGCGGACACGCCCATCGACACTTCTGGACCCATCAGCACGTGTATTCCCTCATGGACATCATGGCCGGGCAGGGTCGAGCGGCCGCCCGCCGGTCTCGGGAGCCGCGAGGAAGGTCCGACAAGGAGGGCARGAAAAGACGGGTAGGATCCGGCCAGGCAATCCGCACAGAATCTCCTTGAATATTTTCACCGCACATATGGACTCCCCCTGGGAGTGATGTCAGGCCATCACTTGCGGCACGTCCAGATTGTTTTCCCTGACGCTCCCGACCAGCATAGTGAGCCGCTATTCAGGCAGCCCTCACGGCGGAGCTATCGGGCGGTAATCGTGGGCCACCGATACGCCCTCGACCGACACCGGCGGCCGTCGACGACGACCGCTGACAGCAACGGTCGGAGGAACGTCGCCAAGCCTCTCGTCGCCGGGCATCGGCGGTCGGCCTGTTCCGTCCGCGACGTGGACGGCACGCCGATCAGACGCGAAGGCGATGCTCGCACGCCGCCCGCGCCCCGCCAGCCGCCAGCCGTCGGCCGCCTGTAGCCCGACGATGCTTCGCCGGGACCGAGTCGGTTTCTCAGTCGAGCGGCGAAGCATACTTGCCTCCTCCCGCGCCAGCGGGTGATTCYCTCTCGCCGCGGCCCAGTACGGCGGCACGGCCGCGCCGGAGTCCGGCCTCGCCCGCCCTCTTATCACGACGGACACCACCATCCACCCGACTTCACCGAATCGAGATGTCCGGTTCACGACATGGAGCGCATTCTGGATGGAATCCGGAAAACGGGCGGCATCCGCGACCGATTCGGTAGCCGACACATGGACAGTCTTCCGTGACTCTGTGACTTGAGTCACCACAACGCTACGGAATTTGGCTACCTGTCTAGCATGTCGTTAGTACATGACAATCCTGGCCTGAAGCACTCCCCCGCGCGAGACTCATGAGCGCTGACACTCCGGAACCGACGGCGGACCTTGAACGCACACGGCCGATTTCCGAGGCATATCCATTTTCCGATCCRCAGATGACCAGGGAGAACCGTGCGGTTCCTTGTACTTGGCCCGCTCGAGGTGGTGGTCGGCCGACAATCGATCGCGCTTGGCGGCCTGAAGAGACGAACAACTCTCGGATTTCTGCTTCTGCATGCCAACCGCACCGTGGCGACGAGCCAGCTGCTGGATGTCCTGTGGCCTGACGACCAGGCCCCCGTATCGGCCCGCCAGATACTTCAGAATTCGGTCTGGGGACTGCGTCGCGCCCTCGCGGCCGCCGGCTTCGAGGGCCGACCGGCCTCGCTGCTCACCCAGCCTCCCGGGTACATGTTGCGCGCCGACCCGAGCCAGATCGATCTGCTGCGTTTCCAGGCCGCGCTCGAGACCGGCCGGACCGAACTCGCCAAGGGGTCACCTCAGGCCGCCGCGCGGACCCTGCGCGGTGCTCTGGACCTGTGGCGGGGGCCGGCTCTCGCCGATCTCGTCGAGKCGGGGATCCAATGGCCGGAGCTCTCCACCCTCGAGGGCACCCGGCTCGACGCCCTCGAGGACCTCTTCGAGGCGGAACTCGCATCCGGCCGGCATCAGGCGGTACTCGCCGAGCTTGAGGCTCTGGTGAAGAGCGAGCCGCTGCGTGAACGCTCGTGCGCCCAGCTGATGATCGCGTTGTACCGAAGCGGGCGGCACGCGAACGCACTGGCTGTGTACTCCCGTATTCGCTCGGCGCTGATTGGTGATCTCGGCCTGGAGCCCGGCCGCGCTCTACAGGACCTTCAACAGGCGATCCTCAGCCATGATCCCGTGCTGCTTCGGATGGGCGGCCAGGACGCGGAGGCGGCGGCGAGGCCGTGGGCGAACCGCGTTTCCGTTCCGGCCGATGCCCCGACCGGGCGGGCCGACCGTGACAGGAGCGGTCCTCCGCTGGCAGGTTCCGCCCGGCCAGACCGGTTGGAACCCATGTCGAGATCCAACGTGAAGGCGCCGACGCCCGTCACGCCCGTCATCTCGATGTCCCGCGCGGGGGGACCCAGCGCTCCCGTCCCCCGTGAGACCGTGGAGCRCAGGCGCGTCAGCATCGTGCTGGTCAAGATCCGGTTTCGGGCCACACACCGCGCCGACTACCTGGACAAGGTGCTGCCCTGGGCACTCGCCGAGATCCGGAGCAAGATCCGGTTGTACGACGGACTTGTGACCGCGTCGACCGGGACGGTGACGATGGCTGTTTTCGGCGCCACGGGCACCRCCTCGGACGACGCCGAACGGGCGGTGCACGCCGCTCTGGCCGTTCGGGCCTCCCTGTCACCCGTCACCGCCGAGCACCCGTTCGAGGCGATGGACATCCTCGCGACCGTCTCCACCGGCGATGCTCTGGTACGCCGCCCCCTCAGCACCGGGCAGCCGCGGATCTCCGTGACCGGCGCCATCCTCGAGGAGTCCGTGGCGCTTCTTGAGGTCGTGCCCTCCGGGGAGGTCATCACCGATAGCAGCACTCACCGTGCCGCGCTGAGCGCCGCGCGGTATCGGCGAGCCGACGTCGCGGACGGATGGCGAATCGAGGAGGCGGAGACGCGGTCGGCGCCGACCGCGGCGGCGGACTGACAGCCGCGCGCCGCCACGGCGGCGTCGCCGTGGCCCCCCTCAGAGGCTTGTCGTGCTTGCCCGGCGTGCCCGGCGGCTGGGTCAGGCCGGTGGAAGCAGGCGTTCTCCATCCTGGCTTCGCAGCACCGCGCAGGCGACACGCAGTCCGACCTCGAGCTGCCCGATCTCCGCGTCTGTCACGAGCAGCGACGGCTCAAAGCGCAGAGTATTCACCGCGCTCGCGGTCGGGAAGGTCCGGATGTTGTGCAGTCGCAGCAGGTAACCAGCGATGGCATATCCCAGGAAGCCGGCCTCGGCCTGAGTCCGGATCGCCGACGAAGACGCGCCGGACTGGTCCATGAACTCCATTCCGAGCATCAGCCCGCGGCCTCGGATCTCCCTGACGACGTCGGGGAAGTCCGCCCACACCCCCTGGAGCATCGCGGCCAGCCGATCGCCGCGTTCGGCGGCGACCTGATAGGCGCGTCCACCGTCGGCTTCCAGCATGTCCAGCACGGTGAGGGCTATGTGGCAGGAAAAGCTGTCCTTGGCGAAYGTCGAACTGTGGACGAGCTCGAACGCCTCCCGGTAACGAGTCTGTCGGACAAGCATCACAGCAGCCTTGGCCACTCCCCCGCCGAGACTCTTCGCCAGTACGTAGTAGTCGCCGAGCAGCCCCGTCGCGGAACTGGCCAGGAACGTTCCGGTCCGCCCCATCCCGGTCTGTATCTCGTCCACGATGATCGGGCAGTCGATCGACTCGCAGATCTCCTGGATCTCCCGGGTGAAGCGCTCGGACACCGGGTTGATCCCGCCCTCACCCTGGATCGGCTCCAGCACGAAGGCGCAGAAAACGGGATACGGCCGTTCGACGACGTCGAGCACTCMCGCGTCAATCACCAGGTCCAGGACCACCGCCCGTTCGTTCTCGACGGTCTTGCGCAGGACATCCGGCTCCTCCGACGGGACGAATCGCGCCTGCGCGGCCAGCGCCCGAAACGGCGTTCGGTAGGCCACATTGTGTGTGAGCTGCACCGACCCGACGAGCTTGCCGTGCAGAGCCCCTTCGAGCGCGAGGAACAAGGGACCGCGAGCCCGTTGCGCGACGTTGTGGCGGCGGATCTCACCGATGATCAGATCAAGCGTCCCCGCTTCGGCGACCCGCGCGCCATCGCCTCCTCCRCCATCGATCGGGACCCGCGTCGCGTCGGACCGCGCCTGGCCGCTCCCGTCGATTTCCGCGAGCAGGTCGAGGATCCGCGGCGCGAGCCTGAGCGTACCCTCGCCGGCCCTGGCATGTACGGCATCAAGACTTGACTCGACCTCGGTGATCAGAGCGTCCGCCCGGATACCCCGATCCATCTCCGCGTGTTTGATCGCCGCTTCGACAGCCTCCGCCCCGCTGCTCGCGAAAATCGCATAGTAGGGCTCGTCCCGCCCAAGCTCCCGCTGAATAATCTGGTTGAGCCGAGCGGCCAGCGCGTTCGCATAGGGATGCCGGGAGAACTGCGCGTGCACGGGCGTCCCCTCCGCGAGGAGATTCCTGGCCCGCGCCACGATCCGAGGGTGGTTGTGGCCGAACATAAGCGACCCGTAACCGCCGGCGAGATCCAGCACGGCGATCTCCTCGCCGTCGTCGCCCCGTCGGTAGAGCGTGTTGCCAGCGGCTCGGACATATTCGACGTCGAGACCGACGGTCGACAGAAGCGCGCGCAGGTGTGGCTCCGCGAGCTCGTTCTCGGTGGTGGTCGGGTCCATCGGCTTCTTCTCCCATGCCTCGGCGATGTCTCTGGATCCCAGGGCGGGGCGCCGGCGGTGCCAGAAGGCGGCAGCACGCCGGAGACGGGCGCTGGTGCCCGCCCGGCACCAGCTGAAAGACGGCGAGCAGTCACCTCGCGGCCGAGAGAGTGACCCGCCCGGTTGACGGCGCCCAGTGACGGCGCCCGCCCTTGCCTCGCCGTGCCGCGAGGCAAGGGCGTCCCAGCAGGGTCACGTCCGGCGGCGTCCCATGAGCCGACGGCGTTCGCTACTCGCCGCTGTCGCCGTATGGGTCGTCCACGGCGTAACGCCAGTGCCCGTCATCGCCACGGCGAAGCACGTCGACGCCCACCCCCGTGAGCAGCTCCGGCGCGCCGGTGTCGTCCGTGGTCGCGATGGCCCAGTCCACGATCAGCAGGGCGGTGTCGGTGGTGACATATGACTGCCGCGTCGTGGTGTGTATCTTCGGCCGTCGGGAGAGGTACTCAATCACGTAGTCCGCGCGTGCCTGCCCGGTCAGCGGCTGCCCAGGTTCCCAGACCGCCACCGCCTCCGGCGTGTACATCGAGTTGACGAGCGCGGCGTCGCCGTCGTTGAACGCCCGCACATAGTGCTCGGTATGCGCCACGACCTCTCGCGCCCGTTCACCCATATCAACCGCGACCGTCATCGCTCACCGTTCCCTGTCACGAGGTTCTTCCGGGATGCTTCCGGCTGTCACCAACTGTATTTCGGTGGCGCTAACGACCGGCTTACGGACCGGTAACTCCGTGACCTTGATATCGATTCCGAGCCGTTAACGGAAACTTACCGGCCGCTGAGATGCGGCTTCTCCGGCTGTATGTAGCTTCGATGCGGAGCGCCGGGCACGTCGTCCGGTCGGTGACAAGAGGCGTCGAGCCACCCCGGACCGGCGCCACAGCGTCGGTTCTAAACAGCGTCGCGGTCCGGCCGGACGCGGCGCGCCGGCGGTGCCGACGACCGACGACCCACGACCGGCTAACGCGGGAAGGCCGAGCACATCGTGACCAGAGTGGACCACAGGCAGAGCGGCTCCGCCCGCGACCTGCTCACCGAGCTGAACCAGCTGCGAAAGCAGGCGCAACTGGGGCCGGATCCCACCGGCACGGATCGCCAGCACGCGCGTGGCAAGCTGACCGCGCGTGAAAGGATCGAGCTCCTGCTGGACGACGGATCTTTCCAGGAGATCGAACCACTGCGCCGTCACCGGGCGTCTGGTTTCGGGCTCGACGATGTCCGCCCCTATACCGACGGCGTCATCACCGGCTGGGGAACGGTGTACGGCCGTACGATCTTTCTCTACGCACACGACTTCCGTATCTTCGGCGGCGCGCTCGGCGAGGCCCACGCGACAAAGATTCACAAGGTGATGGATCTGGCGCTGGCCGCGGGAGCGCCGCTGGTCTCGCTGAATGACGGCGCGGGTGCCCGGATCCAGGAGGGTGTTTCCGCCCTGGCCGGCTACGGCGGCATCTTCCAGCGCAACACCCGGGCGTCGGGGGTGATCCCCCAGATCAGCGTCATCCTTGGCCCCTGCGCCGGAGGCGCGGCCTACAGCCCCGCTCTCACCGACTTCGTCTTCATGGTCCGCCAGACCTCACAGATGTTCATCACCGGCCCCGATGTCATCCGCGCCGTCACCGGGGAGGAGATCTCGCTGGACGGTCTCGGCGGTGCCGACGTGCACGCCGCCACTTCCGGAGTCGCCCACTTCGTCCATGACGACGAGCACGCCTGCTTGGAGGACGTCCGCTACCTGCTCTCGCTGCTTCCCGCGAACAACGGGGAGATGCCACCGGTCGCCGCCAGCACGGACTCACCCGAGCGCAGGACCGACTCCCTGCTCGATCTGGTGCCGGTCGAGCCGAGCCAGYCGTACGACATCCGCTCCGTTATCGAAGAGATCGCCGACGACGGCGAAGTGTTCGAGATCCACGAGACCTGGGCCACCAACATCGTGTGCGTGCTGGCGAGGCTCGGCGGCCATGTCGTCGGTCTTGTCGCCAACCAGCCGCTGTCGAAAGCCGGTGTCCTGGATATCCACGCGAGCGAGAAGGCCGGGCGATTCGTCCAGTTCTGTGACGCGTTCAGCATTCCGCTCGYGACGCTGGTCGACGTGCCAGGCTTCCTCCCCGGAGTCGGCCAGGAGCACAGTGGCATCATCCGCCACGGCGCGAAGCTGCTTTACGCCTACTGCAACGCGACCGTGCCACGCATCTCGCTGATCCTGCGCAAGGCATACGGCGGTGCCTACATCGTCATGGACTCGCGCTCGGTCGGCGCCGACCTGTCGTTCGCGCTGCCGACCAACGAGATCGCCGTGATGGGCGCCGAGGGCGCGGCGAACATCGTGTTCCGCCGGCAGATCGCGGGAGCCAACGATCCCGAGGAGACGCGGGCCCGCCTCGTCAAGGAGTACCGGGCCGAGCTGATGCACCCCTACTACGCCGCGGAGCGGGGGCTGGTCGACRACGTCATCGACCCGGGCGACACCCGCGCGACGCTCATCCGCGCGCTCGCCATGCTGCGGGCGAAACACGCCGAGATCCCAGCCCGCAAGCACGGCAACCCGCCCACATGACTATCCGGGTAGCCACGGGCCGGTCGAGCACCTGGCTGCGTGTCTTCGCGCCGGCGAACGCGGGATCGCCCCTGCTGGTCTGCTTTCCCCACGCGGGAGGCTCGGCGGGCGTCTACCGTCCCCTCGCGCTCGCGTTGGCCCCCGACGTCGAGGTGGTCGCCGTCCAGTACCCAGGCCGACAGGACCGGCGGGACGAGCCGCCGGCGGGCGACCTGCGCGCGCTCGCCGACGGCGTAGCCGACGCGCTGGGCGCGCAGGCACGTCCGTTCGCCCTGTTCGGCCACAGCATGGGGGCGATCGTGGGATACGAGACGGCCGTACGGATCGCGGCGAACTCGCTGCCTCGGCCCGTCCGGCTGTTCGTCTCGGGACGGGCGGCGCCTGAGCCGGACGGGCGACAGACCGTGCCGGCGGACGACATGGCGCTGCTCAGGGAGATCCGTCGCCTCGGCGGAACCGTCGGGGCCGTGCTCGACGACCCGGAGCTGCGCGAGCTCGCGCTGCCCGCGCTACGGGCCGACTACGCCGCGCTGGGCAGGTACAGCCCGCTTCCAGCGCCGCGGCTCACCATGCCCATCACCGTCCTGCGCGGCCACGACGACCCACTGGTGACCGCGCCCGAGGCCGAGGCGTGGCGAACCCGGACCGTGGCTGGCTCGGACACGCGGGTCTTCCCCGGCGGTCACTTCTACCTGAACGACAACATGCCCGGCGTCGCGGCTCTCGTCCGGGGCCGCCTCGCCGGCCGCGTGGATGACGACGACTCAGTGGCTTCTTGCGGGAGGGACGGTCGAAACGGATGACGAAGCTACCGGACCGGAACGAGGCTGGACCATACGGACCGCCCATCGCGGCGGCGACCCCCGCGGAAGCCGTCGCCGGAACGCCGACCGGTCAGCGCGAACCGATCGCCGTCATCGGGATCGCCTGCCGCCTGCCGGCGGCCGCCGACCCGGACGCGTTCTGGCGCCTGCTGCGCGAAGGCACCAGCGCCATCGCCGCCGTGCCCGAGGGCCGCTGGGACCGTCCCCGAGACACGGCGGTGCCTGGCCCAGCCCTCGGTGGCTTCCTCCCGCGCGTCGATGAATTCGACGCGGGGTTCTTCGGTATCTCGCCGCGTGAGGCCGCGGCGATGGACCCACAGCAACGCCTGGTCCTGGAGCTGGCATGGGAGGGACTCGAGAACGCGGGCATCCCGCCGGCGGCACTGCGCGGCGGACCCACCGCCGTCGTGGTCGGCTGCCCGCGGGACGACTTCGCCGCTCTCGTGGGTCAGCGGGGCGGTACCGCGGTCACACAGCACACCATGGCCGGGGTGAGCCGGGGAATCATCGCGAACCGGGTCTCCTACCACCTCGGCCTGCGTGGCCCGAGCCTGGTGGTGGACACGGCGCAGTCGTCGGCGCTGGTGGCGGTGCATCTGGCCTGCGAGTCGCTGCGGTCGGGCGAGTCGACCACAGCGATCGCGGCCGGGGTGAACCTCAACCTGCTCGCCGCGAGCGCCCTCGCTGAGGAGCGCTTCGGTGGGCTCTCCCCGGACGCCACCACGTACGCCTTCGATGCTCGCGCGAACGGATTCGTCCGCGGCGAGGGCGGCGTCGCGGTGATCCTCAAGCCGCTGAGCCAGGCCCTGGCCGACCTGGACCCGATCCACGGGCTGCTGCTCGGCAGCGCGGTGAACAACGACGGYGCGACGCCGGGTCTGACCGTACCCAGCCAGGCCGCGCAAGAAGAGGTGATCCGTTCGGCGTGGCGGTCGGCGGGCGTGGAACCACGCGAGGCCCAGTACGTGGAACTGCACGGCACGGGCACGCCGGTCGGTGATCCCATCGAGGCGGCCGCGCTCGGCGCGGTGTTCCGCGAGGGCCGGGCGGCGGCGAACCCTCTGCGCGTCGGATCCGTCAAGACCAATGTCGGCCATCTCGGCGGAGCGGCCGGGCTGGTCGGCCTACTCAAGACCCTGCTGAGCCTGACGCACCGTCGCCTGCCACCGAGCCTGAACTTCGACACGCCGAACCCGCGGATTCCGCTGTCCGAGCTCGGGCTCACGGTGCAAAGCGAGCTGACCGACTGGCCGGGTCCCGACCGAGCGCTGGTCGCGGGCGTCTCCTCGTTCGGGATGGGCGGCACGAACGCGCACGTGGTGGTGACCGAGAGCCCGATCAGCCGCTTCGAACCCCCGGACGCACGGGCGGCCATGGGTGCGCAGGCCGCCACCGCTGACGAGGCCGACGAGGCCGCCATGCCATTGATCGTCTCCGGACGGACACCAGCGGCGCTACGTGCTCAGGCCGAGCGGGTGCGCTCGGCGCTGTCGGACGACCCGCGGATACGGCCGGACGACGCCGGCTGGTCCCTTCTCCGGACCCGGACGCTGTTCGAACATCGTGGAGTCGTCCTCACGCGGGGCAGAGAGGAGACGCTGGCGGGCCTGGCCTCACTCGCCGCCGGGGCCACGAGCCCGGCGGTGCTGGCCGGCTCGGCGCAACCCGCCGGACTCGCCGTCGTCTTCACCGGCCAGGGCGCGCAACGCGTGGGGATGGGACTCGAGCTCCACGCGGCGTTCCCCGCCTTCGCCGCGGCCTTCGACGCGGTGGCGGCCCATCTCGACCCGTTGCTGGGGCGGTCGCTGCGTGAGGTCATCGCCGCCGGCGACGACCTCGACCGTACCGCCTTCACCCAGCCGGCCCTGTTCGCCGTCGAGGTCGCGCTGTACCGGCTGGTCGAGGCGTGGGGAGTGCGTCCCGACCGGGTGGCCGGGCACTCCATCGGTGAGATCACGGCGGCGCACGTGGCCGGCGTACTGTCCCTGGCCGACGCGGCGACGCTGGTGGCCGCCCGCGGCCGCGGCATGGGCGCGCTGCCCGCGGGCGGAGCCATGGTCGCGATCGAGGCGACCGAGGACGAGTTGCTGCCCTGGTGCGAGGCGGCCGCCGCCCCGCTGGCGATCGCCGCCGTGAACGGTCCGCGCGCGGTCGTTCTCGCCGGTGACGAGCAGGCTGTCCTCAGGGTCGCGGAGCGCTTCCACGGCCGCGGCCGGCGCACCCGGCACCTCTCGGTCTCGCACGCCTTCCACTCCCCGCTCATGGACGGCATGCTCGACGACTTCCGCGCCGTGGCCGAGACCCTCACCTACCGCGAGCCCGCGATCCCGGCCGTCTCCACGGTGACCGGAGGCGCGGTGGCCGCCGGGTCCTGGTCGACGGCCGACTACTGGGTGGAGCAGGTTCGGCGACCGGTGCGCTTCATGGCGGCGGCGCGAGCCCTCGAGGCCGCGGGCACGGGCACGTTCCTGGAGCTGGGCCCGGACGGGGTCTGCGCGGCGATGGTGGCCGACTCCGTGCTCGATCCGGAGCAGGTCACGGCCGTGGCGGCGACGCGCCGAGGCAGGCCCGAGGCCCCGACGCTGCTGGCGGCGCTCGCCACGGCCTTCGTACGCGGCGTCCACGTCGACTGGGAGCAGGCATATGACGGCCGCGACGGCCGCCGGGTCGCGCTGCCCACCTACCCGTTCCAACGTGACCGGCACTGGTTCGACCTCGACGGCCCGGTGGCCACGCCCACCGCGTCCCCGGCACCCGAATCGACGGAGGCCGCGTCGGCGGCACCCGGTCTGGTCGCGGCCGAGCCGGCGCCGGCCGCGGCGGCCGACGCGCTGGTCGCCGAGGGCCGACCGCCGGCCGCGGCGGCCGGCGCGCTGGTCGCCGGCCGGCTCGCCGAGGTCCTCGGGCACGTCGGCGGCGACCGCCTCGACCTGAACGCCTCCTTCCGGGACCTGGGCCTCGACTCTCTGATGTCGGTGGAGCTACGCGACGCGCTGTCGGCCGCCACCGGGCTGCGGCTGCCGAGCGGGCTGCTCTTCGACCATCCGACACCAGCCCGGCTCACCGCCTACCTGCGCACGGTCCTCGCGGCCCCGAGGGGAGCCGACGAGTCCGCCCTCGGCGCGGCGGACCCTTCCCAGGCGTCCCGTGAACCGATCGCCATCATCGGGATGGCCTGTCGCTACCCCGGCGGTGTGGAGTCGCCCGAGCAGCTGTGGGAACTCGTCTCCGCCGGCCACGACGCGATCTCAGGCTTCCCCACCGATCGAGGCTGGGACGCCGACCTGGCCGGACCGGGCCCGGCGGGGGACGGCCGCGGCGCGGTGCGGTCCGGTGGATTCCTGCGCGAGGCCGCCTGGTTCGACGCGGCGTTCTTCGGCATCTCGCCGCGGGAGGCGCTGGGCATGGATCCCCAGCAGCGCGTGCTGCTCGAGACGGCGTGGGAGGCGGTGGAGCGGGCGGGGCTGGACGCGGCCGCCCTGCGCGGCACGCGCACCGGGGTGTTCGTCGGCGCGACCGCGTTCGACTACGGCCCGAGAATGCACCAGGGGTTCGGCGCGGTCGAAGGCCATCTGCTGACCGGAACGACGCCCAGCGTGATGTCCGGACGGATCGCCTACCAACTAGGACTGAACGGGCCGGCGGTGACCGTCGACACGGCCTGCTCCTCCTCACTGGTCGCACTTCACCTGGCGACGCGCTCGCTACGCGCGGGCGAGTCGACGCTCGCGCTCGCCGGGGGCGTGACCGTCATGTCCACGCCCGGGATGTTCGTCGAGTTCGCCCGTCAGGGCGGGCTGGCTCCCGACGGTCGTTCCAAGGCGTTCTCCGCCGCCGCCGACGGCACCTCGTGGGCGGAAGGGGTGGGCGTGCTGGTGTTGGAGCGCCTCTCCGAGGCCCGCCGCAACGGGCACCGGGTGCTCGGCGTC
This sequence comes from Pseudofrankia asymbiotica, assembly GCF_001983105.1. Taxonomy (GTDB): domain Bacteria; phylum Actinomycetota; class Actinomycetes; order Frankiales; family Frankiaceae; genus Pseudofrankia; species Pseudofrankia asymbiotica. Next base: position 5,267 of record NZ_MOMC01000086.1, on the reverse strand, counting down.
GTCCGCGGGAGCGCCGTCAACTCCGACGGCGCCTCCAACGGGCTGACGGCCCCGAACGGCCCGGCCCAGGAAGAGGTCATCCGGCAGGCGCTGGACGACGCCGGGCTCACTCCGGCCGACGTGGACGCCGTCGAGGCCCACGGCACCGGCACCCGGCTCGGCGACCCGATCGAGGCCGAGGCGCTGCTGGCCACCTACGGCCGCCACCGTGCCGGGCGGGCGCCGCTCTACCTGGGGTCGCTGAAATCCAACACGGGCCACACGCAGGCGGCGGCCGGGGTCGGCGGACTGATCAAGATGGTGGAGGCCATCCGGCACGGTCTCCTGCCCAGGACGCTGCACGCGGACGAACCCACCCCGCACGTCGACTGGTCGTCCGGCGCCGTGGAGCTGCTCCAGGAGCCGCGTCCCTGGCCGCGGACCGGCGAACTCCGCCGGGCGGCGGTCTCCTCCTTCGGCATCTCCGGCACCAACGCGCACGTCATCGTCGAGGAAAATGATCCCCAAGCGGCCGAGGCCGGCGCGGCCGAGGCCCGAGGGGACGGGGGCGGCTCGGGCTCGCCGCGCTCCGAAGTGGTTCCGTGGCCGCTGTCGGCCAACAGCGAGCCCGCGTTGCGCGCACGGGCGGGGCAGCTGCGCGACGACCTGCGCGCCCATCCGCGCAAGCTCGCGTCCCTGCCGGACGTTGGCCTGTCCCTGAGCACCCGGACCAGTCTGCGGCATCGCGCCGCGATCGTCGGCGCGACCTCCGATGACCTTCTTGCCGGTCTCGACGCGCTGGCGGACGGGCGCCGAGCGCCCAATCTCGTCGTCAGCGAGGCGGGCAACGACGTGACCGCGTTCCTGTTCACCGGCCAGGGATCTCAGCGCGCCGGCATGGGCCGGGAGCTGTACGCGCACGCCCCGGTCTTCGCCACCGCCCTCGACGAGGTCGTCGACGCCGTCGACCCCCACCTCGACATCAGCCTACGCACCGCGATGTTCGCGGAGGCGGGCTCCGACGAGGCCACGTTCCTGGGCCAGACGGCCTACACCCAGCCGGCCCTCCTCGCGCTCGAGATCGCGCTGTTCCGGCTGGCGTGGCGGCATGGGCTGCGCCCCGACATGGTGGCGGGCCACTCCGTCGGGGAGATCGCCGCGGCGCACGTGGCGGGGGTGCTCTCGCTGGAGGACGCCGCCGCGCTCACGGCCACGCGCGGGCGGCTCATGCAGTCGACTCCGGCCGTTGGCGCGATGGTCGCGCTGGAGGCATCGGAGGGCGAGGTCGCGGACTCCCTGCGGGGGGACGAGGAGCGGGTGGCGATCGCCGCCGTCAACGCGCCTCGCTCCGTCGTGATCGCGGGTGACGAGGCCGCCGTGCGCCGTGTCGCCGCGCTGTGGCGTGGGCGCGGTCGCCGCACGCGTGACCTGTCGGTCAGTCACGCGTTCCATTCGCCGCACATGGACGCGATCCTCGAGGAGTTCCGGGCCTTCGCCTCGACCATGACGTTCCGCCCGGCCCACATTCCGGTCGTCTCCACGGTCACCGGCGCCGCCCTCGACGACCACGAGCTGAGCTCGCCCGACTACTGGGCACGCCAGATTCGCGAGACCGTGCGCTTCGCGGACGCCGTCCGCCATCTGGAGGCCCAGGGCACCTCGGTGTTCGTCGAGGTGGGGCCAGACGCCGTGCTCTCGCCGCTGGCCACCAGGTCCTTCACGGGGGCCGGGTCCGTGGCCGTGCCCCTGCTGCGCGCCGACCGGCCAGAGCCGGAGGCGTTCGTGGCCGGCGCCGCCGCGGCGCACACGCTCGGCGCACCGCTGGACCGGACGAGCTTCTTCCCGGCGGGGCGGGCCGTCGACCTGCCCACCTACCCGTTCCAGCGCGGGCGGTACTGGATCCCGGCGACGTCACCGGCCGACGCCCGAGGCCTCGGGCTGACGACGACGGGGAACGCGATGATCACGGCCGCCGTCGACCTCGCCGACCGTCAGGAGGTCGTGCTCACGGGCCGGCTCTCCCTGGCGGAGCACGGCTGGCTCGCCGATCACACGATCGGCGGCAGTGTGCTGGTGCCAGCCACCGCGTTCCTCGACCTCGCGTTCACGGCCGGCGAGCATGCCGGCGCGCAGCTGGTGGAGGACCTCGTGCTCGAGGCTCCGCTGATCATGCCCGAACGGCAGGCGGTGGTCATACAGGTCACCGTCGAGGCCCCCGGTCCCGACGGCGCCCGACGGCTGCGTGTCCACTCGCGTCCGGAGGGCGACGAGCGGCCGTGGACACGCCACGCGTCGGGGACCCTCGCCGCGGCGGTGGGCGACCAGGCATCGGACGCCGCGTGGGCGCTGCGGTGGCCGCCGGCGGGCGCCGTCGCCGAGCCGCCCGACGGCGTGTATGACCGGCTGGCCGAGCTCGGCTACGCCTACGGGCCGGCCTTCGCGGGGCTGACGGCCAGGTGGCGGGCGGGCTCCGACCTCTTCGCCGAGGTGACGCTGCCCCCCGAGGCCGGGATGGACGCCGATCGCTTCGCCGTCCACCCGGCGCTGTTCGACGCGGCGCTGCATCCTCTCGTGCTCGAGGCCGCGCGGGAGGTCTCTCCCGCGGAGATCCTGCTGCCCTTCACCTGGACCCGGGCCTTCCCTGGCGCCCGCGGCGCGACCACGTTGCGGGTCCGGATCTCGGGCCTCCCCGAGCTCGGGGCCGATTCGGCGCTCGGGGATGTCTCCCTCGCCCTCGCCGATCCCACTGGGGCGCTGGTCGCGACCGTCGAGTCGCTCGCCCTGCGCCCCGCCGCGCGCAGCCGGCTCGCCCCGACGGCGGACGACGACGGCGACGGCCTGTTCGCCGTGGCGTGGGAACCCGTGGCGACCGGCCCGGCGACCCGGCTCGACACGGCGCGCTGGCGCGAGGCTATCGGCGCGGAACCGCCGGACGGCGACAGGACGGACGTGGTCGTCGTCCGGGTCCGTGGCGACGCCCCAGGCGCTGCCACCCCGACCGCTTCGGCCGCGGCGATGGACGCGGCCAGGGCCGTCCGCCGGTTCCTGGCGGAGCCCCGGCTCGAGCACGCCCGCATGGCGTTCGTGACCACAGGGGCGGTCTCCACCAGGGCCGGCGAGGACGTGACCGATCTGGGCGCGGCCGCCGTGTGGGGCCTGGTCCGCTCGGCGCAGACCGAGCATCCGGGCCGGTTCCTGCTCGTAGATCTCGAACCCGCGGACGACGTCGCCGTGCTGCCTGCCATGACGCACGGGGGGCACGCGCAGGTCGCCGTGCGCGGCGGAGTCCCGCTCGTCCCGCGCCTGGCCCGCGTCCCCGCGGACGAGGCGCGGCCCCCCGTCGATCTCGGCTCCCTGGTTGGCGCTGACGGCCCTTCCGTCGAAGGCACCGTTCTGATCACGGGAGGCACCGGCGGGCTCGGTGGTCTCCTCGCCCGCCATCTCGTCAGCCGGCACCAGGTGCGGCGTCTCGTCCTGAGCAGCCGCCGCGGCCCCGACAGCCCCGGTGTGGACAGGCTCGTCGATGACCTCACCCTCCTGGGCGCCCAGGTCTCCGTCGTGGCGGTCGACGTCGCGGATCGCGAGGCCGTCGCGGCGATGCTGGCCGGCATCCCCGAGGAGCACCCGCTCAGCGCGGTGATCCATACCGCGGGTGTCCTCGATGACGCCACGGTCACCACGCTCACCGACGAGCAGGTCGACGCGGTGATGCGCCCCAAGGTGCGCGGTGCCTGGAACCTGCACGAACTCACCGCCAACCGGCCGCTGAGCGCGTTCATCCTGTTCTCCTCGATCTCCGGCCTGATGGGCACCGCGGGACAGGCCAACTACGCGGCGGCCAACGCCGCCCTCGACGCGCTCGCCGCCCGCCGCCGCGCCCGCGGGATGCCCGCCACGTCGCTCGCCTGGGGGCTGTGGGCGGACGTCACCGCCGCCGGCGGCGTGGCCGCAGGGATGGGCGGCGGGCTCACGGAAGCCGACCGGTCCCGCTGGGCCCGATCGGGCATCGCGCCGCTGGCCGCCGAACGAGGGCTCGCGCTCTTCGACGCGGCACTCGGCGGGCAGGAGGCGCTGTATGTTCCCGCCGCTCTCGACCTCGCGGCCGCGCGTGACGGTGGGGACGATCCACTCGAGCTGCTGCGCGCCCTGCTGCCCGCTGGCCGCCGTGCCCGCCGTCCGGGCAGGACACGGGTCGGCCCCGTGCATCAGTCCGGCGGGTCCGGCGAGTCCTGGGCGGACAGCCTCGCCGCGCTCGCCGAGGACGAGCGTGCCGCGGCCGCGCTCACGATGGTGCGCGATCTGGTGGCCGCCGTGCTCGGCCACGCGGACGGCGGCGAGATCCCGTCGACGCTGGCCTTCCGGGAGATCGGGCTCGATTCACTGACCGGGGTGGAGCTGCGCAACCAGCTCAACCAGGTCACCGGGCTCCGGCTACCGGCTACCGCGGTCTTCGAGTATCCCTCCCCCGACGCGCTCGCCCGGCATCTGGTCGAGACCGTGGCCGCCGCGCACCCCTCGACCGAGCCGGCCAGGCCGACGGGCGCGGCACGCGTCGTCACGAGCGAGACGGAGCCGATCGCGGTCGTGGGCATGGCGTGTCGGCTGCCGGGTGGGGTGGCTTCGCCGGAGGACCTGTGGCGGCTGGTCTCCGAAGGCGTCGACGCGATCAGCGAGTTCCCGACGAACCGCGGCTGGGACCTGGAGGCACTGTTCGACCCGGAGTCTCGCGCCCCAGGAACCACCTACACCCGTCACGGCGGTTTCCTGCACGACGCCGACCAGTTCGACGCGGCCTTCTTCGGCATCTCCCCGCGCGAGGCCACCGCAATGGACCCGCAGCACCGGCTCCTGCTGGAGACGACCTGGGAGACGTTCGAGGACGCGGGCATCGACCCGGCCACCCTGCGCGGCAGCCGCACCGGCGTCTTCACCGGAGTGATGTACGACGACTACGCCGCGCGGCTCCCCAGCAGCCCCGAGGAATACGAGGGCCTCCTGCTGGCGGGCAACCTCTCCAGCGTGGCGTCCGGGCGGGTGGCGTACACGTTCGGGCTCCAGGGCCCGGCCATCTCCGTCGACACCGCCTGCTCCTCCTCCCTCGTCGCCATCCACCTCGCCGCCCAATCCCTACGATCCGGCGAATCCACCCTCGCCCTCGCCGGCGGCGTCACGGTCATGGCGGGGCCACATGTCTTCGTGGAGTTCTCGCGGTTGAACGGCCTCGCACCCGACGGACGCTGCAAATCCTTCGCCGCCAACGCCGACGGCACCGGCTGGTCCGAAGGCTG